>NZ_AZFM01000002.1 GCF_001434335.1 Lactobacillus kalixensis DSM 16043
GAAAAAGCCAGGAAACATGCGAAAAGAGCATGAATCTTAGCTTTCAAGTTTCAGATAGAAAACAAAAAACAGGCTAAGTACTTAGACGTTGCGAATGTAATTACTCAAAGGATTAAAGACAAAACTTACATGGCGCGTACTCCTCTTCCAGACCAGGAAACTCTGGCTAAAGAATTAGGTGTTAGCCGCTTAACAGTAAAAAAGGCGCTGGACGGTTTAGAAAGACAAGGACTTGTATACAAGCAATCCGGTCTTGGGACTTTTGTTTCAGGTGATATTCCTATCAGAAGTGATATCGACTCTCCTGCCAATACTGTAACTGGTTTAAAAAACGAATACCATAACTCTAAAGTAAGTAGTAAGATCTTGCTCTTCAATGTTGAATTTCCAGATGAGCAAATCCAAAGATACTTAGATGTTAAGAAAATTGAGCCAATTTATAACATTATTCGTTTTCGCTATGTTGATGATAAACCACTTGTTATTGAGCATACCTTTATGCCGGTCAAGCTAGTTCCAGATCTAGACGAAACCGTGCTTAATGATTCAATATACGACTACATTCACCATAAATTACATTTAAAATTTGGTCATGCCTACAGAAAAATCCGTGCAACCAAATCGAATAATTATGATCAAGAATATTTGGACGCAAAAGTCGACGATCCAATGCTAGAAATTGAACAAATCGTTTGGCTTACAAATGGACAGCCGATCGAATATTCTACTAGCAGAAGTCGTTACGACCAACGCGACTATACTGTATTAGAGAACAATAGATTTTAGAGGTATATTATGACTTTAGATAATAGTTTTACTTGGGGCGGTGCTAGTGCTGCTAATCAATATGAAGGAGGTTATAACGAAGGAGGAAAAGGACTAAATGCGGTTGATGTTTTAACCAATGGTTCTGCAAATGAACCTCGTAAAGTTACCTGGGAAATGCCTAATGGTGAAACTGGTGCTACATCCCTCTCATGGGATCCAAACGTTGAATTTAAACTCCCTAAAGGTGCCGTTCCTAAAATTTTAGATGGCTATTACTACCCTAGCCATCAAGGAACAGACTTTTATCACCATTACAAAGAAGACATTAAGCTAATGGCAGAAATGGGGTTTGACGTTTTTCGTCTTTCTTTAAACTGGTCTCGAATTTTACCTAACGGTGACGATGAAGAACCAAATGAAGAAGGATTAGCCTTCTATGACAAAGTATTTGATGAGTGTGCAAAATACGGAATCAAACCCCTGGTCACCCTTTCACACTACGAAACTCCTCTATCATTAATCGTACGCTTCGGTGGCTGGAAAGATCGCTATCTAATTGATGCTTTCACTCATTATGCCGAAATCGTTATGAAGCACTACAAGGGAAAAGTTAACTACTGGCTTACCTTTAATGAGATTAATGCAATGGATATGGCTCCTTACATGGGTGGCGGATTGATTGACGGTAGTGAACAAAATCGCGCTCAAGGCGCTCACAATCAATTTGTAGCTAGTGCAAAAACTGTTAAGCTTGCCCATCAGATCGATCCTAAGAACCAAGTTGGAATGATGCTTGCATACAGTGCGATCTATCCATACACTTGTGATCCAAAAGATCAATTACTTGTAATGAAGGCTAAACAAGAGATGCTCTTTTATTCTGATGTACAAATGCTAGGCTATTATCCAACAAGTCGACTTAAGAAATATGAGCGCGATGGAATTAAATTGAATGATACCGTAGAAGATTATGAGTTACTCAAAAAATATCCTTGCGACTTTTTAAGTTTCTCTTGCTACACCTCAAATGTAGTTACAACTCATGCAAATGATGCTAAAGCTGCAGGAAACGTCAGCTCTGGTAATATTACTAATCCCTACCTCGAAGCCAACGCATGGGGCTGGGCAACAGATCCAGACGTCCTCAGAATTGGCTTAAACGAGTTATGGACAAGATACCATAAACCACTTTGGGTAGTTGAAAATGGCCTTGGTTGGTCAGACACTTTGACAAACGACCATAAGATTCATGATAATTACCGAATTAAATATTTGCGCTCCCAAATCAAATCAATGGAAGATGCTGTAACACTTGATGGGGTTGATTTAATGGGTTATACCATGTGGTCAGCAATCGATCTTGTTTCAAACGGTACCGGCGAAATGAAGAAGCGCTATGGCTTTGTTTATGTTGATCGTGATGACCGAGGAAATGGCAGCCTTAAGCGTTATCCAAAAGACTCATTCTACTGGTACAAGAAAGTAATTGCCTCTCACGGTCAAGATTTAGATTAAGGAAGAAAACGCATGATTACAATCCAAAAGGACTTTAATTTTTCATCAACCGATTTTTTTGGCCGATTTTTTTAATTATTTAGATCAACAATTAATTACAGCAATTAAACAAGCTCGTGGCAATGATTTACCCGTTAATCTGCAATCTGGTACTCGCTATGATCAAAATGGTATTAAAACCGAAATTACTCAATATAAGCGTGGTGAATTATATGAAGCCGACTTTCATAACGATCGCTTTCACATTGTAATTTCTTATCGAACCCAAGATATCGATAAGGGTGTTAAAATCATCTTCTCAGAAAATATTAAAAGCTATGATGAATCAAAGCACGGCTGGGTCAGCAACTTACTTTATAACCTACAATTAAAGTTCGGCGCCAAAAAAGAATTAAAGCGAATGGCTCAAGGTGTTAAAGCTAACATGGCTGCCTAATAATAAAAAGAAACTAGATTATAAATCGTTAATTGATGATTTGTGATCTAGTTTTTTTGGGTCAAAAAAATATCGAGCTTTTGATACTCGATATTTTTATATTAATTTTTATTCTTCGTCTTTCTTTAAACTGCCAGACTTGTATAACTTTTCATACAAATCTACCATTTCACCAGCTAAATCTCTAAAGGTAATTGCATTCATCAAGTGATCTTGTGAGTGAACTACTAATAAAGTTACCTTCATATGATCGCCTTGTGCTTCTTTTGTCAGCATATTTGTCTGAGAATTGTGAGCTTCAAGAAGTGAGTCATCTGCATCTTTAAGCTTTTTACGAGCTCCTTCAATATCACCCTTCTTAGCTAAACGGATTGCTTCAAAAGCCAAACTCTTAGCATTACCACCGTTAGCAATCAATCCCATTGCTGCCATTAAAGTTTGTTGATCTTTTTCTTCTTCAGTTAAATTCTTTTCTTCAGTCATGTCAAAATTCTTTTCTAATTGAGATTATCCATTGATTAAGGCTTCAGCTTGCTTAAGAACAGTTTCACCATCCATCATGCCGTATGCTTGCATGTCAATAACATCCAAAGGGATATCCTTGCCATCTTTGCCAGCGCCCTTTACTTTATTTTCAAAGTCACCTTTCATGTAAGCTACTTGAGGCCCCAACAATACACAATCAATAGTTTCGTTTTCAAGGTGTTGTGAAGCTTCAGATGCTGGGCAAGCAAAAATTTTAGCGTCAATTCCGTCAGCTTTTGCTGCTTCTTGCATCTTTGTAACCAATAATGAAGTACTCATACCAGCACTACAATTTAACATAATAGTTTGTTCAGCCATAAATAATTTCCTCCTAATTTATTATTCTTGGAAACTTATTATTTGTTTACATTACTAATTATAAAACGCTTACATGATTTTGTAAATAAAATCGTTATACTTTTGTTTACAAAAATATATATTTTTGAATTTATTTTAATTAAACAAATTCATTCCATAACTGGTAGAATAAAATTAATTATTTGATTGAAAGGAATAAAAATGAAAAAGATCTATTTTAACCATGATGGTAATATCGATGATTTAGTTTCCTACTTACTTTTGCTTCAAGCCCCTGATATTGAATTACTCGGGGTTAGTGCAATTGATGCAGACGGATATGTTGATCCAGCAGTTGAAGCTTGTCGCAAAATGACTGACCGTTTCAATTTAAGAAATGATGATATTGAAATTGCTAAATCAAATTCTAGAGCCGTTAACCAATTTCCTCACGAATGGCGTTTAGCAGCGTATTCTTTCAACTATTTGCCAATTCTTAACGAACCCGGCAAAATTATTACAAAGCAAGCTAACTTACCTGCTCATTTAGATATCATCGAAAAACTTAATGCAGCTGATGAACCGATTACGTTAGTAATGACTGGACCATTGACTGACTTAGCTCGCGCATTAGATACTGATCCAGCAATTGAAAAGAAGATCAAGAAACTTTACTGGATGGGCGGATCTTTAAATGGTCACGGCAATGTAATGCTTGTCAACGCTGATGGTACACAAGAATGGAATGCCTTTTGGGATCCATATGCAGTTAAACGCGTTTTTGATACCAATATTCCTATTCAAATGGTTGGACTTGAAAGTACTGAAGAATTACCAATTGACGATAAACTTCGTCAGCATTGGGCAAGTCTAAGAAAATATCCTGCAATTGATTTAGTTGGCCAAGCATACAGTCTTCTTGTTTCTGTACCTGAAGCTAAATTATACTTATGGGATGTTTTAACAGTTATTAGCTCACTCTTTCCTGAAGTGGTTGAAACTCGTGAAGCTAAAGCCAGCGTAATTACTGATGGCTTAGCAGCAGGACGTTTAGTTGAAGAAGAAAATGGTCGTCAAATAACTCTTGTAACTCGCGCACATAAGGATAAATTCTTCGAGCGCGTTGATCAGTTACTTAAAAGTGCAAAACTAAAGTAATTCTTAATAAACATAACCCTGGTATCTAACAGCAAAATTATTTATAATACTGATAAAAAGAAAGGATGATTTTATGGGCTTAACTTTTGATAATCCAAATAACTTAAACAAGATGCTTGATAAATTCGCTGTTGTTCCTGACCCTAAGAAGTCACCAATGAACAAGCGCAAGAAAGAAGAAAAAGATAGCATTAAAGAAAAAGAAAATAAAGATAAGTAACAAAAAAGTGAGTTGAAATCGATCAACTCACTTCTTTTTTTAATAAATTTTTTCAACTTGTTCTTGAATAGCTGGCGTATTTAAGAATTCATCATAAGTAGTATCAGCACGGCTAACAATACCCTTTGGTCCAACTTCGATAATGTGATTTGCAATTGTTTGCAAGAATTCATGATCGTGTGAAGTAAAGAGAATTGAGCCCAGATATGCTTTAAGTGCATCGTTTAATGAAGTAATTGATTCCAAATCCAAGTGATTAGTTGGATCATCCATCAATAAAACATTAGCTGGTTGTAACATCATTCTTGATAATTGACAACGAACCTTTTCTCCACCAGAAAGGACCTTAATCTTCTTTTCAATTTCATCTCCGCTAAACAACATTCTTCCCAAGAATCCACGCAAGAAAGTATTATCATCTTGATCTTTTTGCGCATATTGACGAAGCCAGTCAAGGATGGTCAGATCGTCATTGTTAAAGTTAGCATTAAGGTCACGTGCCATGTAATTAAAGGCAGTGGTTTGCCCCCAAGTTACAGTACCTGAATCCGGCTTAATTTTACCTGCTAGAATTTCCATTAATGCAGTTGTAGCCAGAGTATTTCTTGATAAAAAGCCTACCTTGTCACCTGGTCTCACAATGAAAGAAACATTGTCTAAAATCTTTTCACCATCAACTGAATATGAGACATTTTCCACCTTCAGCAAGTCATTTCCTAAATCACGGTGTAATTCAAATTTAACAAATGGATACTTTCTTGAAGATGGTCTAATATCATCTAAAGTAATCTTTTCAAGTTGTTTCTTACGTGAAGTTGCCTGACGCGATTTAGAGGCATTTGCTGAAAAACGAGCAACGAATTCTTGTAACTCTTTAATCTTTTCCTCTTTCTTAGCATTTTGGTTAGCGGCTAATTCACTGGCTAACTTACTTGATTCATACCAAAAGTCGTAATTCCCGACATAGAGTTGAATCTTACCAAAGTCAACGTCACACATTTGTGTACATACTTGGTTTAAGAAGTGTCTGTCGTGAGAAACAACAATAACGATATTTGGATAATCAGCCAAGAAGTTTTCAAGCCAATCTACAGTATGAACATCAAGACCGTTAGTAGGTTCGTCAAGTAAAAGAATGTCAGGATTACCAAACAATGCTTGAGCAAGTAAAACCTTAACTTTATCAGATTCAGGTAATTCACTCATCATGCTTTGATGCATAGATTCTGGAATTCCCATTGATTGAAGAAGCTTTGCTGCATCAGCTTCAGCATTCCAACCATCTAATTCTGCAAATTTACTTTCAAGCTCTGCAGCTTTAACCCCATCTTCATCATTAAAGTCAGGTTTTGCATAAAGTGCATCTTTTTCTTGCATTACTTGGTACAACTCTTTATGTCCTTGAATAACAGTCTGCATAACTGTAAAGTTTTCAAAAGCAAAGTGATCCTGATTTAAGCTGGACATTCTTTCATTTGAATCGATACTGATATTACCAGTAGTTGGTTCAATTTTGCCTTCAAGCAATTTAAGAAAAGTTGACTTACCTGCTCCATTAGCACCAATTACACCGTAACAATTGCCAGGAGTAAATTTTAAATTGACATCTTCATATAAAGTACGACCGGATAAGTTAAGACTTAAGTCGGTAACTGTAATCATTTAGTTCCTATGCCTCCTAAAAGAAATATATATTCAAGTAATTATATCAAGTTTTGACTAGAAAAAAAGAAAAATTCCTACATTTCGTAGGAATTTTTGCATGACTTAAAAGAAATTTTAACTAAAGTATACCTTAAATTATAATAGTTTGATATACTGATGAAGGGTCCTGAATGTTTTATAAAGTCCTTATTGTTAGACCCTTTTTCCCCAGGTAGTTGTATCCCCTTCTACCTGGGTTTTATTATATCACAAAAATAACATTTGTTATCCTAAAATATAAAAAATTTTTCAAAAATATGTCCTTTTTCTGAACTTCTTGCTGTTACTAAGTTAAAATTAAGTAAATATCTTTATTTTAGGAGACGTCAATCATGTATCCAGATAACAACATCTTTTCATACTTAAAATGGCGTGGTGATATTGACTTAGAAAAGGCTCCTTTTAATGAGATCGATGCTCTCGTTCTGGCAGTTTTTTCTTATTTAGACTTGCCAAACATTGTTTCTGACGATGGTAGAACGATCACGATCAAAGATGCAGCCAAGAAATATTTTGTACCCGATCGACCAAAACCAGATCATATTTATTATCAAAATTTATTAAAGTTAATGTCTACGGCAACTCGCTTTGAAAATGCAAAACTATCATACTATGAAAACACATTAACTGAGCATACACAATTCTGTGCAATCAAGATTCAACTTGAAAATGGCATGAACTTTATTTCCTTTAGAGGAACTGATGATTCATTAGTTGGATGGAAAGAAGATTTTGAAATTAGTTTTAAAACTACAATTGCTCAAAAAGAAGCTACAAGTTATCTTGAACGAATTATGAATAGTGACGACGAAGATTATACCCTACTTGGACATTCAAAAGGTGGTAATCTTGCTGAGTATGCAGCTCTTAATATTGAACCTAAATTACGTAAAAGAATCGCTGCAATTTATACTTTTGACTCTCCTGGTATAGCTAAAGAAGTTGGTGCTCAATTACCCGAGAAATTCTTAAAAGAGCGATTAAAGCGGTATGTACCCGAATTTAGTATCATAGGTCGCTTATTTGAGCCCAAAGGAATTACTCCTACAATTGTTTATTCCAATCGAAAAACGGTTAGTCAACATGATGCCTTCAGTTGGGAAGTTACTGGTTCGCATTTTAACATAGCAAATCATCGAAATGCACAATCCCGAATTTACAATCAGCTAATTAACGATTGGATTGGGGATGCAACCTTGGCAGAGCGAGAATCATTAACTAATGATTTATTTGATGCTCTAGCAGCAAGTGGTGCCACTAAAATTAATCAATTAGGTAAGCATGGCTTTGGCGGTTTTGGAGCTATTTTACTTTCATTAACCGGGTCATCTAGGCGAACTCGTTTTGTCTTTGGTAGTCTCTTTTCTGCATTTTGGCAATCAATTAAAAGTAGAAGAATCATCCAGGCATTATTTACAACCGACTCAACTGTTGGCTGGGTGATGCTTGTTCTGGGAATTATTACCTTAACGACCCCACAGTATTCTCTTAGGGCTTTCGGAGTTTTAGTTGCCCTAACTGGGATCGGATTTTCTACAATTCAAATTATCAATTCTGCCCTTTCCACATTAAATGATCGCCAAAAAAGATTTTTTATCATTAGTTGGTTAATTGTTTTCGCTCTTTCAGTTGCTCTTATTTCTAACAATAGGCTGTTAATCTTTCTGGCACATTACTTCTTAGGAACATTCTTAATAATTTATTCTTATATCCGTATTCGTCAGATTATTTTACATAGAATTAGCGGAATTTTTAGAAAAGTTATTGTTGGAATTGAATCAATTCTAGCGTTTGCCTTAGGAATTATTATTATTGTTAATCCGAAATATTTTACTAAACAATCAATTATCCTGGCTGGGATTATTCTTGTTATATATGGTTTCTTTAAACTTATTGGCGAAATATTCGGACAAAGAAAGAAATTTCCAAAATCTCATCGATAAAAAATGCATGACTCTTGTAGCCATGCATTTTTCTTTTATTCTAAATGATCTTCAATCCAATTTCTAACTTCTTCAACGTGAAATTTAGTCACAGAACTAAAAGTTAAAACAGTAATATTATCATGATCCAAATCTAAATGCTTCTTCAAGTTAGAATATACTTTATTAACTTGACTTTTCTTGATCTTGTCAATTTTAGTACATACAACCAAAATTGGCAAATCAAGATACTGTGCATAACTGTACATCGCAATATCATCTTGCGTTGGTTCATGACGACTATCAATTAAGATAATCAAACCCTTCAAATTAGCCCGTGTTTCTAAATAATCTTGAATCATTTCGCCAAATTCTTGGCGCTTCTTCTGAGAAACTTTAGCGTAACCATAACCTGGCACATCCACAAGATAGAAATCTTCGTTTACTCGATAGAAGTTCAACGTTTGCGTTTTACCGGGTTGAGAAGACGTTCTGGCGAGATTTTTTCGATTCAAGATCGTATTTATCAAGCTTGACTTTCCGACGTTTGAGCGGCCCGCTAAGGCTATTTCAGGGAAGTCATCTTTAGGATATTGATCTTCTCTAACTGCGCTAACAGCGTATTCACTATTTTTAATTATCATTTACTACTGCCTTTTGTTCGTCGTTGTTTTGCTTTTTAATAACACGAGGTTGATCGTGGCGAGTAATTACATCTTTGGTAACCTCAACCTTTTCGATATCTTCTTCACTTGGCGTGCGGTACATGATATCCATCAAAGAATTTTCAATGATTGTTCTTAACCCACGTGCACCCATATTTCGTTCAATTGCTTGATCAGCAATTGCCTTTAAAGCACCATCAGTAAAAGTTAATTGAACATCATCAAGAGACAAAAGCTTTTGATACTGCTTAACAAGGGCATTCTTTGGCTCAGTTAAAATTCTGATTAAGTCCTTACTGTCAAGCTTATCTAATGTTGAAATTACTGGGATACGACCAATAAATTCTGGAATCATACCAAATTTAACTAAATCACCAGTGGTCAAATAATGAGTCCAATCATCAGTGTTAATCTTGTTAACTTCATTTTCAGCGCCAAAACCAATTGTCTTCTTGCCTAATCGATTCTTAACAATTTGTTCGATCCCATCAAAGGCACCACCAACGATGAATAAAATATTTGAAGTATCCATCTTAATCATCTCTTGTTGAGGATGCTTTCTACCACCTTGAGGGGGAACTGAAGCAATTGTTCCTTCCAAGATCTTCAATAAAGCTTGTTGAACCCCTTCACCAGAAACATCTCTAGTAATTGAAACATTTTCTGCTTTCTTTGAAATCTTATCAATTTCGTCGATATAGATAATTCCGCGTTGGGCTCTCTCTAAATCGTAATCTGCATTTTGCAATAATTTAAGCAAAATATTTTCTACGTCTTCACCAACGTAACCAGCCTCAGTTAAGGTAGTTGCATCTGCAATTGCAAATGGTACATCCAAGATTCTAGCTAAGGTCTGAGCCAAATATGTCTTACCAGATCCTGTAGGCCCAATAAGGGCGATATTAGACTTTTGGAGCTGAGTTGATGAATCTAGATCCATTTGTCCAATTCTCTTGTAATGATTGTATACAGCTACAGAAAGTACTTTCTTGGCACGATCTTGTCCAATGACATAATCATCCAATTGTTTCTTAATTTCCATAGGCTTAGGTAATTCACGTGCTTTTTCAATTGAATCTGCACGTAACTCGTCATCTATTATCTTCTTTGATAAGTCAACACATTCATTACAGATATAGACACCGTTGCCAGCGATCATCTTCTTGACTTGATCTTGAGTTTTACCACAAAAAGAGCATTTAATCTCTTCTTGATCTGTAAATTGAGTTGCCATAAATCTTCCTCCTAATATCTACATTTTCAAGATTATCATAAAAATAAATATAATAAAGCAAAAATGCTTAGAGAAAATAAAAAGACGGCTGCTAAACAGTCGCCTAGTTATTATTAGGTAATTTCTAAACTACGTAATTATTAATCTTCAGACTTTTCGTCTTCCTTAAGCTTTGACTTAGCAACTTGTTTTGCGTTATCAGTTACTAAATCCATTGCCTTGCGAACAGTAATATCGTGACCTAACATGTCGTCGCTCAAAGTGTTGCGAACCATCTTTTCATCCATGTTGTATTCACTTGCAAGGTCCTTGATTTCCTTATCAATTTCTTCTTTAGTTGCTTCAAGGTCTTCTGCAGCAACAATTGCTTCAAGAACTAAGTTAATCTTAACTCTTTCAGCTGCATCCTTAGCAAATTGTGCACGCAATTGATCTTCAGTAGTGTTAGTTAACTTGTAGTAAGTTTGTGGATCAATACCTTGACGTTGCATGTTGCCTAAGTATTGTCTCAATTGAGTATCAACATCTTCTTGAATCATTGCATCAGGAATTTCATCGATTTCTGCATTCTTAACTGCAGTTTCAATAGCAGCTTGTTGGATAGCATCCTTAGCAGCTGATTCTTTTTGTTCCTTAAGATCCTTCTTGATCTTATCCTTCAATTCATCAAGAGTTTCTACTGAATCATCAACGTCCTTAGCAAACTCGTCATCTAATTCAGGAAGTTGCTTTGACTTAACTTCGTGAATCTTAGTAGCAAAGTGTGCTTCCTTACCAGCTAAGTCCTTTGCACCGTAATCTTCTGGGAAGGTTACAACAACGTCAACATCATCGCCAGCTTCATGACCGATTAATTGGTCTTCAAATCCAGGAATGAAAGTACCTGAACCTAATTCAAGTGAGTAGTTTTCAGCTGAACCACCATCGAATTCCTTACCATCAATAGTACCCTTGTAATCGATAGTAACAGTGTCACCCTTTTCAGCTTTACCCTTCTTAAGTACAAGTTCAGCATTTTGGTTACGACGCTTGTCAAGTTCTGCATCGATATCTTTTGCATAAACACGAGTATTTTGCTTAGGAACTTCAACACCCTTGTATTCGCCTAACTTAACTTCTGGTTGAACTGACACAGTAGCCTTCATAGTCCAGTCCTTGCCCTTATCCATTGATACGGGTTCAATTTGTGGTTGTCCAACAGCTTCAATCTTAGCTTCCTTAACTGCGGCAGCATATGCGTTTGGCAAAACAATATTTAAAGCATCTTCATATAATGCTTCTTCACCATAGTATTGATCAAAAATCATACGTGATACGTGACCTTTTCTAAAGCCAGGAACACGCAAATTCTTCTTAACTCTTCTAAATGCTTGGTCTAAACCTAACTTAATTTCATCCTTTGAAATATCAAAAGTAAGTTCGCCGGAAGTCTTACCGGTTTTTTCCCATTTTACAGACATTAATTAAATACCTCCAATGTCAAGTTTGAGTTTGCTACTTGCATACTAAGTTATCTTACCCTAAAAAAAGTTAAAACACAAATATTGAGTAAAAAAAAGATGTACTTCTTATGAAGAAGCACATCTTTTTAATTATATCGTTAGAAATTAGTCAAGAATTTCAGTAACTTGACCGGCACCAACGGTACGACCACCTTCACGGATAGTAAACTTAGTACCTTCTTCGATGGCAGCTGGCTTAATCAATTCAACAGTAAATTCAGTGTTGTCACCAGGCATAACCATTTCAGTACCTTCTGGCAATTCAATTTCACCAGTAATATCAGTAGTGTGGAAGTAGAATTGTGGACGATAATCTGAGAAGAATGGAGTGTGACGACCACCTTCATCCTTGTTCAAGATATAAACTTGGCCCTTAAACTTCTTGTGAGTTTGGATTGAACCAGGTGCAGCCAATACTTGACCACGAACGATTTCATCACGGTCAACACCACGAAGCAATACACCAACGTTGTCACCAGCTTCACCCAAGTCCAAAGTCTTGTGGAACATTTCCAAACCAGTAACAACTGACTTCTTAACGTCGTCTACTAAACCAACGATTTCAACTTCGTCGCCGACCTTAACAGTACCACGGTCGATACGACCTGAAGCAACAGTACCACGACCGGTAATAGTAAATACGTCTTCAACTGGCATCAAGAATGGCTTGTCAGTTTCACGTTCTGGAGTTGGGATGTATTCATCAACAACTTCCATTAACTTCAAGATTTGTTCTTGAGCTTCCTTGTCGCCTTGTAAAGCCTTCAAAGCTGAACCACGAACAACTGGAACATCGTCACCAGGGTAATCGTATTCAGTCAACAAGTCACGAACTTCCATTTCAACCAAGTCGATCAATTCTGGATCGTCAACTAAATCGCACTTGTTCAAGAAAACAACGATGTAGTTAACACCAACTTGACGAGCAAGCAAAATGTGTTCACGAGTTTGTGGCATAGGACCATCAGTTGCAGCAACAACCAAGATAGCACCATCCATTTGTGCAGCACCGGTAATCATGTTCTTGATGTAGTCGGCGTGGCCTGGAGCGTCCATGTGAGCGTAGTGACGATTTTCAGTTTCGTATTCTACGTGGGCGGTATTAATAGTAATACCACGTTCCTTTTCTTCTGGTGCAGCATCGATTTGGCTGTAATCTTCAGCCTTTGCCAAACCCTTTTCAGCCAATACAGTAGTAATAGCTGCAGTTAAAGTGGTTTTACCGTGGTCAACGTGACCGATAGTACCAATGTTAACGTGTGGCTTAGTTCTAACGTAATGTTCTTTTTCTGCCATTAAAATGACCCTCCTGTATATTTGCAAGAAGTCCGTTGAGATAAGTTAACGGATAATTCTCTGTCGAATATTGTACTACTTTCATTGGCAAATGCCTAGTAAAAAATGCTAAGCCATGCCTTTATGAAAATAACCTTAGCTAATTATACTAAATAGAGCAAAAAAGTAAACCTTTTTGCCTAAAATTATTTTGGTAAATTTTGATAAATTTTTTCTAGCAAACTTTGATGACTTCTACCATCTCTTGTTTTCAAAAAGGAAACAAAGTCACTAGTAAATCCATCTGTATTTTTGATATATGCAGATAATTTAGGATATAAACTACCTAAAACCAAATTTGCTTCGCCTATCATCATTGGCAATTGACTTGGATTATTTCTAAACTTATCAGCAATACCCGCAATAACTTCTTGATAAATCGGACTTTTTTCAAGAAGTTCAGTTTCTTTCGGAATGAATGTAGTTTGTTCCCCAATCACCCAAATTTTAATTTTTTCATCTATTCCGAGTCTGATCAAATCTTCACAGATAGCTAAACGAACTGCAAAATTTTGTGCAGGATCTAACAATAAGCTTTGAGCAAAATTTTTAAAGTTAATCAAATCCAATTTGAGCAAATTCTGATAATCAAATTGACTGATAGCAGGCTTCATCCTAAACATTTGCATTATTTCCTGCTGCTTATTTGTATCGACCGGAGTGACTTTAACAGGTAGCGTTTCTCCCAACAGATTTTCAAGTTGTAAAGCTTCTATCAAAAAATTGTTTTCAGCTAAAACATGACAATACTCTTTAAAAACTTTTTGCTCAGAAAAAAGATCAGGTTCACCTTTAATTAAGGCATAGGCCTGATCTCCTTGTTTGTTTTTTCGATAAAGTTTTGACAAATTAAGGACTATATCAGAGTTGTGCCCCATTTCCAAAGCTTCTTCTAAATTTTGGATTGCGCCTTGGTAATTTTTCTTCTCTTCATCTTCCTGAGCAAGTTTCATTAAATGCTTTTGACTTAATGATCCCATGCTTAATCTTTCTTTTCTTCTTTCTTACTTTTAACCTCTGTATTCTTCCTTGTTTTCTTATTTGTTTTTACAGAAGTCTTTGTGTCTTGCTTTACATGACCCGGCTTTTTATTACTCGTATCAGCTTTAGCTTCATTTTTCTTTTGCATTGCACGGTGACGATTTTGGTTAACTTCCATCACTACTGGTAAAACGACTGGACGTCGATTAGTTTGTTTATACAAGAATTTTTCCAAATCATTACGGATATCTTGTTTCAATTCAGTCCAATCAAATTTTTTATGTTCAAAGTTGGCATTAATTGCCTTCTTAATCACTTGAATCGAATCTCGCATTAATTGATGGTTAGCCTTGATATAAACAAATCCACGGCTAGTAACTTGCGGTTGAGCAATAATTTTTTTCTTCTTACGATCAATTGTCACAACAGCGATAAAAATACCGTCATCTGAAAGAATTTCACGGTCTCTTAAAACAATATTACCCACATCCCCAACGCCTGAACCATCAATCATGGTATCTTCGCCTGGAACTGGGTCAGTTAAATAAAAACGTTGTTTCTTAAAATCAAAGTTGTAGCAGTCACCATTTTGGGCAATAAAGACATTATCTTTATCCATTCCTGCCTTGATAGCCAAATCCTTAGCAATTTCCATTAAACGATATTCACCGATAACTGGGAATAAAAACTTAGGCTTTAAAGTATCAATCAAAATTTGTAAATCACGGCCAGTAGCGTGACCACTAGTATGTTGATTACGGCCCAATTGAATTACTCGGCCACCTGCACGATATACTAAGTCACTAGTTTCAGCAACCATTGTTTCTACTGAGTGTGAAGGTGTAGTAGCGATAAAGACCAAGTCACCATCATGAATTCTAATCATACTGTGGCGTTTAGTAGCCATCTTTTGTAATGAGTTTAATGGCTCACCCATGCGCCCAGTTTCCAAAATAACAGTTTTATCATCTGGTGTAGTCTTCAAGTCCTTGACTCTCATTAACAACCCATCTGGCACTTCCAAATAGCCTAATTTCATTGATGTACGAACAATTTTAGCTACATCTCGTCCAGTTAAAAGAACTCGTCTACCAGCGCTTTGAGCAGCATTTAAGACCTCTTGAACACGGTTTAGGTTAGAAGCCTTGGCAGCAACAATAATGCGCCCTTTTGCATTTCTAAAAACATTGGTTACATACTTACCAATATCTTGCTCTGAGGCACTTGGGAAAGATGCTTCAGCATTTGACGAATCAGCTAAAAGAGCTAAAACATTTTTGGTTTGAATTTCAGCTAAACGATCCATATCTGTGTGATAGTTTTTTGCAGCTGATGGATCAAATTTGAAGTCACCAGTATAAACTACTTCTCCTGCTGGTGTATGAACAACAATTCCTAATGAGTCAGGAATTGAGTGAGTAGTGTGGAAAAATGAGATGCTAGCATTTTTGAAATCAATTTCAGTTTCAGCATCAATAACGTGGAATAAATCATTTTTAATGGTTTTATTTTCACGCTTAACGTCAATTTTTGCTAATGCAATGGTTAATTCTGAACCAAAAACTGGGATATTGTTACTACGTAATATATATGGTAATGCACCAATTGAATCAGCGTGCCCATGAGTTAAGAAAATCCCAGCAACTCTATCTCCGTATTGAGCAAAAAATTCCATATCCGGAATAACTACATCAATCCCAAATAAAGAGCTATCTGGATATTTAAGTCCAGCATCTAAAACAAATATTTCATCATTAACTTGAACTGCGAACATGTCCTTTCCTTGTTCACGTGCGCCGCTCAAAATCATAATTTTAACTTGATCAGCCATTATTTTCCCTTTTCTATTTTCTAAAAATTAAGTTTTTAATTGTTTTATGGATCTTAAAGATCAAAACGTAATACAGTCTGAAATAATTTTAGCATAAAGAAAGTGATTATGACAAAAAACAAAAAAGCTAGTCCAAAATGGACCAGCTTTTCATAATGTAGGATTAACGACGCAAACCTAACTTCTTGATCAAAGCACGGTAACGTTCAATATCGTTATCTTGTAAGTAACGAAGCAAGTTACGACGGTGACCAATCTTCTTAAGCAAACCAACGTATGAGTGGTGGTCGTGCTTGTGGCTCTTCATGTGTTCAGTTAAGTTGTTGATGTCTTCAGTTAAAACAGCAACTTGTACTTCAACAGAACCAGTGTCGCCTTCATGGGTTGCGTATTCCTTAATAATTTGGTCTTTCTTTGCTTTTGAAATAGCCATAATTTCACCTTTCATCTAAATACATATAAATTGCCATTAACAACGTTAGCCGTCAGGTGTGTGCGGACAAACAGCGTTAATGGTTCACAACATTAATATAATACAAAGGATTTTTTTAAAAAGCAAGTAGAATTTGTCTTGCAAGAAGACTGATTCTTAAGTATAATCAATTAAGTAAAATCACGATCATATGGAGGTGAATTTCATGCCACAAATCAAATCAGCTATCAAGCGTGTTAAGACACAAAACGAAGCTAACAAGCGTAACTCTGCTCAAATGAACAAGTTAAGAACTGCTGTTAAGAAGTTCAAGGCTGCTGTTGCAGCTGGCGAAGAAGACGCCTCCAAGTTACGTTTAGAAGCAGAAAGTGCTTTGGATAAGGCCGTTGCAAAGGGTTTAATCCACAAGAACAAGGCTGCTCGTGACAAGAGCCGTTTAGCTAAGTTAGCTAAGTAATAAAGCAATAAAACAAAGAAGCGGAGACTACAAAAGTCTCCGCTTTTTTGTGCTTTACGAATTTAAAATGAACATTTTTAAGAAATTATCTTCCCTATATGTTCCATTTTTATACTTGTAATCCAACTCAATTGTTTGTTCAAGCATTTGTTTTAGTTTATTAACTGAAATTTTATTTTGCAGAGCTAATTTAACACGATATGGATGTACACCCAGTTCTTTTACAATCTGCGTTTCTGTCCTTCCCCTTTTTGCTAAAATTTTAACTACTAATAAAAGCTCAATTTGATTTTCAAAAACTGCTAAAAGTTGAATTGGATTTGAACCCTCTTTTAATTGATCATCAAGGCGCTGAATGGCTATTTTGTAATCACCAGTTAAAGCAGAATCTAAAATTGAAAAGACATTTTGGGCTAACGATAAATCAATATTTTGATCGACTGCTTTTTCAGTAATTTTTTTATCTTCCGCTATTACCTTCAACTTACTATAATTGCTTAAAATTGTATCAATAACTTGATCACTGCGTTCAATTAAAAGCTGCAAGGCAGATTGCGAAATGGTATAACCATCCGTTTTAATAATTGCTTTAGTTATTGCGGCTACCTCGTATGGTTTAATCTGCGGTTCAACTACATTGAAGCTAGCTAAAATCGTCTTAGTAAGTTTTTTTCTTCTATCAATTTTTTCATATGACGCTTCAATCACTATCACATCATCAATTTCTTGAATATGTGAAAAAATTTCCTGTAATTGATCTATTTGTTTTTTATATTTTTTGGGAACTTTAGCTGTTAAGAAAAAAGGATTCTTGACTGTAATGATTTTTTGACTGGAAAATAAACTCGATTCTGTCAAATTTGCTACAAGTTCATCTAATCCATCACTTTCACAATCTACAGTGATTCGATCTAATTCTTTGAATTTTTCATCTTCAACATATGACCGGATCAGATAATCATTCAAGAAATCATCCTGACCTAAAATCAGGGTATTGGGATTATTATTGGTATTTTTAAAAATAGGTAACAGATTCATTCTTTCTTCTCCGGTAAAAATCGACTAAAACTTGGCTCTTTAAAACCATAATACCAGCTAATCATACCACAGTCTTGAGTGGAAACCCACGGAATATTTAATTGCCTCAAGGTACTCAGAGTCTCTTGATGAGGGTGACCAAAACGATTATTTCTTCCAGCTGAAATGAAAACTTCTGATGGGCTTATTTTTTGAAGGAATTCCGGATTTGACGAAGTTTTACTGCCGTGGTGTCCCAATTTAAAGTAATCAACTTTCAAATTAAAATTATTTGCAATTTCTTTTTCGCCATCTTGTCCTAAGTCACCTGTAAACAGCCATCGTTTACCTGCAAGCACAAATGTTAATGAGAGTGAATCTTCATTTTTACCCTCCCCTTCTTTAAATGGATAAACCACTTGAAAATCAATCTGAAATTCTTTAACCTGCATCCCTGCAAGTAACTCAATTAGATCTGTTTGGTCCATATATTTTTCAATTCTCTTCTTAAAAGAAGGATTTTTAGATAATCCTTTTGCAGTATACAATTTTTTAATATGAACTTGTGACATTAACGGGCCAATATCACCAACATGATCAGCATCTTGGTGAGTAACAAATAAACCATCAATTTGATTTATTCCTAAAGATTTTAAAAATGGTATTGTAATCCGATTGACCTGAGGCGTAACTTTTTTACCGGAGAAATTCAATTTTCCACCAGTATCAATCATATATACCTTTCTTGGATACGGTGTCGTAATAAGAATACTATCTCCTTGACCCACATCAATAAAAGTTACTTGTCCCTGAAGCGGAAAATGAATCATACTAAATGAAATTAGATACATTGCGGCAGCACTGATAAAAAAGCCTTTCTTTTTATTTAAGTATCCTTTTTCATTCATAAAAGCCAAAAATATCGCTGAGATCAGTAGTAGTAATACGCATTGCCACCAGGAAATTTTACCGAAAGTTACCAACCCTAGTTTCGTTTCTGAAAGGTTAGCAATTATTTGCTCTGTAATTTCTAAAATGTTTTCTGAAACTTGACCAATCCCAGGTATATTTTTAAAAACCAAAATATTCAAAAAAGCAATTGGCATTACCACATAGTTAAAATATGGCACTATCAACATATTGAAAAAAATCGTAAAAACGTTGACCTGAAAAAAATAAAAGAGTAAGAGTGGCGTTAGTAATAAGTTAAGTGAAACAGATCGCCAAAAATTAGACCAATGACTTGTTATCTGCAACCCAAACACTAAAACGTAACTCAAAATCGCACCAATATTCATAAATAAACGTGGTACAAAGAAAATATGAATTAAGCATGTTAAACCCAACAAATCCGGACCGCTGATTTTCCATTTTTTTAGTAAAAACAATTGTCCTAATAGATACGTTAAACTTGCTCTGATAAAGCCAGGCTGTCCATTACTCAGAAAGATTCCTACAATCAGGATTAAACCGCAACACAAAAAAGTTTCTTCTTGGGTTAGTTTTATTCGAAAACAAATTGTACTAATTACTAAAGTATATATTCCAACATGTAAACCAGAAATACTTAATAAATGAATTACACCCAAATCTCGATAATTATTCAAAATCTCTTGATTATCTTTGGAGGGATTTTCAGCCAGAATTAATTCACTAGCAAAAAATCCGACTAATCGTGGCATTTTCTTAAAATACTGCTGCAATTGATAACGCCATCGATGTAGGTATGTAAAAATAGTTACCCTACTCTTAACAAATTGACAACTTTTTATCTTTATTCTTTGAAAAATCTTTTTACCAGCATAATACTTTTGATAATCAAATTCCCCGCAATTTGTAGCTGGGCTAATAGTTTCAATTTCACCAGTAATGTGACTAAGAATTACTGGATTACCATCAGCAAAATATTGATTTTGATCATCTTTAACGTTTCCTGCGATTGTCACTTTTCCTTGCTCTGTTTTACCTATCCCAGAAAGCCAACCATCTTCAATCTTAACTTCATCTGGATAGACTAAAATTTGCGTTTGATCAGTTAACTGAATGTCTGTTGTTTTCTGATCAAAATAGCTCAACATCCCAAAAGTTAAAATTAAAACAACTACAGCTAAATTGAACCAAGAATATTTTTTTATTATTAAAAATATGCAATATAAAAGAAAAACTATCGCAGTTAACTTCTGCAAATTATTTTTTGCTTGATACAGCAAAAAGGATTCACAAACTAATGCTAAAGATGTAATTAATAAGAGGCCGGGACTAACTAATTTAAATAGCCAATTGATCTTTGAGTGCTGCAAAGGTCTTTTCTCCAATACCAGAAACTTGCATTAAATCTTCAATTTTCTTAAATTGGCCATTTTGATCACGATATGCAATGATCTGTTCAGCCTTTTTCTCGCCAATTCCATTTAATTTTTGTAAATCTGCAGCCGAAGCGGTATTTATATTAACTTTATCTCCTGTTTGACTTGAAGAAGTTCCACTGGTTGAAGGTGTACTTTCACCATTTGACGTTACAGTCGTCGCATTTTCAACTTTTTCACCTTTATAAGGAATATGGATCTTGTCTTGATCCTTTAACATTACAGCCCGATTAATTGCTTTGACTTGTGCATTATCTTTTAACCCACCTGCAGCTTCAATTAATTCTTGCAATCTAGCACCATTTTTTAGAGTATAAACCCCACCATGCTTAACTGCTCCAGAAATGTCTACCGTAACCTCTTTAGATTCAGACTGAGTGGTGTTACTTGTCTGCATCGATGAAGACGTGCTCGATGAAAAAGAAGAGGAATTTTGACTAATATTGTTATTACCCAATTGATTCGCTTCTTTATTAGAATTGCTATTTTTCATAAAAAAGAAAATTGCAATCCCTGCAACAATTATTAATAGATACTTCTTTTTTTCGATCAAAAACATCTTAATTTTTTCAAAATCTAACTTCATAAATTATCCTCCTATATTTAAATACGCAAAAAAGCCCAGATTTTACTCTGGACTTTTGATTTTTTTGAAAAAATTTTTTAATAATGTTTTTGAAGATAACTTAAAGCATCTTCAAAGTTAGCAACTGGGACAATTTTCATCTTGCTGTGAATTCTTTTGGCAGTTCGTTTAGCCACTTCGTAGTTGGTTTCAGATTTTTTGACGCCAGAACGATCTGTTGGTGCGAAGAAAACTTCTGCCCCAGCTTTATTAGCAGCAACAACCTTCTTATCAACACCACCTATTATTCCAACTTTACCTGTTGGATCAATTGTCCCTGTTCCAGCTACCTTATGATTTTTAGTTAAGTTTTGCTTAGTAAAAATTTGATAACTTTCTAATGAAAACATCAGGCCAGCACTTGATCCACCAATATTTTCAGCATTAATTGATAATGCTGGTTTAGTCTGGACGTCAACGTGTTCTACTAATTGAATCCCAATTCCTTTACGATTAGAATTTGACAATTTGACAATTTTACCAGTAAAAGTCTTTTTAGCTTTATTGCGCATTACTAAGATTTTTACAGTTGAACCAGCTTTTTGACTATTTAGATAATTTTGCATCTGTCTAGTAGAATGGAAACGATGCCCATTTGTACCTAAAACTGTATCACCTATCTGAAGTTTATTTTTAAAGCTGGAATTCTTTTGAATATCCATGACATAAACACCCAGGTACTTTAATTTAGGTTTTAATCCAGCTTTTTTAGCTGCATAATAGATGGCATTTTGCTGAGACGTTTCCATATACCAATTCTGGAGTTCCTCATATTGACTGCTAGTTTGATTCCCTAGCAATTCCGAACTTGGTGTCCGTGAATCAAATGGTTGCGTATAACTCCATAAATATTGCAAAACATTAGCAGGTCTACTTGTTACGCTAACAGTAACCATATATAAATTATTTGATTTCTTACGCTTAGTTTCCATAAATTGCCCCACTTCAAAGGCCTGACCCGGGCTCTCAATAAAATAGTCCGTTGGCCATAGTGAGACTACGGAAACAACAATAATTATTGCAAAGGTAATTAACCAATTTCTTAACTTTTTATGAGTCTTTTTTTGAGATGAATGATTATCCATTACTCGACCTCATTTTCTCTTTTAACGCTTTAGCAGCTTTTTTAGGTAAAAATTCAGAAATATCACCATCAAAGCGAGCAACTTCTTTTACCATGCTTGAAGCAACAAAACTATTTTTAGGACTTGTAAATAATAGAACTGTGTTTAGTTTAGGATAGATTTTCTTATTTATACCCGCAATTTGCTGCTCATACAAAAAATCCTGTGTATTACGCACACCGCGGACAATTGTATCAACATTTAATTCCTGTGCTACATTAACCGCTAATTCTTCAGGTCTTTTGATCACTTGTACATTATCAATTCCTTGAATTGCATCTCTAACAAATTCTTCTCTTTGATCAGGCGAGAACAAATAATTCTTATTAGTATTAGTCATAATTACAACATAAACTTGATCAAAAATATTAGCAGCCTGTCTAATCACATCTAGATGACCATTTGTAATCGGATCAAAACTTCCTGGAAAAAATGATACAGACATTGATTATTCCTTTCGATAAATTCTAACAATAGTTTTACCTAAATGGTGTTCTTTTAATAGATCATAACCTGGAATTGCAGGTAAATCTGTTTCATCATCAGTCTCCGCAACAACAATTGCTTGATCATTTAATAAATCATCTACAAGCAAAGTTTTCATATCACTGAGCATCTTTTGCTTAGCATAAGGTGGATCCAAAAAAACTAAGTCAAACTTTTGTTTTTCTTCAGCTAGCATCTTTAACATTGCCTTAGCTGGTTTTTTATATACAGAAAAACGTTGATCTTCTTTAGTTAAAGCAACGTTCTTCTTAATTATTTGGACAGCCTCATAATTAATATCACTGAGTACTGCATGGTCGTAGCCCCTTGAAACTGCTTCAATTCCTAAAGCCCCACTACCTGCATAAAGATCTAGCACTTCACCTCCGTCAAAAAATTGACCAAGACTATTAAATAGTGATTCTTTAACTTTATCACTAGTTGGTCTTGTTTTACGGCTTTTCAATGTAAATAAATTCCGTTTAGCGTATTTTCCAGAAATAATCCTCAATTGTATAAATCCTCTTTTTCTTGTCTCTCTGCTAATTCAGCCTCAGCCTTTTGAGCTAGATCTTGAATTTGCTCTTCAATATACGCACTATCCAAATCAATTTTATCAGTAGCAGAGTCTTCTACCATTTTAACAAAATCTAAATTAGCAATCTCATCCTTAATTTTTTCTGCATCATTATTATCGATATAAATGACACAATACTTCATTTTTTTGGAAAAATAAACAATATCGCCATACTTTCTAAGACGATATTGGTTACTGATATTATCAAGATATACAATTATTCCGTCACGTTGTTGTAACCCAACACTCTTTAATTCTTCATTGATACTCATGCAACTGAATACTCCTTTTCTTCTCTAGCTTTTTCATTAGCAGAAATATTCAAAACCAATCCAATACATGCTGTTAAAACAATCAAAGATGACCCACCGTATGAAATAAATGGCAAAGTAACTCCTGTAATTGGTAAAAGACCAACAACTGCGCCGATATTAAATAATGCTTCTGTAAAGATAATAGTTGTTACACCAAAGCAAACTAAAGAATTGTATTGACTTTGTGCTTTAATCCCAACTTCCATAATATTCCATAAAAGCCAAAACATCAGGCCAAGAATAATCAGAATACCAATAAATCCTAATTCTTCAGCAGCAATTGACAAAATAAAGTCAGTATATGGTTCTGGTAAATACCCACGCTTTTGCATACTGTTTCCTAGTCCCACGCCGCCGATGCCGCCATTATGAATTGCGTAGAAAGAATTAACTAATTGTGCTCCACCTTTTCGCTCAAGTTCAAATGGATGAAGAACTGATAAGAAACGGCTATATTGATAGCTATTTCTTATAGAGCTAGGTGCAAAAGTAAGTAATATGAATATCCCTACAAGTAAAATCGCAAGCATTACAATTGTCCATTTAAATACTGTTCTTGCTGGGACACCAGATATCGAAAACATAACAAAAGCAATCATGAATAAAATTGCAGTTCCACCAAAATCTGGTTCAACAATAACTAGAGCCATCATAAAACCAGTTAAAATAGCCGGGTGTTTTAATTCGTTAATTATATTTCCTTTAACAATTTTTCCGTCGCGTTTATTAAGGACAAATGCCAAATAAATTACTAAAGCTAATTTAGCTACTTCAAGAGGCTGCAAATTAATAAACCCTAAATTAATCCAACCAACAGCACCGTTTACTGCAGCACTAGATCCATGTACTAACTTCATTCCAACTAACCACATTAGTAAAGCAATACTGATACCAAGAAACCAAACTACAAATTTTGGATTTTTAAACACTTCTAGTTTTAGAGCAAAAAATGGAACGCCGAATAAGGCAAATGCCACTATTGCATATATTGCCTGTCTTACCCCATAGGTACTTGGATTAAAACCATTTTGTAATAAAATAGTTGAACTTGATGAATAGACTAAAATGACACCAAAAATCACCAATAATAAATATGGGATAAAGATGTTCATATTTAAATAACGTATTTTTTGACGCACTTTGGCAGTCTCCTTTAGCTATTAGTATCTTTTTCATTATAAAACAAAAAAGCTATCACTTCTATTAGTGATAGCCTTTTTAAAGTTATTTAATTACTGACGATTACGTTTCTTGTCAGCCTTTTGACGCTCTGAAGTGTTCAAAATCTTCTTACGAAGACGGATGCTTTCTGGAGTTACTTCACAGTATTCATCATCATTCAAAAATTCGATTGCTTCTTCCAAAGTCATAGTCTTTGGCGTCTTAATAGCAGCTGCGTGGTCCTTACCAGAAGCACGGGTGTTGGTCAAATTCTTACCCTTAGTTACGTTAACTGCAATATCACGTTCACGTGAAGATTGACCTACAATCATACCTTCGTAAACTTCAACACCAGCACCGATAAACAATACACCACGTTGTTCAACTGATTGAAGTGAATAAGTAGTTGATTGACCTTGGTTAATTGATACCAAAGCACCATTACGACGTCCTGGTTCCCAGTTTTTAACAACTGGTTTATATGAATCGAATGTGTGGTTCAAAATACCGTAACCACCAGTTTGTGACATGAATTCGTTGTTGTAACCAATCAAACCACGTGATGGTACCAAGAATTCAATTCTAGTTTGTCCGTTACCAGTAGTTTCCATATTTTGCATTTCACCTTTTCTTTGTGAAAGTGAATCAATTACGGAACCTACGTATTCGTCTGGAGTATCAATTTGAACTGCTTCATATGGTTCACATCTTACCCCATCAATTTCACGGTAAATAACTTTAGGACGTGAAAGTTGTAATTCGAAGCCTTCACGACGTAATTCTTCAACCAAAATTGAAAGGTGAAGTTCACCACGACCTGAAACAGTCCAAGCATTAATCTGGTCAGTTGGTTCAACTTTTAATGAAACATCAGTACGAGTTTGACGGATCAAACGATCTTCAAGCTTCTTAGGAGTTACTAAATCACCTTCGCGACCGGCAAATGGAGAGTCATTAGCAACGAAGTCCATTTGAAGAGTAGGTGGATCGATCTTAAGAAGAGGTAATGCTTCTGGTTGTTCTGCAGAGGCAATAGTTTCACCAACGTAAATGTCGTTAATACCACTAATTGCAATAATATCGCCAGCTTCTGCTTCTTGAATTTCGTTACGCTTCAAACCGAAGAAACCAAATAATTTAGTAACACGGAAGTTTTGAGTTGAACCGTCACGCTTCATAACTGTAATATTGTCGCCAACCTTTACCTTACCACGGTAAATACGACCAACACCGATACGACCAACGTAGTCATCCCAATCAAGCATTGTGATTTGGAATTGTAATGGTTCATCTGAATTATCAAGTGGGGCTGGAATATTCTTAATAACAGTATCAAAAATTGGATCCATAGTGTGTTCTTGCTTTGCAGGATCTTCGTCGTATGAAGAAGTACCATTCAAAGCTGATGCATAAACAACTGGGAAGTCAAGTTGCTCATCACTAGCACCTAATTCAATAAAGAGTTCCAAAACTTCATCAAGAACTTCCTTAGGACGTGCACCTGGACGGTCAATCTTGTTTAAAACAACGATTGGCTTAACTCCAGCTTCCAATGCCTTCTTCAATACAAAGCGAGTTTGTGGCATTGGTCCTTCATAAGCATCAACAAGCAAAAGTGCACCATCAACCATGTGCATAATACGTTCTACTTCACCACCGAAGTCAGCGTGTCCAGGTGTATCCAAAATGTTGATAGTAGTGCCGTGATACTTAACAGCAGTATTCTTTGATAAAATAGTAATACCACGTTCACGTTCAATATCATTTGAATCCATTGCACGATCTTCCAGATTCATGTGTTCTGGCAAAGTATCGGATTGCTTGAGCAATTGGTTAACCAAAGTAGTTTTACCGTGGTCAACGTGGGCAATAATGGCGATATTTCTTAGATCGTCTCTTCTTTTTTCTGACAAAAGTATTCCTCCCCATCTTCAATAAAAAAACTGTGACTCCGTCACAGTTTCGGTAGCGCGCATTCACGCCTTATCGAAGTGCATTATCAATTTATTTTCTCTTATAGTTACGTTGATAAATTTTAACACCTAGTCCCCTACAGGTCAACGTTTATACGCAATTTATCTTTTACACCGCTTACATATTTAAATTTGAGCAAAATTTATATTTTTATGGTAAAAATATTATTGAATATTAATTTCTAAAAAGGAGCAAATCAATGATTTTAATGAAAAATATTACGCGTGATGGTAATCCTGTTTTGCGTAAAGTTGCTGAACCATTAACTTTTCCATTAAGTGATCACTACAAAAAGTTGGCAGATGATATGATGGAATACTTAATTAACTCTCAAGACCCTAAAATCGCTGAAAAGCACCAATTGCGTGCTGGTGTTGGTCTTGCTGCACCACAAGTTGGTGAAAGTGTCCAAATGGCAGCCCTACTTGTGCCAGATGATGAAGGTAACATTATCTTCAAAGACACTTTTGTTAATCCAGAAATTCTATCTGAATCAGTTAGACAAGTTTGTCTAAGTGAAGGTGAAGGCTGCTTAAGTGTTGATGAAGTTATCAATGGTTATGTACCCCGCCCAGATAAATTGACTATTCATTACTTCACTGTTGATGGCGAAGAAAAGACAATTCGCTTAAAGGACTATCCTGCTATTGTTGCTAGTCATGAAATTGACCACTTGAAGGGGCACCTCTTTTATGACCGTATCAACAAAGAAGATCCTTTCTACTTAGCAGATGATACAATCGTCATCTCCTAGGATTGTTATTTTTAAAAGCCTATATTGTTATTAAAAAGCGTAAATTGCAAAATTTGCGCTTTTTGTTTGTCATTTTTATTTCAGCGTAAAAATAGAAGCCGCCGGGTGACTGAGCCGGTGACTTTCAGCAATGGGAATTAAGAAGATTGAAGAGACTTCTTATTTTGAGCAAATGAGTTGTCATTTACTACGCCTTCATGTTAGCTCTTTTGTTATTTATAGTCAACCAAGCTCGTGATTTAATTTGCTTTTCAAATCAATAAGAACTTGTTTCTATACTTGGCTATCTAAATATGATAAAATTTTATTTAGCTGTAAAATATTTTACAAAAATATTTTCTTTTGAGAACGTTTTAAAATTAAGATTTAAGGAGATTATTTACTATGATCTACAAAGTTTTATATCAAAAAGACAAGATTGTTAACCCACGTAGAGAAACAACTCAAACTCTCTATATGGAAGCTGATAATCAAGTCGAAGCAAGAACATTGGTTGAGGACAATACCCCCTACAACATTGAACTCATTCAAGAATTAACTGGAAACTCTTTGAAATACGAACAAGAACACGCTGACTTTAAGTTGACGACGTTCGACAAGAAGAATTAAGAGTGCGAATTAAAAATAATGAAGTAGCCGTATATGCAATCGGGGGTTTGCATGAAATCGGTAAAAATATGTATTGTGTTCAGTATCAAGATGAAATTGTCATCATGGACTGTGGAATTAAGTTCCCCGAAGATGATTTATTAGGGATTAATTACGTCATTTCTGACTATTCGTACCTGGTAAAAAATCGTAAGAAAATCAAAGCACTGGTTGTTAGCCACGGCCACGAAGACCACATTGGTGGTATACCTTTCTTACTAGAAAAAATTCCAGAAATCCCTGTTTATGCAACTCCGTTTGCTCTTTCTTTAATCAGAGGCAAACTTGAGGAACACGGTATTTTAAATACAACTGAACTTCATGAAGAACACGAAGATACAGTTTTAAAATTCAAGAAGTTAAGCGTCACATTCTTTAGAACCACCCACTCAATTCCAGATACTCTTGGAATTGCTGTTCACACACCACTTGGCGCCGTTGTCTTTACTGGTGACTTCAAGTTCGACTTAACACCTGTAATGGGACAACCTGGTCCTGATTTTCAAAGAATGGCAAAACTGGGTGAAGAAGGCGTATTGGCCCTTCTCTCTGATTCAACCAACGCAGAAGTACCACAATTTACAAAATCTGAGCGTTTTGTTGCTAAATCACTTCACGATATTATTTCAGGTATCAAAGGTCGCATCATCTTCGCTACCTTTGCTTCTAACCTTTATCGTGTATCAACTGCTATTCAAGCAGCTATTGATACAGGTCGCAAAGTCGCAATCTTCGGTCGAAGTATGGAAAATGGAGTTCAAAACGGAATTGATCTAGGATACTTAAATCTTCCTGAAGGTTTAATCGTTGACGCTGATGAAATCAACCATACTCCACCTGATAAGGCCATGATTTTATGTACTGGTTCTCAAGGTGAACCATTAGCAGCTCTTTCTAGAATTGCCAACGGTACTCACCGTCAAATCAGCTTACAACCTGGCGATACTGTAATCTTCTCCTCTAACCCAATTCCTGGTAATACACTGAGCGTTAACCATTTAATTAATAAATTAATGGAAGGTGGAGCAACTGTAATCCACGGAAGAGTTAATGACGTTCACACTTCCGGTCACGGTGGACAAGAAGAATTAAAAATGATGGTTCGCTTGGCTAAGCCAAAGTACATGATTCCAGTTCACGGTGAATACAGAATGCAAGTTATTCACACAGAACTAGCTCAAGAAGCAGGTGTTCCAGCAGATCACACCTTTGTTTTATCAAATGGCGAAGTTGTCTGCTTTAGTCCCGAAGGTGCTAGAATTGCTGGTCACATTCCTGCTGGTGACGTCTATGTTGATACTTCTGGCAGTGCTGATGTTGGCAACGTTGTGGTTCGTGATCGTCAAATTTTATCTGAAGAAGGTTTAGTAGTTGCAGTTGCTACTGTCGATTATAAACATAAGCGCGTTTTAGCTGGTCCTGATATTTTAAGTAGAGGCTTTGTCTACATGCGTGAATCTACTGAGTTAATTAGCCAAGCCCAAAAGCACGTTTATCACGTTCTCAGAAACGAAATGGCTAAGGCTGAAAAACCAAAAGACGCTGACATAAGAAAAGCAATTATTGAAAATCTTTCAGATTTTTTATACTCAAAAACTGAAAGACGCCCAATGATTTTGCCAATGATCATTGAAAAGAAATAAAAAAACCCGAAAGGGTTTTTCTTTTTGAATATTTATTAAATTAGGTATATGCATAAAAAAATTAAACTCCATCTGTTAGTCAATCTTGTAGCTGGAAATAATCATGGAAAAATAACATATGCAAAATTTGCGAAGCTTTTAAAAGATTCACAAATTAGTTTTCGGGCACAAATAAGCCAATATCCTGGTGAAATAATCAAACTTGCAAAAAAATATGCTAATAATAACCATTCTGAAGACGAAATTTTAGTTATTATTGGTGGTGATGGCTCATTTAACCAAGCATTAAATGGAGTCAAAAAATCACTTCATCCAAATACCCCACTTGCATATTTACCAGCTGGTTCTGGGAATGATTTTGCACGAGCTGCTAAATTAACAACTGATCCTCAAAAATTTCTTAACAGGTTATTGAATAATCGCAAAATAGAAAAAGTTGACTGTGGTAGTTATAGTAGCCAAAAAGAGAATGTTATTAAGCATTATTTTGTAAATAATTATGGTATTGGATTCGATGCTAATGTTGTACACCAAAGCAATAACCAAAAAATGAAAAAGATTTTGAACAAAATTCATTTGGGCAATTTAATTTATGGATTAAATGTGATCAATGTTTTACAAAAGCAAGATACTTTTACTGCTACTGTTACCGGTGCAGACGGTATTGCTCACATTTTCCACGATGCCTACTTAGTAACAACAACTAACCATCCTTACTTTGGTGGTGGTGTTCCTATCTTACCTAAGGCCAATCTGCATAGTCATGTTTTAGATACTGTAATTGTTGAAAAGCCGAGCCTTCGCAAATTTGTTTTTCTCTTTGCCAAAATGCTGAAAGATGGCTCTCATGTTACTGATTCACATTTTCATTACATTGAAGGTAAAGAAATAAGAGTTAATGTTAAAAAGCCAGAATACACTCAAATTGATGGTGAAGATACTGATAAAATGGCTCATTCCATTCAATTCATGATTGATAATTTCTATCTCATTAGATAAAAAACACGCCAAGCCCTATTTAATAAAGGTTTGGCGTGTTTTTTAGCCTAAATATGATATAGCAACTTGAAGTTGTGCTAATCTAATTGTAGCTTGAGCGAGATTTTCTTCATCTGTGGTAACAGAAATACTGCAAGTTTCATCATCAAAATCAAATCCTGCACCTAAAGCAATTTCTTCGCCAGTTTCATATAATTCTGGATTAGTCTCGCCCGGATCTAATTTAAAGAGAAGTCGCCCATCATCACTTACCTCGTAATAATCACCAACCTTGGTAATAAAGCAATAAACTGTATCACCATATGAGTCAATTTGAGTAGTTGCAACTTCATAAGTATCTTCTGCAACCTTAATTACACCAGTATTCTGACTCACCCAATTACCAATATCTTCTTTTAGCTTTTCTGCTTTCAATTCTTTATTCATAGCTTTCTTCTTCTCGTCAAAATTTATGCATTAAATCAAACAAACCTTAAGCCAGGAGCTTAAGGTATGACAAATAGACTTGACTCTAACAAGAGTATTTTACCTTATTTTTCAGTAAAAAAGAAACTACATTCCAAATTTTTTTCTTAAACAAAACATTAACATTTATCAATAAAGTCTTCATACTTTTCAGCTATTCTATTAGACAAGAAGACAGAAAGGATGATGTTAATGTTACATATACTACTAATTAGTCTTCCGTTCGTAGTACTAGGCTTAACAGCCATGAGCACAACCATGATTAAAAAGCCAGTACCCGTACCAGTAAAGAAAAACAAAAACTAATAATATTATTCTCACATTTCATTTCGACAAAAAGAGCTGACCCATATCGGAGTCAGCTCTTTTATTGTTTTGTCAGACTTATACCTTCCATCCCAATCATAGGATCAATTACCCCTGAATATATTTTTTCTTTAGTGAGAAGATAATCTTCTTCATCATCTTCTTGAATTTCATTATTTTCTTCAGAGATTAAACTACTAATTTCTTTTTTTGTCTGAGTTTTTTCAGGCTCAATAATACCTAAAATTTTCTTGAGTTTTGCAGTTAATCCAGTTTTACGATCATTACCTGGAGTATTAAAAGCCATAATATAAGCTTTAGGTTCACCAACAAGAACTAAATTTTTTTCTGCACGAGTAATTGCGGTATAAAGTAAATTTCGCTTCAACATCATAAAATTCTGCATAGTCAAATTTAAAATGACTAATGGAAATTCTGATCCTTGTGACTTATGAATGGTGATCGCATATGCTCGTGTTAAATCATAGAGTTCTTTTTTGCTAAATTCGATTTCGCGACCATCAAAATCTGCAATTAAACATTTAGAAGAATCTTCCTCGTCGATTCCAATAACCTTTCCAATTTGACCATTATAGATGTCTTTTTCAGGATTGTTTTGTAATTGCAAAACACGATCATCGATTCGAAAGACTTCATCATGTGCTTCAATCTTCTTAGCTCTTTCTTTTGATGGATTCATAATCTCTTGCAGAATATCATTTAGATTATTAATACCGCCTGGTCCCTTATACATCGCAGCTAGAACTTGAATCTGATCTTTATCAAATCCCCTTTTAAGTGCTAATTCGATTATTTGCCTTACTGCTTCTCCAATTTGTTGAGGATGACACGGAATGAAGGAATAATTCTTAGTTTTCTTAAACAGAGCATCTTGATTCTTACCTTCATTGATATCATGAGCCAAACTAATAATCGTTGAATCATCGCCTTGCCGGTGAATTTGTTTCAGAATCGTAGTTGGAAAAGCTCCTGATTTAATTAAATCGCTGAAGACATTCCCTGCACCCACTGAAGGTAGCTGGTCACGGTCTCCTACAAAAACAATATGACGAGTTTGATCGATACTACTAATTAATTGCTTGAACAAGAACATATCAACCATCGACATCTCATCGATAATTAAAATCTCACCATTTAATTTATTAAGCTCCTCATTATCACTATCACCAATTCCGATGCCTAATAATCTATGGATAGTTTTAGCAGCAATTCCTGTAATTTCTCCCATTCTTTTAGCCGCTCTACCAGTCGGCGCTGCTAAAAGAAATGGTGGATCTTCACTAAATAAAGCAGAAGATGGGATATCAGCTAATTTTCTCAAAGCCATTAAAATACCATTGATAATCGTAGTTTTTCCTGTACCAGGACCACCAGTTAGAATCGAAATTGGATTATTTAACGCATTTTTGATCGCTGTTTTTTGAGTAGCGTCATATTTAATTTCAAGCTCTTTTTCAACATCTTTAATTGCATCTTCTACATCTTCGTCAGAATACGTTTCACTTTTTTGAGTCTTTTTACGATTAACTAGGTTCAACATATCTTGTGCAATGTCATTCTCGCATTTAAAAATATTAGCTAAATATGCATTTTCATTATCAACAACGAGTTTATTTTTCACTTGAAGATCATTAATAACTTCCGCAATTGGATCAAATTGATTTGTTTCAAGAAGTTTACTTGTTTCAGTTAATAATTCTGCTAAGTCAACGTAAGTGTCACCGCGACCATTCAAAGCATCAAGCAAGACTTCATAAATAGCACCTTGAATACGTTTTGGATCTTGTCCGGTAATACCTAATTCCTTGCCAATAGTATCAGCACTCTTAAATCCGTATCCAGATACTTCATCAATTGAAGCATACGGATTTTCTTGAATTTTTTCTAAAGATTCACCATGATAAAGTTGATAAATTTGTGTTGCAATATTCTTTTTTATCCCATATTGCGCAAGCTTTAAAACAATCTCTGAAAAGGAATCCATAGTATTAATTCCTCTAAGCAGACTATCTTTTTGTTTTTGAGTTAAAGGTAAGGCAGCAATTCTTGCTGGGTTATTCTTTAACTCATCTAAGGCATTTAAACCAACTTCATCAACGATTTTCTTAGCTGCTTGCTTCCCAATCCCAGGGAATTTATTTGAAGACAAATATTTGGTTAAACTACCTTCTTCATGGGGCATAACTTGCTTGTAGCTGTCTGCTCTGAACTGCAAACCAAACTTGTTATGCATTACTAAGCGCCCGCTAAATTGGTAAGTAGTTTCTAGTTGAATATTACCGAAATTTCCAGTAACTACAATATGATCATCTGAATATTCATCTAGTTTACCGATAATTTCAACATCCATTATCTTAAAAAGATCTTCATTATTTTCAAAAATGATATTGTTGATCTTTCCTTTAAACTCAACCATTATTTTTTTCCTTACCACTAATTAGGCCTAATAAATTACCATATTGTTGCTTAGCTTTTGAATAATATTTAGCATCCAAAGATTTACTTTTATCAAAATATTTTTCAGCTTGATCGCGATCATTTTCAAAACTAGCTACCCCAAGCAAGAAATAAACCTTCGCAGTTTTTTCTTCTTCAGCAATACTTAAATAGTTTTTCTGTGCTTCTTCAAAATTACCCATACTTAGCCAAATATCACCGATCAATTCTAAGGTCTTGGCATCACGGTTTTTGATGGTTAGAGCAAATGCTAAAGCCTTTTGATTCTGACCAATTTTTTGATATACAAGAGCCTTTTGGTACAAGGTCAAGTCATCATTAGGAATTTGATCAAGAAGCCCTAACGCCTTTTCATATTCTCCCTGCATGTAGTAACAAATTGCTAAGTTATAATAAAGCTCTTGCGGCTTTTTGACTAAATGCATTGCTTCTTCAAGTAATTTTTGTGCTTGATCAGCACTTCCCTGCTCCAGCAAATATGTTGAAAGTTGCAGATAGTTATCAACGTTTTGCAGGTGAGCATCAATTTTTTTAACTAATAAATGAATGGCGCGGTCTACATTGCCCGCGTCGTATAATTTGTTTATTTCTTTATCCATTAAAGTGAATCCGTCTTAGATAATTTTCTTCCTAAAAAATCAGTTTCATTCCAAACAACTGGTTTAAAAGATTTTCCGCCATCTTTTGTTTCCAAAATGGTTAAGCTAGTATTACTCAGCCCACCGCGCTTACGCACATCTTTTAGTGGGTATCCTAGTAATCCACCCATAATTGCCGATAAAGCTGCACCATGACTAATTGCTAATACTTTATCATCATCTTGTGGAAACCGCTTAGCCATTTCACTAGCAAAGTCTCTACCTCTTGCAATGACACTTTCATAAGTTTCGCCATTAAGCTCGCGAGGATCATATTTATCTGGATGATTCCAAAAGTTGTCAATTTGAGTAGGATATTTCTTAGCGGCATCATCAAATTTCATACCTTCCATATCACCCAAATTAAACTCACGTAGGCGTTCATCAATCACTACGGGTAATTGAGCATTCATTGCATTATCGATTCCCTGAGCAGTATTAAAGGCTCTTTGAAGAGGGCTTGAAAAAATGCCTCTAAATTGAATTCCTTTTAAATGAAGCCCCAATTTTTTAATATCTTGCAAACTTTCTGGAAGTAATGGTGAATCTCCATGTCCCCCTTGAAAGCGACTAGCTAAATTCCATTCAGTTTTTCCATGACGAACAAAGTATATTTGCATAATTTTTATCTCCTTACGGACTATTGTAGCAAAAAAAGCCGCATTTGCTTTATTTTAAAACAAAATGTTCAATTGCTTCAGCAACACCGCCTTGATTATTATCAGCTTCTGTAATATAGTCGCATTCTTGTTTCATCTTCGGGTTAGTGTTGTTCATCCCTATTCCCAAACCAGCTGCTTGAATCATTGAAAGATCATTAAAATTGTCGCCTAAAGCTATTGTCTCATCCATTGAGACACCTAATTTTTGGGCAAGTTTTTTTAATCCACTCCCTTTATTAATACCTTTTTTGTTAAATTCCATATAGCGATTAGATGAATATGATACATCTAAATCATCAGTAATTGATCCCAATTCTTCGGCGATTTGATGTAAGTATTCACTATCAGTGCTGCCATAGATTACTTTAGGAATTTTCTGTCCTTTTAAGAATTCTAAATTTTTTTGATCATCAATTATTTTAAAATTATAGCGCAGACGAATATAATTTAATTCATCTTCATCGACATGATAGACATAAAGAACATCTGGTGAGTAGACATGAATACAAACATCATATTTTTGTCCCAATTCAAATAATTTTTCAGCTGTTTCCCAGGTTAATCCTTCAAAATTAAGAACAGTATTATCTTTATTCTCTGTTAAACATGCCCCATTAAAAGAAATAACATATTCTGCGGCCATATCTTTTAAGTTTAGCTCTTCCAAAATGTCTTGTGTTGAGCGATAACCACGACCGGTTGCTGGCACAAATTTTACTCCTTGCTCGATAGCTTTTTGTATCGCCTCTTTATTACGCTGACAAATAATAGCATTGTCATTAAGTAGAGTTTCATCGAGATCACACGCAATAATTTTATACATATTGTAATTACCTTTCAAAACTTATGTTCTTATTTATTTTATCATTTTTACGTAAAAAAAAGCAGGAATTTCTTCCCGCTTTGAAATTTTATACTAATTGTAATTGCTTTTCATGCATGAATGCTGCATCGATAAAGCCGCCGCCTAAGCATTCCTCACCGTTGTAAAGAACAAGTGCTTGACCTGGAGTAATTGCACGTGCAGGTTCATCGAAAATGACATCAGCAGTATTGTCAGCAGCATTATACTTCACAGTCACACCTAAGTCGCATTGACGGTAACGAAACTTCGCAGTACAATGCATTTCAAAGTCATGATCTGGCTTACCAGTAAAGAATGACATGTCACTTGCCTTAAGTTCATCAGCATATAGACGCTTGCTATCGTAGCCTTGTTCAACGATTAATTCATTCTTTTCAAGGTTCTTACCAACTACAAACCATGGATCAGTTGATTCCTTAGTTGAACCTAAACCTAAGCCAGATCTTTGGCCAATAGTGTAGTACATTAAGCCAGCATGTTCACCGACAACCTTACCATTTGGAGTAACCATCTTACCTGACTTAGCTGGCAAGAACTCACTCAAGAACTTTCTAAAGTTTCTTTCACCAATAAAACAAATTCCAGTAGAATCCTTTTTCTTGGCTGTTGCTAAACCGTTTTCGATAGCAATTTCACGAACTTGTGGCTTAGTTAAATCTGCAAGTGGGAAAATTACCTTCTTAATTTGATCTTGGCTTAATTGACTTAAGAAGTAAGTCTGATCCTTATTACCATCCTTAGGACGAACCATGTGGACAAGACCATTTTCATCCTTAACTGTCTTAGCGTAATGCCCCATAGCAATATAATCAGCATCCAAATCCATTGCAAAATCTAAGAAAGACTTGAATTTAATTTCACTGTTACACATAACATCAGGGTTAGGTGTTCTACCCTTCTTGTATTCATCTAAGAAATATTCAAAAACACGATGCCAGTATTCTTTTTCAAAATTGACTGAATAGTATGGAATACCGATTTTATCAGCAACTTTTTTTACATCTTCATAGTCTTCAGTTGCTGTACATACACCAGAGTCATCTGTATCATCCCAATTTTTCATGAAGACACCGATAACATCATAGCCTTGTTGTTTGAGAAGTAATGCGGAAACTGATGAATCAACTCCACCACTCATACCAACAACTACGCGTTTCTTCTTATTCTCTACCATGAAATCAATCCTTTTTCACTTCAACAAGAATGTTGCGCTCTTCGAGGTCTTTTAAAATGTAATCTAAAAGTTCTACAGTAGGCGTTAATTGCTTGTTTTTAAAAATATTAACCTTCTGCAAACCAGAACGATCAGTAACAACCATTGTTAAATGAGATAAATCCTTGTTAATGGTCATCTTCAACTTAGTTGGAGCATTATATGGTGAATCATTGTACAAAGGATGCTCATAATTATAATTTCCTTTGTTTGTTTTGACAAAGCCTGCATCAATCAATGCATAAAGCTTAATATCAGGATTCAAAGTAAATTTTCTTTGATCGCCATTGATCATAACTGTATTTGCCATAGTTTTTCCTCACTTATTAATAATAAGTTACTTTCTTTTTAAAAGCAACCCTTTATTTTGATTGTCGTTTATTTGCGATTTTTACCAATTCTTCTGCAAATTTTTCTACTTCTTCTTCAGTATTATACCGTCCAAAAGAAATACGGATTGACTCTAGAATACGTGGTGAATCTGCACCAAAGCAGGCAATCAAAACATGAGATGGCTCAAGAGAACCCGCAGTACATGCTGAACCACCTGAAACTGCAAAGCCTGCTAAATCTAAGTTAGTTTGTAAAACAGTAGTAGAAACACCCTTAATGTGCAAATTTAAAACGTGGTGTGACATATTTTCACCAACGCCACCATTAACGTCATACTCAACATCATTATCATCTAACTTATTCAAGATGATTTCCTGGAAATGATGATATTTATCTTGAATATTTTGATGACCAATCTCTTCAATTTCTTTAACGGCTTCACTAAAGCCAGCAATGCCTGGAACATTTTCAGTACCAGCACGACGCTTAACTTCTTGTTCTCCACCTAGAACCAAATTAGGAATAGAAATATCGTTCTTCTCATACAAAAAGCCTAAGAACTTTGGTCCATTAATCTTATGGGCAGAAACAGACATGAAATCGATATGCATTTTCTTAACATCAATATCAATCGTTCCCATCCCTTGCACATCATCAACGTGGAAATAAGCGTTAGTATCCTTTACCAAATCACCAATTTCTTGAAGCGGCATAATAGTCCCAACCTCATTATTAACTGCCATAATTGATACCAAAATTGTATCAGGCGTTAATTCTTGTTTAAGTTGATCTAAAGAAATATGACCAGTTTCATCGACATCAAGATATACGATTTCGTAACCTTCTTTTTCAAGACGTTTCATTGGGTTAAGAACTGATGGATGTTCAATTGGCGTGGTAATAATCTTCTTTCCGATATTTTGACGGCCATATGCTGTACCAAAAATAGCAGTGTTATTACTCTCTGAACCACCAGAAGTAAAAATAATTTCACCATCATTCGCACCGATTGAACTTGCGATGATATGACGAGCTCGGTCAATTGTATTACGAGCTTTTCGACCAAGTTCATAAGTAGATGATGCATTACCAAAATCATTCTTCATTTCGTCGGTAATGACATCGATTACTTTTGAAGACATGGGCGTGGTGGCCGCATTATCTAAATAAATTTCCTTCACTTTAATTCATCTTTTCTATATAATCACAAATTAACTTTGCTGCCTTGGCACCAACTTTTTCAGCAAATTTATCGAAGCTTTCATTTGCGTCTTTATCACCATTATCAGAAATAGCACGCATTGCAATCAAAGGCTTATTGAAGTGTTTTGCAACTTGTGCAAAAGCAGCACCTTCCATTTCAACGCCTAAAGCATCTGAAAAGTTCTTTTTGATCTCATCTTTTTGCTCAGCTGAACCAATAAATGAATCACCAGTTACAACCAAACCTTCTTTGTAATCAATATTTTGCTTCTTCAAGAATTCACCAAATTTTGCACGTTCGGGTGAATTAAGTTCAAATCTTGCAGGTTCTTGTGGAATCTGCCCTTCAACATAATCACCAGCCAAAGTATTGTGAGCATCATGATAAGCAAATTCACTTGGAAAGACTAAATCCTCACAATGAACATCCTTATTCATTGAACCAGCTGTACCAGTCATAAAAATCTCATCAATATCAACATTACTCAACAAACTTGATAAATTCATCGCAGCTTGAACTTTACCAATTCCAGACAGACCAAGGTATATATCATTACCATTAACAGAAAAATGTTCGAATACAGTTGATCCGAACATTTCCTTTTGACCTGAGTGAAAGTACTTACGGTAAAAAGCTGCTTCAATTTCCATTGGAACAATAATTGCTATCTTCATACTTTTCCTCATTCATTATTATTTTATAGATGAAATAATGCTAACAAAACTAATATAATCAGAACAAACACTATTAGGATAGCACTATTCAGCCTTTTTTTCAGTCTTAAAGACTTTTCTTCTTTAGTTAAGCGATTTGGGTCTTCATAGTAGTGCTGTTCTCCATTACCTTCAAGAGGTCGTCTAATTTGTTCTTCGGTATTTGGAGTATTAACATCTACAGTTTCAGTTTCATTTTGATTATCAAAAGCAGGATGAAACTTTCTAAACAACTTCTTTGCTTTTTGTTTTGACTGCTTTTTGCGATAATCTGATCTTTTCTCAGTCATTGTTACTCTCTTCGTCTTGCTTATTTCTTAAGAGCATGTTTTCCCAAAAAGTAATAGCATAGACAGTTTTAGCATCAACAATTTTGCCTTCTGAAAGAAGCTTCTTCAATTCATCAAGACTGTACCATTCTGATGATAAAAACTCATCACTATCGAGTGGACGCTTATCTTGTAATTTAGTTAAAGTATCACAATAAAAAATGTGAAGTTTTTCATCAGTAAAACCAACTGAAGAGTAAAATTCCGTTACTTTTTCCCAATAATCTGCACGATAGCCACCTTCTTCATTAAGCTCACGCTTAATCGCATCTAATGGGCTAGCGTCAGTAAAATCGATCAACCCTGCTGGGATTTCTAACGTTACTTGTTTGATTGCTTCACGCCATTGCTTAACCAGAAGCATCTCCTGTTTATCATTAATTGCAATTACTGCAGCTGCAGGTTGATGCTTCACGATTTCCCGAGTCGAAGTTTCACCATTGGGAAGTTTAATTGTTCTAACTGATAGGTCTACAATTCTGCCTTTAAAAATCGGCTGTGAAGAAATTTCGGTTTCTTGTAAATCCATTTAATCTTCCTTATCACTTGGTTCGTCTAAATAGACGTTAACACATTGAAGGCCATTTTTACCCTGAGCAAGCTGATATCTAACCCTTTGCCCAACTTCCAATCTCTTATAACCTTCTTCTTTAATTGCTGTATAAAAGACAAAATATGACTTATGATTTTGATCATCTTTAATAAAGCCAAAACTCTTGCCTTCATCAAACTGCTTGACTACTCCTAAGCGCATTAATCTTCTAAACCTTCTTGAACTGCTTCTGGATAATTATCTTCTACTATTTTAGCACAACGACCACACAACATTGGCAATTTAGGATCAACACCAATATCGGTTCTGATCATACGACAACGTGGACAAACGTCACCTTCAGCATGTTCAACAACTACTGAAGCATTAGCAAATTTTTCAGCATTAGCAGGTGCGTCTTCACTACTAATAGTTAATTTAGAAACAATTAAAATTTCTCTGAAGTCAGCATCAAGTTCATCTAATACAGCCTGAGTTTCTTTATCTGGATAAATAGTTAGAGCTGCTTCAAATGACTTACCAATTAACTTACTGTTACGGGCATCTTCCAAGGCTTTTAAAACATCGTCTCTTAATCTCATGAATTTTGCCCAATTTTCAAGTAATTCATCGCGGTTTGCAAAGTTTTCAACTTCTGGCATATTTGCAAGTTGGATGTAGTCCTCTTCTTCCTTGAGGAAGCCCCAGATTTCTTCCATGGTATGTGGCAATATTGGTGTTAAAATTTTAGCAATTTTAACAGCTGCATCATAAATAACTGTTTGCATTGAGCGACGAACGTGGCTGTCTTCTGCTTCAATATAAAGAACATCCTTAGCAAAATCTAGGTAGAAGGCTGATAAATCATTTGAAATAAAGTTGAATACCTTCTTGTAAACTGTGTTGAAATCAAACTTATCGTAAGCAGCTAAACATTCCTTAACTAAATCGTTAAGCTTAACTTCCATGTATTGATCTACTGAACGTAAATCTTCATAAGCAACTCTATTTTCCTTAGGATCAAAGTCACTAGTATTAGCAAGCATGTACCGGAAAGTGTTTCTGATCTTTCTGTAACTTTCAGCAGCTTGGTTTAAGATATCATATGAAACAGCTACATCAGATGTAGTATCTGCTTGCGCAACCCATAAACGGATAATTTCAGCACCCATCTTTTTGATTACGTCATTAGGTGAAATTACATTACCAAGTGACTTAGACATCTTGTGACCCTTGTCATCAAGAACGAACCCTTGTGAAAGAACTTGCTTGTAAGGTGCTTGACCAGTTACAGCAACTGAAGTAATCAAACTTGAGTTAAACCAACCACGGTATTGGTCACTACCTTCAAGATAAAGATCTGCTGGGAAGTGTAAGCCATCACGCTTTTCCATTACGCCTGACCATGAAGAACCTGAGTCAAACCAAACATCAAGGATATCAGTTTCCTTAGTAAACTTACCATTTGGTGAGTGTTCTGAAGTGAATCCTTCTGGTAATAATTCTTCAGCAGTATGGGTGTACCAAGCATTCGAACCTTCTTTTTCAAAGATATCAGCAACGTGGTTAATAGTTTCTGGAGTAACAATTGGAGTACCATCTTCTGCATAGAAAATTGGAAGTGGAACACCCCAAGCACGTTGACGTGAAATTACCCAGTCACCACGGTCTTTAATCATGTTGTAAAGACGTGTCTTACCCCATGAAGGAATAAAGTCTGACTTTTCAATTTGATCAAGAATTTGGTCTCTGAACTTATCAATTGATGCAAACCATTGAGTAGTTGCACGGTAAATAACTGGCTTCTTAGTACGCCAATCATGTGGGTATGAGTGAGTGAAGAAACTCAATTTAAGAAGTGCACCAGATTTTTCAAGCTTTTCTGCAACGATCTTGTTAGCATCATCATAGAAGACACCTACTAAATCTGGGTCTGGAACATCTTTAGTGAAGCGACCTTGTGCATCCATTGGACTGAAAACAGGAATGCCGTACTTTTGACCTACACGGTAGTCATCTTCACCAAAACCAGTTGCGTTGTGAACTAAACCAGTACCATCATCATCAGTAACATATGAATCGTTCATAACTAAGCCAGTTACATCGTAAAGTGGGTGCTTGTAAGTCATGCGATCAAATTCTGTACCAGCCATGTGCTTTAAGACCTTGTAGTCTTTCCAGCCTAAATCTTCTGCAACTGCTGGTAAACGATCGGTACCGATAACGTACTTCTTACCATTAACTTCAACTACTGAATAATCAAACTTAGGGTTAACAGTAATACCGACGTTACTTGGGATAGTCCAAGGAGTGGTTGTCCAAATTATAAGTGAAACATCTGAATCAAGTTTACCCTTACCATCCTTAATTGGAAAAGCAACGTAAATTCTTGGTGATTTAATATCATGATATTCAACTTCAGCTTCTGCTAAAGTAGATTCACTTGACCATGACCAGTAAACTGGCTTTAAGCCTTTGTAAATATAACCCTTTTTGAACATTTCACCAAAGACGCGAATTTCTTGAGCTTCAAAATCGTGTTGCAAAGTAATGTAAGGGTGATCCCAATCAGCCATTACACCAAGACGCTTGAAATCAGCCATTTGCTTTTTAACTTGTGATTCAGCAAATTCACGACACATTTCACGGTATTTTGCACGATCCATTGTCTTGCGATCTACACCTTTTTTAGCTAATTGTTGTTCAACTGGTAAACCGTGAGTATCCCAACCAGGTACATAAGGTGCATAGTAACCATCCATGTTCTTGAAGCGAACGATAATATCTTTAGAGATCTTGTTTAAAGCGTGACCCATGTGAATATTACCATTAGCAAATGGAGGGCCATCGTGAAGATCAAAACGAGGCTTGCCTTCGTTTAACTTTAATCTTTGTTCATATAATTTGTTTTCTTCCCATTGTTTTTGCCATTCGCCTTCACGAACTGGAAGATTTCCACGCATTTTAAATTTAGTTTTACCTAAATTAAGTGTATCTTTAATTCTCATAGATTATCCTTTCTAAAAAAGAAAACCCCGTCCCAAATTAGGACGAGGTTAATCGTGGTACCACCTAAATTGAGCAATTACTTGCTCCACTCAACTTTGCGTAACGTGCAAAAAACGTGTAGACCACTTAGGCAGCTGATCAATCATCAGGCTCTTATGCTAATCTTCCACCAACATTAGCTCGCTGAATTGCCGTTTGATTTTACTGCCAGTCTCTTTTAATTATGCTTTTTGTAATCGTCCGGAAAGACAATTGTCGCATTAGAACCTACTTCTGAAGTTGGTTCTGGGCTTGGACTAAAAGTTGCCGTATTCGAACTATCTCCTGTCAAAGGTTGTGCATCTTGATCAGGCTCTTGAGAAGATTCTACGGCATCAAGGTCGTCTTTGTCAACATCATCTGGTTCACCGATAACATTTTCTTCATCTTCATCGTCATCATCACCATAATCAGCAAGTAAGTCGACCTCGTCACCATTGTCAATTGGTTCTGAACCATCTTCTGGATAATATCTTGGTGTATCAAAATATTTATCTAATGCATGCTGCCATTCTTCATCATCTAAATTATCAATTTGCTTTTGAAGCATATCTTGAATGTGAAGGCGGAATTGTCCAATTTCTTCCTTCAAACGATCATAGTCTTTTGACAAAGTTTCTTGTTGTTGTCTTTGGAACTTAGTGTCAGTTTCTGCCTGAACTTTTGCATTAGCAATTAATTGGTCTGCTTCATTTTGAGCATTGTCCTTGATTTCTTTTGCTGATTTTCTTGCAGAAACCAAAACTTCGTTAACTTCAGTTTCTCTTTGCTTGTATTTGGCAACTTCATTTTGTAAATCTGTAATAACTTGATCTTTTTTCTTTAATTCATCTTGAAGAGAAAAGACCTTATTTTTAAGATCTACATTTCCATCTAATACATCACCATAGTCTTCAACAATTTGATCCAAAAAACTATCAACTTCATAACGATCATAACCGTTACGACCTCGACGTTTGAATTCCTTGTTGTGAATCTCCATTGGGGTTATCTTTTCTTCTTTGTCTGCCAAAGTTTCAGCACCACCTTAAATTTTCCTTTTCTTGTAGACGAAATGTTTATTATTTGTAACCTACCAAAATGCCTCAAACTCAAAACATTGTTTTCTTTAACCATTATATTAGAATTTTTCACATCGTGCCAATTTAATTTGACATTCCCCGCTTCAATTTCTTTTTTTAAATTAGTTCGACTTTCTTTACTGATGCCCGCTAAAATTGCATCTAATCTCAGTGACGCAATAATCGCTTCTCTTTGGACTGAATCATCTTCTGGAGAAATTACCTGTTTAAAATCGATTGGTTCAATCTTTACACTCGTTCGACCAATTCGATCAATTTGACCAGTAAAGAAATCAACTAAATCAGCTTTGACAAAAAACTGCCAAATCCCATCTCCATTTGTAATAATATCACCAAACGTATCAGTTTCTACCCCGGAATTAGCTAAGGTTCCTAGAATTGAACTATGTGTTAATTTAGTAAACTTTTCTGGATATTGAATTTGAACAGGAATCACTTGAAAATTGTCTAATCTTAAATTTTCCCATTCTTGACTTAAATATACTCTTCTTTTTTCCGCACCTTGATAACCACCAAAATCTTGAATAAATGCATCATTACCCGCAATTATCTTTAAAATATCACGTTGACCGGGGTCTAAAAAGTCTGTTAAAAATGCCTCTTGCTTAAAAATTAAACTATTAAAAAGACCAACCAGTCGATCGACTGTTGGTCTTTCATCTTGTCCAAAGTGCGGATAAAAACTACTTGCTTGTCTTTTTTCCATTTTTATCCTACTAATCTAAACAAAATATTAGCTAACCATGGTAATGCATAATCCTGAATAAAGTACAGTAAAAATATTCCAATAATTGGAGAAATATCAATTCCCGTACTATAAGCTAATTTTTGCAGTGGACCCACTCTAAATAATCTTAAATATGGATCAACAATTTTACTAATTAATCTTCCGATAAAAGAGTTGGCTAAAAATGGAACCCAACTTAAAATCGCATTGATTACGATAAGCAAACAATACAACCAAATTATCCATGATAAGCCAACAATGATATAAGAAACTATCATCTAACTAAAATTATCTTTCTTATCAACTAAATCACTAATTTTACCATCAGTAACAAACTTAGGTGGAGTAGCAAGATAAATCTTACTACCAATACGTTGAATTTGACCACCTAAAGCAAAGACAGTACCTGCAATAAAATCAACGATTCTATTAGCAGACTTATCATCGATTCTACTAAAATTGATAACAACAGCCTTGTTATTAATTAAGTTTCGTGCTACATCTTTAGCATCAGAATAAACTCGAGGTTCGTATAAGACAATTTGACTCTTGGATGCACTCATACCTGATTTAATTGATACAACGTTGTCACGATTTACTGAATTAAGTGGCACTTGTTCATCAGTATTATTTTCTTGCTCGCTTGTATATTCTTCCTCTTCCAAAGAATCTTCGTCCCCTGAAATTCCGAGGAATTTTCCAAAATCAAAAGCCATTTAGAGCCTCCTAACTAGTTTTCACCACGGTGCTTGAAGAATGGAATATCATTATTATCATCGTCATCTTGAACGCTAGTTTCAATTTGTGAAATGCTATTTTGATCTTCATTGCTAAAACTATCAAAATTATCAGCATTATTTTCACTTAAATCTGGTGAAACTGTTCTTCTGTGATCTTGGGTTGAATCATTCAATCCCCAAACACTCGTTGGATCAACCATACTATCCTTCGGTGTTGGATTCTGAGTATTTCTATTTGGTTCAACATGTTGTTGATTTTCTGAATCCGGATGAACTGTTTGACCAATTTGACTACCATTATTATTTTCTTTTGATTCAGCCTTAGGTTGAGCCTTAATTTGGTGGCTTCTACCAGGAAGTTGCTTTGAAGCTGCTTCTTCAGCAGCTGAATCGATACCAGTTGCGATAACAGTAACCACAACTTCATCACCCAAATTAGGGTTAATTGAAGTACCGAAAATAATGTTGACGTCATCACCAGCAGCCTTAGAAACAATTTCCGAAGCATCTTGTGCTTCAAATAAAGTCAAATCTGGACCACCAGTGATGTTAAGTAGAACTTGTTTGGCACCATCAATAGAAACTTCAAGTAGTGGTGATGAAATAGCCAATTTAGTAGCTTCAACAGTTCTGTTTTCACCACTAGCACGACCAATCCCCATCAAAGCAGCACCTTGGTTTTCCATAACAGTCTTAACATCAGCAAAATCCAAGTTTACGTAGTCAGTTGAAGTAATCAAATCTGAAATACCTTGAACACCTTGCTTTAAAACGTTGTCAGCTTCCTTGAAAGCATCCATCATTGGGGTTTTCTTGTCAACCATTTCAAGAAGGCGATTATTAGCAATAATAACTAAGGTGTCAACGTATTGCTTTAATTGAGTAATGCCTTCTGCAGCGTTTCTTGAACGCTTAGGACCTTCAAAACTAAATGGGCGAGTGACAACCCCAACTGTTAAAGCACCAGTTTCACGGGCAATTTTAGCTACAACAGGAGCAGCACCTGTACCGGTACCACCACCCATACCTGCAGTGATGAAGATCATATCTGCACCCTTAAGTGCATCTTCAATTGTTTGTTCACTTTCTTCAGCGGCCTTTTGACCTACTTCTGGATGTGAACCTGCACCTAAACCACGAGTCAATTTAGGTCCTAATTGAATTTTTTCTTCAGCTTTATTACTATTCAAAGCTTGCACATCAGTGTTGGCTGCAATAAATGATACGCCTTGTACACCGTCATCGATCATTCGATTAACGGCATTACCACCAGCACCACCAACACCGATTACCTTAATGACTGCATTCTTATTGTCATCTGAATCGAATGTAAAGTCCATCTAATTAAACCACCTTTAGTCAAAGAATTTCTTAAAGAAGTCTTTCAAACTTCCTGTTTTGCTTTCTTTTTTATTTTCTACTTTGCTAGACTCTGATTTTCTAGCCACGTTACTATTATTATATGCTTCTTCAGTCCGAGTTTCATTAGAACTTTCAGTTCTTTTCAAATTTTTGTTATTTTCTGAACTAGTAGGTTCAACTTTTCCTGAAAAACTATTTCCATAAATTGAATTAGTAACAAGAAAATCTATATCAGACATGCGATAAACATAATTTGCAATTCCATATGCCGCAGCGTAACTTGGATTCCGCATCCCCATTTGATCTGGTTGATAAATGCGGGCTTTAATGTTCAAAGTATTAGCAACGATTCCATCAATACCTTGGAGTAAGCTAGTTCCACCAGTAATTATAATTCCTCCGGGAACTTTTAATGAGTTTGTTCTAGCCAATCCTTTACCAATTCGATTAAGAATCTGCATGATACGGGCATTAATGATCTCACTTAAGTATACTTCATCAATCATTTGTTGACCTTCTGAGCCAACACTATTTATAGCAAACTTATCATTTTTGGAGGCTAATTTAGGATCAGCAAAGCCGTAATCTAGCTTTAATTGTTCAGCATCCTTCTTTGAAACGCTTAAAACCACTGAAATATCATTACTAATGTCAGTACCACCTTCTGCATCAACATTAGCATACTGAATTTGTCCATCACGAATAACTGTTGCTGTCGTTGTACCGCCGCCAAGGTCTAAAATAATTGAACCAAAAGTTCTTTCACCTTCATCAAGTGCAACACTAGCAATAGCAAGTGGTGTTGGAACAAAGAAACTATTCTTATAGCCTGCTCGTTCAATTGCACGATTAATATTATGAAGTTCACTACTTGGTGCTGTTAAAAGAACGCCTCTAACAGCTAAACTGTGAGCAATCATATTGCGTGGATCATCCACTGTATTTTTACCATCAATTGAAAAACCACTTGGTAAAAATGCGATTGGATCTCGATCATCTTTGACAGCAGACTTAATTGCTGCTTGAACTACACGTTTAACCTCTGCATTACCAATTTCCTTGCCGTTATCAGCAATGCTTACAATCCCAGCAGCATTTTCAAGTTGTAATAACCCTACTGGAATACCGGTAATTACTTGATAAATATTTGAATTGGTCTTTTCGGCCACTTCTTGTAAGGCATGACTAATTGAAGCAGCTGTTTGCTCAATATCTACAATGCTTCCATGGCGCATACCTCTACTTGAAGTGGTAACTGCGCCAATAACCTTACCTTCATCGGCCACGACCGCCTTTATGCTGGTGGTACCTATGTCCAAACCCACCAAAATGTTTGTATTATCCAAAATTAAGCCCCCATTAATATTTGCCCTGAAGAAATTTTAACATAAATTTTCACTTAAGACAGCTAAGATATGCCATATGCTTTCTTTTCTGAAGCGGTTAACGGTCTGCTAAAAGCACCCACTTCTAAATCTATAAGACTATTTTTGCCAGCTTTAGCTCTAATTTCGTTATAGTACTTGATTTTTTCTTTAAAAGTTGAAAGATTTCCGACAACTAAATTGCCATCTTTCATGACTAATATGATTTGTGACTTTCTCTTAGTACTACCACTTAAAACTTTTACCTGATCTCTAAAATCAGCTGGAAGACTATCAAATAGCTTTAAATCATCTTTAAACGAGGTTTCCTGGTTATAGCCTATAAAAAGAGGTTTTGATTGATCAATTTCCGACCAACGTAGTTTTCGTCTTCCAATGTTTCCATCCGACAAAATCTTACGATAAACCTTGCCTTCTCTAACATAAGCAATAGTTGAATGCTCGTGAACATTCAAAACTACCCGATTTAAATGAGAAATATCGACACTAACATTTTTTACCTCTGGATATTTCTTTGCTAATTCATTGCTGATAGTTTTTTGATGAAATTTATAATCAAGTACCCGATCGCTGGCTTTAATTCCTGAATTTTTCACCACAATTTCTGCAGGAATATCAGTTGCTCCTTTAACTTGTACGCTACTAACATTTGCCAAAGGCGAAATATAATAGCCAAGCCCAATAATTGCTAAAAGCGAAACTCCAATAATGGAGCCTGCACCTTTAAGAAGTGATTTTCTTCGTTCAAGATGGAGCATAGATAGCGAGGCAGAAACCTTCTTTTTAGCTTCCTTCTTACGAGTCTTATTTTGATTAATTTGGTGATTCAAATATGGAGAAAGTTCTTTACGAGGATCAATTTTGGTCACTTTTTTCTTTGGCAACTGCCTCACCTACTTCCTATTTAGCTATTTCTTGCATCACTTTAATCACTTGATCTGACGCATCAGGTACGCCCAAAGACTTAGAAGCTGCAGACATTTGTTTAGCATACTTTTCATCCAACAAAATATGATCAATGGATGATACAAAATTATTAGGGTTCAAATCATTTTCTGGCAAAACTAATGCTGCACCAGCCTTTTCCAAATCTAATGCATTCTTCATTTGGTGATTATGAGTTACATTAGGACTAGGAATCAAGATTACAGGTACACCTAATGCAGTAAACTCTGCGATACTTGTTGCACCAGATCTTGAAACAACACAAGTCATTTCAGGTAGAAGTGCTGGCATATCTTCAATATATGGAAGTACTTTAACATTGTCACCAATTTTAGCATTTTCGAGCTTCTTTTCGACAGCATCATAGTAGTAAGTACCTGTAGCCCAAATAATTTGATATGGTTTCTTTTTAAATTCCATAATGGACTTAAGCATAATTCGATTAATTGCTAATGCACCGCGAGAGCCACCAAATACTAAAACAGTTGGCATGTCCGGATTTAAATTCCACTTTTCTTTTAAGTCAATCTTTTTATTATTTAAACCTAAAACTTGTTGTGAACGTGGGTTACCAGTTTTAACTAATTTTTTCTTTTCAGAAAATTGTTTTGCAGCGTCATCAAAAGTATAGCAAATTTTATCAACATAGTGACCCAAAAACTTGTTAGCTAAGCCTACCACAGAGTTAGATTCGTGAATCATTGTTGGAATATGCATTTTAGCTGCTTCATAAACCATTGCTCCAGATACATAACCACCAGTACCTAAAACAACATCTGGCTTAAAATCGGCTAAGATTTGTTTAGCCCTCTTAGTTGCTTTAAAGAATAACTCAATTGTTTCAAAATTCTTTAAAGGGTGCTTTCTATTAAAGCCTTGAATCTCAATAGTTTTAAAATTAACTCCAGCTGCTGGAACAATTTTTGATTCTAAGCCCTTTTCTGTACCAACAAATAAAATTTCATCATCTGTACAAATCTTACGTTCCTTAAGACGCTCGATAATTGCCATAATTGGATAAATGTGGCCACCTGTACCGCCACCAGTGAAAATAACTCTCATTTTACTTAGTCTTAATTTCCTTTACAAAGTTTACAAAATAGTCGCCACGTTCTTCAAAAGTTCTAAATTGATCCCATGACGCACATGCTGGTGAAAATAGTAAAACATCGCCTGGATCAGTTAATTCATAAGCTTTTGGAACAGCTTCTTGCAAGGTGTTTTCAATAACAATATCCTTGATTCCGGCTTTTCTTGCAGCATCAGCTAATAAATATTTTGTTTCACCATATAATACAATTGCCTTAACATGCTTCTTAAATAATGGTACCAGAACATCAAAGGTAAAACCACGATCAAGTCCACCAGCAATTAAAACCTCTGGTTGTTTGAACGATGGGATGGCAACTGAAGCAGCTTCAATATTAGTTGATTTAGAATCGTTGTAAACTTTACGATCGTCTAAAGTCATCACATATTGCAAACGATGCTTTGCACCAGCAAAGGTGCTTAAAACAGCTTGAATGTCATCATTTTCAGCACCCATTATTTTTGAAATCGCAATTGCAACTAAGCAATTTTGTTGATTATGAATACCTGGCAACTTAATGTCATCGATCTTCATAATCTTTTCGCCCTTGTGTTCAAGATATTCATCACCAATATAGTAATCAGCACTTGAATCTTTTTCAGAAAAAGTTTGAATTTTTGCTTTTGTTAAACTTTCTTCTTTTTTCAAGATATCTTTTTGATCAAAGTTCGCAATAAAGTAATCTTGATCATTTTGGAATCTAGTTACATTTAACTTCGCATTAACATAGTTTTCGAAAGTTTTGTGGTAATCAATGTGAACATTGTGATAAATATCAACAATCGCAGCAACTTTAGGATCAATATCAGTTACGCCTAGTAATTGAAAACTCGAAATTTCGACAACTAAAATATCATCTTTAGTAGCTTTAGTAACTACTTCTGAAATTGGCACACCAATGTTACCTACTGCATAAGCATGGTGACCAGACTTTTGTAAATGGTGATCTAGAATTCTTTGTGTAAGCATTACTGTAGTAGTCTTACCATTTGAACCAGTCACACAAACATATGGAGCTTCACTGACACTTAAAGCAATTTCAGGTTCGGTAATAATTGGAATTTCTAACTCTTCTGCTTTTTTGACCATCGGATTTTCATAAGGAATCCCAGGATTTTTAACAAAATAATCAAAATGCTCTTGCTCAAGAAGTTCAACGGGGTGATGACCACCAATTACGCGTACACCTTGTTTCTTTAGTTCTTGAGCTCTCTCATTTTTATCCAGATCAGCTTTATCATTTAAAGTTAATTTAGCACCTAACTGCAAAAGCAATTCACTTACTGCAAAACCACTTTTACCTAAACCTAAAACTAAAATATTTTTATCTTTATAAGTATCAATTTGCTTCATTTTTTATTTTATCCCCAAATACATAAATACAAGATACTTCCAATTAATCCAACAATCCAAAAGACAATATCAACTTTCCATTCACTCCACCCTAACATTTCGAAGTGGTGATGAATTGGTGTCATTTTAAAGATTCTCTTACCCGTTGTTTGGAATGAAATAACCTGTAAGATGACACTAGTAGTCTCACAAACAAAAACAATCCCAATCAATAATAATGACCAAGGTCTATTTAAGAAGATACTTACTGCTGCAAGCCCCCCACCTAAGGCAAGTGAGCCCGCATCACCCATGAAGATCTTAGCTGGTTTGTGATTGAAAATGAAGAAGGAAATCAATCCACCAATAATACTCATACAAAATACTAAAATAGCAAGATTATTTTGTTTATAAGCAATGTAAGCATATGTACCATAGGCGACAATTGACAAGCCAGTTGCTAAACCATCAAGTCCATCCGATAAGTTGACTGCGTTTGAAAAGCCTACTAACCAAAAGATAATAAAGATAGTAAATAAAACAACGCTAGTGACAACACCTAAAAATGGAATATATAAAGCAAATTTAAAGTTATCACTATTTGCAATTAAAACAATTACAATCGCAATTATAATTTGCAAAGCAAGCTTCTGCCATGCTCTCAATCCTAAGTTACGTTTATAAAACAGCTTGATACCGTCATCTAAAAATCCAATAACTCCGTATCCTAAAAGGGAAATTACCAAAATCCAGACGGTTTTATTAATATTACCTTGCCAAGCTAAAACCCAAATAGTTGAGATGGCTGCTGCTAGAACAAAGATTGTTCCACCCATAGTAGGTGTACCAGATTTCTTTTGGTGCCATTTTGGACCCTCATCTCTAATTTCTTGACCTTCGTGATGGCTTCTCATAAAAATAATCAGCCAAGGTAGAAAAATTGCAGTTAGTGCTAATGAACTAACTAATGCAATAATGCTAATCAGCATGTTGTTCATTTTTTTACTCCTTTAATTGTATTGTTATCTTTTTACCCGCTTTAATTATTGTACCCTTCTTAACACTTTGTGTCTTAACGGTACCAGAACCTTTAATATTTAATTTAACTCCCGTTAAGCTGCTAAATTGGCGTAAATCTTCTAAGGACCAGCCCCTCATATCTGGACACGCGATTTTACCTGAAGTTAAAACATAGATTTTTGACCCTTGTGATAACTTCTGACCTTTACTTACTCCTTGAGCAAGAACATTCTTTCCTTCACCAAGCTTTACTAACTTTAATCCAAGATTAGTTGCTTTATTAGAAGCAGCTTGATAAGTTGAATTTTTAAAATTAGGTACTGAAATTATTGTACTTGGTTGATTTTCGCTCTTAGACATAGTTACAACTCTGCGCATCACTGGCTTAAAAATTGAAGCTAAAATCTTTTCAGCAGGTGCACTCATTTGTCGAGGTTGTTTCATAGTTAAGTAAACACAATAACGTGGATTCTTGGTTGGTGTTACACCGACTACTGAGAAGATATAGTTGCTATCACCTGTTAAATATCCACCACCTTTAGGTTTTGCAATTTGAGCGGTACCAGTTTTAACACCTAAAGGAATACCTGACATCTTATAAGAGTAGCCAGTCCCAATTTGCTTATTTAGAACCCGCTTCATATTTTCAATCAAAACCTTGCGCGTATTTACGTCATAAACAGGCTTACCAACTTTTTCAACTTTATAATTTTTGATCGTTTTTCCAGAATCGTCAGTTTGCTTCTCAACAAATTGTGGCTTAACCATCTGACCGTTGTTACCTAAGCTGCTAAAAGCTTGCATCATTTGCATTACGTTAACATTAACGCCTTGACCAAAACTCGTTACCGCTTGATCAGTCACATTATTAAATGCAAGTAAGCCTGGTTGTTCACCTGGGAGAGTAACACCTGTCTTTTCGCCAATTCTAAAACGCTTCAAATATTTTCGCCAAGTCTTTGCACCCATAGTTTGTTCAATTTTAATGAAACCAACATTACTTGATCTCGGGAAAGCTTGAGACAGTGGAATACTGCCCCAACCAGACTTGTTCCAATCATAGATAGTCGCCCCACCAACTGAAACGGAACCAGAATTGTAGTACTGGTTAGGATGATAATTGCCACTATTTTGTGCTGCAGCTAAAGTTAAAATTTTGAAAACTGAACCTGGTTCGTATGTATCTTGAACCAAAATGTTTCTAAACGACTTAGTTAAGCCCTTTTTAGTTTGAGGGTTAAAAGTTGGTCGTTGAGAAGCAGCTAAAATTTTACCAGTTTTCATATCTTCAACAACTGCCGTCATGCTAACTGGATTATAAGTCTTCTGAACAAAACTCAATCGTTCTTCAAGTAAACTTTGCAACTGTGAATCTAGTGTCAAATAAAGATTGTTACCATTTTGGGCATCTTTAAAGATTTGTGGTGAATTTGGTGATTGGTTTTCTTGGGCATCAACTGAAGAAATTCGATAACCATCTTTTCCAGTTAATGTCTTATTAAACCATGCTTCAAGTCCCATCGTTCCGACTAGATTCTGTGAACCAGTCTTTTTACTGTACAATGGTTGCGCTAAACCAACAACATGTGAGGCAAAAGTTCCATTAGGATAAAACCTAGATGGAGTTTCCATAAACTTAATCCCTGGCAATTTCATTGCTTGAATCTTTTCTTTTTGTGCTTCGGTTAATCCGCTACCACCAGCTCCAAACTGTACTTGGAAAGCTTTAGTTTTTGGGGTTAAATACTGCAAAATCTTCTTTTCTGACATCGGCAAAACTGTAGCTAATTTGCGTGCCGTCTCTTTTTTGTTAACAACATATTCAGGTTTATTCTTGTAATTGATTGATGATTTATCAAGAATAGCGTAAATAGTGTAAAGATGTGAATCTTCTGCAATAACCAAACCATTTCTGTCATAAATCGTTCCGCGGTTAGCTTTTATTACTTCATTACGGTGATAAAGCTGTTTAACCCTTGCGGATAAATTTTGACCACTAACGGTTTTAGAAATACCTATATATAAAAATCTGCCTATAAATACAAGAAAAACCAAAGCCACGGCTAGTTGGATACATCTCCCCACCGTGAAGCGGTAGCCGTGAGCTTTGGATTTTTGTAATTTTAAATTACTTTTATTCTTCATTAGCGAACTGTCCTAATGTTTTTGTCATTTAACGTCAAACCATTTGCACGAGCAATTTTATTCAAACGTGAATTTGATGTTAGTTCGCCAATTCTTTGACGTAGTTTTGTAATATTGTTTTCTTTGTTAGAAATTTTTTGTTCTACATTTGAAAGCTCATGTTGTGTTGAAGTCGCAGTATTGCTAGAAGAAACTAGAAAGGTCATCATAATAACTGTGACAACTGAACCTACTATAACCAAAGTTCTTTCTAGCCTAGTCCAACGTACTTTACGCGAATCAGGTACAGCTCGCTTTCTTTTGACAGACTCGGATTGTCTGTCAGGTTCATATGCTATTTTTCTTGCAGAACTATCAGCCATAATCATTTCCTCTTCATATTTTCTCTGCAACTCGTAACTTTGCACTGTGTGAGCGGTTGTTACTTTCTAATTCAACAGTTGAAGCAGTAATTGGTTTCCGATTTACTAACCGTAAAGTTGGTTTTAAATCATCAGGAATAACCGGAATACCTCTTGGCACTTCAACTTCTGAGTACTTTTTAAAAATCCTTTTGACGATTTTGTCTTCATCAGACTGAAAAGTAATTACACTAATTCTACCTTTCGGTTTTAAAAGTGCGATCGCTTCTTCGAGCGAAGTTTGTAAAACTTCAAGCTCATGATTAACAGCCACTCTTAGAGCTTGGAAGCTCTTTTTTGCTGGATGACCACCAGTCCTTCGTGCATATGCAGGAATCGCCGCTTTAATTACATCAACCAAATCGAAGGTTGTTTCAATTGGTTTTTCTCTGCGTCTTTCGATGATCTCACGAGCAATCTGGCGAGAAAATTTCTCATCCCCATATTTGTATAATATGTTAGCTAGCTCCTTTTGGCTTGAGTTATTAACTAATTGGTAAGCATCAAGTTCTTGACTTTGATCCATTCTCATATCGAGTCGAGCATTATAGCGATATGAAAAGCCACGATCTGCTTGATCGAATTGAGGCGAAGATACACCTAAGTCGTAATATATTCCATCAATACCATCCGAATAGCCCAGCTTAACTAGGTCCTCTTTCAGATGGCTAAAGTTGTCATGTACAAGTTTTAACTTAGGATCACTATCTTCCGCCAATAAATCAGCGAAGTTTAACTTCGCCGCATTTATTGCATATTCATCTTGATCAAATCCTATCAGCGTACCTGAATTAATTTTACTCAATAGGTACTTAGCATGTCCGCCGCCACCAAAAGTAGCATCTACATAAAGGCCACCGTCTTTTGGTTTCAAATTATCTATAGTTTCGTGTAAGAGTACACTGGTGTGTTTGAATTCCATAATTTATAGTCCAATGTCATCCAAATTTTCAGCGATATCATCATAGTTTTGGTTAGCTCCTTCACAGAAGTCGTCCCAATGTTTCTGAGACCAAATTTCAATTCGGTTAGAAACGCCTACAATGACACATTCTTTTTCAAGCTGAGCGTGATCTTTCAGTGTCTTGGTCAGATTGACACGTCCCTGCTTGTCAAAATCACTTTCCATCGCACCAGAGTAAAACAGACGCATAAAATTACGTACATTCCTCTTAGTCAACGGAAGGTTCGCTAATTTGGCTTCAATTTCGTGCCATGTATCAATTGTATAGCCGAAAATGCAGCCTTCCATTCCTCTGGTAAATACCATCTTTTCACCAATTTGACTGCGTAACTTCGCCGGTATAATTAAGCGACCTTTGCTGTCCAAATTGTGATGATATTCACCCATGAACATGGTCTAGCCCTCCTTCCAAGAATAATTTACCACACTTCACCACTTCTCACCACACTCTTGCCAAAAAAAAGCAGATTTTTTAATATTTTTTAGAATTATTTACTTATCAAAAAATAAAAAAAGCCCTAGAAGTGTGATACTTCTAGGATTTAAACTGATTATTTAACAGTGGGGCCTTACATCACTAAAATAGCAAGTGACCCAATAAACCAAAATACTGAGCACAGTGATAAATATCCCCATAATTCATAGACGGTCTTCAATAATGAAATATTTTTTTCTTTAACTGAAATCCGAATTGTTAACAGAACCACCAAAATAAAAAAGGTAAAAAAACCATATGGCAAAAAAGATGGCCAACCTTTTTGATTAGTAATCATGTTGCAAGCTGGCAGAAAAAAGAAAGGCAAAAAGTCGGAGCCGCGGAATTGTGCCTTCGGAAAAACTCGATCTACAACAAGTGCCACAAGTATTCCGATTACTGGTAATAATATTATTAAAAACATCGTTTTCCTCCATTCCTTTTATTCTAACCTTTTCTTTCATTGAAAAAAACTATTAAGAAGCATAAAATATTTTTTTAATAGGAGGTCTCAGATATGGCAAGAAGAAAAAAGAAAAAGTCTGTCTTTCAAATCATCACAATCGTCATGGCGTTATTAATGGCTATCATTACTTTAGTAGCTATTGTAGCCCAAGTCGTTGGTTCTTTCGTAGAATTTTAAAAAAGTGTAGGAAGATTTTCCTACACTTTTTTTATTGTCTATAAGCATCTAAATCAACTAAAAATGGATATCTTTGTGCTAAATTACCCCATATCCAATAAGTTAAGATAAAGAACACAATTGACCAACCTAAGTTAAATAGAAGGCTGATAAGCATTACTCTTGAAGAAATATTAATAATACCGACTAAATTCAAAATTCCCCAACTATAAACATCTAAAATTGTAAGCCCAATTAAGACCACAATCAATCTTGCCCAAAAAATTTCAGGTAAAAATCTAGCAATCTTTTGGCATACCCAAATACTAAGTGGGAAAAAAACAGTGTAAATACCAATAATTCCTAATGTTGAAATATCAGCTACCACTCCTGCTCCTAATGCAAGCCAAATTTCTTTAGAATTAGTGTCGTCAAATAGGCCAATTAGCATAATTCCAATCGGCAATAACCAATTACTTGCACCATACTCTTGATAATTCATAAATTGATGCAAATAAAGAGCTAAGCTCCCATCTAAAACTAAAGCAACATATAACGCAATAGCCAATACCCATTCTCGAAAAATGCGCATTAATTGGCCACCTTTCTGCTTACAACTGTTACAACGGATGGATCATTAATTTCCCCAGCTGGATTAATTTGAATCAAGTTTGAAAGTCCAAACGAATCTCTAGTAGTAGCTGCAACAGTACCGATCAGCAATCCCTTAGGAGAGTTACCACCCATACCACTAGTATAAACTTTGGTACCCTTCTTGAGCTTTTGACTATCCACTACTTGTGTAAATGCCAACTTGTTGTTCGATGTAACAGTGATAATACCATGAACATTCTTCCCATTACTTGCTTTAGCTTGAACTGCAAAACGATTTGCTGAACGATCACTAGTAGTAATTAATTCAACCTTTGAAGAAGCAGCACTGACTTCATTAATTCGGCCAATAACCCCTCCTCCACATACAACTGCTTGGTTCTTTTTAATACCGCTAGAAGAGCCTTTATCAATTACCAATAAGTCTGACCAAGTATCTGATGAACGTGAAATTACTGAGGCATTAATTAAGTTATAACCAGTTAAAGTATCTTTTAACTTAAGTGCATCCCTTAATTGTTTGTTTTCAGCTTCTAACGCTTGATTTCTCGCCTTGGTCTGTCCTAAATCAGTAACTTGACGCTTTAAATAGTCATTTTCTTGTTCAGTATTAAGAATGTCGTTAACATGATTTAGTCCACCTGAAATAAGGCCAACTGGAACATCTACTATTCTAGAACCAATGGCTACAACGTCATTTCCAAAACTTTGAATAAATAATGGACTATTTCTTCTATTACGCAAGCTAACACTACCAGCTAAAACAATAAAAACTAGAGCGATAGCAACAAATGTAGTTAATAATTTTTTGTTTTGTAGAAACTTCTTCATACAGAAACGATCCTATAGAAAAACCGGCTTTAGCCGGCTTTTTAATTATTTACGACTTCTACGCATTACTTCAATATTTTTAAGTGATTCACCAGTACCAATAGCTACACAGTCAAGTGGATCTTGTGCAATAAATACTGGCACCTTAGTTGCTTCAGAAATTACTTCTGGCAAGTTCTTAAGAAGAGCGCCACCACCAGTTAAAACGATACCGTGATCAATAACATCAGCAGCAATTTCAGGTGAAGTTTGTTCCAAAGTTTCCTTGATAGCAACAATAATATCTTGAACAACATCTTGAATTGCTTCCGCAACATCAACTGCTTCAATATCAACTGACTTAGGCAAACCAGTTACCAAATCACGACCACGAATGTTCATTGCTTCGATTTCCTTAGCCTTTTCAACAGAAGCTGAACCAATTTGAATCTTAATGTCTTCAGCTGTTCTTTCACCAATTAACAAGTTAAATTTGGAGTGAACGTAATTAATAATTGCGTTATTAAACTTGTCACCAGCTTGTCTAATTGAAGTTGAAGAAACAATACCACCAAGAGAAATAGTAGCAACATCAGTAGTACCACCACCGATATCAACAACCATTGATCCAGTTGGATCCATAACTGGAAGACCAGCACCAATAGCTGCTGCAAATGGTTCTTCAATTACGAATGCTTCACGAGCACCTGCTACACGAGCAGCATCAATGACAGCTCTCTTTTCAACTTCAGTAACACCTGATGGAACACAAATCATAACTGAAGGCTTTGAATTACCAACAGTCTTTTCCATAAAGTATTTAAGCATTGCAGCGGTAGTATCATAATCAGCAATTACCCCATCCTTCATTGGACGAATTGCACTGATAGTACCTGGAGTTCTACCAATCATTTCCTTGGCTTCTGATCCAACAGCAATAACTTCACCAGTTTGTGTATTTTTTGCTACAACAGAAGGCTCTCTTAAAACAATTCCTTTACCTTCCATGTAAACAAGTGTATTGGCGGTACCTAAATCGATACCAATATTTTTCGATCCTAATCCAAACACGAAAATCTCTCCTTAATAGTTGCAGTCTAAATCTTGAATCATTATAGCATAAACTAAAGATAATTCAGATTTTCAATCGAATTTTAAAGAATTTAAAAGATTTCTTCTTCCTTCATACTCAAATATTTGCCCTTCCCAACAATAAAATGATCTAAAAAATTAATTTTCATCATTTTGGCATTTTCTTGTAAATTTTTGGTTATCTGAAAATCACTTTCTGAAGGCCATAATCTACCAGATGGATGATTATGAACAGCAATCATAGCTGAACAATTAAATAATACACCCCATCTAAAAACGTCACGAGGATGAACGAATGAGCGATCTAAAGTTCCTTGAGAAATCCTTTTTTCTGCAACAATATGATTGCCATTATCAATGTACAAAACCCAGAATTCTTCCTGTTTATGTCCGACTAATTTATTTGAGAGATACTGTCCTACTTCTCTACTTGAAGTGAGAATTTCCTCTCTTTTCGGTTCAGTTAAGCGCAAGCGATCTAGCATCTCTTCGAGTGCAACTGCTAAATCACCATTACATTCTGGACCTGAAATATAATTAATCAAATCTGTAAAAGAAGAAATCTTAAGATCATTGATTCTAGCTTCAATATCTTTCAAATTACAATAGCCTTTTCCTTCGAGTTGACTAAAAACTCTACCTAGCAGTTCTGTGTCCGTATTAATCATGTAATGATTAGATTGAGAAAATATCATTTTCTAAAACCCCCTCATTACTAAATACGCAAAATAGCCCTAAATTTTCTCTAGAAATTCAAAAAAATTCTTACAAATCATTGTGGCATTATTTTTATCTTGCTCAGTTGGCGGTAATAAATCAGGAATCATTACTACTTTTAAACCAGCATTTGCACCAGCAGCAACACCTGTTGAAGAATCTTCAAAAACGAGAATATTTTCTTTAGGTATATTCATTTTTTTGGCAGCAGCTAGATAAATATCAGGTGCAGGCTTAGGCTTGATATGGCCTTTTTGAACATCCAAATAACTCAGATGAAAGTCAAAATAATTACGAATTCCAGTTGCCCAAATCGCGTGTTCAAGCACATCTTCATAGTTACTTGAAGCAATCGCCATATGTAAGCCCAAGGCTTGAAACTTATCAAGTGCCTCTTGCACACCAGGTTGTAATTTCAATTTACCCTCATCAGTCCACTGCCAAACTAAATCATCAGTTCTTTTAATGAACTTATCGCGATCAGATTCTGTTTTAAAATACTTATGATAAAAATCTTGCATTTCTTTGACAGTTGCACCGGCTAGCTTAAGGTAACTATCCTTAGGTGTGCCAAGATTTTCTTCTTCAGAAGCTTGAATATTAGCATCCCAGTACAATTTTTCTGAGTTAATTAATAACCCATCCATATCAAAAATAATGCCCTGAATATCATTATTTATCCCTTTAACACGCATTAATTAAGCCTCCATATTTAATACAGCGCTAACTAGATAAAACGATCCAGTTACTAAAAGAAGGTCATTCTCATTTAAACTGTTTTTTGCTTTTTTAAACGCAGCCTGATAATCCGAGAAATATTGATATTTTTCTTGGACGTCTTTTGGAAAATCAGCTTTTTTAGCAGCCCGTGGATACGGAATCGTCGTCAACATTACTTCATCGTTCTTATCAAATAATGAAAAGACTTGTTCTAAATCCTTATCCTTCATCATTGTGATCAAAACTTTAATTTTTCCAGTCGAATGATGTTGATGTATAAACTCAAGCAAATTAGACATCGCTTGAATATTATGCGCCCCATCTAAAATAATTGTTGGCCTTCTTTGTACAACTTGATAACGTCCCGGAATTTGTGTTCCATTAATTGTTTGTTCAATTTCTTGATCAGTCAACTTAACTTTTAGTAAAAGCACTGCGGTTGTCGCAATTCCAATATCGATTGCTTCCACATTTGGTCTGGCAGAAAAAACAAGTTTCCTTTTTCCAAAAGCATAATTAATTCTACCATTATCATCTTGCTTAATCATAAAATCATGATTCAACAAATAAACTGGTGAATTTTCTTTTTTAGCTTTTCCCTCAAGTACTGGCAAAACCTCTGTCGGAACATTTCCTAAAACAACGGGTCGATCTGTTTTAATCACACCACTTTTTTCTTTAGCAATATCAAGTAGCGTTGGTCCGATAATCTGTTCATGATCAAGACCAATAGTCGTTATGATACTAAGCTCTGGCTTAATAACATTAGTCTTATCATGCGTTCCACCAATTCCTACTTCAATAACTGCATAGTCGCATTTTTCTTCATGAAAATAAAGAAAAGCCATAACAACTTCATATTCAAAAGTAACTAATGAAAATTCTGGTTCATTTTGACGAATTTTATCAAGCGCTACTTCAACTTGATTAGCAATCTTTACTAACGCCGCATCAGGAATATCTTGACCATTAATTTGAATTCGTTCATTAAATTTGCGAATAAATGGTGACACAAAAAGGCCAGTTTTTAGACCAGCCTTTTTGAGCAAGTTGCTCAGATAATATGACGTGGAGCCTTTACCATTAGTACCTGTTACATGAATTGTTTTAACTTTGTCTTGCGGATTATCTAAAATCGCTAAGACTTTTTGGATATAAGTTAAATCACTTTTTTCATGAAGAACTGGTAGAGAATAAAGATATTTAATCAATTCCTGGGCATTTAAAAATTTCAATTTACTTGCTTTCTTTTAATTCTTCAATTCTTTCACGAACACCAGCTAATTGACTTTCGTAATCAGCCTTCTTGTCCTTTTCTTTGTTGATGACTGCTTCTGGAGCGTGAGCAACGAAACCTTGGTTAGATAACTTCTTTTCGCTGCGAGCAACTTCATCTTCAAGGCGCTTTTCTTCCTTTTCCATCTTAGCGAGTTCTTCATCAACATTCACTAATTCGGTTAATGGAACAAAAATTTGTGCACCTGGGATAACAGCTGTCTTAGCAAGCTTAGGAGCTTCAACATCAGCACCAACAGTTAATTCCTTAGGGTGTAAGAAGTTTTCAACATAATCTGCATTGTTGTCCAAAACAGTCTTATTCTTTTCATCATCAATTTGAATCATGATATCAATTTGTGATGACATTGGTGCATTAACTTCCATACGAATGTTTCTAACTGCCTTAATAACTTCGATTAAGAATGCCATTTGATCGTCAGCTTCATTGTTTTCGAATTCTTTGTGAGTTTCAGGGTACTTTGCAACCATGATACTCTTACCTTCGTGAGGCATTGATAACCATAACTTTTCAGTTACAAATGGCATAATTGGGTGAAGCAAACGCAAGATTTGGTCAAGAATCCAAATTAAGTTTTCTTGCTTTCTTGCCTTTAATTCTTCATCATCACCATTTAATGCAACCTTAGAAATTTCGATGTACCAATCACAGAAGTCATTCCAAATGAAGTTGTAAAGCTCACGCCCAGCTTCACCAAATTGGTATTCGTCAAATAAACGAGTTACTTCGCTAACAGTGTGGTTTAATCTGTCAAAGATCCAGCTATCTGCTAAATCAAACTTAGAAGCATCCGGCATGTGTGCAGGCTTAGCATCTTCTGGTAAGTTCATGATTACGAAACGACTTGCATTCCAGATCTTGTTAATGAAGTTCCATGCAGCTGACAACTTCTTAGGATCGTAACGAGTATCTTGACCAGGAGCAGTACCATTTAACAAGAACCAACGAAGTGCATCAGCACCGTATTCATCAACAACATCCATTGGATCAACACCGTTACCCAATGACTTACTCATCTTACGACCTTGAGGGTCACGAATTAAACCGTGCAATACAACATCATTAAATGGACGTTTTCCAGTAAAGTGCAAACTTTGGAAAATCATTCTTGATACCCAGAAGAAGATGATGTCGTAACCTGTAACTAAAGCATTGGTTGGGAAGTAACGCTTGAAGTCTTCTGAGTCTTCATCTGGCCAACCAAGAGTTGAGAATGGCCAAAGAGCACTAGAGAACCAAGTATCAAGAACATCAGGATCCTGTTCCCAGTTTTCAATATCCTTAGGAGCTTCAAGACCTACATAAGTTTCACCAGTCTTCTTATTGTACCAAGCTGGAATACGGTGACCCCACCATAATTGACGAGAAATTACCCAGTCATGAACATTGCTCATCCATTGCTCAAGTGTATGTTCAAATCTTTCTGGAACAAAGTTAACCTTGTCATCAGTCTTTTGGTTTTCAAGAACTCTTTCTGCAAGTGGCTTCATCTTAACGAACCATTGCTTAGAAAGTCTTGGTTCTACTTGAACGCCTGAACGTTCTGAGTGACCTACTGAGTGAACGATTGGTTCAACCTTAATTAAGTAGCCTTCTTCTTTAAGATCCTTAACTAAAGCTTCACGACATTCAAAACGATCCATACCAGCATATTTGCCAGCTTCTTCGTTCATAGTTCCATTATCATTCATAACGTTGATACGCTCTAAGTTATGACGGTTACCTACTTGGAAGTCGTTAGGGTCATGAGCTGGTGTAATCTTAACAAGACCAGTACCAAATTCAGGATCAACGTGTTGATCTTCGATAATTGGAATATGACGACCAACAATTGGCAATACTAATTCCTTACCAACAATATCCTTGTATCTTGGGTCCCCTGGTGCAACAGCAACAGCAGTATCACCAAACATAGTTTCAGGACGAGTAGTAGCAATTTCTACAAATCCTGAACCATCTGCAAATGGATATTTAATGTGGTAAAAGGCACCCTTGTCATCCTTGTGAATAACTTCGATATCACTAAGGGCAGTTTCCAATTTTGGATCCCAGTTGATAATGTATTCACCACGGTAAATTAAGCCTTCGTTGTAAAGTTGTACGAAAACCTTTTTTACAGCCTTTGAAAGACCCTTATCGAGAGTAAATCTTTCACGTGAGTAATCCAATGAAAGACCAATCTTTGCCCATTGACTCTTGATAATTGATGCGTATTCATCTTTCCAGTCCCAAACTTGCTTAACAAAAGCTTCACGACCCATTTCGTGACGGTCCTTACCTTGCTTACGAAGCTTTGCTTCAACCTTAGCTTGAGTAGCAATTCCGGCGTGATCCATACCAGGAAGGTAAAGAGTGTCGTAACCTTGCATTCTCTTGAAACGAATCAAAGTATCTTGGATTGCAGTGTTCCATGCGTGACCCAAGTGCAACTTACCAGTAACATTTGGTGGTGGGATAACAATTGAATATGGGTGAGCTTTCTTGTCACCTGAAGGCTTGAATAAATCTTCATCAAGCCATTCTTGATATCTACCTTTTTCAACCTCATTAGGGTTGTATTTAGGTGCTAAATCTGTCATTAATTTTTCCTCCAATAAAAAAGTCCTAGACAATATTGTCTAGGACGATTTACTAACCGCGGTACCACCTATGGTTAAGCACAAAATGCTTCTCTCAATAAGCGATAACGGCGCTGAAGTGTCCGGATTAACCTACTTAGGTTCAGTTAATCAGCTAATCAAGCTACAAATCAGCTTCTGGCCTCTCAGCTTTAACGGCTTTTCTCTGTAAACGAAGTCAATTACTCTTGATTATTGCTTTGGTTATGATTATAGCATGAGTCCAGCAATTATTGAAGTGAGTATTTGTTTTCAATAATTATTTAACTAAATGATGAACTATCATTTTTTTTAAAAGTAATCACCTTGTTAATCACAAATTGAATCAACGTAGCGATAAAAGTTGCTACAACTTTTACAATCAAATGCGGAAATCCTAATTTTGTCGCAAAAACAAACAGAGAAACTGTTGTAAAAACAGTTGTAATCTGACCTACCAAGAAATAAGAAATAAATCTCAATAATAATCGATCATATACTTTAAAATTAGCATACGAATTCCAGATGAAATTATTTATAATGCCGCAAGTTGAAGAGATCATGTTTGCAATTTCAGCATTTACTTTAAAAGTAGTAAGTAGAATGTAAATCCCAAAATCGACCACCAGTCCTAAAATGCCAATTAAAATATATTTGATTAACTGTTTAAAATTTTGAGATTGCATTATCTTTTCTAAATTTTTCATATACTTTAACTACTACCTAAAAAGGTTGATATTTCTTACCTAAATCTTCTCAACTTGATCTAAACTTAATTCAACGTAATCCCCACGCTTCAAATCTTCAGGAAGCGTCAACTTTCCCATCGACAAGCGATCAAGCGTAGTTACCTTCATCCCCACTGCGCCAAACATCCGCTTAATTTGATGATACTTCCCTTCGCTAATTTCAATTTCAATCTCAGAAGTATCATCTTCTTTATCTTGTTTTAAAATCTTCAACTTAGCCGGCTTTAATTTTGTTCCATCACCTAATGTCATACCAGATGCAAAAATTTTAACTGTCTCTTCATCAGCTACACCAGCAATTTCTGCACGATATATTTTAGCCACATGTTTACCAGGAGCTAGTAAATTATGATTCAACTGTCCATCATTTGTTATAAGAAGAAGACCAGTCGTATCCTTATCAAGCCGTCCAACCGGAGCTAACCCTTGATATTGATCTTGCGGCTTTAATAACGAAATTACCGTCCCCTGACTGCGATCTTCAGTTGCCGATAGTACTCCTTTAGGTTTATTAAGTAAAAAATAGTGATACTTCTGATAAGAAACAACTTGATTATTAACAGTCACTTCATCGCTATCTTTCACTTGCTCTTTTGGCGTTTTTACAAGCTGATCATTGACCTTAACAATACCCTTTTTAATTAATTTGTGCACTTCTGAGCGCGAGCCAACGTTCATATTTGCCAAGTATTTATCAATCCGCATATTATCACCTCATATTATAAAAATTATATCAAAATCTCTTTTCAAACAAAAAAGAACTCAAATCATCAAAATTTGAGTTCTAATCGTTCTTACAATAAGTCCATATCTTCTTGAACTTGATCTTCTAAGAATTCTTGATTTGGATAAATAGGCGTAATTTCAATACCTGCCATTGCTCTTTCAATTAAACCTTCAACATCTAAGCGTGCTTCATATTCACGTGCCTTATCAAGTTTTGGCTTAGTCTTAGGACGTGGTGGAGCAAAAATTGTACAACAATCTTCAAATGGTTGAATTGAAAGATCAAAAGTACCGATATCTTCAGCAAGTTTAATAATTTCAGTCTTATCCATTGTTGCAACGGGACGAATTACTGGAGTAGTCGTAACGTCATTAATTGCTACCATTGATTGCAAAGTTTGTGAAGCAACTTGACCAACTGATTCACCGTTAAAGATAGCAAGACCGCCACGCTGAGCACGGATACGATCAGCTAATTGCAACATAAAGCGGCGTTGAATAGTCATCAAGTAGCCTTCTGGCAATTTTTCCTTAATAGTTTCTTGAATTTCAGCAAATGGAACTGCAATAAAGTTAATCTTTCCGCAGTAATTTGCCAAAATACTGGTTAATTGCTTAGCTTTAGCCAATGCCTTATCAGTAGTATATGGAGGACTGAAGAAGTGAACCATTTCAATGTCAACCCCACGCTTCATTGCAAGGTATGAAGCAACTGGTGAATCAATTCCGCCTGAAAGCATCATAATCGCTTTACCAGCAGTACCTACAGGCATCCCACCTACACCATGAATCAGTTGGTTTGAAAGATATACTGCATCTTGACGAACTTCGATTCTCAAGACAATATCTGGATGCTTCATTTCAGCTTTCAAGTTGTCAATATGATCAAACAAATAGTCACCAACCATAATATTAAGTTGGTTAGTATCATATTCAAACTTGTGGTCACTTCTACGAGTGTTAACCTTAAAAGTCATCCCCTCTTTAAAAGTTTCCTTCATTAATTCTAAAGAAGTCTTCTCGATATCTTCTAAAGTTTTAGGAATCTTAACTGCAGGTGAGTATGTTTGAATACCAAATACTTTCTTTAATCTCTTATCAATTTCTTCAAATGGTGCACCATTAAGAACAATATGCATCCGATCATGACGTGGATGAATTTCAATTTCAGGGAAATCATTCAAAACTTTAGTAACATTACCTGCCAAGCGACCGATAAAGTCTTTTCTATTCTTTCCCTTAGTTGACAGTTCACCATAACGCACCATAACTTCTGTGTATTTAATCATTAATCTTCTCCTAAGTGATTAATTTGCGCAAAGTGCTGATAAATTTCATCGAAAACTTTGATGAATTGATCTGCTTCTTCTAAAGTGTTGCTTTCATCAAAACTAAGTCTAATTGCACTAGTAGCAATTTTATCATCAATTCGCATTGCAACCAAGGTGCTAGCTTCATCTGCAGTTTTTGAAGCACAAGCAGAAGTGGTTGAAACGTAAATATCTTGATCTTCAAGTGTGTGAACTAAAGTTTCACCACGAATTCCTTCTAACGAAAAACACAACACATGTGGAGCAAAGCCACTATTTGCTGGTGAAAAGATATCAATCCCAGGTTTATCTTTCAAGTAATTGATGATCTTTTCTTTAATTGCTTCTTCTCTAGCTGCGCCTTCTTTTTCGTTTTCAAGCAAAAGACGCATTGCCTTAGCCATTCCTGCAATTGCTGCAAGATTTTCAGTTCCTGAGCGTAATCCCTTTTCTTGCCCACCACCATCATTAAGCGGAGCTAAGACTTTACCCTCTTTTTTGTACAAAACGCCAATGCCTCTTGGACCATGAAACTTATGAGATGACAAACTAGTTAAATCAACTCTTGGTGTAAATACTTTGTCCCAGATGTTCTTACCAAGTGCTTGAACATTATCCACGTGGAATTGGATTGTAGGATAGTTTTCAAGTAAATCACTAATTTCTTCAATTGGTTGAATAGTCCCAATTTCATTGTTAACACCCATAATTGAAACTAAAGTTGTGTCTGAATCGATCGCATTACGCAAGTCGTTAACATTAACACGACCTTCTTTATCAACCGGCAAGCGCGTTACTCGGTAGCCCAAGTTTTCCAAACTAGTAAAGGCATTTGCAACAGAAGCATGTTCAACACTTGAAGTAATAATGTGTTTACCAAATTCTCTTTTTTGAATTGCAGTACCTTTAATAGCAGTATTGTTTGACTCAGTCCCACCAGATGTGAAAAAGATCTCATGTTGCTTAACTCCCATTAAATTTGCAATTTGCTTTCTTGAGGCTTCAAGCATTTGATGCGCACGATCACCCAACTTATGCAAACTTGATGGATTACCCCAAATTTCAGTAGCAACCTTATCATAAGTTGTTAAGACACTCGGATCAATTCTAGTTGTGGCACTATTATCAAAATAAATCACGAATAATTCCCTCCAAAAAAACGGTCAAATTTTTGACCGTTTTAAATACTTACTAATTGTAACTTATATAATTGTTAGCTTCAATTATTTGTTATTCTTTTCTGAATAATATGCATTTTCAAGACGTTGATATGAGCCAGGCTCAACCTTTTCAATTGCAGTTGCGATTGTATCAAGTGCTTCCTTATAATTGTAATCTCTTTGATACAATTCTGCAGTCTTTTGTTGTGCACGCTGAATTACTTCTTTATCTGCATATTTGTTTGAGTACTGCATTGTTAATTCAACCAAGTTAGCAGAATTAATAATTTCATCTGCCTCACGCTTAAGGCGTTCAACATCATCTGAAATTTGGATTAGCTCACTTGAAATCTTCTCCATATTAATTCGAACTTGATCAAGTTCTTGAGAAACTCGACCAATTTCATTAATTACTAAAGTGTACATTTGGATGAAGCTTTCAGGATTGCCTGGAAGTTTTCTTCTTTGCAATCGACGGTATACTAATGAAACTTCTTGTTTAAATTGCTTAATAGAATCATTAGCAACATTTTCTGAATCATACAAACCGTCGACATCCTCTGCCATTGACTTTTGTTCTTCATCAATTTGACGAAGACGATCAAGCATTGCAAGCCATGAATCCTGAATTTGTGAATAAACGCCCTTACCATCAGCAATATTCTGTGTATCAACAGTATATTGCCGGTTCATATCATTGATTTCACGCTCAAGACGCCGACTTTCATCAAGTTCGCCATGAGTTAATTCATAGCTTTCATCAATGTGACGCAGCTTTTCAACCAACTTTTTAGAAACAACTTGTTGGTGAGATATTATGGTAAGCATCTTATTCTGATTTTTTTCAACAAATGGACGAGCTTTATATTCTTTAGCTAAGACATCATAGAGAGCATCAATTTGTTTAGAAATCTTCTTATTCTTTTCGGCTAATTCTTCAACCTTTAACTCGGTTAATAAATCACGTGAAGTATCGATTTCTTTACGGATTTCTTTGATCTGATCTAATACATCAACCGAATCAATGTAGTATTTTTCAGATACCATTTTTTTATAAGTATCTGATAATTCACTCAATTGATCTTGGAAAACTGTTTCCAACTCATTATGAGCTTCTTTGATCTTAGGAAGCTCATCTTTTAGATCGTTCAAATCAATTTTAATCTTAGAGAGAACCCGTTTAGCTTCAACATGATCACCCTGTGAAGACAAATTCTTTGCTTCATCAAAATCACTTTCCATCGCCGTCAGTTCATTTTCAATCTGATCTAATGCTGGCCCAAAATCAAAAGAGTCGGCTAAAATTGCCTTCCTAGTTGTACGGTATGATTTGATTAATGCATCATATTGTAGTTGATTTTCTCTGTTAGATTTTAGCAGTTCATTAAAAACATCATTCGTATTTTTGGCATCTTCAAAAGTAGGCACCATGATTTCTTGAGCCTTTTTAATATTCTTTCTCGCCTTAAAAATACGGTAAGATGCATTTTGATCGGCTGCTTCTTCAATTAAATGTTGAACCTCAGGGATCTTTTGAGTTGAAGCTTCTTGATAACTTTTTCGCCAGGTGTTAAGTGTAGTTAAACTTTCACCGGCTAAATCCATTTTATCTAAGCGCTCAATCGCTCGCTCTAAATGCATTTCTTCAATCTTATTCATTGCATCATCGATCACTTCAATTTCGTGTAATTGTCTTCTATTGACAATGATCATAAATGCAATAATAAGGATAATTAAGATAATAATTGCAATAACAATTAAAGTTTGAACTGATGACATAGTTTATCCTCCAAAACTACCATAATTATACCAAACCATAGAAAAAAACGGGACAAAAGCATATCTCTTTTCTTGATTTCTTTTAAGAAGGCTTATATAATAGTCATCGTGTAAAATATTTGCAGCTATAAGTGACAAGAACGTCAACATCTTGATACGCTATCTGAGTGAACTAGTAACCCACGCTGCAACGGGCGAAAATGAAAATCAAGATGCACGAATGTTGAACTTATTTGTAATATTTTACTCCAAAATAATTATTAGATTTTATTGGAGGATTTTTTATGTCAAGATATACAGGTCCAAGTTGGAAGCGTTCAAGAAGATTGGGTATTTCTCTTTCAGGTACTGGTAAGGAAATTGCTCGTCGTAACTATGCTCCAGGTCAACACGGTCCTAACGCACGCGGTCGTTTGTCAGAATACGGTGAACAATTGCACGAAAAGCAAAAGTTACGTTGGATGTACGGCTTAAACGAACGTCAATTTAGAACTATGTTTAAGCGCGCTGGTAAGATCCGTGAAGGTCAACACGGTACTAACTTCATGATCTTGCTTGAACGTCGTTTGGACAACGTTGTTTACCGTCTTGGTTTAGCTACTACTAGAGAACAAGCAAGACAATTGGTAAACCACGGTCACATCACTGTTGATGGTAAACGCGTTGACATTCCTTCATACGAAGTAGATGTTAACCAAGTTATTGGTTTGAAGGAAAAGTCAAAGAACTTGCAACAAGTTAAGGATGCCCTTGATGCTGTAACTGCACGTCCATCATACGTTACCTTTGATGATAACAAGATGGAAGGTAGCCTTGTTCGTTTACCAGAACGTGACGAAATGGATCCTAACGTTAACGAAGCTCTTGTTGTTGAATGGTACAACAAGTTACTTTAATTTTTACGTTACCTTCAAAGAGAGAACCTTTCCTTTTCGGGAAAGGTTTTTTTCTTGCTATAATTTACTCACGAGGTAATAAATATGACTGAAGATTTAAGCAAACGAGTTGAACAGGCAGCTCAAGGAGTTACTCCTCAAACTAAACCTGACGAAAGAAGACGTTTTTTAGGTTCTTTAAGAGAACGAGTTTTAGTCAGAATGACTAACTCGGAAGTTCAAAATCCTAATTTAACTAAATTATTTTTGCAACACATTGACGACTACAAGAACTATACAATTTTAATTAATGGTAATGTATCAGATAACAATTTTTTAGATAAAGTTGAAGGACTATGTAGTAAAAAAGGAATTGAATTTACCATAGTAAACAATGAAACTGCCAAAACTGGTCTAGACGATAGTGCGGTTTTAGTTGTTTCAAAAACTGCGATTAACAAACCGAGAGTTGAAATTGGACAAGTTTATCCACCTGAAATGCCAAAAACTGAGCTTCCCTCTTCTGAACATAAAAAAACAAGTTTTTGGCAACGTCTATTCCATGGAGCAAACAAATAATGAAGCCATTAGCATATCGAATGCGACCTAAAAATCTTGATCAAGTTGTGGGACAACAGCATCTAATTGGTCCTGGTAAGATTATTCGACGAATGGTTGAAGCAAAACTACTCTCCTCAATGATCTTATATGGTCCACCTGGAATTGGAAAGACAAGTATCGCCAGCGCAATTGCCGGATCAACTAAATATGCTTTTAGAATGCTTAATGCTGCTACTGATAGTAAAAAACAGCTTCAGCAAGTAGCTGAAGAAGGCAAAATGAGTGGGACTGTCATTTTACTTTTAGATGAAATTCACAGACTAGACAAGACTAAACAAGATTTTTTACTGCCGCTCCTTGAAAGTGGACAAATTATTTTGATTGGGGCTACTACTGAGAATCCATATATCTCTATCTCCCCCGCCATTCGTTCAAGATGTCAGATTTTTGAACTCCATCCACTATCTGAAGAAGATGCTGAAATGGCGATCGATCGAGCTTTAACTGATGAAGAAAATGGTCTGGGAAAATACCACGTTTCTTTAGAGCAAGACGCAAAGAAACTTTTGATTGAAAAAGGAAACGGTGACCTTCGCTCCACTTTAAACGGCCTCGAATTGGCAGTTTTATCAACTAAACAAGAATTAATTGATCAAGGTAAAGATGCAGCTTCATTTACAATTACTCAAGAAGAAATGGCTAATTCAATTCAAATGAAAAGCCAAAATTTCGATGCTGATGGCGATGGCCACTATGATTTAGTTTCTGCGTTTCAAAAATCTATTCGTGGCTCCGATGTCGATGCTGCGCTTCACTATTTAGCAAGATTAGTCGAATCTGGTGATTTGATTTCAATTTGTAGAAGATTAAGTGTAATTGCCTATGAAGATATTAGTTTAGCCAATCCCGCTGCTTGTCAACATGCCTTTAATGCTATTCAAGCTGCTCAGCAGTTAGGCTTTCCAGAAGCTAGAATTCCTTTGGCAAACGCAGTGATTGAATTAGCGCTCTCACCTAAAAGTAATAGCGCAATTATGGCAATTGATTCAGCATTAGATGATGTTAGAAATAAGAAAATTGGTAGTATTCCAAATGATTTAAAGGATGCTCACTACAAAGGTGCAGCTAAATTGGGGCACGGTAACCACTATATCTACCCACATGACTTTCAAGGTGATTGGGTTGCTCAACAATACTTACCCGATAATCTTCAAGGGGTCCAATATTTCACTCCCAAAGGTAATTCTAAGATTGAAAAAGCACTCAAAAACCAATACGAGATTTTGCGCAAATTGCAAACTGATGGACTAAAAGGTCACTAATACCAAGCATTTCAAATTCTTGACAAGAAATATAGATTTGCGTATTATAATAAGTGATCTGAGTTGATCGACAAGCTTAAATGTATAAAGTTGACCGATCAAACTATAAGACGTGGTGGCTGGTAAGTAACTACCGAATCGGAATACTGATCTACTTCAGGATCCATATTCGCTGCGATACTGGCTGAATTTTTGAACATTGCGGGTTCAACAAGCGTCATTATGCTATGTTCAGTCAACTCAGATTTCTTTAGAAATTAATAGAGACGGTCTAATGGACCGTCTTTTTTATTTTAATCTAGCTAAATTGGAGTTTTTTAAATGATTGTAACTATCGCAATGCTCATATATATTTTGCTACTGTTATTAACCGCTTGGTATATGTGGCACAGAAGAAATGGAACTTTTATTATCTTCGATATTGGCGGCAATCCAGAACTTGCTACCATTCTCAAATGGACTGCTATTGCCCTCTTATGTGAAAGTGTTTTAGGAGCAGTACTTCTTTTCTTAGGAAATAAGTATTTGAATTTGATTACTATTTCTCTATCATGTATTACCCTTTTAATTTTTAGCTTATTGTTTAATCAAAAGAATTTATAACATCAGTAAAAATTTGGTAAAATATAAGCAGGAAGAGGTGCTTATAAATGCTTACACAATATCAAAACATTCAAGTTTCAGTTGACGGATCTAAAGAAGCTGACTTAGCATTTAGCAAAGCAGTTGCAATTGCTAAAAGAAATGGCGCTAAGTTAGAGATATTACACGTAGTCGATACTCGTTCTTTCCAAAATGTTTCAAGTTTTGATTCAGCAATGGTTGAACAAGTATCTGAAGATGCTAAAAAGCGCATGGAAGAGTACTATCAACGCGCTCAAAAAGCTGGTATCAAAGATGTTCACTACTCAATTGAATTTGGTTCTCCAAAGACAATTATCGCTCACGAATTTCCAAAGCAACACAACATTGACTTAATTGTTGTAGGTGCTACTGGTCTAAATGCAGTTGAAAGATTATTAATTGGTAGTGTTACCGAATATGTAACAAGAACTGCAAATTGTGATATCTTAGTTTGCCGCACTAAAGAAGTTGAAGATGCTTTGTCTGATTAATCAATTTAATAATTATTATTTACCCACTTCAGTGATTCTGAAGTGGTTTTTTATATATTTCTTTAACTTTCTATAGTTTTTGTTAAGTGTTTTAATATAGTATTTGATCCTTATCACATTGTGATATTATTAACAATGTCAATAACAGAGTACAAGTTTCAAGTAGAAAAAATTTTTTTGGAGGGTCAAAACTTGACTATTGTTAAAACTAAGTCATTCTGGTTGGCTGCTGTAATGACTTTAATTTGTTCTATTACTGGGATTTTCTTAGCTAAGCTTCCCTACTTTAATATTATTGGAGCTTTAGTTCTTGCGCTTTTACTTGGAATTGGAATGCAGCTCACTCCTTCACAAATTCAGGCTGAAGCTAAAAGTGGGATGGGTCTTATTTCAAATAAATTCTTACGATTTGGGATCATTCTACTCGGTTTTCGTCTCAATCTTGAACAATTAGCCGCTGCAGGTGTTAAAACGATTCTAGTCGCAGCTGTCGCTGTTTCAAGCACATTATTGTTAACATATTGGTTAAGCCGTAAATTTGGCGCAGAAGATGAATTAGCCGTATTAACTGCATGTGGCTCTAGTATCTGTGGCGCTGCTGCTGTAATGGGAGTTTCTCCTCAATTAGAGTCCGAGGATGAAGAACGTAAGCGCGAAAATGAAGTACTTGCAGTTGCCGTAGTTTGTGTAATGGGTACCGTCTTTACTTTATTAGAAATTGCATTAAAACCTGTCTTAGGCCTCAGTGATTCACAATTCGGTATTGTTGCTGGCGGATCGTTACACGAAATTGCTCACGCTGTTGCTGCCGGTGGTGCCTTTGGTGACATTAGTTTGGACAGTGCTTTAATCATGAAGCTTTCTCGAGTAATATTACTTGCTCCAGTAGCTCTAATTATCGGTTACTTGTATCAAAAAAGATTGATTAAAGAAAGTGTTGCAGAACATACTAGCAAGCCTAAAAAGTTACCAATTCCTTGGTTCCTAGGTGGTTTTATCTTAACAAGTGTTTTGGGAACTTTTTTACCACTCTCACCCATCTTCTTAGACAGCTTAGTTCAAGCAGCTTATGTTTTTTTAGGAATGGCGATGGCTGCTTTGGGTATATCAGTTAACTTCAAAGTTATTTTTAAACGTGGTGGAGCAGTCTTTGGTGCTGCAGCAATCAGCTCAACATTCTTATTAATTCTAATGATTATCATGAGTAAATTATTCTTTTAAATAAGATAATGAGCTAGAATTATTACTTAATTTTAGGTAGAAAAAAAGTCTGGAAAATTTCCAGACTTTTTTATTTTAGAAGTCACCAGCAGTACTAAACATATAGTCCTTATTATGGAACTTCATTGATAATATCATGCCTATTCCAATCATATTTCCAATCAGTGCTGAACCACCTTGAGAAATAAATGGTAATGGAATACCAGTCAATGGTAAAAGGTCAATACTCATACCAATATTTTCAAAAACGTGGAAAAGAATCATCATAATAACACCTGTAGAAATGTAAGAATAAAACGCATTCCCAGTGTCAAAAGTAATTTTGACCATTTGAATGATCAAATACAAATAAATTAAGATAACTGCAACACTTCCGACAAATCCAAAAGTTTCACCGATAACCGAGTAAACCATGTCAGAGCCACGAACAGGCACATAAACACTAATCTTACCGAAACCATTACCAAAAATCTGTCCAGATCCAATCGCTTGCATACTTTGCCACAACTGATATGCACTATCAGAAGTTCCACTTGAAGGATATAACCAAGAGTTAATTCGATCAAACTGATATGCCTTGAAAAAATGACTTAATAATTGTCGCCCTTCTGAAGTAGTAACCAGTAAGATAACTACAGTACCTAGAATTGCAACTATCGCAAACATCGGTATAATAATCTTCCAAGAAATTCCTGAAACAAGTACAACACCACCTACGATAGCGAAGAAAACTAGCATAGTACCGAAGTCGTTTTGTAATTTCAAAAGAATTGCAATTGGAGCAAGCCAAGCAATAATCTTGCCCAGAAGTAACCAATCGTTTCTGATCGTGTGATCATACTTTTGATTATGATCATGTACCACTCTTGCCAACATTAAAATAAATGCCGGCTTCATAATTTCAGAAGGCTGGAAAGTTAACGGTCCTAATTTAAACCAACTTTTTGCTCCTGTACTAGCAGCTGTATTTCTATCATATAAAAATAAAACTGCAATCAGTAAGAAAATTCCTAAACCATAGACATAAGGTGCAATTCTAAATAATTGATCTGCATCAAATTGCATTACAAAAATTACAATACCAATTGAAATTAAATACCAAACTAATTGCATAACAGTCGCTCTTACAGGCGATCCCATACTATTAGTATCATTCGTTGCTGCAACATAAATTGAATATAATCCAATAATTGCTAACAATGCCACTGGTATAATAATATTCCATGCAATTCGATCAAAAATACTTGTCTTATTTTCTACTTTGACCATTAATTAATCACAACTCGCTTATTTTTCGTGTAAAGCGAAGTAAGAAAGCAAATCATTAATGCTGCTTTCTAAACTCTTAGCGAACAAAATGTTACTAGTTTTAGTTGTAGTAGCACGATAGCGTCCTTCAACTTTTTCAATCAAACCGATTGATTTCTTATTAGGAATAATTACTTCCCAAGTTGGTACGCTCTTGCCTTTGAGTTCATTTACTTCGATATCAATATTTTCGATTTTTTTTGACATTTTTTCTCCTACTTATTTATCCGGATGAAATTTTTTTGCGATAATCGGATCCTCATATTTCTCAGGGTGCGGATTTCTAAAGATCGTAAAATTATCTGGAACTGGATCTACTCCTCCACGAATAAATGGATTACACCTAATTATTCGACTTATCCCCATGATCAATCCTAGGACCGGACCATGCTTTTTTAATGCATCGATCATATAGTTAGAGCAAGTTGGATAATAACGACAACTTGGCGGAAACAATGGTGAAATGCATATTTGATATATTCGAACAAAAAAGATTAAAATTTTTCGCACCGTAATTCATACCCTTAGTGACGTTGATGCTTTTCAATATTCTTAAGTAAAGTACCAGTTCCTAAAGCAACTGCTTCTAGTGGGTGATCAGCTGTTAAAACAGGGACTTGCAAATGGTAAGAAATTAATTTATCTATATTCTTGAGTAAAGCCCCACCACCTGTAAGCATAATTCCGCGATCAATAATATCTGCAGAAAGTTCAGGAGGAGTGGTTTCAAGAACTTCCTTAGTAGCTGCAACAATTGACATCAGACCATCTTGTAGAGCTTCTTGAATTTCAACAGCATTCACCGTAGTTTGCTTAGGTAAACCATCAACAACATCTCGACCACGAACTGTGATTGTTTCATCTTTATCAGGTTCAAAAGCACTACCAATTTGAATTTTAATATCTTCAGCAGTTCTTGAACCAATCAATAAATTATGTTTATTCTTAATGTATGAAACAACAGCTTGATTCATACGATCACCTGCAAACCGAAGTGATTGTGATGTAACTATTTCACCCATTGAAAGGACTGCGATATCAGTAGTACCACCACCAATATCAATAACCATATTGCCTTGAGGCTTGAAAATATCAAGACCTGCACCAACAGCAGCTACCTTTGGCTCAAAATCAAGATATACCTTGCCACCACCTGATTTTTCAGCTGCTTGAATAATTGCCTTTTGTTCAATTGATGTAACACCAGTAGGTGCACAAATTAAAATATTTGGCTTTGACATGAAGCCTTTTACATTTAATTTTTCAATAAAGTAGGACAACATCTTTTCTGTAACATCAAAGTCTGCAATTACACCATTTTTCAAAGGTCTAATGACTCTAATATTACCAGGTGTTCTACCTACCATCTTGTATGCTTCCGTCCCAACTGCTACGACCTTGTTAGTTGAAGTATTAACAGCTACGACTGAAGGTTCATTTAAAACGATTCCTTTTCCTGAGACATTAATTAATACATTTGCTGTCCCTAAGTCAATTCCAATATCTCTTGCCACAATAAGCCCTCCATAATTATTCAAACTACATTTTACCATAAATAAGCAGGTCTTGCCCTAAGAGACAATGTTTTTAGTATTCCTTAAAAGAAATTACTTAATTGAATCGAAGTATCAATGAAATTGATGACAAAACTAGCTACTAAATACCCTAAAGCAATCGCCATAAAAATCAAGAGGACTTGTGCTTCAAAAGTTCTCCCTTTTCGCAAAAATTTTTCGACATTTAAGGCTTTAACCGCTTGAAAAGATAGTCCGATACTAATCAAATAGATAATGATACTAATAACTGCATGTACGCCTAATTGAAACATTTTTTCCTTTCTTCGCAAAAAGCGAACGCATCCACATGCGTTCGCTTTTTACTTTGCTTTTATTACTTTATAGTGTTGTAAACATTAATTCGGTTCACAGCACGTCTTAAAGCAACTTGAGCTCTTTCAAGTGATTGTTGATCTTTCTTTTGACGAGCTTCTTTAATATTCTTTTCAGCACGCTCTTTTGCTGCTTCAGCACGGGAAACATCAATATTGCGGGCTCTTTCAGCACTGTCAGCAATAATAGTTGCGACATTGTTTGAAAACTCGATGTAACCACCATTCACCGCAATATGATCAACTTCGTTTGACATCTCACGACTTCGTTTAACCTTTACATCAGCAATTGCTAATGGAGTTAAAATCGGTGCGTGATTATACATAATTTCCCGTCGACCATCAACAGCACGCATATCAATAATGCTACTACGGTGTGAATATACTAATCCATCTGGAGTTACAACATTTACTTTAAAAAGTTTTTCTGGATCTGCCATCGGACATCACCTTACTTTTCTAGTAATGCTTTTGCTTCTGGATCACTTGGAGTAACTCCCATCTCTTGTGCCTTCTTCAAGACATCTTCAATAGGACCTACGCCACGGAAAGCGTCTTCTGGAAGATCGTCAAAGTGACCATCCAAAATAAGCTTAAAGCCTTTAATCGTTTCCTTAATTGGAACGTATGAACCAGGTACACCAGTAAACGTTTCAGCAACGAAGAAGTTTTGTGATAAGAAAAATTGAACTTTACGTGCACGTGCAACAATCAATTTTTCTTCATCAGAAAGTTCATCCATACCCAAAACTGAAATAATATCTTGCAATTCGTGGTAACGTTGTAAAACGTGTTGAACTCTAGTTGCTACTTCGTAGTGTTCTTGACCAACAACTTCTGGGTCTAATGCACTTGAAGTAGATTCAAGTGGATCAACTGCTGGATAAATACCTTGTTCAACTAAGCTACGTTCCAAGTTAGTAGTAGCATCCAAGTGAGCAAAAGTAGTAGCTGGAGCTGGGTCTGTATAATCATCGGCAGGAACATAAACGGCTTGAATTGAAGTGATTGAACCCTTCTTAGTTGAAGTAATTCTTTCTTGCAATTGTCCCATTTCTGTTGCCAAAGTTGGTTGATAACCTACGGCACTTGGCATACGACCAAGCAATGCGGAAACTTCTGAACCAGCCTGAGTAAATCTGAAGATGTTGTCAATAAAGAGCAAAACGTCTTGACCTTCAACATCTCTGAAATATTCAGCTAAGGTAAGTCCAGTTAAAGCAACACGCATTCTGGCACCAGGTGGCTCATTCATCTGACCAAACACCATGGCAGTTTTACTTAAAACGCCTGAAGCCTTCATTTCGAAGTAAAGGTCATTACCTTCACGAGTTCTTTCACCAACACCAGTAAATACGGAAATACCACCATGTTCTTGGGCAATGTTGTGAATCAATTCTTGAATAATAGTAGTCTTACCAACACCGGCACCACCAAACAAACCAACTTTACCACCACGCACGTATGGTTCAAGCAAGTCGATAACCTTGATACCAGTTTCAAGAATTTCACGGCTAGTAGTTAATTCATCGTATTTTGGAGCTTCCTTGTGGATACCTTCACGAGGGTGATCCTTAGGAAATTCTGGACCATTATCAATAGGTTGGCCTAAAACGTTAAATACACGACCTAATGTGTCATCACCAACTGGAACTGAAATTGGACCACCGGTATCTTCAACTTTCATACCACGTTGAAGACCGTCGGTAGATTCCATTGAGATGGTTCTTAAGACACCGTCACCAAGCTCAAGTGTAACTTCAAGAACGATTGATTCGTCTTCTGATTTGATTACACGAAGAGCATTATTAATATCAGGTAGGTCTTTATCAAGTGGGAATTTAACGTCAACAACTGGTCCAATTACTTGAACGATTTCACCTTCACTCAAAACATCTACCTCCTTTTCTCAATTATTCTAAGGCATTCGCACCACTAATAATTTCAGTAATTTCAGTGGTGATTTGTGCCTGTCTTGCACGGTTTAACTTTGTAGTTAAATTCGATACCAAATCATTCGCATTATCTGTTGCACTCTGCATCGCAGTCATCGAACTGGCATGCTCTGCAGTCTTTGCATCCAAAATTGCACCGTAAATAGTTGAACGGGCATATTGTGGAAGCAAACTTCTTAAAACAGTGTTAATGTCTGGCTTAATTTCATATTCTAATCTTTGATGTGCTTCTGCTTCTTTAACACCAATATCTAAATCTACAATTGGAAGCATTTTTTCAACTCTAAATGCAGAAGACAAGGAGTTAACATGGTGAGTATAACAAACATAAAGTTCATCGAAGACACCATTTAAATACATTTTAATTGCAGTTGAAACAATAGGTAAAACTTCTTGGAAAGTAGGTACATCAGATATACCTGCATTTTCATAAACAACATTTAAGTTATTTTTCTTGAAGAATTGTGCACCAACTGAACCAACAGCTAAGATTTTTACATCTTTGTTTTCCGCTTTAGAATCTTCAAACAAACTCATCATATTCTTGATGACTTGACTATTGTATGAACCAACCAAACCACGGTCTCCTGTTATTACCAAGTAACCAGTTGATTTGATTTCTTTTCTATGTTGGATCATGTCACTAGTAATGCCTAGATCAAAAACATTTTCATAATCGATCATGTCAATGCTAGTTCCACCACCAATAGTTGCGTTTTCGTCACGAAGATGATCTACAACCCCGGAACTGATTAAGCGAGACAAAGTTTCTCTAATTTTATCATTATAGATAGTGTAGCCTTTATCACGTTTTTCAGTTTGAGATAATTTGGAAGCAGAAACCATTCTCATAGCTTCAGTAATCTTCCCAGTTTGCTTGACAGAAGCAATCTTTTTCTTCAACTCAAGTAAAGATGCAGGCATAATCTACCTCCTAATTCTTACTTGGTGAAAAACTATCGTTAAATTCCTCAATTGCAGCTTGCAATTTCTTTTCGTCTGGTAATTCACCAGTTTTACGAATATGTTCTAACAAGTCTGCATGACTACTATCAAAGTTGTCGTAGATTTCTTGTTCATAACGAGCAATATCTTCAACAGGAATTGAATCAAGATAGCCGTGAACCAATGCATAAAGAATCAACACTTGTTTTTCAACAGGAATCGGATCATGAAGTGGCTGTTTCAAAACTTCAACAGTTCTACGACCACGGTTCAATTTAGCTTGAGTGGCTTGATCCAAATCACTACCAAATTGTGCGAAACTTTCAAGTTCACGATATGCAGCAAGGTCTGTACGTAAAGTACCAGCTACTTTCTTCATAGCTTTGATCTGCGCACTACCACCAACACGAGAAACTGAGTTACCAGCGTCAATAGCTGGACGAGTTCCGGCAAAGAATAAATCACTTTGCAAGAAAATCTGACCATCGGTAATAGAAATTACGTTGGTTGGAATATATGCTGAAATATCCCCTGCTTCAGTCTGAATAAATGGTAAAGCGGTCATAGATCCACCGCCCAGTTTGTCACTTAACTTAGCACTTCTTTCAAGCAAACGTGAGTGTAAGTAGAAGACATCACCTGGGTAAGCTTCACGACCAGGTGGACGACGAAGAAGTAAGGAAAGTTCACGGTAAGCAACGGCTTGCTTGGATAGATCATCAAAGACGATCAATACATCTTGGCCATTGTACATAAATTCCTCACCCATCGCAGTACCAGCATATGGTGCAATATAAAGCATTGGAGCTGGTTCACTTGGACCTGCTTCGACGACAATGGTGTAATCCATTGCTCCGAATTTCTTTAAAGTTTCAACTTGAGTTCTAACGGTTGACTCTTTTTGACCAATAGAAACGTAAATACAAATTACGTTTTTACCCTTTTGGTTCAAAATGGTGTCAATTGCCAAACTAGTTTTACCAGTTTTACGGTCACCGATAATCAATTCACGCTGACCACGACCTATTGGTACCAAAGCGTCGATTGCCTTAATACCGGTTTGAAGTGGCTGGTCAACAGATTGACGGTCCATAACGCCGGGAGCCTGAGCTTCAATAGGACGGGTTTTATCAGTCTTAATTTCGCCCAAACCATCAACTGGTTGTCCCAAAGGGTTAACAACTCTACCAATTAGGGCATCACCAACAGGAACTTGCATGATTCGACCGGTTCTTTTAACTCGGTCACCTTCACGGATGTTATCAAAACTACCCAAAATAATGATACCTACATCAGTAGATTCAAGGTTTTGAGCGATACCGTAAGAACCATTTCCAAATTCCAACAACTCATTAGCTAAAACATTGTTCAGTCCGTGAGCTCTGGCGATACCATCACCAACGTAAGTTACAACACCGACTTCGTCGATATCGAGCTTATCATCATAATTTTCAAGTTGCTTCTTGATTAAAGAGCTAATTTCTTCCGCTTTAATGCTCAATGGTTTCACCTCTTTTAATCTTCATCAACTAATTGCGCACGGATCTTTTTAAGTCGGTTTTTCACCGAACCATCGATCACGAGATCTTGGACTTCCAAGATCACGCCGCCTAAAATACTTGGATCAACTTGATTCTCAAGACGCACTTCGTTTAAGTCATATTTTTTCGCAAAACTTTCACTTAAACGCTTAAGCTGATCATCATCTAGTTTAACTGCAGTAGTTGCAACTCCGGATGCGATCGACTTTTTTTGGTCATAAAGATGATCATAATAATCAATTATATCTACTAAATACTCAAATCTATTGTATTCGAGCAATAAATTTAAGAAAGACTGAACTTCTTTTGAAAAAACTTTTGAAATTTCAGCCAAAGCAGCTTCTTTTTCTTTAGTATTCATAATTGGATCACTCAGCATATTAAGAATTGAAGGGGTTGTCTTAACAGCCTTTTTTAATTCGTTCAATTCTTCTGCAACTGAATCAATCACATTCATGTCCTGCGCATAGTCGAATAATGCAGTGCCGTAGCGTGCAGCTAATTCTTCTCTACTTAAAGCCATTAATCATTCAGCCCCTTAATAAATTGGTCGACTAAATCTTTTTGGTCTTCAGCAGACAAGTTCTTTGCAATTACCTTTTCAGCAATCGCTACAGAAATATCTGCAACTTGTCCACGAGCATCATTAATTGCATCTGCCTTTGCCTTTTTGGCTTCAGCGTCAGCTTTCTTTCTAATCGATGCTGCTTCGTCGTTAGCATCTGCAACTATTTGACTGCTTGTCTTTTGCGCATTTGCTTTTGCGTCGGAGAGAATTTGAGTTGCCTCTTGTCTTGAATTCTTCAATGCAGCTTCACGTTCATTGGCTAAAATTTCAGCCTTTTTACGATTGCTTTCTGCAGAATCCAAATCATCGATTATTTTTTGCCGCCTTTTTTCCATCATTTCGGAAACTGGTCCCCAAGCATAATGCTTAATTAAAAGCATTAAGATGGTAAAGACAATCAAATACCAAATGGTATTACCTAAATAGATATGACTTGAGGCTGCAAATAATGTTTGAAATGTCATTTACTGCCCTTCTCTCTTCGTTAACCTAATCTTTCAAATTGAAAATTAAAGGAAGAGGATAAGGAATGCAATAACGATAGACAGAATTGGAACAGCTTCGATCAAACCAACCCCGATAAACATTGTTGCTCGTAAATTACCGGCACTTTCAGGTTGACGAGCCATACATTCGATAGTCTTTGAAATAACCTTACCGTTACCGTAGGAAGCAGCGAGGGCTGCTAAACCAGCTGCAATTGATGCTGCTAAATATTTCATAAAAAACCTCCAAAAATTATTCTGTTGTAACTTTCTTACCAATGTAAACCATAGATAAAGTTACAAATACATATGCCTGGATAGAGCCAATGAAGACAGAGAAACCTTGCCAGACCATGGCTAATGGAGCTACTAAAACTAATGTAAAGATGCCGCCGCTATGTGCTAAACGATCACCTAACAAAGTTAATAGAACTTCACCAGCATAAATATTCCCATATAAACGCAATGCCAATGTTAAGAAATTAGTAAACTCTTCAATAAGATTAATTGGTAAGAGAAAACCAACTGGGGCTGTATAATTCTTTAAATAGCCACCTACACCAAACTTTTGCACTCCGAATGTGAATGATAGAAGCAAGGTCATCATTGCAAATGCCATTGTTGCTACAGGATCGGCGGTTGGTGATTTTACAAACATGAAATCGCCGATTTTAACTTCAAGGAACATACCTAATTGGTTCATACACCAAATGAATAGGAATAAGACAAACGCATAAAGTGATAAGTGCTTTTGCGCATCTTCATCTTCAACGTTATCTCTTACAATTCCGTTGGTGAAATCAAGCAAATATTCAAGCAAATTCTGTTTCTTGTTTGGTTTCATTTCGACCTTGCGAGAAAGCCAAATACATAGAAACAAAACAGCTGCTGCCATCAAGGTTGAGCCAATCATACCTTCAAGGTCAAAGTTTAATCCCATGAAATTGAATACATATGATCTCTCCATTACTTCGTGACCTCCCTTCTCGTGCTGAAGTAAAACTCGAACACGTCTACAATCTTAACACCAAAAAATAATTTTGTGAAAATTGTAAGCGGATTTTTCAAGAAAAAAGTGTAAATGAATTTTACTTAGTACCGAAGATACGGTCACCAGCATCCCCTAAACCAGGGAAGATATAGCCGTTATCAAGTAATTTTTCATCTTCTGCTGCGGCATAAATATCTACATCTGGGTTAACTTCTTGAACTGCCTTAACACCTTCTGGTGCAGCAACCAAAACGGCTAACTTAATTTCCTTTACACCGCGCTTCTTCAAAGCTGCAATGGCATCGTTAGCAGAACCACCTGTTGCGAGCATTGGGTCAACAACCAAGCATTCACGTTCTGCAACGTCCTTTGGCATTTTGCAGAAGTATTCATGTGGTTGAAGAGTTTCTTCATCACGATACATACCGATAACACCAACTTTTGCTGATGGTACCATTTCAAGTACACCGTTAAGCATACCCATACCTGCACGCAAAATTGGAACGATTGTTAATTTCTTACCGGCGATTTCCTTTTGAACACTTTTACCCATTGGAGTTTCGATTTCGACATCTTCCAAAGGTAAATCTCTAGTGATTTCATAGGTCATCAAACCACCGATTTCACCAACAATACGGCGGAATTCATTAGAACCCGTATCCTTGCGGCGAATAATTGTTAATTTGTGTTGAATCAATGGGTGATCCAAAACTACAAATTTTCCCATAGTGCTACTGCCTCCTAAAATTAATTAAAGTAACATCATTATTATTTTATCAAAAAAGCAAAAGGTTTAAACCTTTTGCTCGTTTTTATTTATTAAAATGATGTCCGCCTGCTGCTTTATTTAACCTATTCATGTAAGCGAGGCTTTCTTCTCCTTGATCAAAACCTTGAACAAAGATTTGATTAATGCCGGTTTTATCGTCAAAATAGCGCAATCCGCCAAACAAATTATGATCAGCATCGATTAAATTTTCACCCAAATTAAATTTATTCTTTTCAGGTAAATTAATTTTTGCAAGTTCATCTTTAAGCGCCATTACCCCCATTGAATCATTGAAATTAATTTTTGCAAAATCTTCTGGATGATCAACTACAACAACGGGGGCACTTGGTGCATAGTGCCGGTATTTCATCCCTGGTGCCTTAGGAATTGAACTATCAGAAACTTTACCAGTGTTAATCAAAACTTTTTCACCTAAAACTTCGCTTAATTCTTCTGGTGTAATTTCACCAGGACGCAAAACGATCGGTTGATCAACAGACAAATCGATAATTGTAGATTCAAGACCTACTCTAGTTTCTCCGCCATCAATAATACCGGAAATTTTACCCTTTAAATCATGATAAACATGTTCAGCCGTAGTAGGACTTGGCTTAGTTGAAGTATTAGCAGAAGGGCCAACAATTGGGTAGCCAAGTTTCTTAATTAAATCGTGAGTTAATTTGTCATCTGGACATCTAAAAGCAACTGTATCTAAGCCCCCAGTAACTGCTTCTGGTAAAGTGCCTGGCTTGACATATAACAAAATTGTTAAAGGACCTGGCCAGAAGTGTTTAATTAACTTTTCTGCTCTTTCAGGTACTTCTTTGGCGTATTTACGCATCATATTTTCATCTGAAACAGTCACAATTAAAGGATTATCACTTGGACGCCCTTTTGCGGCATAAACACCCTTAACAGATTTTTCCTTAGTTGCAATTGCACCCAATCCATAAACAGTTTCAGTTGGAAAAGCAACTAATTCTCCTTTAGCTAACAAAGAAACAGCTTCATCTAATTGATCTTTTTTAAAAATCTTAGTTTCCATTGCTATTTTTGCCACCTTCCATGAACCATTCTTGGCTTACCTGCCATATCTCTTTTAAATTCAATTTCAAAATCTGGCAATTCTTTATTAAATAATTCACGTAACTCATTTTCTTCACTAAAGCCGAATTCCATGAAAAATTCACCGTGACTATTTAAATGATCACGGATTTGTTTGGCAAATTTTCGGTAAAAAGCGAGTCCATCTTCACCGCCAAATAAAGCTGTTTCAGGTTCATTTTGTAGAACGCTTTTGTCCATATCTTTTTTCTCAGACGGCTTAATATAAGGTGGATTAGAAATAATCTTGTCAAATTTAGCTAAGCCTAATAAAACATTAGCTTTCCGAACGCGAGCATCAACTTCATAAGTTAGCAAATTTTCTTCCGCAATCCTCAATGCGGTATCACTAACATCTGAAATAGTCAGATTTAAATCTTTAATTTGCTTTTTTTCAGCTTCTTTTGCTAAAGCAACCATGATGCAGCCAGAGCCTGTACCAAGATCTAGAACTTGATCTCCGTCTTTTAAGTTATCTAAAGCCCATTCAACCAATTCTTCAGTTTCAAAGCGTGGAATTAAGACGCCGCGCTGAACCATAATTTTGTAACCCAAAAACCAAGCATACCCCAAAATATATTGTGGTGATACTCCTTTAGCTATTTTTTTAATATCTTTTTGAGCTTGTTTAACTTGTTCATCGGTCAAAATTAAATCTTGCTTTAATTCAAATTGACTAGGCGTTAATTCCAAGCGCTCTGCTAATAAATAGTCAATATCTTCAGGACGAGCATCTTTCGCAGTTTCGCCAGCTTTAATTCTAATTTCTTTTAAAGTTTTAGGCATTTTGATCTGCCAACTCCTCTAGTTGCTTAGTTTGATTATAAAGAATCAATGCATCAATTATTTCGTCAAGCTCACCATTCATAACACGGTCAAGCTTGTTAAGAGTTAAACCAATACGGTGGTCAGTAACTCTGTTTTGTGGGTAATTATACGTTCTAATTCTTTCTGAACGATCTCCCGTACCAACGGCATTCTTTCTTTCAGCATCATATTGATCACGATTTTGGCTTTCATAATAATCATAAACACGTGATTTCAAAATTCTCATTGCTTTTTCACGGTTTTGCTGTTGACTACGTTGATCCTGCATTGCAACTACAATGCCAGTTGGTAAGTGAGTCATACGAACGGCACTAGAGGTCTTGTTAATGTGCTGACCACCAGCACCAGATGAACGGTAAACGTCAACACGAATATCCTTTGGATCAAGATCAATATCTACTTGTTCGTATTCTGGCATTACTGCAACAGTAGCAGTTGAAGTGTGGACACGACCTTGAGATTCAGTTACTGGAATTCTTTGAACACGGTGGGCACCGTTTTCGTACTTCAATTTTGAATAAACTTTTTCTCCAGTGATCATAATAGCAACACGCTTGTAGCCACCAACTTCAGTAGCTTCAGAATCGATCATTTCTACTTGCCAACCTTGTCTTTCTGCGTATTTTTCGTACATTCTAAGAAGGTCACCGGCAAATAGTGAAGCTTCATCCCCACCTGCAGCACCACGGATTTCCATGATAATGTCTTTATCATCATTAGGGTCTTTTGGAAGCATCAAAATTTTGATTTCTTCTTCAAGCTTAGGAATTTCGGCTTCTAATTCATTATTTTCTTCTTTAGCCATTTCAATCAAATCAGAATCGGTTTCATTAGAAATAATTTCTTGATTGTCTTGAATTTCTTTTTTATTTTCCTTGTACTTCTTGTATTTTTGCACTACTTCACGCAAATCTGCTTCTTCTTTTGAGATTTCCATGTAACGCTTAGTGTCATTAATAACTTCTGGATCGGCCATCATTTCTTGAAGCTCTTCATAGTGAGCAACAAGGCCTTCCAATTGCGCCATAACATTATCCATAAATCAATTGACTCCTTTTTTCTAAATTATCTCTGTTGATTAGGGTGAAAATAATGGAAACGACAAACTGGATAGTAACTCTCATCTCCACCAATTTGAACTTGTTCACCTTCGTAAACGGGTTTTCCATCGCAAACACGCAAATTCATTGTTGCCTTATGACCACAATAATGACAGATTGTTTTCATTTCTTCAATCTTATCAGCATAAATCAATAAATTCTCACTACCTTCAAACAAATGATTTTGAAAATCATTCTTCAGTCCAAAGGTCATGACTGGAATATCTAATTCATCAACAATTCGCGCACATTCTAACACATGATGTTTTTTCAAAAACTGTGCTTCATCAATTAAAACACACGCAATCTTCCCATCACCTTTTTCCAAATCTTTTTGACTATTTTCTTTAACATAATCAAATAGATTCATTTCATCGGTTACTGGAACTGCATCACGATGTAAACCAATTCTTGAAGCAACAGTCCCGATGCCACTACGATCATCAAGACTACTAGTCATTAAAGCAATTTTACGTCCTTGTGCGTCATAATTGTGTGCAACTTTAAGAATTTCGATTGATTTTCCACTGCTCATTGCACCATATCTAAAAAATAACTGTGCCATTGCGACTCCCCTTTAATAAAATATCCGTTTAATAGTATAGATGAAAAATGATTTTTATGCATTTAAACCGGCGTAAAAATCTCGTTTTAAATCTCGCTATATGCTATAGTAAAAAATAGTTTTGTATGTAGTGAGGGATTGAAATGAATTTAAAATCAGGAATGGCTAAATTTGCTGGAAAATCTTCTTATTGGTTTTTACACAATGTTTTAAAAGGTGGAACCAGTTTTCCTGGTAAATTAGCAATGAAAATTGATCCAAAGGTACTTAATTCTTTAGCCAAAGGCTATGAGACAATTATTGTAACAGGTACTAATGGTAAAACAATGACAACTGCATTAATTGTAGAAGCATTGAAGAAAAAATACGGGGATATTTTAACAAACCCTTCTGGATCTAATATGCAACAAGGGATCGTCACTGCCTTTTTAGCACATAAACACAAAAAAGTAGAACGTAAGATTGCTGTTTTGGAAGTTGATGAAGCTAATGTAAAAATGGTTACTGAATTGCTTCACCCTTCTGCATTTGTTTTAACTAATATTTTTCGTGATCAGATGGATCGTTATGGTGAAATTTATACCACTTATGAAAAAATCGTCAACGGGATTAAGTTAGAACCAAAGGCTAAAATTATTGCTAACGGTGATGCCAGCATTTTCTCGTCTGTTGACTTGCCTAATCCAAAAACTTATTTTGGTTTTAAACTTCCAGATGATCTTGAAAAAAACGACTTTAAAGCTCCAGTAAATACTGATGGCGTGCTTTGTCCTAAATGTGATCATATTCTTCATTACCACGAACGCGTCTACGCTAACTTAGGAGACTTCTTCTGCCCTAATTGTGGCTATCACCGTCCAGAATTAACTTATACGGTTAATAAAATAATTGAACAGACTCCAAATAATTTGAAGTTCCAGATGGGTGATAAAGATTACGCAATTAATATCGGCGGTACTTACAATATTTACAATGCCCTGGCAGCTTATTCTGTCGCTCGTGAATTTGGTTTAAGTGATGAAGAAGTTGCTCAAGCTTTCGCTGAAAATAAGCGGATTTTTGGCCGACAAGAAATGATCCATTATGGTGACAAAGAAATTGATTTGATTTTGGTCAAAAATCCTGTCGGTTTGGATGAAGTTTTGCATATGCTTAATACTGAAAAAGATGACTACTCTTTAGTCACCCTCTTAAATGCTAACCATGCTGACGGAATTGATACATCCTGGATTTGGGACGCTGATTACGAAGGTCTTAATAAATCAAAGATTAAGAAAGTAATCGTAGGCGGTCAGCGTTGGCACGATATGGGATTTAGACTTGAGATTGCTGGTTTTGAACCAGGTTCACTATTAACTAATCCTGATGATGACAGCTTAATTGAAGAAATTAAGAAATTACCGACTAAGAAGGTTTATATTTTATCAACTTATACTGCAATGCTTGCCCTTCGCAAGACCATGGCAGAAAAGAAGATCATTAAAGCTGGTATGTAAAAATTATTAATAGCAATAAAAAAGACGCGCTTTATCAAAAATTGATTAGCGCGTCTTTTAATTAACCTAAAATTGGGATATTGGGGCTCGAACCCAAACATCCAGGAACCAGAATCCTGTGCCTTACCAATTTGGCTATATCCCACTAAATCACCCGTACGAGAATTGAACTCGTAACTCCACCTTGAGAGGGTGGCGTCTTAACCATTTGACCAACGGGCAAATTCAACAATGATAATTATGCTTGTTTAAACTAGCGTTGTCAAGTTCTTTTATCTATAATAGTGATTAGTTTTAATGAGGATGATGAACATGATAGATTATTTTGAGACGCAACATTTGATTGAATCTATGGTTTCAGAGCGCGTGGTTCCAGGCATTAATTATGCCTTTTTAAAAAAAGATCAGGTATTTTCTTCAACCGTGGGTTTTGCCAGTATATATCCAGAAGTTTCTCAACTTAGCCCGTTTGCACAATATGATTTAGCTAGTTTAACTAAAGTATTAGCTACTGAAAACGTTTTGCTAAAATTATATGATCAAGGAAAAATCAACTTTACAGAACCACTACATCAGTTTATTCCCGAATTTAAAGATGAGCGCATTCGACTCTACCACCTCCTAACTCATACAAGTGGGATTCGCGGCTGGATTGATCATCGCGATGAATTAAATCATGATGAACTACTTGATGCAATTATTCACCTACCAGTTACCAACGAATTTGAACACAAAATGCGTTATGCTGATACAAATTTTATTTTACTTGGACAAGTTGTTAAAAAAATATTTCATGAATCAGTTCAAGAAATTGCAGTTAAAGAAGTCTTTGATCCAATGGACTTAACTGAAACCACTTTTCATCCCGAAATAGATAATTGTATTCCAACGGCTTTAGTCGACGGCAAGGTCTTAAAAGGCATACCTCATGATCCTAAAGCAAGACAACTTGGGAGTGATTGCGGTTCTGCCGGTCTTTTTTCAACCATGGAAGATCTGATCAAATTTAGTCGTGGTTATCTAGGACTTGATAAAACAATCTTGCCTTTTAGTCAAAGCACTGTGACTCTGCTCTTTGACAATAAAAATCCTTCCGGTGTTAAACCGCGCTCTTGGGGTTGGGATTTGCGGTTTGATCCCAAAATGCATTATCCAATCATCCTACATACTGGCTTTACTGGAACATTAATCATTTTGGATCGACTAAAACAAACTGGACTTATTCTATTAACCAATCGCATCCATCCAACTGGACACAATCAAATTTTTCTTACTATGCGTGAAAAAATCATCCAAAGTTTTGTTAAAGAAAACGCAAAATAACAAACAAAAAAAAGACGACTGTTACTCTCTTCAGTCGTCTTTTATTTCTCACATTTCATCCATTCAACTTATATTATAAGCTATTTTTACGATTTACGTCTACTTTTTCTAAACTAAACATTCGCCAGTAACTATACAAAATAACGATACCTAAAGCAAAGGTAAAGCAGAATGCCGCTTGGCTACCCTCTGCAGTTAAAAATGAATATGAGTATCCACCTTTATTTTGCCAAATAGCCATGATTGAAGCTAAAATCGTTGTTCCCATTGATCCTGCTAATTGCTGGCTAGTTTGACAAACAGCCGTTGCATCAGCATGTAAACTACCTGTTTGAATTTTAAGTGCTTCAGCCAAGGTGTTACTAAAAGCCATACGGTGTCCTAACATAAGAAGACCATAAAATACCATAATCATCATTGTAGTCAAATTCAATCCGTAAATTGCCAATAATAAGCTGCCAAGAGCCATTAAAATGCCGCCTAAATACAAAGGTAATTTTGCTCCCTTGGAATCATAAAGACGACCAAAAAATGGATTTAATAAACCAGCAATTATACTACCTGGAAGAAGTAAGAAACCAGCCACCAAAGATGTTTGATGACCTACAATTTGAGCATAGTTTGGCAATACAAAACTTGTACCGATATTAATAAATTGTAATAAAAAGTATGATACAGCGCCAAAAATAAAAGCTTTTTGTTTAAAAACAGCTAAATCTAACAACTTTTTATCTGATCTTTTTGACAAAAAGACAAATAAAACAAACAAGACAATCGCTGCAATCAAGAGCACCCATAAAAGAAGGTCTCCGATTCCATTACTGATTTGGTTAACGCCTACGGTTAAACAAACAAACGCTCCTGAAAGAGTCAAAAAGCTCAAATAATCAAAACCATTATGCTTTTGTTCATGATATTGGCCAATAACAAAAATTCCACAAACAAACACGAGCAAAGCGAGCAAGGATACGATGATAAATATCCACCGCCAGTTCATATAGTAGTTAATTAAACCACCAAACGCTGGGCCTATGGTCGGTGCCATCGCTACTACTAAGCCAGCAATTCCCATATAAAAGCCCCACTTTTTTCTCGGCATAATTTCTACAACCAAATTAAACATTAATGGTGTGCTCAAGCCCGCTCCTAAAGCTGAAATTAATCGACCAATTAGTAAAATTGGAAAATTAGGAGCGAATGCACTGATCATGCTGCCAACAATAAAGCCAAGACAAGCCCAAATAAATAACTGTTTTGCAGTGAAACGCTCGTTTAAATATGACGAACAAATCATGATGATCGCGATCATTAATAAATAACCAGTTGTAGTCCACTGCACAACATTTAAGCTAACTCTAAATTGCGTCATCATTGTTGGAAAAGTGACATTTAAACTTGTTTCTGTCAAAATCCCCACAAATGACATAAAAGCAGCTGCTAAAACAGCTAAAATATTTTTAGTAGTGTTCTCTTCTTTCAAAAAAATCTCCCCTCAAATTTCGCAAAATAAAAGAGTAGAAGTTCAATTAACTCCTACCCTTTCTTTAATCAGCTAGCTGATTATATTAAAACGTATACTATCAAATATACTGAGTATGATATTAAAGACGCTTAGTTAAGTCGTCATGTAAATCTTCGTAGCCAGGCTTGTTAAGAAGACCAAACATGTTACGCTTGTAAGCTTCAACACCTGGTTGGTTGAATGGATTAATACCGTTAAGGTAACCTGAAATACCAATTGCTAATTCGAAGAAGTAAATCATGTAACCTAAAGTGTGAGCAGTTTGATCTGGAATGTTAACAGTCATAACTGGAACACCACCATCAGTGTGGGCAAGAACAACACCTTCATAAGCACGGTCGTTTACGTAGTTTAAGCTCTTACCTTCCAAGAAGTTAAGTTGGTCCAAGTTCTTTTCATCACCAGGAATCTTAACATCATGACGTGGGTTTTCTACACGAATAACAGTTTCGAATAAATTACGAAGACCTTCTTGAATGTATTGACCAAGTGAGTGTAAATCAGTAGTAAAGTTAGCGCTTGATGGCCAGATACCCTTTTGATCCTTACCTTCTGATTCACCCATCAATTGCTTGCACCATTCACTAAACATTCTAAGGCTAGGTTCGTAGTTTTCAACAATTTCAGTAGTGTAACCCTTACGGTAAAGAATGTTACGAAGTGCAGCGTATTGGTAAGGTGATTCCTTGCTCAAATCAGTATCAGTGTAATCTGCACGAGCGTCAGCAGCACCCTTCATCAATTCGTCGATATCTGCACCTGAAGCAGCAATTGGAAGTAAACCAACAGCTGAAAGAACACTATAACGACCACCAACATCATCAGGAACTACGAATTCTTCGTAACCTTCTGCGTCAGCTTCAGTCTTCAAAGCACCCTTTTGACGGTCAGTAGTTGCATAAATTCTCTTAGCAGCTTCTTCTTTACCGTACTTGTTAATCAACTTTTCCTTGAAGATTCTAAATGCAACTGATGGTTCTGTAGTAGTACCAGACTTAGAAATAACGTTGATACTAAAGTCCTTGTCACCTAACCATTCGATCAAATCGTAAAGGTATGAACCTGAAAGTGAGTTACCACAGAAAACAACGATTGGGTTGTCGCTTTCTTCCTTGCCGTAGAAGTTGCTGTTCAAGAATTCGATTGCAGCTTGAGCACCAAGGTATGAGCCACCGATACCAATACAAATCAAAACTTCTGAATCACTTTGAATCTTCTTAGCAGCCTTCTTGATACGAGCAAATTCATCTTTGTCGTAATCAACTGGTAAATCAATCCAACCACGGAAATCTGCGCCGGCACCAGTACCTTCACGCAATTCTTGGTCAGCAGCATTAACCATAGCTTGCATTTCACTTAATTCATTTTCGTGAACAAAAGGTGTTAGTTTACTACTATCAAATTTAATTAAACTCATAAATCTGCTTCCTAACTAGATATAAAATATTTATTTCACAAAACTATTTTAGCAATGTTAGTAAATTTATGCTAGTCTCACACAAGATTTTAAAAATTATTTTTCATCCGTTTAAAGGCTTTAAATAATAGATATCCTGCAGTTACTCCGCAAGTGTTAAAAAAGACATCATCGATGTCTGAAACACCGGTTTCAAGAAAGAACTGCAATGTTTCAATTATGACTGAGAAAAGCATCCCGACTCCCACTACTCTTAGAAAAGTTTGCTTTTTCGAAAAAACCAATGGTAATAAAAAGCCAATCGGCAAAAAGCAAAGAATATTGCCAAAACAATTGTAAATAAAATCAACTTTACTAGGTGCATATATTAATTTCCAAGTTTCTTTTAAAAACGACAAGTTGATCTCATTTAGTGGTCGGTTAAAGTGCCAATTTATTTGCCAAGGAAAGTACGAATCCCTAAAGGTTGTGAACATTAACACGAGCAAAATATAGAAAACTAAAACCCACACTCCTGCTTCTGATTTAATCGTTCTCCTTCTTCTAACACAAAGAAGCCAGGTTAAACGAATTATTGCAAAAATCAAAAAGTAAAAAAGTGTTTTGTCTAGAGCAAGTAACGTTAATTTAATAAGCGCAAAATGATTTATTCTTGTGGCATAAATTTTTGCCAAAATATTATATAGCGGTCCCAAAAAAAGCATATATCCGATTTTCCTTAATAAATGATCTTGTCTATAAAGATTATACTCAATTTTGTAATAGACAAATCTTAAGAAAAATCAAACTCTTACGAAAATATTGTCTAAATGCTGCAGAACCTTTAAAATTAAACTATCTAAAGGAGAAAAAATTTTGAAAAAATTTTCAATTTCAATTAAAGAATTTATCCAAACACGAACCGGCTTTTTAGTATTGCTGGTTCTTCTATTTTGGCTTAAGTATCTATTTGCAGCCTATTTTGATTTTAATTTAGGTCTTAGCGATCCATATCAGCATATTATTATGTGGACTAGTCCATTAGGTGTATCAGTATTATTAATCAGTATTGGTTTCTATTTCCCAAGACCACTTGTTTCATATATAGTGATGCTGTTTATGGATTTTTTAAATACTGTTTTACTTTTTGCCAATATTCTATACTACCGACAATTTTCAGATTTTTTAACAGTAAAAACAATCGCCAACACAAGTAAAGTTGCGCCAGGGCTCGGCAAAAGCGCGGTAGCATTGCTTCATCCAACTGATATCTTGATCTGGATTGACTTGGTTGTAGTTATTGCTTTACTTTGTTTTAAAAAAATTAAGATCGATCAAAAATCATATGGTTTATCAACACCTTTTGCGATTACTTCTGTTGGAGCATTTTTACTTGGGTTAAACATGTTTATGGCTGAATCTTCAAGACCGCGTTTACTCCGAAACACCTTCGACAGATCTTATGTTGTTAAATATCTTGGTCTTGGAACCTATACCGCATATGATGGGATAAAGAGTGCTCAAACCGTCCAGGTAACACGCAATGCCAATTCAGCTGATTTAAACAAAATTATTAATTTTACGAAGAATAATCACGTTGCTGCAAATAAAGAAATGTTTGGTAAAGAACGCGGTAAAAACGTTATTGTTATCCATCTGGAAAGCTTTCAGCAGTTTTTGATTAATCTTAAAATTAATGGTAAAGAAGTTACCCCATTTTTGAATTCTCTATACCGTAGCAAAAATACAATTAGTTTTAGTAATTTCTACCACCAAGTTGGTTTAGGTCGAACTAGTGATGCTGAAAACATGCTAGAAACTGGTACTTACGGCATCTCTGATGGTTCTCTCTTTACTTCATTAGGTTCAGAAAACACTTTCCAAGCCGCTCCCCAAATTTTGCGGCAAAAAGGTTATACATCAGCTGTCTTTCATGGTAATGTTGGCACGTTTTGGAATCGAAACGATGTATATAAAAACTTTGGTTACAATTATTTCTTTGATCAAAATTACTTCAGCAATGCCTCTTCTGACAGTATTGGTTATGGGTTAAAAGATAAATTGCTCTTTTCAGAAAGTATTAAGTATCTAGAACAGATGCAGCAACCTTTCTATGCAAAATATATTACTGTTACAAATCATATCCCATTTTCAATGGATCAAGAAGATCTAGATCCTAATTTCAAAACCACCAAGACAAGTGACACCACCATTAATAATTACTTCCAGACTGCTCACTATTTGGATCAAGCAATTCGGGAATTTTTCAATTATTTAAAACGATCTGGCTTATACAAAAATACCATGGTACTCATTTATGGTGACCACTACGGTTTAAGTAACTCAGAATATCAAACTTTAGCACCAATTATTGGTGAAAGTGCAGATACTTGGAACGCTTTTAATAATGTTCAGATGCAGCGTGTACCATTTATGATTCATGCAGCAAATTTAAACGGCTACAAAGATGACGATGTCTCTGGAGAAATTGATGTTTTACCTACCCTTTTGAATTTGTTAGGGATCGACAATAAGAATTACCTACAATTTGGTCAGAACCTGCTGTCACCAAATTATCAAAAATGGATTGTCTTTAGAAACGGAACCATTGTGAGCCAACGTTACGTTATTATTGGTAATAAAGGCGTTAAAGGAACAGTATATGATCGAAAGAGTGGTAAACAAATTCTCCATTTTACTGATCAAGAAAAGAAGGAAATAACTGAATTAGCAAAAAAGGCAAGAGAGTCACTCAAATATTCAGATCTTCTAAATAGTCATAATTTGCTTCGATATTACACACCAGCAGGCTTTGTACCTACAGATCCATCACAATATGACTATTTAAATAATTTCCAGCAAATGCTTAAAGTTAGAAAGTATTTAGGAAAGCGTTCAACTTCACTCTATAGTCAGAATCACGGTACAACAACCAAAATGTATTCAACTGATGCGCCAGAGTTACGTAATCGTCGTCAGGAAATTCTGAAGGTTCCTAAAAAAGTCCAAGATGGTACTCTAACTAATCAAAAAGATAAAAATACTAATGGAAAATAAAGAACAGCTAGTTTTTTCAAAACTAGCTGTTTTCTTTTGTTATAAATTGCTCATAGCCTTGATCGTAAATAGTCACAATGAAAGTTGAACCCTTATCAGGTTCTGATTCAACTGTAATTTTGCCGCCATGTTGCTTGATCAATGAAGAGACTATTGATAAGCCAAGGCCTGATTCTCCAGTCCCCAGACGAGCACGAGAAGGATCTGCCTTAAAAAACCTTTCAAAGATATATTTTGTTTGCTCAGGACTCATCCCGATTCCATTATCTTTTACTTTTAATTCAGTAGCGTGTTCAAATCTTTTACCACTAATTTCAATCTTCCCATCATGAGTAAATTGGATCGCATTTTGAACTAAATTTACCATAATTTGCGTAAATCGATCGCGATCTGCATAAATCGGTAATTCTTTAGGAACAGTCAAAATTAATTCATCATTGGCATTTTGGGCATTATGGGTCAACTGAGCCCTCAAATCTTCCAAAACCGGAGTTGCATTGAATTCTGCCTTATATAACATAATTTGATTATTGCGGATCTTTTCATAATCAAGATTCTCATTAACTAACCGAATTAAACGTTTAGTTTCATGTTGCATCAAGTCGATCGACTTAGGCTTGGATTCTTCCGGAATAGCATCATATTTCAAGCCTTCCAAAATCCCGTTAATTGTTGTTAGTGGGGTCCTCATTTCATGAGCTGCATCAGCCATGAATTGATCTCGACGTTCTTCTTGAGCTTTAACTTCTTCATTTGATTGCTTAAGCTTACGCACCATTCGGTTAAAATTACCTGCAAGTTGGTCAATTTCATTGTTGCCCTTAGATGGAATTTGCACATCAAAATCACCTTCAGCAACTTTCTTTGTAGCATTTGAAAGTTTTTTAATTTTATTAGTTGAATAATATGCCAAGATCCAGCTTAGGATCAGACCGACAATCAAAGTAACAATAAAGGCATTAATCAAATTATGTCTTGCAGTAACCAAGGGTCTTTCAACATTTCTGACAGTTGAACCAATCCAAATTACACCAAGTAGCTTCTTATTGCTATCACGCCATGGAACTAACACTCCTGTATAAGCGAGCTTAGTCAGCCCCATTTCAGAACTTTGTTGATTGTTACGGATATGAATTTCACTACCCTTTCGCATCATACTAAAAACGCGATTAGATAAACGTGTTTGTTCACCTGTCACTGGGTAAACCTGCTGATTTTTTGAATTGTAAATTCGGAAATTTACATGATCTCCTCTTAGCACAAACTGTAACTGACTCAAGAAATTATCATCAAGTGCCGCATCAGTACTATTCTTCTCACTAGTTACAATTTGTCCGATTGTTCGCGCGTAACTGTTCATTCTTTCGAAATTTTGTTCATAAACAGAATTCTTCATATAATCCAGTTCAGCGTAACCGATAATTGCAACAGAAGTCAAAATGACACACAGAAAGCCAAGCATATGTTGATAAATTAACTTCATTATTTAGTAACCTGTGAATCATCAAATTTATAGCCAACACCCCAGACAGTTTGAATGACTTGAGGACCTTCTTTTTCAAGTTTTTGACGCAACTTCTTAATATGAGCATCAACGGTTCTTTCCTCACCGTAATATTCATATCCCCAAACCAACTCAAGAAGTTGTTCACGTGAAAAAACTTGCTTAGGTTTTTGTGCCATTGTAAATAATAAATCAAACTCTTTGGGAGTTAATGTAGTAACTGGATGATCATCAAACAGGACTTCTCTTCTAGCCTTTGAAATCTTAAGATGGTCCGTTTTAATATCAAAATCACCTTTAGTAACATTGCTATCTGAATTATTTGAATTATCCATCATCACTCTGCGATGCAGCGCTTTAATTCTCGCAATCAACGCAATTGGACTAAAAGGCTTAGTTACGTAGTCATCTGCACCGATTCCTAAACCCAAGATTTGATCTGATTCACTACCTCTAGCAGTCAACATAATAATTGGAACAGTTGGCGAAATTTCGCGAACTTCTTTAGCAACCTGGATTCCATCTTTTTTCGGAAGATTCAAATCTAATGTTATCAAATCATACTTTCCCGAATTTTCTTTAAACATTTCGACTGCTTCAACACCATCAATTGCGACATCTTGTTGCCAGCCTTCTTTTTTAAAAAACATTCCCATCATCTGAGCAACAGAGTTGTCATCTTCAACCATTAATATTTTCAATTTCTTTACCTATCCTTAAATCCCTTAGTTTTTTCATGTTTAACTTTGTCTGGATCAACATAATCATGCGGTAGTTCATTCCTATCAATTAAGAACTGCTTCAAACTCTTTTCTGTCCATACAATAGGAAAAATTATAAAAAGGTAGAAAGTTAACAACCACAACAAAAAAAAGCGATCCCAATTTAGCCAGCGGATTATTAATCCTAAAATCACTTGAATTGCGCCAAACGTCAACAAATAAAAACTCGCCTTTTTTTGAGCAAACTTAAAACTATCTTTGTTGACTGACGCCAAATATGATAAATATCCATAAAGAAGGTTAGGTTTTTTGGCTGGTGAAATCAACCAAATTAATCCAACTACCATCATTACAGAACCACAAGCTATATAGATCACTTTTTTCGCATCCTTATAAGAAAATTATGTCTATTCTTCTCCTGGAGCAGACATTACAATTCTCATTTTACCAGTGAATGTGAAATTCTTCATCTCATTTGGAACAATAAAGTTTGTTCCCATCTTTAATTCGTATTCTTTTCCATCAGCTTCTAGCTTTCCTTCGCCTTTTATTACTGAAACAAGCAAATATGGATGACCATTAAGTCCAGTCTTCCAAGTTCCATCAAGGTCTATTTGCCACAAATAAAAGTGTGGTGATACTGGTGGTTCAACTAAAGTCTTGATCTCTGCATCTTGATCTTTTTCAGTATGAACATCGAGTTTAGGATCAACATGAGGAACGGTTGTTACATCAATTGACTTTTGAGTATGAAGCTCACGCTTTTTCCCACTCTTTTGATCAACACGATCATAGTCATAAAGACGATAAGTAACATCACTAGATTGCTGGGTTTCAATTACAAGGCAGCCCTTAGTTAAAGCATGAATGGTCCCTGCTGGAACATAGAAAAAGTCTCCTGCTTTTACTGGCACTTTTCTCAGCAGTTTATCCCATTCACCCTTATGAATCATCTCTGCTAGTTCTTCACGGCTTTTTGCATGATGACCATAAATAATATATGCGTCTGGATCAGCCTGCAATACATACCAACTTTCTGTTTTACCCGAATCGTTTTCTACTTTACGTGCATAGTCGTCATCCGGGTGAACTTGAACTGATAAATTATCGTTTGCATCCAAAAATTTAACAAGTAATGGAAACTCTTTAGTCTTTGGATTACCAAATAATTCTGGATGCTCTAAGTAAACTTCTCTTAAAGATTTACCTTTAAGTGGCCCTTCAGTAACAGTTGAAGCATCAGCCTTGTAGCCTGAAATAATCCATGCTTCACCAACTTTTCCATCGGGAATATCATAGTTAAAAATATCTTTTAATTTTCTTCCACCCCAAATCTTTGGTCTAAAGTATGGGGTTAAAAACAATGGTTCCATAAAATCACCTCACATAAAGTATATACTTTTATCACCTTTCAATGAAACCCTTTTCTTTTATTTTTATAAAAAATTTGGTTTTACTTTTTAAAACTATTTATTCCCTCTGCAAGACGATTCATTCCGTCCTTAATCATCGACATTGGACTTGCTAAATTAATACGAATAAACTTCCGACCATTACCGCCATAAACTTCACCTTGTGTGACAATCAAACCAGTTTTTTCATGAAGATATTTAACTAAAGTGCCAGAATCGTCAGTAATTTTAGAAACATCAATCCAAATCAAGTAAGTTGCTGGCCCAGAAACAACCTTTAAATCTGAAATATTTCTTTTAATAAATTTTTCCACATAAGTGAAATTTCCCTCGAGTTGCTTAATTAAAGCATGAAGCCACTCTTGACCATATTTATATGCTGCAATAGTCGCCGGAATTGCTAATAAGTTTGGTTCAGCAATTTCATCGCTATTAAGTCCGCGGCTTACCATATTGCGCAAATTTTCATTTGGGACAACTACAGTTGCAGCGTGCAAAGCAGCAACGTTAAAACTTTTACTTGGAGAAACTAGAGAAATAATTTGATCTCTTGCTGCGCCTTCAACACTAAAGGCTGGTACATAGTGATAACCATCTCTGACTAGATCTCCGTGAATTTCATCTGAAAGTAAAACAACATGATATTTCAAACATAAGTCAGCTAATCGTTGAACTTCCTCCTTCGTCCAAACCATCCCGGTTGGATTATGCGGATTGCAAAAGATCATAAGCGTGGTTAATGGTCTTGCCAGCTTTTCTTCAAGGTCCTGCCAGTCAACATGATAACTTTGTCCATCATATACAAGATCGCTTGATAAGACATGACGACCATTATTTAAAATTGAATTATAAAAAATATTGTACACTGGCGCTTGAATCAAAACATTGTCACCAATATGCGAAATACGACGCACAATTGATGAAATGGCTGGAACTACTCCCGTTGTAAAAATCATCCAATCGGTTTTAAGATCAGTATTATGCTCGATTTGATACCAATCTTTTACGGCATTGAAATAATCATCTTTTGGAAATTCATAACCAAACGCACCAAGTTCAATTTTTTTCTTCATTGCCTTGATAATTGCTGGAGCAGTTTTAAAATCCATGTCGGCAATTGTCATCGGTAATTCACCAGGTTTAACATCCCAGCGATCTGAATCAGTATTTCTTCGATTGGGAATTGTTTCAAAATCAAATTTTTCCATTTTTTAATCCTTTGATTCTTGATTTAAATCAGATTTATTAATTTTTTCAATAATTTTCGGACAAACAATCCGAGTCTGAGCAGTATCAATCTTGCTATTATCCATAATCAGGCGTCCAATTGCTGGAGCTTTTAGTTGACCAGAAATCGGATTCTTAACGCTATCAATCTTACTATTTAATTCAACATCCATATGAGAAACATACTCAAAAGCCAAGTCGGTATGAATTAAATCGCTATTCTTAATTTCAAGATAATCGATATAATTTAACCCTTGTTCACTTTCAATTTTACAATTAATAAATTTAATATTCTTTGAATTCCAAGCTAGATATTCACCATCAATTGTCGAATCATACACAGTTACATTTTTACAATTCCAAAATGCATCCTTAGAAATAAAAGTTGAATTATGCACTTCAATATTTTCAGCACCATCAAAGACATAATTACCGATCACGCTAACATTATCTAAATAGATATTCTTACTATCTTTACCAAAATAATCCCCATTAATTTGTGAATTAGTAATTCTAATATCATCGCAATTCCACATTGTTTCTTTTGCATCTGAAAAATGAACATTATCTAACTTAACATGACTTGCTCGTCTAAATAATTTTGGCGCTTGTAAAGCTGAATTTTTAATAGAAATATTCTTGGTATACCAAATTCCACTACGAGACATTGTTTCAAAAGTGGTATTTTCCACTTCAACGCCATCATCATACCAAAGCGGATATTTCCATTTGAAAATTGAGTCTTTTAGCTTGATATTCTTAGCTTCTTTTAATGGTGATTCACCTTGACCGAAAGTTATTCCTTCTAATTCGGCATCTTTTATACCATACAATATTCTTTCGCCTTCAAAATAATGATTTTTAATTCTATTCATATTATCCTCTTATGATTAAATAAACGAAGTCATAATTTTTAATTCAAAATCATTATATGAACTTTATTTATTACTGAAAATTCACTTTTTAGTATGCTAGTATAAATATTATTTATGCTACTACGATTTAATTTTTTATATGCTTTTTGAAAAACTCAGCTTCTTCATCATTTGCTTCACTTGCTAATTTATCTTTTTGATTAATCAAGAAAACATGGCGCTCTGGCTGCTTTTCATTACCCCATGATTTTTGAATCACTTCTACACCCTTTGCTCTCAAATAACCATCTAAACGAACTGCACAGTCGTGAATAAAGTCTTCGTTAGAAGTTGTGATAAAAGTTGGCAAGAAATCTTTAGTAATATATTTTTCAACATTAATTTGATCTTGAACTTTTGGATCATTGAGTATCTCAGGTTTAAAGTATGCAAGCATCGGCCCTATATGCCAGCCATCATCTGCAATGAAAGTCGCTGGGCTATTTAAAGCAACCGCTCTAAATTTAAGATCAGTTAAGCTGTAACCAAATTTCTTTCGATATTCTGGATTAGTTAAAATTGTCGTATATTGTTCCGCCATTTGACCTCCTGCTGAATCACCAACTAAGAAGACATTGTTTTTATCTAAGTTATATTCATCAGCATGGTCTGCTACCCAATGAATGTATTCATCTACTTGATCAAGTTCTTCAGGGAAAGTTGAATCTGGTCCCAAGATATAATTAGGATTTACAAATGCGAATCCTCTCTTAGCCATTCCTAAGCCATAATATTGGTAAGTTTCTTTAGTACCATAAACCCAACCGCCACCGTGAATATTGATTATAATAGGAATTTTACCTTTAACGTTTTTTGGTAAATATAAATCTAGAGAATTCCATTTGGGATCTTTACCGTATTGAAGATCATCAATTCTTTTTACTTCAGGAATATCATGTGGTAACCCTTCATCACGTTTATCATCACTTTTCTTGCAGCCTTTTCTCATTTGTTCAACAGCATTTAAAATTTGTGGATCAAGCATACATAGCCTCCTTTTAGTAAAATAAAACGCACACTTATCTATTTTTAATTATAGATAAATACGCGTTTATATACTAATTTTTAGATTTATAGACCACAGAAACCAATTTAATTAATTTAGATTCTGTCATATTTATAATTATTCCTGTTGACAAACCTATTTGAATTGAGTTAATCAGTCCTTGCGTAGCTAACATTGTTGCGAATGGTAGTACACCTTGCAGAGTTGCCAATAAAAAAATGTATATTATATACTTTTTTCGAAAACTAAATAACAACTTCCATACAGCTATAATTTCATTCTCTTTTCCCTCATTCATAATGTCGCCCACTTCTTATGGAAATGATTAAACAAATTTTCATTGTTTTTCAGTGTTAAAAGTATTTTCTGCTTATCTAGTACATCTATATTATTGTGGTTAAGTAATTGATAAATACTATTTAATTCATTAAAACTTATTATTGCAATTTGCGATTTTTTAAATTTAGAGAAAGATATAAGCAATCCGGATTAAAATTAAATGGACTAATTCTAACTATTTTTGTATACACCACTTCTACATTTTTAATTTGCTCATAATTAATCCTTCTTTGCTTTTTCTTCTTAATTTTTAAGATCTGCAACAATTTTTTAAAATCATTTTGATTGTATGAAACCAAAATAATTTGATCATGATTCATTGACCAAAAATAGTTACTATAACAAGCTGGTAGTGTTACAACCAAGCCTAAAATAAGGGTTATAATAAAAAGCCACCAGGGTTGATATCCAAATCCTGTAAATAACAAACTAATTATTACAATAGCTAAAACACTTAATACTATTTGACTTATTTTAGCATCTTTACCTTTTTCTATTTGAGTATTTGTTTTCGTTTCTTTTTCTTGATGAATATCAAAATACTTATCAAGCCTATATTGTTTCGAATCTGATAAATATAATTCACCATTTTTAATCAACTGAAAATCTTTTCTTGAAATTCCTGTTGCAATCTGCAGATGTTGATCAAATTCTAAATTCTTTAATTTATCAATATATGAGGGCTGCATATTAATTCCTCCCTGTACTATGTAAATAAGTAATAATTTTATTGTCATACTTAACTTTCAAACTGCCATCTTTGAAATAGCGGTAACCGCTTACATATATTATACGTTTAAATTTTGGAATTGTTTCTCTATATTCAATATTACAATGTTAAAACTATAAATAAGAAAGTTAGAATTAATTAAAGCGGCTTTACAGATCAGATTAAAATACAAGATAAATAAAGTGATCATCTTGCTTAAAAACTATTAAGGATTATGCAAGTTTTATAATATATAGTTGAACTTAATTAAACTGAAATTTGGAAGCCAAATATATCGTATTATTCTATGCTGTATTTAGCTTATTTTGCTTTTAAAAAAACAGGAATTTCTAATTTTAAGCGCAAATCTATTATTGGATTTACTATAATTTCCTCTTGCTCAATATCTGGCAGCAGCTTGTTTGCTTCTTGTTGACGTTTAAATCGATTTCATAAAAATAACAGAATGATATTCGCTATAGTTTTCAATAATATTTTTATATCATATATCTATTATCTGTCGGCATGAATTCAACAATTTTTAGAATACACACACCACCGTAGATATAAATACGCACTCAACTGAAGAAGGGCGATAAAAAGTCCGACAGCAAATAAATAAGCTCTTTTGATTTTTTAAAATGATCTTTTCTATCATTTTTCTATCAAAAGAACTTATAAACTCTCTCACGTCCCTATTTTAAGGGAATTTTCTTATTTTGTGTGGAGATGAGGGGATTTGAACCCCTGTCCAAACGTAGCTCATCACTAACCTCTACGATCATAGTTATATTATTTGAGCTTCACTAGACCAAAGCGCCATATAACAGGGCTAAGCTGACCTAGCTAACCTGCTCAGACTCTTCTTAACTATTCAGGTGAGGTAGTTAAACGTAACTCGCTAATGTTGATACCAATAAACCGCCACGAGTAAGCTGTTTAGAGGCAACACATGCGCCTAATTAGGCAGCTAATGCGTAAGAATTACTGTTTTTTGCAGTTAAATTTAAAGTGACGTTTTTACGTAGACGTGACCTACGAATCGCAGTCAGTGCAAGTCTACGCTTGTCGAATCCCAAAACATCCCCATAAAACAGAACATAACTATTATACAAATTAATAACTATGTTCTCAACTATAATGCTTTAAATTAATCTAACTTAGCTAATCTAACAACATCACGTTCAATTTCTAATTCTTCATTAGTTGGTACAATCATTACTCTAATCTTAGAGTCGGGCTTAGTAATGGTCTTTTCGCCATTTGTTTCATTAGCTTCAAAATCGGGATCAACACCCATGAATTCCAAAGCTTTCATAACATCGCGACGTACTCGCTTATCATGTTCTCCAATACCTGCGGTAAAGACAATTACGTCTACTCCACCCATATCAGCATAATATGCACCAATGCAGCGAACAACACGATTGACGAACATTTCCCGCGCAAGAATTGCACGCTTATCTTTACTATGCTTTAAATCACGCATATCTGGAGAAATTCCTGATACACCGAGTAAGCCTGACTTGTTATTCAAAATGTCGATCATTTGATCCATTGTCATGTTTTCCTTCTTCATGACATAGTTCAAGAGAGAAGGATCAACATCACCTGAGCGAGTAGCCATCATAATCCCTGCAAGTGGGCTAAATCCCATTGAGGTATCAAATGACTTACCATCCTTGATAGCTGTAATTGAAGCACCTGATCCTAAGTGGCAAGAAATCAATTTAATATCCTTAGGATCTTTATGCAAAAGTTCACTAGTCCGGTTAAGAATATATCTTGCTGAAGTACCATGTGCACCGTATTTACGAGCCTTGTACTTTTCATAATATTCATAAGGGATTGGGTAAAGATAGCGGACAGGATCTAAACTTTGGTGGAAAGAAGTATCAAAAACACCAATTTGAGGAACATCCGGTAATACTCCCATAAATGCTTTAATACCATCAGCTTCCGCACCGTTATGAAGTGGCGCATAATCAACTAAATCATAGATTTTTTGTAATTTTTCTTCATCAATAATTGTTGATTCTGGGAAATCTTCCCCACCTGCCACAATTCTATGACCAACACCAGCAATTTCACTTAAATCCTCGACAACATTATATTTTTGTAAGTTTTTAAGTAATAATTTAACAGCTGTTTCTTGATCTGGAATATCAACTTCATCAACATGCTTACTGCCATCTGCTAATTTAAGTTCAAAAGTTGAGCCATCGATACCAACACGATCAGCCATACCACTTGCAACTACCTTTTCGTCAGGAAGTGAAAATAGTTTGTACTTAAATGAAGAACTGCCGGAGTTAATTGCTAATACTTTCTTCATAAGATAATCCTCCAATATTCAATATTCACAAACTAATGATTAGGTTTAGTATACCACTCGTTTAGCTTAATATTAAAGTCTACAAGTGAATCTTCTCGCTTCAAACTGCCTAACTTTGTGAGCAAAACGTCCCGGCTGACAGCGTTTTCACCGTGGTTTTGGAATACTAAAATACTTTTTTGATTAAATTTATTTTTGAACATATCATCTGGCAAATCAATAATAGCATCCAAGTAGACCTTTTTGCTAAGCCATGGCATAAATTGATCACGATCTTGTCCAGAAATCATAATTCTTGGCACTAACAAGAAAGCAAATCCACCTGGTTTCAGATTTCTAACAATTTGTTCAACAAACAAAAAGTGTGCATATGAGTGCCCTTTTTCAGCTCTTAAGTCAAAGCTCTTAGCATTGTTATCTAATGGATAATAACCAATTGGTAAATCACTAATAATCGCATCAGCAGGTTTACTCATCCATGGCATGATTGCATCTTGGCAGAAAAGTTCAATATCCAGTCCATTTAGATGAGCTGCGATATCAGCATAGTCAAGAATTGTTTCATCATTATCGATTCCAACCAAATTGTAATTATTTTTTGAGTGATTTTCAGCAATTAATTGATTAATTACTGAGTAAAGCAAGCTTCCAGTTCCAATTGCAGGATCAACTACTTCAAGTTGTTTATCCTTTGGCAAAAGCTTTTGCATCATCAAAGCCATCACTGTTGCCAACACAGGTGGAGTCGGCATTTGATTGGCGTTACGGTTATCTTCATTTAAAGCCTTGAGTGTCAAATAGTTAAAAACAAGAACTTTGGTCTTACGTGGCAACTTTTCATAATTCAAAGCTTGATACAACTGGCTCAATTTTTGAACAGTTTTTTCATCTGGTGCACCATTTTCAACTTTGATCTTGCCGTTCTCAAGATTATCAAAAGTTTCTGTCAAAGCTTCCCCGAAAGAAACATTTAAATCATCTTGTAATACAGTAATGCATTGCAAAAATTGGTTAAAGATTTTTTCGAAATTTTCCATATTCACCCTTCTTTTCGTTACTTTATTATTTTAATAAAAACAAGTAACAGGGTGCAAGTAAAGTCATTTATCCTTCTTTAAATATTCTATTACTGAAACTTGAAAGCTAAGATTCATGCTCTTTTCGCATGTTTCCTGGCTTTTTC
>NZ_AZFM01000020.1 GCF_001434335.1 Lactobacillus kalixensis DSM 16043
ATTATCTAAAAATATCAGGTCTAATCCTAGACGGAGCTTGACTTTACGTAGAAAAATGGTGCTAAGATTTTTCTCAGCACCATTTTTTTGCTTATTTTTGCTCATCTAATAACCAATCAATAATATTTAGCTTTTTAATGCCATCATAATTGGCAGTCCGATTGATTGTATCTAGCGTCAACAAATATTTTGGATAAGAGTCTTTAATTTCTTGAAGTGATCTCAATTCTCTTTGCAGAACTTTTTCATCTAAGGTTGTTAATGCAACTTGATAATATGATATTTCATTATTGGCATTAATTCCGACAAAATCTACTTCATATTTTTGACTTTTGCCTACATACACATTCTTCATTCGTCTGAGCAATTCCAAATAAACAATGTTTTCGATAATATGGCCGAAGTCTTCTTGATGATCTGGCAAAAGAATATTTCTAATTCCAACATCTACACCATAGTATTTACTCTGACTATTTAACAACTGTCGATCATGCACATCGAAGCACTTTGCTTCATACATCAGAAGACTATCTAGAATCCCACCTAAATAGCGATCAATCGTCTTATTACTTGTTGAATAGCCTGCACTCTTTAGTGTATTAGTCATTTTATTAATAGAAACCTGGCTACCAATGCTTGAATAGAGACTGCTGATTAGTCTCTCTAAAACAGGCGTATCTTTAATATTCAATCTTGAAACAATATCAGTTAGAACAATAGTTGAATATACACCTTGTAAATATTCATTTTTTTCTTGATCTGTTTGAAGAAACAAAGTGAACGGGAAAGAACTTTGAAGATACAAATTGAACATATCAGTATTGTCGGTAAACTGATCATTTTGTTTATGCCATTCTACAAATTCAGAAAATGATAAAGGCAGAATTTTGAGTTCGACATATCTTCCAGTTAAGAGTGTTGAAATTTCACTGCTCAAGAAATAAGCATTAGATCCAGTGATATATAGGTCCACATTGTCTTGTAGAAACAGCGAATCAACAACACGCTCAAAATTTTGAACATGTTGGATTTCATCTAGGAAGATATAGTTCATCTGGTTTGACGAAATATTTTCTTGTAAATAATTGTATAGTTTTTGATTATCTCTTAAATAATCGTATTTCATATCTTCGAAATTAATATTAATAATTTGTTCGTCAGAAACGCCTTTATTTTTAAGATATTCTCTAAATAAGTAGAATAAGGTCGATTTTCCCGCACGTCTAACACCAGAAACTACTTTAATTACTTTTTTGTCACACCAGCGTTTTAGAAAATCAAGATAAACTGGTCGATTAACAAATTTTTCCATATTTTGTCTCACCTCTTGCCTTATATTTTACATTTTTTTGGAGTCAACTCCAAACATCGGCTATTTTTTGTAAAAGTTTGGAGTTAACTCCAAACTTTTTGCTTTTTTTGGTATTATTTGGAATTAACTCCAAAGAAAAACGAGAGATATAAATCTCTCGCCTTCTTAGTATTTATCTTCATCTTGCAAAAGTTGCTTAGCAATTTGCAATTCCTTTTCTTGTTTTTCTGCCATTGTTGGATAAGCAAGTGGTAATTTCTTGAGTTGTTCAGTCAAAATATTTGACACAATTAAACGCGAATACCACTTATCATCTGCTGGAATAACGTACCACGGATTTTCTTCCGTTGATGTCTTATTGATGGCTTTTTCATAAACAATTTGATACTTGTTCCAATATTGCCGCTCGCGAATATCTGCAGCTGACAACTTCCAATTTTTCTCAGGGGTTTCAATCCGGGACATGAAACGGCGCTTTTGTTCATCCTTTGATAGATGCAAGAAGAACTTAAGAATCACGTATCCATTATCAGTTAAATACTGCTCGTAATCCCTGATTTCTCTGTAACGCTTTTCAAAAAATTCATCATTTACATCTTCTAAAGAATGAATCTCTGGCAAATTGTTGTTCAAAATAATAGATGGATGAACACGCGAAATCAGCACATCTTCGTAATATGAACGATTGAAGATGCCGATTTGACCACGGCTTGGCAATTTTTGGTTAATTCTCCAAAGAAAATCATGATTCAATTCCTCTGCTGTTGGTGTTTTGAAATTAGCAACGTTAAAGCCAACTGGATTAACACCCTCCAAAATATGCTTGATCAGACTATCCTTGCCAGCTGCATCCATCCCTTGCAAAACGATTAAGACGCTGTATTTGCGGCGAGCATTCATCATTGCTTGTGCCTTATTGATTTGCTTAACATTTTCTTTAACCTGCTTTTTGATCTTTTTCAGATCCTTACTAGAATCTTTGACAAAGGTTGGCGCATCCGCAATTTTAAAATTTTTTTCGGTATAGCAATATTGATTTGTATTCATTTACTTTTCCTTCCTTTTATTTACTTTAAGCCTTGGAAGGAAAAATAACCAATATTTAGCTTTTGGAATAATTTTCATTAAAGCAATTTGTAAAAAAATAGCGAATCTTTTATAATAAAAGCAAAGGAGCTAGTGAAGTGTCGGTTCACCAGCTCCCAAAGCAATTACATGTGACTATTTGGGTTAGCTAATCGTGGAAACGATTAGCTTTTTTGATTATTGCATATGCTTTGGCACAGTCTATTACAAAAGCTCCCAAAGCTACAATAATCATAGCCGTATCCACAATTTCCCTCCTAGTCTATCCATGTTCATCATAGGCTTTCACCTCCGCAATTACAAAATCTTTGAAGGTGCCGTAGCCCACGATGATAATTGCTAAATCTCGACGGTAGTTAGCCGTCATTTGAGACCTGGTTTTATTATATCGAACCCATGTTTATGGATCTATAAACTTTATTAAATTCTCCTAAGATTTGAATATCTGTAGGATTTTTTATTTTCTATCTGCCAAGAATGCTTCAGTAAGATACTTTTTAGGAAATGGCAATACTGTCATATTTGCATACTTTATTGTAGGCACCATCATCATTTCTATTAAATCAAAAATTTCTTCATTATTTAGTGTGCCTTGTTTCTCAACTTTTTCAATTTTTCGCACATGAAATCCTCTAGCAACACTTTGCTGTAAAGCATCAGGAATCCCACCAACAATATAATAGAAATCCTTACTATCTTTCCAATAACTAATATCAAACAATCCGCTAATATATTTAATTCTATTTGCAGTTTTGCGGGCAGTTACTAATTCTCCATTGTCAGCAGCTTCCTTCCAATCATCCATTAAGACTTTGTTAGGTAAAGTTACTGTATCTAAACGAAAAATCTTGTAGTAGTTTCCCCTAGAGTCTTCAATCATAAGTTCAATTTTGGGATCATCTAAAATACTTATCTTATCAAATGAAGTAACTTTATTAATTTCAAAATGGCTAGTATCACTAAACCTCATTTCATAAGCATTCTCATCAAACATCGCGTAATACTTGAATTGACGAATTTTTTCAGAAATTGAAATAATCGTTAATTCACCTTTATTCAAATCATATTTGATAATTAACTGATTGATCAAATTATAGAGTGTTGCATCTGGAAAACTATTCTCTGCATCTTCAACTGTAATATGTTGAATTATCGCTAGACTCTTTTCTTGATGTGGATCTACCTTATCTTTATTCTTATTATAAAATTCTTTATCATGAATTAATGAAATCGCCAAATCCCCTTCAGCTAGATCATCCTTATCCGCTAAAGTAACTTCTATTTTCAAAGACTTAAATTTATCTTTTAAATAGTTAATTAGTGCAACATGTTCTTCAGTTTCATCAATCAAGTAGATCTCATGCTTTTGACTGAATTCTACCAATTTGAATTTTAAATCTTTAACATAAGCTTGAGCAGTCATATCTAATTTTCTACGATCAACATCTTGGGTAATAAAAAACAAATTACTAAAATACTTAGAAAATTGTTGATTAAATTGATCAATTATATAAAACATTTTTCCAGATTTAGTATTGAGATATGCGTTTAATCTATTTTTACCTATCCTGCCTAACTTATCCTTAGCATTTTTATCAGCGAAGAATTTAGATGGAAACTTTGGTTTAGCGCCCTTAAATCTAGGAAGATTATAGTATTGCTCGCCATCTTCTTGATTACCTTTAAGAACATTTTTCATAGTATTATTAATAAAATCAATCTGATAAATAGCTTTTTTAGCGATACGCGTTTGGTCTTCTTTATCACTTGTAAACATTTTTTTATTAGTAAAAGTAGTCGACGAAATCCACATATTAAAATTTTGATTCAGTTTAACTTCATCTAGAGCAAATGCCTTTCTATTTCTTGTAGTTGGGACGAAAAATATACGATTATATTTACCTATCTTTTTAAATAACCTAGTTCCAGAAACCATATTAAAAAATAGCTTCAGCAAAATGTATTCAGATAACCCATCTAATCTAAACTTATCTAATTTATCAACTCTAGCTAAATTTTCATCTTTTTCTTGTAGTAAATTTTGTAATTCAGTAACTTTAAATGCATCTTTCTCACATAGCAAATATAGCTTCTTATCACTATACATCGCAGTATAGACGCTATCGCTTTTTTCACCCAAATCAGTTATTCGAGCGTAGCTAACACAGTACTCGTATTCATCACAAACTACTGAAAATACATCAAAATCTTCAGTAATTGCATTTGAATTTACTTTGGGTTTATTTAATTTTGATAAAGTGATTTCTACCATTATTCTTCCTCATTTAACAAACTAGATAAGCTGTCCACCACACTACGATTGAGAGTGCCATCGTTTTGGAATAGAGCTGGGTAATAAATAATCCAATCTTTTGAATTGCCTGGATATTCTTTACCTTCCCAATCATACAAGTTCACAATAACTATTCTCTTGGTCTTTAGACGCTCTAATTTATAACGTTCTTTTCTTTCAAAGGCTGCTTCTGATTCAAAATATGCTCTTTTACGTGAGTCAAAGTTTTTAACATCAACATAAATCTGCCGGATGCCACGTTTTAGAAAACCATCTACTAGTTCAAATTTATCTTTTTCTAAATCGCTCATATCGTGCCAATCTAAGCGATATTTTTCAGCCACTAGGGCAAAAATTTTTTCTCCAATCACACCCTTGTAGAAATTATTGAAAGCAGTTGGTGTTAACAAATATTGGTGCGGCTTTGATAAATCAACCATATATCCTTCATTTTGAAGTTTCTTCTTTATCCATGGATTCTTTTTAAAAATTTTTTGAAGCATTACATCGTATTCTTTAAAATCTAATAGCTTATCTACCTTCTTGGTCTTCTCCAGTTCAAGCCCGGTTAACTTAATAAAGTTATTATCCTCAAAGTGGTAGTAGTACTTCGTTACCGGCTTTCCAAATGTACAATACAAATAATATAGATTCTATTCTTTAATTTTTTGCTTATTCAAACTATCCAACATTGGATACTTGCCAACAAATTCTCGTAATTCCACCCACAATTTCTGTTGCTTTTCATTTAATGTAGGTAGATATTTTGCCCATTCAGTAATGAATTCATTATGCTGCGTTTCCATTTCATAAAATTTTTGTTTATGATCATTCAATGGAATTTGCTTCAGATTTATTTGTTGAATAACTTGATCAACTAGTCCCGTAATACGGTGATTCTTTATCAACTTAAATACGGCAAAACAATCTTCTGCATCTTCATTGAGCATCACATACGTATTCTTATTTTTAAAATTAGTACGCATCATACGACCTAGAGTTTATTCAAGGATTACTTCTTTTGCAATTAAAGCTGGCATCCCCGCACTGAGTTTCTCGATAATTCTATGATTTACAATGTACTTTTCGATATTTAGTTTTGCTTTCTTACGGCTAATATCACCATGATTAGATAGACTTTCCATCTCACTAATAACATTCAGAGTTTCTTTCACAATATTCTCTGAGCTGAAACCATGATACAAATGAGTTGGTGCTTCTAAGTATGTTCCATCAATATCTTTTTCTAGTTTTCTCTTCTGAGCAGAATCTAAGTTAATAACCATTGGATATTTCTTCAAAAAAGCCTCATTAATTGGGTACTGTAGGTTAACTCCTCGATCCATACTGTTAAATGATGTAATTAAAATGCAGAATTGTTCTTTTGACCAAATTCTTTTAATAATAGCAAGTTGATCATCATTTTTAGCAGAGATTTCTTTTACACAGTCACTATATTTCTCCAGTCCAACGAATTTCAGCAATTTACTAATAAATTCAACTTGCTGCTCTGAAGTCGTAGTATTTCGGTAAGTGATAAAAGATTGTAGTGAGGGATCAGACTGATTAAGCCTGCACATTTTAATAATTGCTTTGAAAAAGTCTAAATCTCTGAAAAAGCCAAAATCTTCCTGAACACTATAAGCCTGAAGATATTCATTATAAATGGATAGCAAATCTTCTGTAGTCTTTTTTTCAGAACATAAATCGGCAAAATATTGAAAGTATGAACTCTTTCCTGGAACTGGTTTAGTTTTGATCTTCTCAAGATGAACTTTTACTTTTTTCTTGTATTTTTCTCTTTGAAACGTATTTTCAGCGTTCAATATTTTCTCATCATTTGGATTGTTAATACACATATGTTTGACATTATCTTTTAACCATCTGAGATCAAAATTGCTGAAAATCGAATCATTTTTAGCTGTCGCACTAATGAATATGACTCTCCATTTATTAGCCATTTTTTGGATAAAATCTTCTGCAGAATAAGGTTCAGCAAAAAGGAAAACTTTTGTCCTCATGCTTTCGCGATGATTAGATTTGATTTTGATATAAGAATATCCAGAACTATAGTGAGTCTTATCAATTGAAAAGTTTGCCCGAAGACCTGACACTTGGTCTGCATCTCGCCTTTTCAAAAAGTTGTTGATCAAATAATTTACTAAATATCTTTCTTCCGGTCTAGTAGTCTGAATTACCGTTCTCAAAACAAAACTTAGCTCATCTTTTAACTCAAATGTCTCTTTATTATGAGCTTTTTTATCTTCCTGATAATCCATTGAAAATCGATACATTCGACCTATGAACATTTTTATAGCACTAGTAGTTTCTTTTAAGATTTTGTCCAATTTATGATAATTCCTATCTTTTTCAAGATTATCTCTAGTAGTAATGATGTTCTCGTTAAACTTCGAAATTACAATTAAATGTGAGTCACGAATTTATGCATAGATATTATCTTCTAACTCTAGATCTAACTCAAAAACTAAATTAAGATGATAATTTTCATTTACTTTATCGAAGCGTTTCTTAATTGATTCAAAAATTTCTTTTGACCCTTTAACTCTCTTAAACCTATCGGGTAAATCAGAGTAATTTAAAGAGTGATAAATTCTATTGAATAAAGTAAATAAATCTTCTGGCCGTTCTTTGTCAGCGATCTTATCGATTAAAGCTGTAGTTATGTTCTTTTTAATTGCATCTGATTCGTCTAAAAATAGCGTAGTATCTCTCTGCTCGCGATAAAGTTGCTCTAAATAAGTTTTATTACGTCCATAAAAAGTACTATGCCCTGCAAGTAGCTTTAAATCCGTCATTACAATGCAACTTTTGTCATTGATCTTGACATCAGGAAACATCTCTTCATACCACGGAAGTTCCTTCAACAATAATCTGATTTTATCTTCATTGGTCATTTTGGAATAATTCTCATGACTATTTTTAAAATCATTCCCAATTATTCCTTTTACATAACTCATCTTTTCTATCAATCCTTCTGACAGAAATTCCTTATCATCAGAATGTTGATTCAACGCTTTCTCGCCAAAATATTCTTTAGTTATTCCTAGTAAAATATTTTTGGTCTGTAGATATTGAATTGGCGTATTGTTATTGAAGTATTCCTTGATTGCCTTACTCTGCAAGAATACATCTGATTCACCTTTAGAATGTTTTTCTAAAAAATCAACGATCTGATCAGAAACAGACTTAAGAATCAGTATCTGCCCTGTATCTTCAGGAAAAGCTTTCTTTATTTGACTACCTACTTCATCACGATTGTTCTTTCTAGTCGTAACATAAATAGATAAACTTTTATCATCTTTTTTAATTTGATCAATTATTTGATGAATAACTGCATAACTCTTTCCTGATCCTGTTGCATCTTCTAGTACATACAAATATGGATAAATTTTTTCTTTATAAATTCTTTTTAAGACTTTCTGTATGGCATTAACTCTTTCTTCATGCATAACTTTGATGGTCTCCTTAATAAACTAACAAATATTCACACATCTTAGCATGCATTTTTCAATTACAGTAATAACTTACATTCATTGTTAACAAACTAAACAAAAAGTCTCAGAACTATTCCAATTAAGATAATTCTGAGACCTGTTATATTTTTGATGAGTAATTTTTTGAGAGAGATAAATTATTTTATTACGAATAGCATGTATATAGTTGGTGTATAGTTAAAGTTAAAGCATATTTAACTCGACTACAGGTGAAAAAATGACCTTCGTTTGGCCCTTCATCTTTGCTTATTCCATCGAAAAGACGATGCCTTTTTTACTCAACGGCAGTTTAAACTTGCGCACTTGGTCAGAAATCAACAAGATGTTGCGTCTATTAGCGCTAGCCGGTATTGCACTAGCAACTTTAGGCTTATATTTACGCTATGAATGGTTAATGGACATTGGAATAATCATATTAGCAATTGGAATTAGCGGAATAAAATTTTTAGTCGGAACAAATAAAAATCTACCTTCTATAACAACTTTAGTTTCCGGAATCGCAACTATCTTTTGTCTTATAGTGATGACTTTTCTATTATTAAAAGTTTCTGCAATTTATGGTTTTCTCTTCTTTGGGATGCTCATATTCTTAGAAACAATTTATGCCTGGATGATCGAAAAGGACCCAAAGACAAGTTTCAACAAAAACATTGTGATTAATAAACGGCAATACTTTATAGATTTTATTATTTTAATCACCTTCTTCATTGTTAGTATTTTCAAAAAAACTGGTCAAATATCTGACTTTAGCATTATCCTAGTTATCTTAGCGATTATTGGTATTACTATTGAAAAAAGTACACTCTTGAAGAAACCCGACCGCCCGATACGAATTTGGCTTGGTGGAATTAAAAATTACATTATCGTTTATACTTTACTTTTTGCTTTTCAGCAGGATAAAGCTATTTGGATTTTCATCATGTTTACCGAATTACTATTAAGCGGGATGTTAGCAAAAATAATCATTAAAAAGACCCACAACATAAAATTAACTCAAAAATTCACCATCACATTTTTCTTTCTTTTGCTAGGCTTGTTAATCACTTGTAATGAATTTGGATACTTATTTGGAATCGGACTAGTATTACTTTGCGACAGTCTATTAAACATTTGGAGTAAAGGAGTTGCACATGATGACACTAGTAATATTAGTGCCAAGCTTTCTTCACTTGGTTCATTATTAAATCAAATTATTTTATTCGGAACACTTGAAATTATTTCATATATCAAATTAGATAATAAATTAGCACTTTTAATGCCTTACTTAAGCCATCAGTCAGAGTTAGTTTATACTCCAGAAATGACGTATTTACGCTTACTTATGCTTATTATTTTCATCATCACTGGATTAGGCGCATATTGTTACATTCAAAAAGATCTATTTAAAAACAATTAATATGTTCATTAAAAAAGCATACCTTAGCTCTAGTGCCAAAATATGCTTATCTTTAATTAATATTCTAATTTTCCTTGATCTACGATAATATCAGGATTTAGATCAATCGCTTCACGACTATAGATCATGTCATGTACTTGCTTTTCAAAATTTGCGTATTGACTAGACTGGCTATACTGTTTAGCAGCAACTTTACTGTCAAAAATTTCAAAAATACGCCATTCGTTCTCAACGTCGAAGAAATTACCTGCAAGTACACCCTTTAGTCCAGGAACTTTCTCCATACTCTGTGATACTTCTTCGCGAAGTGCAGCTCCAAACTTCTTCAAATCTTCATCAACTAAGGTTAATTTTAAAATTCGAACATAATAGTCATTCTGACCAGCAACTCGCAACGGTTCATCTTTAGTTAGAATGATTTGCGGAGTTAATTCAAACACTTCACGCCCTATAACAGTATTTTTAGCTACATTACTAAATTCTTTGAATTGAGGTGAACTTGCATGAATTTCATAGCTGCTCTCATCGCGGTAACATTCAAGTACATAATTACTTGTCTTGGGACTATCGTCATTAGTTAAAGCCATGAAAAGCGTGCCAGGTTCTTTTTTAATTGATGTAGTCATATTTTTCTTGCCAACTTCTTGGAACCTAGCAACGTCTTTAGCATCAATATTTAAATGGAAAAATCTTAAAATCGTTGAATCATTCAATTTCATAATAGGCCTCTATGTATTGAAAACAATCTATCTATTCAAAACTTATTATAACCTACTTAATCCAGAGATTAGGCTAATATAGCCTACAAATTGCGATTGAAAACGCGAGAGAAAACTTTTCAACCGCGTTTTCAATCTTTTTCGAGCGATTTTTCAATCGCAAACGAGAGAAAAAACGGTTGAAAACTTAATCAACCGTGCTTATTTTCTTGAATATTTAGTTGCTCTTCCGTTACCTTCTTTTTCTAGATATCCTTTCTCAATTAAATGATTGATTATTTGCAATGCCTTAGTCCTGCCGAAGCTTGTGTCATTAACAATTTCTTTAGTCGATAATGGACCGCTATCAAGGACTTGATATATCTCATTTTCCTCTCTTGAAAGCTCATCTACGCTAATTTGTTTTACAGGCAGTACGATGGAAATAGAATTTTCATATGTATGAAATTGTGGTTTAACCAAGCTATTTTCGTATGAATCTACAATTCTTATAATTCCTGTCCCAAATTGTTCAATAAGACCTAATCTAAAAAATATATTGGCGATAATTGGATTACGTAAAATAGAAATTTGACCGTTCAAATATTCTTCTTTACTTAACCCCGCTGGCAATCCACCTGGTGAAGTTACTTCTATTTTGTCATCATACATTGACACTTTTGTCTGTGAATCGACATCCCACGTCCTATGGACCAAAGCATTAGCAATCGCTTCTCTAAATGCTTCTTCAGGAATTTGTGAAACAACTTTTCGATTTGATCCAATAATTTCTTCATGCTGATAATACTGTCTATATTTGGAAATTGCAGAATTATATTGTTCAAGAATTGAAATCTTCTCATAATTAGCACGATCTAACATAATATTGATGTTTTTACCAAAGCGAACCATATCGATTCCTCGAAATTGATTTTTATCAGCTAATAATGCTCCAGCATTGGTATATCCTTCAGACTTTTTATATAAGTCTAATGTAATTAACACATCTTCAGAAATTTTTTCGATTCCAAGATCTTTTTTCAATGTGCTTTCTAAGACAGAAAAAGTTAAGTCTTGTTGCTCTGAAATTAAGCCATCGAAAGTTCGTGCCTTTGAAAATGAATTAGTAATTGCTTCTCGCATCATTTTTCATCTCTTTTCTTTATTCAATAAATATCATTAAATTCAGATATTGTCCAAAGAATATACAATTTTTTTGAAGCGATATATCTTCTACAAACCTACCTTTAGTTAAAAAAACAAATTCAGCACCTTAACAGATACTGAATCTCCTTTTTAAACTTTTTCAATTGCAAGCGAGAGAAAAAACGGTTGAAAATTTAATCAACCGTTTTCCTCAATCTTAAAACTTCTTATCCCAAGCAGGAATTTGCTTATTACCGTAGAATTGCTTGTATAATTTCTTAGTTGCTTCAGTTTGGTAAGCTTTCACAACTTCACGGTAAATCTTCTTATTCTTGTCCTTAGTTCTTGCACAAATGATGTTTACCCATTGCTTTGAGTCTTTGTTCAATGGTTCAACGTAGATAGTTTGCTTTTCACCAAGACCAGCTGGACCAGCAAAGTCATTGTTAACAACAGCTGCGTCAACATCGTTAATTACACGACTAGTTTGTTCGGAAGCAACTTCCTTAATCTTGAAATTACGTGGGTTGCTTGTAATATCAGCTACAGAAACTAATGTCTTGCCCTTTCTCAATTTAATAAGACCGGCATTTTTCAAAACAAACAATGCACGTGATTCATTAGTTGGATCGTTTGGTACTACAATAGTTGCATTATCTGGCAAGCTACTTAACTTCTTGTACTTCTTTGAGTACAAACGAATTGGAGCAATGTAAGTATCACCAATTGCAGTAATTCCACCCTTGTTTGCTTTATTCCATTCTTTCAAAAATGCATAGTGTTGGAAAGCATTCAAATCAATATCACCAGACTTCAAAGCCTTATCTGGTTGATCATAACCATCGAAACTTCTAGTCTTTACAATAATGCCATAGTCCTTTTTAGCTCTTTTTGCGACACTTTGCCAAATCTTGATATCGCCCTTACTTGCACCAACAATCCCCACAGTAACAGTCTTTTCAGCTTCTGAATTGGCTGGCTTTGGTCCAAAGCTAAACCAGCTAACTACCGCTATTAATACCACTGCAATTGACAAAATTATAATATTACGTTGCTTCTTTTTTCTCATTTTTATTTCTCCCTGAAAAAACAAAAAGCACTCGCCCCTACTTAAAGGACGAATGCTTCGTGATACCACCTTTATTTACTACCCGCTTGCGCGCAATAGTCTCGCTAACTATCTGACAATAGTTTGCAGAGATAACGGCTGCAAAACCGACACTGACTAAATATCACCAGTATTGATCATTCTGAGTCCATGTTCATCAATCTTGTCCAATCGCCTCTCACCATTCAGCGACTCTCTGTAATAAACTACAATCGATTACTCTACTCGTCGAGATCTTTTTAATATTTGATTATTAATTTATCAGGTAAATTTCATCTTGTCAACACATTTTATAATTTTTATTTAAAAAGTTCATTTCCATAGTGATTTACAATTCTCGCCATAGTTGGTGCATCATGTCCACCACCAGGTTGGATGTAGTATTCAAGGTTATCACGATCGAATTGTGGCAGTCTCCACATTGCCCTGATTTGAGGTTCCATAGATCCGCTAGTTCCATCGTTTGATCCAACACCAGCCATGATCTTGAACTTCAAATTTGGATTTCTTCTTACAGAATTTGCCAGCACTTGCGCTATTCTTTCAGGCTCAGAAGAGCCACCATCTGAAGTTACTGTCCATGAATCACCAGCCATTGGCATGTAGTACTTGAAGTATGGTAAATCATATTGAAATACATACCAAGTAGTGATTGAACCCATTGAAAAGCCACCAAATGCACGGTGATTTCTTGATCTTTGAAGTTGTTTCTTAGTTGTGTTCTTGGCGTATGTCTTGTAGCGCTTTTCAACTGCTGGAACTAAATCGTTCATCAATTCAGTCTTGGCGAATCTTCTATTAAGAGGGTTATCGTCATAGTAGCTGCTTGAGACTTGTCTTGGACTTGGATAATAAGTTGGAAAAACTACAATAGTGTTTTTTAACCGACCCGAACGATTCAAATTATCAAGTGTGCGTTTGAAGTTACCTTCGCGATAAAGTTGGGACACGCCATTATTTACTTCGGTTGAGCCATGGAGTAAATAAAAGACATCATGCTTTTGATTAGCATTATAATTAGCAGGAAGATATACTAAAGCTCTCTTATTGTAGGTTCTACCTTTGTAACGGGTTTTATAAGTGATTTTCTGAGTTCGGCTACCATTAGTTGAATTGGTTGTTGCAGCTGAACTTGAATCACTTGAGTTTTGGCCAGAATTATTGCCGCATGCTGCAACAATTGCACCAGCTGCAATGACTGAAGTTAAAAAAGTCGCGATTCTTTTCTTTTTCATATTCTCATCATCCTATTTTTCTAGTCCTAAGCCGCTAAGCCAACTTCTTACTTTGGAATTATTGTTATCATAACGAATACCTTGCTTATAAGTTGCACCATCATCTTGAGCGAGTTGACGAATAATTTTAGCAGATAGTCCAAGTGGTGTGCTCATACTTGTAGTAAATGGGATTACAGTCTTACCACTGAAGTTGTATTTGTCAAACAAGGTGTGAATCAACATTGGAGGTCTTTGCCACCAAGTTGGGTACCCGATCAAAACAGTATTATATTTAGAAAAGTTGGGAATTCTAGTTGCTAAAGCTGGATGAATATTGTTACGAAGTTCTCGTTCACCACGCTTTACTGCAGAATCATAGTTTCCATATGCTTTAGTCGGGCGAATACGAACCATATCTGCACCTGTCTGTCTTTGGATATATTGAGCTGCCGACTTTGTTGTGCCTGATAATGAGAAGTATACAATCAATGTTTTGTTATTGCTATTTCCCTTTTGCACCCTAGCTGTTTTGGTTGAACTTGATGAACTAGCATTGGAATTACCATTTTGTGAACCTGATCTTGAGCAAGCAGAAAATACGAGCATTGCCAGCATCCCTAAACCTAAGACCAACATTTTTCTCCAGTTTTTTTATGTTTCATCTTAACTACCTCGCTTAATTCTTCTCTGATATTTCTTAACAACTAGAGTATATTTGCTTTTTTATGCAAAAAAAACTGCCAAATTAGCATATCATTATGCAGTTAGTGTATACTATTTTTAAAAAAGGGGATGAGTTAACGATGCTTGATTTAGAACTACTCGAAGAATTAGTAACTTTCAAAAAATACGGCACATTAAGTGCAACAGCTGAACATTTAATGATTACCCAACCTAGCGTAACAAGAGGAATGAAACGCCTCGAGCAAGAATTAGGTGTCACACTATTTGATCGAACAGTAAATCGAATAACATTAAACGAAACTGGAAAACTTGCAGCAGAAGAAGCAGAGAAGTTACTTCAGGCTGAAAATGATTTCACTGAAAAAGTTTTGAATTTCTCCAGAACGCAGAATTATATTAATATTGGTACTACTCTTCCAGGCCCTCTGGTTATTACCGATCAATATAAAGACCGTTTCAAAGAAAAAACAAATATTAACCATCAATTAATTTTAGAAAATAATGTGATCAGTTATTTAAGAAATTACAAGGAAAGATTGATTTTCACCACTGAAGATATTGAAACAGATGATATTGAATCAATGTATCTTGGGCAAGAGAAGCTTTCAATCAGAATTGACAAATTTAATCCTCTCTCTCAAAAAAAGAGCGTTACTTTTAAAGATTTAGCTGGGCTTAGCTTTTTGGTAGTGCAATCTATCGGACCTTGGAAGAAAGTTATCGAAAATAATATTCCGAATGCTAAGTTCCTTTATCAAGATGATCTAGCTGCTCTTGATGAATTGACACACTACTCTAACTTTCCAGTTTTCCGTAGTAATTTAACAATTAAATCTACTTATAAAGAACGTGATGATGACGATCGTATTCTGGTTCCAATTGAAGATGAAAATAACTTCTTAGATATATATGGTTCTTATTTACAATCTCAAAGAAGAATTGTGCAACCATATTTGAAACAATATATAAAAATCATGGAAGAATAGAAAAAACGATCTAGGTAGAAAAATTTTTCTGCTTTGGATCGTTTTTTGATTTATTTTTATCTATTTTATACCCCCTTCTCATGCCATGTTGGGGTATAATATAGATCTTTTTTAGAAAAAGAAAATTCTCAAATCACTTGAAAAATATCTTCCATAAATGTAAATTTCCATAGATAATTTTCGGCATCTATTTTTTCAAAAATCTCGTTATAACTATTTCTAAATTTAGAAATATTAATTAAAGCTTCTAAAATCCTCATTCATTTACAGTAATACTTCAATATAGTTCTGAACTTTTTTAGTAGTTTTGAAAATTTTTGCAAAATACATAAGCTTAGCAATATTTTTATTGGGTTTTGTAATGTATTGTTTAAATGCATTACCTATTATTTCAGGATCAATATGGTTTTGCGGTCTCAATATTTCTGCCATAGTCCGATCAAGTGAATAGGTTCTAACTTTATTTTTTTGTGGAGTTTTTATTGTTTCAATACCAAGGCTATAAGTTTTAGTTGTCTGTTGATGTGCGACAACCTGTTCTTTTAAACTAGAGTTTTTGTACCCTCTTGGAAAAGTCAGATCAATTTTATCTGGGACTCTATCACTAAGACCATATAAGTATAATGCTGAATTCAAAGATATTATTCCGCGTTTTAATCTTAACTGAATAGCATAAAACGAATCCTCTAAATGATTAGGACTACCATAGATAACTTTATCGATAAGTACTAAATTGTTATTTTTTAGATATTGTTTTATTTGTTGTCCAGAAAAATTTTCTTTTGTTAATTGTCCTCTAGAAATAACATAATTATTTTTCTTTAGCAGATCTTGTAGTATTGATTTATTAGCCATGTCAATCGCTCCCTTATACAAACGCTAGTTTAGCAAATATACGTTCTAATACAAGCGAACAAAATATTAAGTTTTTTAGAATTGTTGCTTATCTTTATTAATAGTTGTCTTATATATCCATATTATACCCCCTCTCATGCCATGCCGGGGTATAATATGGATCTTTTTTAGAAAAAGAAAATGCTTACCAACCAAATGTTGATAAGCAAATATTATCTATTAATGCTGTGAAGCACCCGTAGTAGTGTCCGGCTTTGGTGCTTCTTCCTTCTTTTCTTCAGCTGCCTTAGTTGAAGCACTAGTTGCGGCATCCGGATCAGAGTTACGACGATAAGTTGCACCAGTAGTCGCATCTTCATCAACTACCAACTTTTGCCCAGTAGTTTCACAGAAATATTTAACAAGTGGGTACAAATCTTGAACCCATTCGTAAATACCAGCATAATTACCGTTATCGTCTTCTACTCTCTTGTAGTAGTGCAAAACAAGTTCCTTTAAGTTACCGGTCGGAACAGGCATGTAAACATCATCGTGACCTGCTTCCTTAGTGCGAAGTGCGTGAACAACCTTCTTTGCATTAGGAATAACGTCACGGACGTCTGGGTGAATCGCCTTCATTGTGTCACCAACTTGTTCTGGCTTTCTACCAGCTTTCATCTTGTAGTTAGGATCTTGAGGACGGTTGTACCACAAGAATTGGTTGTTATCATCAACGAAAGTCAGCTCACCGATAGTATTACGCAGCATCCAATTAATTTGGTTAACTGTTAAAAGCCCTGAATCAAGCTTGACATAGTCGTTGCCTTCAGCTGCATTAACCTTCTTAGCTGCTTTATCAAGCCACTCTGGATCGTTCTTGTCGATTCCTTCAATTGTGGTGCCAGCAACTGATTTGCCAGTAGCTTCGAAATCTTCCTTCATATATTCGTCTTTGTTCATATCCTTAAGCCATTTTGGTTCTGCCATAATTTTTCCTCTTTTCTAAAAAGCACGGTTCTATTCAGATTATATTTTTGTGATCGCTTACACTTTTAACTAATTTCATTATATAACAATAAAATATTATAATCAATATAAATAATTATAGCGTAACACATCTTTTTCAGTTCTTGATTTGCAATAATAAATTCATGAGGTACATTATGGAAAAATTTGAAATAGAAAATTGGCAGCAGTTCGCTTTCCTTTTGACAAGGATCCTAGGTTCAAGCTATGAAATTGCCTTTTATGCAGATGACAAGAACATTTTCCAAACAAAAGATTTTGAAAATGTAATATCAAAAAATGACTTAAAAAAGCTAAAAAACAAAGCTGAAAACTATCAAATTATTACTAATAAAGCTAAAAAAATTATTACTTTCATTTTCTTCATCAAAGATGCTGAACAAAAAATTGTTGGTACATTTTTAATCAATCACAATGCAAGTAGCAACACGTCAGCAATTGATAAACTAATCAAGTCTCTGAACTTACAAGATTTCTTCCAAGAATCTACCAAGCGCAGTCAACGACTTGCTTTTTCTGACTCAATTGAAGATGTCATTTATAATGTCGTTGATCCTAAATTCTTAGATTCAAAAATGATCTTGACTCCTGATCAAAAGAAAGCAGTAATTAATAAGCTTTATGAACAGGATATTTTTTCGCGAAGAGGAGCAGTTTCGACCGTTGCCAAAGTTTTGCGTATGTCTGAGCCAACCGTATATAGCTATTTGCATAAAATCAAAAAAGGTAATTAAAATGGCCTAACTACTGATGATGATTCACCAGAGTTAGACCATTTTTTGATATTCTTACACTCTTATAAGCTAATTTTTCTTGCTAAATTTTCTACTGATAATATCTTTAACTTGTATTACTATTGGAGCCTTAAACATAATTATAAGCAGACAATAAATTATTATACCAACTAATACTTCTATTCCCATCATCATCCAGGTACCAGCAAAATTTCGGCTCATCCAAAATACGATGATAAACATAACTACGCTAGAAATAAAGTACTTCCAAATACCACGAAACAAAATTCTGTAGCTAAGTGAGTTTCTAACACACCATAATTGATACAGTGTTACAGTAGTCTCGGCAATTACTGTAGACCACATTGCTCCATTTAATCCCCAAAAATGAATAAATGGAATATTGATAATTAAATTTACCACAGCTCCAACTATTACGGAAATTCTATACTCTCTAACTCTATTAAGAGGAATTAAATATTGTACTCCGATTGCATTATTCCACGCAATCATCACAATAATAATTGATTCAATCATCATTGCCGGACCGACCGGATCATAACCAGGTCCATAATATTTAGGGACTAACGTGAGCGAAATTGCAGCTAGGCCAAACATCATTGAAAATGATATCCCAGAAACATAATTAAACGATTTATAAAGTAAGTTATTTACCTGTTTCAAATCACCCTTAGAAACTATATTAGAAACATGTGGGAGCATCACTGTCCCAGTGGCTGTGACTAAAGCTACAACTATTCTAATTAAACTATCTGAATATTGAAAGTATCCAGATTCTACTTCACTTACCATCCCACCCAACATTGTCTTACTTAATTGCCCATAAATTTGTGAGGCGATTTGTGGAATAAACAAACCGATCATCGGTAACACATGAATCCAAGGGGTTAGAGTTCGCATATTGATCTTTGTCAGTTCTTTTCTTAAATTTGGCCAAAGTGTCAAATTTCCAAGCAAAGTCGATATGGCTAAAATACTTATATACAATGTTACATCAGTTGGTTTTTTTACCAAAACAAATATAGCTATCATTGATAAAACTTTGACGATTGAATTTTTCAAAACTAATGCTTTAAAATTTTCAATACCTTGATAATACCAAGTTATATCAAAAGCAATCGCAATCAAATTTATTGATTGAGCCCACATATAAACTTTATTTCGAGTATAAAACATCATGAAAATTACAAACACTAAATATGTCAGTAACGTCATAACAATTCTAATAACTTGAAGTTCCCAAAAAGTCTGCGTTTTTTCACTTCGATTATGTCGCACATATGTTACCTGTCTGTTGCCATAATATGCAATCCCTAACCCACAGAATAAAAGAAAATATTGGATTATAGAATTAGTGAAAGCATTAGCACCCACTCCCTCTGGTTTAAGCACGCGTGCAATATAGGCAGAAGTAATTACTGGAACAATAATTGCAAGTATTTGATAGCCGATATTATATAAATAATTCTTAACTACTGTCATAAATTCTTTACCACATCATTTAAATTTACAATATAGTAACATCAAATTCTCATACAGTGTTGGACTGATTTGATATACCAAAAACGTCAAATATCTTACTGAGCCCTTTTTCCATCCCTTTTTTAAGAATAAAAGTCTATTTGATTTCTTGAACTCTTTTGAAATTGTTTCTTTAAATTGATCAAAATCTTCCAGTTCTTTGTTCTTATACAAATTGTTCAACACCCATATCAAACTGTTCACTTGATGCAGTTCAATAATTTCATGATCCGATTTAGATAATGGCAAATTCAATAATTTATGAAAGGTAGCGATGATTGTCATTTTATTGGAAAAATTTGAATTATGCATTGTGCTCTCAGCATTTTTTGGATAGTAATAGAGTTGCTGATTAGAAACATAAATTTTATCAATATGCTGACAATAATTCATATTGAAATACATATCTTCCATTATTTTTAGCTCTGGATCAAAAGAAAGATTATGATCTTGTATTATCTGCATAGAATAAATTTTATTAGCCACGGAACCCCATAAGTGTTGCGTCAGCCAAAATTCATAGACAAATTTATCCTTTGGAATTATTCCCTCAAAGGATGTCTTCTTAATGTTAAATCCATCTCCAGTAATTCCAACCACAGACAGCCCAACTCCGTCTTTGTTGTCATTTAAAACTTGCAAAAAATCTGGAAATACAAAATCATCAGCATCAATGAAAGTAACATATTCTCCATTAGCCAGCTCTAAGCCAGTATTTCTCGCAACAGACACACCTTGATTATCTTGTGAATAGACAACAATATTTAAATTGGGATAATTGTTAATAATTTCTTTTAAAATTGATAATGTTGCATCAGTCGATCCGTCATTAATAAAAACAATTTCAAAATTACGATATGTTTGGTTTTTTATACTGTCAAAGCATCTCTCAATATACTTTTCAACATTAAAGCAAGGAACAATGATACTAATCATTTGTAGACCTCTTTCTTATATTTTGTTCATAATAAGGTGTGATGGTAAGTGCCAAAAAGATGAATTGAACTGGTCTAATTCCTGCTTCCATCAAGCCACCTAAAAGAAAACAAAAATTTACAATTAATAAGACATTTGATGTTTGCAACTGATTCTTTTTTAAAAGGAAAAAGGTATAAGCTTGTAGTGCTAGATAAAAAAGTAGTGTTAAAAATCCACCTCTAAGTACTAAATCTAATATCTGATTATGAGCTGAAAACAAACTACCCCAAACTTCAATAATATCGGAATTGTTTCCCCACCCTAGAAATGGCTTTTGCAGGATTAATTCAACTGCTTTTTTCCAAAGTAAACTTCTTCCAGTAAAACCTCCGTCGCGTCCCATCGCTTCTGTTAAACTTGTGATCAACGCACTTTGGTCATTAGACATAATAATCATAAAGAAGAGAATTATATATAACGTAAAGAATATCCAGGGGTTATATTCAATTTTTAGCAAATATCCTACATTTACTAGAATAATAAAAATACAAATAATTAAGCTTCCGGTTGCCGACCCAATTATGAATATACTTATCAAACTAATTAAATTAAAGATGTTAATTCTTGGGGTAATGAAAAAATAGTCGTAATAATATACAAACTTTAGTCTTTTCATCGAGTAGTCTCTACTGTATAAAAAATAATTTATACCTAATAACGTCAGTAAATTATAGGCAACGCCATTGTCATATCCCAAAAAATATAGTGGATTCCTCGTATTAGTATAAAGATTGGCAAAAGGTAGGCCGCCTGGATAGATTATTAAAAATATAAAATTAAAAATTAATAATTGTCAGTGTAGCCAAAATTTTAAAAATGATTTCAAGAACTGTATCAATCTCTCCCCTTTCAAGGCCTAACTCTATCAACATTGGCAAAGCCAACATAGGTAAAAGGTTGGTATACGCTTCTGTGTCTGTCAAATTATTGAGAACAGATGATGCTAATAAACACCCATTCATTAGTATTATTAGTAATAAAACCTTAGATATTCTTTTTTTTCTAAAAAAAAGATAGAAGATACACAACGTATTGAGTAATTTAAAAATAGAAGACAAATCATAAATGATTGTTAGGCCACTGATATATTTCAGAGAATATGGCATAAAAAAGGGAATCAATAAAAAATACAGAGACTTTTTACTCCGCATGAGCTTTTTAGTCAATATACTGATCCCCCTTTATACTGTTTTAGTTATGTAAATATTTTAGGTATTTTTGATGAAGTTCTGACGCAATTTCTTTATTATCCAATATTTGTAGCGAATACTTTTCTTTTTCACTCAAATAATGCTTATTATCGGTGTGTGCCAAAATTTTATCAGACCAATCTCCACTACCATTTTTTAAAGATAAGCGATGAATTTTTGATGTAAGTTGTGCCGCGTCAGGTATCGTATCAGATATATAAGACATCAGACCATTAGCTTGCGCTTCAGCTAAAACAAACGAAAATCCTTCAAACCGACTAGGTAAAAAAAACATCCATTGCTGAAAGCCACTTATAAACATCATCAATATTCCCAATAAAAAATACTTTTTCATTTAAATGAAGTTGTTCAACCTGTGCTCTTATTTTATTTTCGAGTTTCCCAGTTCCAATTAATATCAAGGCTGAGTTGGGACGTTTCTGCTCTATTTTTTTAAAAACATCTACCAAAAATTCATGGTTTTTTTGATAATTAAAATGTCCAACATGACCGATTACAAAAGTATCCTTTTCTATTCCTAATTTACTTCTAATTGCAGATCGATTAAGATTAGAAAATTCAAACTTTTTTAAATCAATCCCATTATGGATAACTTCAAAATTCTTAGATCCAAAAAGCCATTTTCCTGCTTCTTGACTACATGCCAGCGCATGAGTTTTGTTTTTCAAAAACACTGGTTTCAACATATTATTTAAGAATTTATGACTGCAAGTAGTATTATGACTGTGTGCAATACGAACCTGCACTCCAGCAGCCTTAGCAGCCAAGATTTCTACTGCCATCAGCGAACTACTACCGTGCACATGAACGATATCAAAGTTATTCTTCTTTATATAGTTAAGTATTTTGAAAAAATAGCCAACTGGATTTTTAGATCTACCTTCAATAACTATTAATGATTTATTAGACTGTTTGAGAAGCTTTTTGAAAAATGGAGAAACTTTATATGGAGAGAGTATATAGCAGGAAACTTCATTATCAATTTGCATCTCTGTCATTGTATCTATAATAAATTTAGTTATTCCGCCTGCATTTACTCCACTAGTTGGAATGTGCAGGATTTTTATTTTTTGCTTAAACTTATTTCCCTTCTCCATTTGAAAGCTTTATAATATCCTCTCTAAGTTCATTTACAAAAATATCATTGTTTGATTTAAAAGATTTATATTCCTTTTGCTCAACATTTCTTATTGCTTTAATTAGTTCTGAAATGTGATCAACTTCTTCAATATAACCAAGATCAAAAAATATAGAAACAATCTCTTTTTGATGATCATCAACGTGTTCGTTAAATTCGTTTTTTCTAGGAATTGCGATAACTTTTTTCTCTTTCTTAAGAGCTGAAACAATAACTCCTGTGCCACCATGACAGATTACAATATCTGCTTGATCAATATACTGATCAAATTTATCTTTCTCAATAAAGTCAAAAGTTGGAAAGCTACCAACTTGATAAGTACTGTAGCCTACTTGAGCTATAATTTCATCAGTGATTTTTCCGTCTTTTTTTAAATTATCTAACTCTTCTAATAATCTATTAAATTGAAATTTTTGCGTCCCTAAAACCACGAATATCATAATGACCTCTCCTTAATATATACTTCCAACATATTTTGCTTTAGGGAATATTTTCTGCATTTCTGGCCACTGCACATAGAACACATCTGCAATTTTATACATTAACTTCCCTGTTAAGGTTGGAGAATTTACTTTTGCAAACGATTCAATATAGATAACTTTTTTTTTGAATATTTTAGAGATAACGCATAAAGGAATAGTCGACAACACTCCCGTAGACACCACAACATTTGGTTTTACTTTCAAAAAGATGAAAAAACTATAAATGATGTTATAAAGGAGCGGAAAAATAAAGAACAAATTGTTACGGTTAACTTGCTTAGTAAAATAAACTGGAGCTGCATTAAAACTGCTGTTGTACTTTGTCTTCTCAGTTACAACAACACTTTCATATTCTTCAAACAAGTTCTTGAGCATTAACATTTGTTCGAAGTGACCTCCAGATGATGAAGTAAAACAAATTTTCATTTTTTGTTCGAGCTTTTCAAAAAAATCATCAGAGTAGCTTCATCCAGCAAAATAAAAAACACTTACCAATTGATAAGTGTCCCAAAAGAAGTATTCTACTTTCTCAAAGTAAATTCTAATCGTACCGGATTATGATCAGCATACTGATAATCAGTATTAATATTAACCGCCGTTGCTTTAACATTCTTTGAAACAATAAAACCATCTCCAACCGTTTGATAATTTACCTTAGGCTTATATGGCATGTCAGTTGAACGCACTGTTGCCACTTTTTCACGATTTTTCGCCTTCACCATTTCAACCCCCTTAGGCAGCATCATCGGATCAAGTACAGATACCCAACCTGGAACTTTTTCTTGATGATCAAAATGATGAAGCATATCGCGACCCAAAGCGTGATTGAAGTCACCACCAACAATCACATAATTGCCTTGATTGTATTCTTTTTCAATTACAGATGATAACAATTTCATTTGTGCCTTACGCATTTTGCCACCCTTATCGTAAGCTGACATATGCGTATTGATCAGAATCAATTGCTTGCCATGACTAGTTGGAATTTTCATCACTACAAAGCAGCGATCTAAGTCCGTAAACTTAGTGATCAAATTACTGGTGACCGGATATTTTCTCCGTACACTGCTATCAATATGATACTTGCTCAGAGTAAGTAGACCTGACTGAACGCTCCCATGAGGATCATAGATTGGATAAAATAAGTAGGCCGAATGGAAATTATTGGCAAACACACTGCCATCTCGCTTAAAAGCCTCTTTCATCATTCGCACTTGGTTAACGTAATAGTTTCTAGTTGAATGCGTATCAATTTCTTGAAACATCATAAAATTCGCATTCTGTCGGTGCATCGTCTTAATCACGCCATCAGTTGACGCAAGCACCGCTTTCTTTGAAAATGCAGTTCCGTGAGTGCCATGCGTCTTCTTGCCGTCCTTCAGTTCTCCCGCATCCATAAAGAAGTCAAACTTCTGATTATATGCGCCAAAGCCAACGTTATAAGTAATCGCAGAATATTGCTTACCTACTTGTAATATTTGCTTAGGATTATTCTTCACCTGCAAACTTTTATGGTCTGGAATTCGATAATAATGCATTTGCATATATGCAAAATAAACTCCAAAAACAATTAAAAAGATTGCAAGCAGACTTAAAATTACAATCCCGATTCTTTTTAAAACTTTCATTCTCTCCGTCTTTTTCTAAAAAATTTAGGTAATATTTTTATCATACCTAAATTTTGATCATCATTGTGTTTTTTTCTAAAAATAATCTCAATTTCGGAATTAACGGAATCTGGTGTCATATGTTGCTCAGAAATTGCACCAGTCTGTAGATCTAATTGCAGACTTCTATCAGCTACACCACGGATTTCTTTTAAAGCAAAATGTCTTGTCTGCATTGCTGGTACTGCATTAAAGATTACTTCTTCACACTCCGCTCAAAAAGGCTATATCAACAAAGATACAGCCTTAAAATTATTTTAATTTACTTGGAATTACAAGAGTCATCATATTCATAAATGCTAAAGATTGAGCTGACAATCTACGTGGTTGTTCAGTTCTAACAACTTTCTTAGCAGCAGTCTTTTGATAAATTAAAGTTAAATCTGAATTGTTACTGGTTTCATGCAAATTGCTCAAATCAACTGCACCAGTCTTTAAATCAACACCTAACTTTGCATCTGCCGCGCCTAAAAGGGTCTTGTAACGGTAGCCATCAATCTCTTTAGCAAGAATAGCGCTTTGGGAAGCGTTTCTTTCTTTCCAATTAGGTTGCTTGATCACTTTATCAACAATTAATTTACCTTCAGCATCTTTAGCGCTTACCCAATTACCATTTACTTGATCAACGTAACCATTGTAAGTAAATTCCACTTCATTTTTAATTGGATCAGCAAGCTTTTCACCGTTTTCATCAGCATAGCTAAGTAGACAAGTTACTACCTTCTGAATATTCTTTTCTTTAACACCGTGAGCAAGTTGAATTTGGTATTCAGCACTTACTGGCTTGAAAACTTCATTACCATCTTCAAAGTTACTATGAACTAAAACGTAGCCTTCTTTTTCATATCCAGCAATTTTGTCTTTAGTTGAATAGACTACCTCATCGCCCACTCTTCCCTCAAAGATTTGCGTTTCCAAAACATAACCAGTGGTTTCATCCACAAAACTAACTTGGTTAGAAACAACCACTGCCTCAGCTGGCACATCATTAACATTCTTCTTAACAGCATAAGTAACATTAATCGTGAAATCTTCACTGTTATGATCAACTTGGTAAGCCATAATCGATTTCATTCCATCGCTTGAAGCAGCTTCTGGAGAAATAGATTTAATTTCAAAATTCCCATCTAAATCTTGAGGTAAATCATAGGCATGAAGTTTGACTTCTTTTGACCAGACAAAATTGTTTGGATCATTAATATCTGCATCAGCAATATCAATTTCTTTCCAATTACCAAGTTCATCAGTCAAAACTTGACCATTATTGTCGAATTGAATTAACTTACCAGTTGTTTTATCAACTCCACCGGCCGCAAAAAAAGTTGCTTGGTTAACGTAATCTTTAGTTATAGAATCGCCATTTTCATCTTGATAATGAATAGTTTCAGTGACTGTCTTAACTAAGTCGCTGCGACCATAATTATTATCTTTATTAATTTGATCAGTAGTGTGGTTTAAGAAAATAAAATAGTGTTGTGTGTTATTAGTTTGATTGTTAAATTTCCAATCTTGTGAAGCAGTTTGATAGTCAGTTGCTTCAATTTTTTGCCCTTCACTATAAATACTATTTATTTCATAATTCCGCGCTAAAAAAGCCTTGATATCACTATCAGCACCGGCAAAATCAATTACGTCATTAGCCTTGCCGCTAACGGTATAATTCTTTAAAACTTGGTAAATCAGGTTACCTTGTTCCCCTTTTCCAGTGATGTGATTGGCATCAAGGACAGCTAAGTTAGCTCTTTGTAATTCACTTTCTGCTTTTTCGATATATTCTTCTTTTTTTGCTTCGAAAGATACTGTCTTATTACTTTGGGTTAAAAGTGGTGCGTTGTCAGCATGTGTTTTGACCTTAGGATTTGCAGTCTTTTTTTCATCATCATTCATCAATTGTTCTTCTGAAATCATAGTAGATCGTCTCCCAGTTTTTCGCACTTTTAGTGATTCATCCTTTGCTATTTGGTCACATTAAGTTCATCTATTTTTCTATATCCAAACACAAATTTATCACGCATACATTTCACATTCAATTGTAACAGCTGTTATATATAAAGTAAATAACTATGATTAAAAGCTTTTAAACTGCGATTTTTAGACTCTACTTTTCGGAAAGCTTAGCTTTATTTTGTTATTTTATATCAAAAACAGAATCAAGCTTTTCTAGCCCAATTCTGTAATCAATATAGATTTAAATTCTTTTTTCTGTAATTTAATTAATCGTGAACCACTATTTTTTTAAAAATAAAACGAGATATAGAAATTCTTATAACTTCTACATCTCGTTTTGCTCGATTTATAGTCTATTCTTCTGATGTTGCTAAATAGCCTAGCACTTTTCCAAGATTAATCTCACTTGCACGCTTTTGTGCCTTATTTGCCCTTTGAAAGTAATCAATATTCTTACATTCAATGTGACCAGTTAATCCTGCTTTGGCAATCTTTTTTTGAATTTCATGAATATTACGTGTGTTCATGCTTTTCTCCTTATAACCCGAAATACATCTTTATCTATAGTTAATATTTTACAGAGTTAAAAGAGTTTTTCGCAGCAAAACACATCAATGAAAGCGATTCATAATAAATTCTTTAAAAATACATCTTCATGCTAGATTAATACCAAGCTGGCTTATCGCCATCAGTGTTTGGCTTGTTCAAGCCAACATTGCCGCGAATATCTTGACTTGGATTTTCAACCAAATCATTGATATAGCTAGCCACACTCTTGCGGGAAACTTCAGTCCCCTTAAAGGCAGTGTTCGCACCATAGGTGACTTCATAATCAACTTCATCCTTATTAGTAAGCCATGCAGGACGAATGACTGTGTAATCCAAATCACTAGCAGTAATTACATCAGCGGCAGCACGATAAGTGGCCAAATAAGAACCTAGAATATTCTTGTTCCACTCACCAAACTTACCTGGAACTTCATCATAGACACCTAGTGAAGAAATCCAGATCAAACGCTTAATCCCATCTTGATCCATTGCTTTCACTACTGCTTTAGCTTGGTCTTCAATATTGCCACCCGCTAAGTTAGCATAGACAATGTCGACTCCCTTAATAGCTTTTGCAACTTCATCTTCCTTGCTGGCATCCCCAACGACAATCTTTTCACGACTTTCATCAATCTTAGACTTGTCTAACTTATTTGGATGACGCAAGAACAAGATCAATTCGTTGTTCTCATCCTTTAATAGAAATTCTTCTGTTAACTTTGCAATTTGTCCACTAGCACCTAATACAGCAATTTTAGTCATTTTTTTCTCCTTATAAAACTGATTATTTGATAAAAACTACGATGTTTTCTAATCAGCCAACAAGTTAATCAGCTGATTAGCGTGCAGTGCAAACTGGAATAATTTCAGTTAAAAACATTTTCTTATCCTTCCATAAAAGCGCTTTCTTACTTACAATTACATAGTAGCACTAATATTTTGTAAGTCAACCGCTTTCATTGAAAAAATTATAAAGTTGCATAATCTCCTGTTACCTGTATAATAGAACGAACAGATCAAGTTTAGAGGCAGTAGGAGTAGGTTCTAAACTAAACAAAGTCTTGATATAATGTTCAAATCGAATATTTATATCAAGACTTTTGTTTTTTCCACTATTGCAAATAAGATGCCTATATGACATAATATTTAAATATAAATTATAGGGAGTAACCGACAAAATTCTTTTGTATTTATGGCGTCATATCACGAAAGCAATTTCCGCTGTAAATTTAAATGGTGAGACTATGTTTAAACTAATTTAGTTTAGGCTTAGTCTCTTTTTTTGCATCAGGACTGCCTATGTATGGAGGTAAAAATGAAAAAGCCGTTTTATTTACAAACTAAAGCCGAAGCTTTAGAAGAATTTAAAACTACTAGCGATGGTTTAACTACTAAGCAAGCTGAAGAAAACCTTGCTAAATATGGTAAGAATGCTTTAGTAGAAGGTAAAAAGAAAACCGCCTTTCAAGTCTTCTTAGAACAATTCAAAGACTTGATGGTTATTATCTTGATCATCGCTGCAGTAATTTCAGCCTTTACTGGCGATTTGGAAAGTACATTGGTAATTATTGCCGTATTGATTCTGAACGCTGTGTTAGGTACTGTACAGCACATTAGGGCAGAAAAATCACTTGAGTCACTGAAGTCTCTTTCTTCTCCTAGCGCAAAAGTCTTGCGTAATGGTGAAAAAGTTGAAATTGATTCTAAAGATGTGGTACCAGGCGATATCATGCTGCTAGAAGCTGGCGACATGGTTACTGCTGACGGACGTATTTTAGATAATTTCTCTCTGCAAGTTAACGAAAGTTCATTGACTGGTGAATCTACTAACATCGATAAAGCTGACATTGACTTTGATAAAGAAATTCCATTGGGCGATCGTCTTAACATGGTCTACTCAAGTTCATTAGTAACTTACGGCCGTGCTAACGTGTTAGTTACTGCCACTGGGATGAATACTGAAATCGGTAAGATCGCATCCTTAATGAACGAAACTAAGGAACGTCGTACTCCACTCCAAATGTCACTTGATAGTTTCTCATCCAAGTTGGCCACTACAATTTTAATTATCTGTGCGATCGTTCTTGGCCTGCAAATTTGGCGTGGTCAACCAATCATGGATGCCCTTTTGTTCGCAGTTGCTTTAGCCGTAGCTGCAATTCCTGAAGCTTTAAGTTCTATCGTGACAATCGTTCAAGCGATGGGTACACAGAAGATGGCCAAGGAAAATGCAATCATCAAAAATTTAGCTGCGGTTGAGTCATTAGGTTCCGTTTCAGTTATTTGTTCCGACAAGACCGGTACTTTAACTCAAAATAAAATGACTGTTGAAGACATTTATATTGGTGGTGAAGTCCTGAAGCCTGAACAATTAGACTTAGGTAATCAACTTCACCGTTACCTTCTCTACGACGCAGTCTTAAACAATGATTCAAGTTTAAAAGAAGGTAAGACTATTGGTGATCCAACCGAATCAGCCTTACTTGATATGTACCACAAGGTTCCAGGAATCGATCTTGGTAACAACCAACTTGGTCTTGAAGAAAGTGACTTGCGAGAATTATTAACTCGTCAGCAAGAAGTTCCATTTGACTCTGACCGTAAGTTAATGAGTACCAAGCACCTCATCCATGGTGAACCAACTATCTTTGTTAAAGGTGCTATCGATGTCTTACTTGATCGTTGCAATAATATCAGAATCGGCGACGAAATTCGCCCAATGACTGATGAAGATAAGAAACAGATTTTAGCGCAAAACACCCATTTTTCAGAAAATGGGTTACGTGTGTTAACTTTCGCTTATAAAGAAAAAGACGAAGACTTATCACCTGAAACTGAAAACGGCTTTACTTTCATCGGCTTGGTTTCTGAAATGGACCCACCTCGCGAAGAAAGTGTGGAAGCCGTTGCCCGTGCTAAGAAGGCCGGAATTCGTACTGTAATGATTACAGGTGACCACAAGGTTACTGCTGTCGCAATTGCTAAGAAGATCGGTATCTTCAATGATGGCGATATCGCCGTAACTGGTTTGGAACTCGACAAGATGAGTGACGAAGAACTTGATCAAAAGATCGAAAAGATTTCCGTTTACGCTCGTGTTTCACCAGAAAACAAGATCAGAATCGTTAATGCATGGCAAAATAAAGACCGGATCGTTTCAATGACTGGTGATGGTGTTAACGATGCTCCTGCCTTGAAGAAAGCTGATATCGGTGTTGCCATGGGTATCACAGGTACCGAAGTATCTAAAGATGCTGCCAGCATGATTTTAGCAGACGACAACTTTGCTACGATTATTAAGGCAGTTGCCAATGGTCGAACTGTTTTTGAAAATATCAAGAACGCAATCATGTACTTACTCTCTGGTAACTTGTCAGCAATCATCACTGTGTTGTTTGCTTCAATCGGCGGTTTGCCAGTACCATTTGTTGCAGTACAACTACTCTTCATTAACTTGGTAACTGACTCATTACCAGCTTTAGCAATCGGTATGGAACCGGGTGCTCCAGATGTCTTGGACAGAAAGCCGCGTGATCCTAAAGTCGGTATTCTTGATCGAGACTTAGTAACTAAGATTACGCTTCAAGGTATCTTGATTTCAGTCGGAGTCATTGCAGCATTTATGCTCGGTCTTCAAACAAGCCCAGCAGTCGCTACAACAATGGCCTTCTCAACTTTAACATTTGCTCGTTTATTGCACGGTTTCAACTGTCGTTCACAACACAGCATCTTCAAGATTGGCTTCAAAAATAATTGGTACAGCTTAGCAGCTTTTGCAGCAGGTACTTTGCTTCTTGCCTTAATCTTGTTCGTTCCAGCATTACATTCATTGTTTGCAGTCACTCCTTTGACTGGTAATCAGTTTATGTGGATCGCTATTTTAGCACTTATCCCAACTGCTATTATTCAAATTTTTAAAGTTGTTCAAGAAAATAGATAATTTTATTATAGAAACAGCACGTTTGTGCTGTTTTTTTCTACGTCTTATAATTAGTATCAATAATGCATTTGAAGATCAGGTGAGCTGAATGACTAATTCTATCGAAAAAATTAATGATAAAACTTATCAAATCTCAGAAAACGGTAAAAATTTAGGAACTATCACTACTTATCAGAATTCTTTTCACAATGAGTATCTGTATCTGCGCTTTAACCTTAATCATTTTCCGAGCTTCTCACCTTTTCCAGAGATTATAAAGAGCGAGAATAAGCCGCTACAAGTAATGATCGATTCAACGGAAAAAGAGTTAATCTCATTTTTAACTAAAAATAGTTTTCAATTAAAAAGACGTTGCTACTCACCTAAAGTCAGTCAACACCTTCTTAAAAATGCTTTGCCTAATCATCCAGTAAAAATTACAAAATTCACTTCAGATGATTCAATTTACGAAAAATGTTGTGAATTTCTCTATGATTATTACAAAAAAGTGCACGAAGCAGTATCACCATTGACATCTACTAAAGAGGAATTTTTCGAAGAAGTTCCAACCAAAAGTGGTTACTTTCAAGTTGATCAAAATAACAATATCGAAAATTTAGCGTTCATTGAAGACAACGAAATTGCCTATATTTGCTCAACAAATAAAGAAACTTGTCTTTCTTTCATTCAGGCGGTTCTAAAAGAATTATTCAGTAAATACCAGGAAATATTCTTTGAGGCAGATGACACTGATTGGGCTGCAACAATGTTACTAGATCAGTTTGTGGTTGATAGAACCGACAGTTTTAATACGTATCTTCTTAATTAGAAATTAAAAAAGGGCTGTACTCCAATATTTGATACAGTCCTTTTTTATTCATCCATCAACCAATCTAAAACATTTAATTGTCGAACACCATTCAGATTATCTCCAGCACCAATTTCGTCTAGAGTTAATAAAAATTTGGGATAATGATCATCAACTTGATCAAAGGGTTTCAATTCTCGCTCCATTGTTTTTAAATCAAGAACAGTTTGAGAAACTTGATAATATTCAATTTCATCGCCTTTTTGGGCAACAAAATCAATTTCTCCATCCTTCAGTTTCCCTACGCTCACATTATAATTACGTCTCAGTAATTCCAGATAGACAATGTTTTCTAGAATATGACCACTATCTGCCTTTTTAGTTGGTAAAGAAAAGTATCTTAATCCCATATCAGCAATATAATACTTTTCTTCACTTCTCAATAATCTTCTTCCATGAACATCAAAACGTGGAACTCGATAAATCATTAAGCTTCCAACTACCGCATCTAGATATTTTGACACTGAAGCTGGTGAAACTTTCATTCCATCACTAGAAATTGTATCAGCAATTTTTCTAATCGATAATTGATTGCCGATATTGTCAAAGATAAAATGAACAATTCTTTCAAGTAATGCCCTATCCGAATTTCCTAGTCTAGTTTGCACATCTCGGTAAAGGATTGAAGAATAGATTCCATCTAGGTATTCTCTAACTTGAACAGCATTATTATGTAGCTGCACCGTAAAAGGAAAAGAGCTGAAGCGCAGGTAATTATTATACATCCTTGCTAAATTAAGCTTATCTTCGGGATAAAGTTCTCTATACCCTTCAACGTACTCTTTAAAGGACAAAGGTAGCATTTTCAATTCAACATATCTACCAGTCAAGAGTGTGCCTAGTTCGCCGGACATAAAATATCCATTTGATCCAGTTAAATACAGGTCAACATCGTCCAATGTATTTAAAGCATCAGCAATTTTTTCAAAGTTTTTAATATGTTGTACTTCATCGATAAAAACATATTTCATACCCGAAACTTTCAATTTAGGTTTGAGGTATTCATAGAGTTGCGAAGAAGTTTCATAATTTAAAAAATCTGGCGTTTCCAAGTTGATTTGAATAATATTTTCTTTAGGTACACCTTGTTTTAGAAGATAGTCTTGAAAGATAAAGAATAACGTTGATTTCCCGCATCGTCTTACTCCGGAAACCACTTTGATAACTGATTTATCTTTCCATGATTTTAGAAATTCTAAATAAGTGGGGCGTTGAATAATAAACATTAAGATCATCCCTCCTTGTAAATTTTGATCAAAATTTTAATCGTTTTTGTTATTTTAACATTTTTGATTAAAATATTAAACAAAATTGCATTTTTAGAGTTTTTGATCAAAATTTTAATCATTTTTGCTATTTTTGCAATTTTGATCAAATTTTTAATCAATTTAATTATCTAACTATTTCTTCTAAAAAAACTACATCCCAATTATCAGGATGTAGTCCTTTTTTGTTAGATTACCACTTGAAAACTAGATAGCCAGTCTTCTCTTTCAGACCATAAATAGATTGGAACATCATAATTTTTAAAAGCAGACTTAAAATCACTTGAAACTGTATGATTAATATTATTTGCAATAACTGCAAAGTCAGTATTAGGCTGGCTCTCTCTCACATCTATAATTCTAAATAGCGGGTTAGTAATATTAGAAGTAGTAGGAGTATTAACAACTTTTATCGCCTGTTGTCTCTTCGTCTTAGTTCTTCCAATTAAAAGATCAAACTTAGAAGTTCTCCCACTCTTTCCCAATAAGCTAAAATCTTCCCCTACAGGAATATTGTTATTTATAAACTAATTAGTTACGTCTTCTTTAAAATATTGAATCACATTATTTTTAGATGTTTGAAGTAAGTCAAAAACCTGTAACATACATTGTGTTAAGCGATTTTGCGCATCAGGGAATTCATTCAAATCATCAAATTCAATTATTAATTCTCCATCTGATTCTTTTACGCCAAAATTAAGTAATATTGATCTGAAATATTTACTTCGCTTGCTTTTTTTATTCAACTCAATGTCTAACAACCCCAACTCGTCTAATGTATAGCCATCATCACTGATTACATACTCGGTGCCTTTACCTTTAAAAACAACTAATTCAATGTAGTCATTATACATATCTAAAAAAGGTGTTGTAATGGTTAGATAATCTTTTGTTTTCGAAGGAACGAATTGGATCTTTTTATCAATCCACTCAAAATATATTTTTTTCATTTTTTCTGTATCGAACATAATCACACCTCTCGTAACTTAATGATTTAATTATATACTGAAACTTGAAAGCACTAAATAAGCTGGAAGCTTTATAGGTTCTGGCTTTTTC
>NZ_AZFM01000021.1 GCF_001434335.1 Lactobacillus kalixensis DSM 16043
TAGATAACATCTATCAAGCTGCATAAAGTGTCCAACTTATTATTGCAATTTGCGAATAAAAACATTCTATTAAAATTGCATAAAAAATTTATTTTTTAAATTTGTACGATGTTTTATAATGAAAGCGGTTTAATAGATTGGAAACAAACTTTTAATAAATTGCGAGGAACAAAGATGACAAAAAAAGAAATTAAGGCTCAAGCAAAGGGACGCAATGGACAAATCGACTTTACAATTAGCGTTGATGATAATCATATTGATGATATTATTGTAAATAAGAGTTCTGAAACTCCTGCAATTTTTAATCAAGCTTTTGGAAAATTAAAGGACAGTGTTATTAAAAATCAAAGTTTTGATGTTGATGCAGTTTCAGGTGCTTCCTTGATGACGCAAGGAATGCTGGACTCAGGTAAGAAAGCACTTGAAGAAAATGGTATTCAAACTAAAGTTGTTAATGTCAGTGAACATCGTGATATTACTTTAAATGTTGATGTTGCCGTTATCGGTACTGGTATGGCAGGATTGATGGCAGCAGCGCGTGCGCTTTCAATGGGAAAGAAAGTCGTAGTTCTTGAAAAGAACGGATACATTGGTGGTGCTACTATTTTAAATGGTTCAAACGTTGTTGGAACTGGGTCAAGAGTTTCTGCAGAGATTTTTGGTAAAGAAGCCGCAAAGGATTCACCTGTAAGATTAGTGAAAGACATTACTCGTGAATGTCGTGGCACTAACTATCTAATGCTGTCTAAGCTTTTAGCAGATAACATTGGTAAAGCTGTTGACTTCATCACCGACTTTGCTGACTTGAAGTATCAAAAGGCCGAAACGCAAACAGTTGAACACTCAGTAGATCGTCAAATCGAAATGCCAAGTGAAAGTTCATATGAACTAGTTACTAAAGTGGCTAAAGCATTTGAAGAAAAGGGTGGTCAAATTTTACTCGATTCGCGCGTTGAAAAGTTGAATAAGGACAAAGATGGTAAGTTAGTTTCTTTAGTTGCTGAAGGTAAGCATCAAACTACAACTGTTAACTTCAAGTCATTAGTTTTAGCAGCTGGGGGATGGGGTGCTAAGGATTATGAAGCTCACAAAACTTCTGTTTTGTACTACGGTCCAATGACTTCGACTGGTGATTACTTTGATTTTGCCAAGAACATGAACTTGGTAACTCGTAATCTTGACTGGTACAAGGTTTACCCACACGGCTTGGAAGTAGAACCAGGTGTTGCTAAGCTTACTACGTACTCAACTAAAGAAGTTAGCGATATGGGAGCTATTTTTGTTAATCAAGATGGTAAGAGAATTGTTGATGAATCAGCTCCTTATACTCACTTTAGAGATGCTATCGGTGAACAAAAGGGTAAAGTGGCTTACATCGTAATGGATCAAAAGATGTGGGATCGCTTCTACGAATTAATGCTTAAGTATGGCTTTACTAAAGAAGAAGTACAAGGCTTCTTTGACCTAGAAGGTAAGAAGAGTCCAGTATTAGTTAAGGGTGATCTTAAAACTGCCGCTGACAAGGCTGGCATTAACTATAAGACCCTAAAAGAAACGATGGATAATTACGCTGATGATGTTAAGGCAAAGTATGATCCTGAATTCGGCAGGGATCCTAAATTTTTACATGCTTACGAAGGCGACACTTACTACATTATTGAACAAAAACAACGCTTTGCTACAACTTTAGGTGGCTATGAAACTAATGACAAGATGGAATTGCTTGACACTAACATTGATCCGGTTGCTAACTTCTATGCAGCTGGTGAGATTGTTGGTGGAGCAAATGGTCATGATTCAATGCCAAGTATGATGAATTCTTGGTCATACGCTTCAGGTTTTGTCGCAGGAACTAGCGCAGCAGATAATGCTAATTTCAATATTCAAGTATCAGAAAATATTGAAGCAGATGCAGTTTCAGGAGCTTCAGAATAAAAAATTATTTGGTTAGGGGTTTTACTATGAAGGCAATCAGTAGTCGACACCGATTATCATTTAGCCTTTACCTGAACTATGTGGTTCATGGTTTTGGTTTATTGATTCTTGCTCAGAATATGTCTCAATTGACGAAGGCATGGAATGTGCCTTTATCAGTAGTTTCATACGTTATTTCTGGTGTGGGAATCGGACGGTTGATCGCATATTTGATTACTGGCTATCTTTCAGATAAATTAAGTAGAAAATTCTTCGTTTATTTGGGGATGGCTTGCTACTTTGCCTTTGCAGTTGGAATCCCTTTTTCTAAATCGATTCCATTGTCGTATTTTTTCACAATTCTAGCAGGGGTGGCCAATTCTGCACTTGATGCGGGGACTTATACCACCTTTGTTGAAATGGCAAAAGGGAATGGTAGATATAATGTTCTAATCAAAGCCGTTGCGTCACTAGGTGAATTTATTATTCCACTTCTAGTCAGTTTTTTTGCAAGTGTTAATGCTTGGTTTGGTTGGAGCTTTATGATCATGGCAGCATTATTATTAATTAACGCTATTTTACTTTTACCACTTAAGTTTCCCGATCCTAAGCGAGTTAATGTGAAGAAAGAAGAAAATAAGTCCAAAAAATCCTTCGGTCTTAAAGCAGTAACCTCAATTTTGTTTGCTATTTACGGCTATTTATCAATGGCGTTAATGATCTGGTACACTCAGTGGATCACACTTTTTGGTCATAAAACTGCAGGTTTTACTCTGATTCAAAGTCACTTTTTGTTGTCTTTATACAGTATCGGTTCAATTGCGGGTGTTATGCTCTTGTTTTACTTGTTAGGACGTAACATCTCAGAGACTGTAGTTATGATTGTAATGGACGTATTTGCGACCTTAGCAATGCTTGTATTGATTTTATCAAGAAATGTTTTGATTTCAGAAATTGCTAGCTTTATCTTTGGTTTCACTGCAGCAAGTGGTGTTATGCAGACAGCTTTGACTGCCTTCATGCGATTGTATCCAAACAATCGTGGCTTTGTAACGGGGATTTTCTATTTCTTCGGTGCGATTGCTTCATTCACAGTACCGATCATTACAGGCCATTTGTCTAGCTTCAGTATTGAAGCGGCCTTTGCTAGTGACATTGTGATTGGAATCGTTGCGGTAGTTGTTTCGCTACTTATTTCGTTGTTTGAAAAAATACAACCGATAACTAAACCCGAAATTAAAGGATAAAGAAAAAGATAGGCTTTGGAAATTAGTTTTGTATGGTGTTTACTGTACTCTCAAGATTTCTGAAGCTTATTTTTTAAATTTTTTATTTACTTTCTTTCGTAAAATATGTTATAAATAATACGATCATTTGTTCGGAAACTTTTGTAAAAAGTATAACAAAGCATTTTGAAGATGAAATTTCACGATGTCCAAGATGCCTGAAATAACATGAAATGAAATCAGTAAGATTGAATTTGGGGATTTACTAAAATATACTGAAAATGACGAGCCATGAGGTGATTTTATGAAATTTGAAGATAAATATCATTTAACCCCGGATGAGAATAAACGATATGCAAAAGCTAATCTGGCGCGATTGGTTTTTGCTAATAGTAGATTTGAAGGTTTATCTACAACTCTACCGCAAACAGAAACAATAGTAGCCGGGTTAGGAGTAGATGGCGTATCTGTCGATGATATAAATACAATTGTTCAACTTAAAAGAGGATGGCAATATATTATTAATGAAGATAAGCCACTTTCTCTTCAAGTTGAAAGAAATATTAATAAAATTGTTGCAAGAGATGATGCTTTGTTTCCTGGTGAGTTAAGAACAGGACATGGGTTAGTAGGAACATATCGTGGTGATTTTGTTCCACCTGAAGACATCAATGCAGAAAATGAAGAAAAGTACTTAAAGGATCTGAATAATAGTAATCGTTCAACAACTGATAAAGCATTAACTTTAATGTTCCATAATATGCGACAACAAATGTTTTGGGATGGAAATAAACGCTCAGCAACTTTAGCAGCTAATAAACTAATGATCGAAAATGGAGCGGGTTTAATCGCAGTACCAGAAGATAAATATCCAATATTTCTAAAGAAAATTTCAGATTATTATTATTCAAGTGATATGAGTGAAGTAAAAGACTGGACTTATAAAAATGGAGTACAGGGTATCACTCCAAGACATGAAAAAAATTATAAATCAAAAGTGGATCCTAACATACAAAAATATTTAGACTAATAGGAAGCAAAAGTTAATGATTTCAGGGAAAAAGATTATTGAAAGAATAGAAATTCTACATCAACAAAGAATACTCCGAGGAATTTCTCAAACAGAACTTGCAGAAAAAATGGGAATAAGCAAAATGGAATTAGCTAAAATAGAAAATAAGGAATTAATTCCTAGCATAACTGTAATGGAAAAATATTCAGAAGCTCTATTCTTAATTGCCGTTAGTCCAAAAAACTAATTATCTTTTTTAATTTTGTGGCAAAGTGTCGGCTTAATATTTCAAACATAAAAAGACTTAGGAAAACTCAAATAATGAAGTGAATCCTAAGCCTTTTTCTTATATCGTTTTATCAGTTTGAAGATAATTCTTTTTACAATAATCATGAATAAAATCTTGAAAATGACTGATTGATGGTGTTAAGAAGTGGTTTGATTTCGTAATCGCAAACAGTGGGTGCTTAGCATTAATTTCTTTAATCTTCAAAAGTTTAACTTCATTTTTTGCTAGTTGCGGCAAGTTTGGTACCAAAGCTACGCCAAAGCCCCAGTGAACAAAACCAATGATGGTGTGATCTTCAGTAGCTTCAAGCCGCACTTTAGGTGTGACATTGGCGTTCTGAAAAATTGTGTCAATATTTTGTCTTAAGCCACTATTCTTTGCATATAGGATAAACGGTTCGTTCGCTAATTCTTCAAGTGTAATTTCATCTCTTTTAGCCAAAATTGATTCAGGTGGTACCGCAGCAAGTAATTCTTGATCAACTAAATGCTTAACATTCAATTCTGGTCGTAAATCAGCTGGTGGTTCTGATGCAAAGACTAGGTCTAACTTGTCATCGAGTAATTGTTGAAGTAATTCGGCAGTGGTTCCTTGATTAAAGGAAAAGTTTACAGACTTGTTTTGAGGATATTTATTAAATTCGTAAACTAAACGTGGTACCAAATCCTGTCCCATTGTAAAAGTAAAACCCAAATTAATATGGCCCCGATTCACATCAAGCAGTTCAGATATATAGTTTTCACCATTTTCAAGCTCATGCAAACTTCTCTTAACATATTGCAAATATATTTTGCCATAATTAGTTAACTTAATATTCCGGACGCTTTTTTCAAATAAAGGTACGCCTAATTCATCTTCCAATGAATTGATCGCATAAGATAAGGAAGGCTGTGAGATCCCTAGCATTTCGGCCGCTTTTGCCATATGCTCAGTCTTTGCTAAACAAACAAAGAACTCTAAATGTTTCAAATTCATTCTAAATAACACCCCAATAAAAATAAAATTTGATTTTATCTAAATCATAAAATTTTTTTATTAATAAAGCAATTTTACTTTATTTATTCGTTTGATTGCAAGCGGTATCATTTTAAGTGAATTAAGAACTAATGCACATTTAACAAAGGAGAAAATTATGACTAATAAAATTACAGGTGTAGATGGTCCTATTACTGGTTGGCTTGATGGTCACACTTACTTGATCGGATTAATGGCATATCCAATTCGTCACTCAATGTCACCAACAATGCACAATAACGCTTTCGCAAAATTAGGTTTAAATTATGCTTATCTTTGTTTTGAAATTGGTAACGATAAGCTAGAAGGCGCAGTAAATGCAATCCGTACTTTAGATATGCGCGGTTCAAACGTTTCAATGCCTAACAAAAAGGAAGTTATTAAATACTTAGATAAATTATCTCCAGCTTCAAAGATGTGTGATGCTGTTAACACTATCGTAAACGATAATGGTGTGTTAACTGGTTACACTACTGATGGAATTGGCTTTGTTCAAGCACTTAAAGATGAAGGAATCGAAATCAGGATAAAGTTATGACTTTGGCAGGTGCTGGTGGAGCAGCCACTCCAATTGCGGTTCAATCAGCTCTTGATGGTATTAAGGAAATTAAGATTTTTAATATCAAGGATGACAAGTGGGAACAAGCTGAAAAGAATGTTAAGACTATTCATGAAAATACTGATTGTAAAGTTTCATTAACTGACTTAGCAGATCAAGATGCATTCAAGAAGGCTATTGCTGAATCAGATATTTACTGTGACGCTACCGGTGTTGGTATGAAACCACTTGAAAACGAAACTTTGGTCTCAGATCCATCATGGTTCCACAAAGATATGGTTGTCTATGATACTGTTTACGCACCAAGAACTACTAAATTGATGAAAGTTGCTCAAGAAGCAGGGGTTGAACACGTCTTTGACGGTATTGGGATGATGATCGAACAAGGTGCCGCTGCATTTAAGCTTTGGACTGGCAAGGATATGCCAACAGATTACATTCGTGAAATTATGTTTGAAGACGAAAATAAGTAATTAATTCGAATTAAGACGATTAACCTCTTGCATGGTAATGCTTGCAGGAGGTTTTTTGGAGGAAAAGAATATGAAAAATAAGTATACTCCAACTGCGATAGCATTGTACTTTAACTACTTTGTTCATGGTATGGGTGTTATCATTCTTTCACAAAATGCTACCGCCTTGGCACATCAATGGGGTACAACAGTTACTGGTGCTTTGGCCGTTGTTTCATCATTAGGTATCGGTAGAATTATAAACCTTCTGATTTCTGGTATTTTGTCAGATAAGTTTGGACGTAAGCCATTTGTTCAATTAGGTATTGCAACATACTTCATTTTCTTCATTGGTATTTTGTTTTCACCTAATACTATCGTAGCCTATATCCTAGGTATCTTGGCAGGGATGGCAAACTCCTTCCTTGATACTGGTACTTACCCAGGTTTGATGGAAATTTATCCAAATGCTAAAGGTACTTCTAACGTTATCTTGAAGGCGTTCATTTCAGCAGGTCAATTCCTTCTTCCATTCATTGTTAGTGGATTGGCAGCAGCTGGTATGTGGTACGGCTGGTCATTCTTGATTCCAGCAGCTATCTTGGTAATCACCTTCCTTTACTTCTTATTCGGCGGTGCTTTTCCAAATTCAAAGGCTGCTGCAGAAGCAGATGAAAAGCGTGAAGCTGAAGAACAAAAGGACAGTGATTCAAATGTTAAGAGCAACCTTTGGATCGATGGTACTTTGTTTATCATCTACGGTTACATCTCACAAGCAACTTTCTACTTGGTAAGCCAAATGCTTACTCAATATGGTCAACAAGTTGGTCATATGTCGCAAGGCGCAGCTCACTCATTAGTATCATGGTACTCATTAGGTTCAATTATCTGTGTTCTTCTTACCGCTATTTTAGGTAAAAAGATTAGTGAAATTCAATTTGTTCCTGTATACACTTTAGGCGCATTTGTTTCACTTCTACTTATGTGGATGTTCCCAACTAGTGCTGCTTTGATGGGAATCTTGGCTTTCTTGGTTGGCTTCTTTGCAGCCGGAGGTGTAATGCAATTGGCCTTAACTGTTATGGCTGACTTCTTCCCAGCAGGTAAGGGAACCGTTACTGGCTTCTTCTACACGGCAGGATCGATTGCTTCATTTACTATTCCATTATTTATTGGTTGGATTGGTAATATGAGAAACGTGATCTTCCTAGACGTAATTATTGCTTTAATTGGTTTTATCGATACAGTTATTATTGCAATTCGTTATAAGAAGTTATTTGGTAAACTCGGAAAATAATACGAGGAGTAAAATTATGGCAACTGTAAAAATTAGAAATATAGTTTTAGGTGAAGGCTTACCTAAAATCGCCGTACCAAATGTTGGTACAAATGAAGATGAAATTTTATCGGCCGCAAAGGAAATTGCAGCAGCTAAGCCAGATTTGATGGAATGGCGTATCGACTATTACCAAAATGGAATTGAAGATCATGAAAAATTGGTGACTACTGCTAAGAAATTACGTGAAGTAGTTGGTGAATTGCCAATTTTGGTAACCTTTAGAACTAAAAATGAAGGCGGCGTGCTTGAACTTAGTGAAGACGACTATCTTGATTTGATTGAAGATGTTATCGAAAAGCGGTTAGGCGATGCTGTTGACATTGAGCTTTTCCACGATGAAAAGCGCGTGAAGACTTTGGTTGAAGCTGCTCACAATTACAATGTTGTCGTAATTATGAGTAATCATGATTTTGAAAAAGTTCCTGCAAAAGATGTCATTGAATTTCGCTTAAAGAAGATGGCAGACCTTGGCGCTGATGTGCCAAAACTTGCATGTATGCCTCACAATGCAGAAGATGTTTTAACTTTACTTACTGCAACTACTAATGTTAATGAAGAAATTGACAATCCATTGATTACTATGGCAATGGGTGATATTGGTAAGGTGACTCGTGTTGCTGGTCAAGTGTTCGGTTCAAGTTTATCATTTGGTGCAGTTGGTAAGACATCTGCTCCAGGTCAGCTTTCAATTGATGACTTACGTGACGCTGAGAATTATTTAAAACTTTAAAAATACTATCTATCTTATTATAGAAAACATTTCTCTCAAAAATACGGTTCAGGATTTTCTGGACCGTGTTTTTCTTTTTAGCGTCGATGATATTTTTCTCTACCTATAGATACTTATTCCATGGTATTATGTGGACAGGACTAGAAAAATATATTTATATTTTTCTAACATAGACGCTTACGGAAGCTGATAGCTTTCTAGCTCATGAAAGGTCGCGAGCAATATCAAAACAAATGAAGATAGTAGAATTACTTTCTACGAACGACAAGGATATAGACAAGTTAATAGCGAAAGCTTCAAAGATGGACTAATAGTATTCGATAAAGACGAAGACGGTAAAACTGTTGAGCTTTTCTTCAACCACGTTGTTGTTTCGGTGACTGCTGATAACCCTGGAGAACCAGGCGGATCGATTGAACCGGATAATCCAGACAATCTCTTCAGATATCCCAATTTATATGAGCCGCAAGAATTGAGTAAAACAGTCTCACGTGATATTTTCTATATTGGTACTGATGGCAAGGAGCTAGCTCATTCAATTCATCAAGAAGTTCACTTTAAGGGAGCAGCGAATCTTGATTTAGTGACTGGTAATTTTGTGAATTTAGCTGAAGACGGCACTGTGAAAGATCAAGACGGCGCTATCACTTGGACGCCGGAACAATTTGAATTTGCAGCTACAGAACCACTTAACGGCGAAGATTTTGAAGTGGTTGGCTATGGCAAAAAAGGTAGTGAAGCGAATGTTGATATCACTAACGGGGTGGTTTCTTCAGAAGTTGTTACTGCAAATAGCGCAAATAAAACCATTACTTTAACACTTAAGTCTAAGTCAAATATAATTTCCTTTGCTTCAGCTTCTGATGAAAAGAAACAAGATGATCAATCAATTGAGAAAGAGATTTCTGTTAATCAAGAAACTGAGCCGGTGGAAGATACAGTGGTTACTGGTCACCAAACTGTTCACTATGTTTCTGAAAATGGTACTGACTTACAACCGGTCACAGCTACTCATGAAGTTACTTTTGTTAAAAACGGTTCAAGTGATAAATGGGATAAGAAAGAAGATCGTTACGACGATATAGTTGCACCTGTGATTAATGGATATGTTGTTAAAACCAAAGTAGCTGTAGGTAAGCAGGTCACGCCAGAAGATCCAGATCAAGATATTGTGCTCACTTACTACCCTGTTGGTAAGATTATTCCAGTTGATGCTGAGGGTAAAGCAATTGCAAAGGGAGTTCAATATCAAAATGATGAAAAAGATCCAACTAAGGTGCTAGCTTCACAAAAAGCACCGGGTATCGTAGGTTGGAATCCAAACCAATATTCAATTATGCCACTGGAAGCGACGAAGGATACAAAAATCACTTATACAAAGGTTCCTAATAAGCCTGAAACGGATGATATTGATATTTCATTAGATGATTTGAAGATGGTTGGTTTAGCTGGACTTAAAATTAATAAAAACAACTAACAAACAGGCGAGATTCTCAGAAATCTCGCTATTTTTTGTGAAAAAACGCTATTAAATATAATTCTTAGCATTTATAAGGATAGTTTGGAATGCTATAATATTAGTAACTAACTTTAGGCAGGAGAAGGATTAACTGTGAGTAACTTGAACGAAGCGTCGAACACGAATACGACATTCACTGTTAACTTTATTGATCTTGATTACGGTAATGCTAGCGTGGCTCACCTTGAAGAATTACGCTTAGAAGATTTAAACGTTGATCAAATCATACAAACTTTACAGCAAAAAGGCTACCGTCTCATCAGCAATGGCTTTGATCCAAGCATTGAGGAAGGTGAGCATGACTTTGTTGTCACTTTTAGACATAGTTATCAAACAATTGATGTAGATCATCCAACTAATGAATTTCCAGTTGATGCTCTAAGAAAAGTTGGCACCCAAACTGTTCACTACCAAGGTGCTGGAACCAGAACACCAATCGATAACCAGAGTCAAATCATCATCAACCGCAGCTTGATTTATGACCAAGTTGAGAAAAAGGTAGTTAAAGACAACGGCTGGGAAGAAAAGAGCTACCAAGTTATTGGAACACCAGACGTTGCAGGTTATGTGCCTAGTGAAGCATATGTCGGTGGTGAAACAGTCACTAAAGATGCTCCTAACCGCGAATACACTGTAAATTATGAAGTTAACCACGAACCGTCACAAAACGAGCAAGAAGCAATTGTTCAATTTTTAGATGTAGATGATCATAACCAAGAAGTTGCGACCTCAGGTGCACTAAATGGGGCACCATACACTAAGATTGACTATGTTCCAACTGGAACCATTAACTTTTTGGAAAATCAAGGTTACAAACTACTTGATAATGGTTTTAACGCTAATGGAGAAGTTCAATTCTTTGATAATAGTGATAAGACAACCCAAACTTACATTGTTTCAATGGGTCACAGCCATGTAGATGTCAACGATGGTCACCCATTCAACGGAATTGATTCTTCAGAATATCAACAAGACATTATCGCAACTGTTCATTACGTTGGTGCAGGCGACTTAACACCTAACGATAATAGTCAAATTATCAAAAAGAACAGAACTGTTACTGTTGACAGTGTAACTAAAGAAATTTTGCATGAAACTGATTGGGAAGTTTCTAAGAAGAAATTCGATGAAGTTACTACTCCAATTTTGAAAGGCTTCCACGCCGATAAGCGCTTAGTTAGAAGTAAGATTGCTACTACTGACAACTTGGCCGAATTGGTTACTTATGTTGCTAATGGCCGCATTATTCCAATTGATGAAGATGGTAATGAAATTCCAGATGCACCACATCCAACTTACCAAACTGACCCGAAGGATGCGACGCAAGTTCTTCCAAATAGACCAGTTCCAGATATTACTGGCTATTCACCAAGAGTAGAAACGATTGATCCAGAAGATCCATCGACTGATACTAAGGTTGTTTACAGCAAGAAGCTTGTAGTTCAACTTAAGGCTTTAGAAGACCGTGGGTATACTTTTGTTAACAACGGGTTAAACGCTGATACTGTTGCTCGTTCAATCGATAATGAAGAAGATCATGGTACTCAAACTTATGTCATTGGTTTGGCGCATGGTCATGTTAACGTTACTCCAGAAAATCCAGGTCAGCCCGGTGAACCTATTAATCCTAACTTTGTTCAAGGACCAAAGTGGCCTGTTGGTACTGGTCGTGATGATTTGATTAGAATTGGACGTCAAATTATTCGCTATTCTGGTGCAGATGGTGAAACTCCACAAGCTGATGAACAAAGAGCCGAATTTGACCGCACTTTAATCATTGATAAGGTTACTGGGAAAATTATCAAGGATAATGGCTGGAATGCAGATAAGCGTCAGTTTGGTACTGTAACGACTCCTGTGATTGCCGGCTATCATGCTGATAGACGAATTGTTGGTGGTAAAACTGTTACTCCAGAGCACTTAGAAGAAATTGATGAAGTTCATTATCGTGAAAATGGTCGGATTATCCCAGTAGATCCAAATGGTCGTCCAATTGCTAAGGCCGAACAACCACAATATATAACAGATAGCAATGATTCAACTAAGGTAGTACCTAACGAACGTGTTCCTCATGTTGCAGGCTTTATTCCAACTCAGAATACTGTAACTCCATCACGTCCTGGTCAAGATACACCAGTTGTTTATAATCCAGATAAATAACAAGAAAAAAGCATACTTTTTTGAGAAAGTATGCCTTTTTTATTTCCATATCGCTATTCTTAAGAGTTTTTTTATTATATTATAGACATAAGAGATTTTATCTTTTAAGCAGGAAGTGATTAAGAATTACTGACAAGAAAGCAAATGAACGGGAACATTACTCTTTACGTAAGCTTAAGTTGGGCTTGGCTTCGGTATTAGTTGGAATTAGTCTATTAGGATATGCACAGCCTGTTCAAGTCAAAGCTGACGATGCAGAAACTTCTTCTAGCGATGTTCAAGTTGTGTTTGGTCATATTATTCCTGTTACCGATAATGGTGAGGAAATTCCGAATGTTCCTCATCCTGAATATAGTCGCGATCCTAATGATCCTGAAAAGGCAGTAGCAACTCCTGCACCTAAGATAAAAAATTACCGCGTTCAGAAAGGTCAAAATTATGATGAAAATAGTAATTTGGTGATACCACCTAGTGATCCAAGCCAAGATACTAGATTAACTTATGAGCGCTATTCAGCAAAAATTAGCAATAAAAAATCACAGACTAAAGAAAGAGAGCAGAAGAAAACGAGTATTTTTGAATTTATGAAGCGGAATAAAAATCAGCCTGAAACTTCTCCGCAAGAAAAAGAAACGCAAACAAATACAACTCCATCAACTAATGATTTGAATTCTGATCTTTCTCAAAATGGAGTAACTAGCGCTGCTAATAATGCTTCTTCTGGCTTAAATGAAGATGCAACGGATTTAAACAGTAGTGTAAATGAATCTTCGATAAGTAGTTCTGTTGAGTCTGATAATCTTGAATCTTCAAGCCAAACTGATCAACCAGCTACTAAAGTCGAATCAAATGATAAAGCGTCAACCACCGATAAAGATAAAGTAAGTAAGAATTCTGAAAAATTAAAGGAAAGAAAGAAGAAGGACGGTGATCAATCTATTTCTAATGATCCAAAATCCAAGTCCGGTACTAAGAAACGCACTGATCAACGCCCAGTCGTTTCTCAAGCAATTATGCCAGAAAAAGTAAAATTACCACCTAACACTTTAACAGTGACCCTAAGAATTGTTGATCATGACCAAGATGATGCTGTTTTAACTGAACAAACTATTCAAGGCCAAAAAGGTGATCGCATCGTTTTTGACAACTTAAAGCAATCGATTGAAATCTATAACTATAGTGGTTATCGATTCAGTAAGGTGATCAATGTCACATCTAATGTTGATATGAAAATTAGCGATATTGACCATATTGAACTTGGTGTACTAGAAGATGAGGATTTAATCTTTAATGTTGAAATGGTTCATAAATTGGTTCGAGTAACTTCTGAAAATTGTGATAATTTCAATATTTCTTCTGATAAGTTGAGCTACACCACTACTTTGACAGTGAAGTATAAAGGCGCTGGTAAGAAGGATCCAGAAAATAAAATTGAAAAAGCAACTTGGTCCAGAACGCTTACTGCTGATGCGGTAACTGGCGAAGTGGTTAAGGGAAAATATGACACTGACTTTAAGCCGGATATCGATATTTATCCAGAAGTTAAAACACCAGAAGTTGATGGCTTTAAGGCTGATAAGAAAGAAATTGACGGTATTAAGGTTAATAGTCAAAATATAGAAAAGACAGTCATTTTTACTCCGCTTAAGAGTGAAGAACTGGAGTCAGATCTTGAAAAGGAAGAAAAAGCCGCACAAGATTCCGAAACTAAGCAAACTGAATCTAAGAAACTTACGCAAAAAGATATCGATGATGCTCAGAGCCTGATTAATGAGGCGCAAGGCATTTTAGCAAGTTTAGGAATTGGTGGACTAGATCATGACTTAAATGAAAAGATTGCAACTGATGCTTCAAGTTCCCAAAGCCCAACTTTGGAATTAGGAGACCTTTTGAAACCAGTTGATTCTAAGGTTCAATATGCCAAGCAGGAAGAAAAAATTCCTGAAAAAGTCGAAGAACAGGTTACTGAACTTGCAAAAGAGAAAGAAGCAGTTCAAGAAGTAGAAGTTGAGCAAGCTACTGAGAAGACACCGAAGAAGGAGCTTGAAGTTGAAGTTCCCAAGCCGGTACCTGATGAGAAAGAAACTAGTCCGATAGAAAATCCGCAAGATTCTGAAGACGATGCTCCAACTCCTGAAGAAGTCGATAAAACAGATGAAAGTATTCAATCTTCTAAAGAGGTTTTAAAACCAAAGATTGAAGCAACTTCTACTCAAAAAGATAAGAATCCTGAACCTGAAGTGAAAATTTCCAAAACTAATAACAAGAAGCAAGAAATTGAGGTTCAATCTAATGGCGAAACCAAAACTTTCATCCAAACCATTCATTTTGTTGATGAAAATGGTAAAAAACTTCATAAAGATCACATCGAAGTTATCGCCTTTGTGAAGCAAGGTGATGGTTGGGATAAGTCAATTGATACTTTTGCCACTGTCACTGCTCCAGTGATCGATACTTATTACTGCAAGGACAAGTCAATTCATGGTAAAACGGTGATGCCAGATGATTCAGATTTGCGACCTGAAATTACAGTTACTTATCATAAGATGGCGAACGTAATTCCAGTTGACTTAGACGGTAATTTGATTGAAATCACTAAGGACAAACCAGAGTCCAGGCAATTTGCTAATGATCCTCACGATGCAAGTAAGGCATTAGCAGATCAAGCAGTGCCGAATATTAAAGGCTATAAGGCAACGGTGAAGACAATAACACCTGTAAATCCAGCTATTAATATTCCTGTTGTTTATAACGTAGAGATTTAATAGATATGTATATAGAAGGTTACATAAATGAGCATATTTGGAAAAAAAGTAGAAGCTGTTGTTAATTATGTCGATCTTGACCAAGATAACAGTATTATCAGATCATCAGATACATTTTCAGGAAAGAAAAATACGCCAGTAAATTTTGATCCATCTGAAGATATTCAAAGTCTTGAAGCTAAAGGTTATGTTTTGGTAGATAATAGTTTAGATCAGAACCCTGCTTTTGAAGATGGGGTAGATCACTATGATATTACTTTTAAGCATAAGCATGTGACAGTTGATGCTGATAAACCAGGGTATGGTTACACTAAATCGAAGTTAACTAAAGAAATTAAGCAAACAATTCAGTACCGCGGTGCTGCTAGTCGAACTCCAGAAACAAGTGTTAATCGTGTGGTTTTTAGTCATGTTTACGAAATTGATGTGATTACTGGTGAAATTGTTAAGGATAAAGGTTGGACTCCTGCCACCAGAACCTTTATGGAAGTAGGTACGCCAACTTTACCAGGCTTTGTGCCTAATAAAGCCGTAGTTGGTGGTGAAACAGTTAAACCAACTGATGAAGATAAAGAATACGTTGTTGATTTTAAGATTAACAACCAACCTTCAGAATTGACTCAAACTGCGATTATTCGCTATGTTGATCACACTAATAATAACAAGGTAATTCACGTTGACACACTGACTGGTCAACCTAATATGCCAATTGATTATGATCCACAAAAAGAGATTGACAAACTTAAGGGTCAAGGATTTTCTTTAGTTAACAACGGTTTTAATGGTAATGGAGATATTCAATTTTTTGGTAATTCAGATTCTTATGAACCTGTCTTCATTATTACGATGGATTACTCAGCTCAGCCAGTTAATGAAGAATATCCAAATGATAAGGTTGATCCAAGTTACTACAGTAAGGATTCAACTTTTACAGTAAACTTTGCTGGGGTTGATGAAGATCATTTGCCTAAACCAGTTAAGCAAACTGCACATTGGACACGTACAGTTGCCTTTATTCCCAAAACTGGTGAAATTATTACTGATAGTTACTTCGATTCTGAATGGCAGCCAAATATCAATAAATTTGATAATGTGAAGGTTCCAGTTATTGAAGGCTTCCATACTGATATTAAGGAAGTTGAAGGTTTACCAGTTCAAGAGGATGATCAAAACGTTACTGTTAATTACCATGAAAATGCTAGAATTATTCCTGTAGATGAAGATGGTAATGAAATTCCAGGCGCTGAACATCCACGTATCTCAACAGATCCCGATGATTCTTCGAAAGCAAAGAGTGAAGAGGAAATTCCTAACGTTGAAGGTTATTATTGTGAATATAAAACTGCGGATCCAGAATCACCAGCTGAAGACTTAAAGGTTATTTACCACACTGTTAAGCGTACTGATGTCAACGAATTTGAAGATCGAAGTGATGATATTTCAGCACCTGCAAACGATTCTCCAGCTTCTGAAGAAGTTGCTCAAGAAAGTGAACCAACTAGTGATACTGACATAGCTGGAGATCCTCAATCAACCGCTGTTGATGAACAAGGCTCTGAAATTTCAGAAGATCAAGTAAATGAAGCTGAAGCTACCGCTGCTCAAAACGCTGCAGCTAACTTGCACGATCAAGTTGCGATTGTTAACTTTATTGACATTGATCACAATGGTACTTCATTGACCTCATCCGGTCCTTTAGTAGGTAAGCCTGGCGAAAGTATTAATGATTTGTACAGTACTGAGATTCCATTGAAGGTGATTAAGAAGGCGGGATACAAAGTTGTCTTCAACAACTTCGATAATGATGGATTTGTTCAAAGATTCGACAACAACGACTTGATGACACAGGTCTTTACTATTGGTGTGTCTAAAAAAGCTCAACAAGCTGAAGATAGCGGTACACAACTTGCTACTAGAATGTTGAGTGCGTTGGGAAGTGGCAGTGAGCTTGCAACTTCAGGTAAGATGAAGCAACTTGAAGAAACTCGTGATAAGCTTGAAAAATTACAACCAACTTTAAGAAGCAATAATCCTGATTCACAAGTTGTTAGCCGCTTACTCGATATTATTACTGGCTTGCTCAACTTGGTATTTATCGTGGGTAATATTAATCCTAGTGATGCATATTCTCAAGATACAAGTAAGAAAGAGGAAAACAAGGATAAATAATTGCATTAAAATAAATAGAACCTCAAAAGCGATATACTTTTGGGGTTTTGTTGTCTATATGAGATTAAACAAGCATCAATCTTCAGTAATGAACAAGATAAAGGATCGATCAAGATCAAGTTCTATCAATGGTTTTATGAGGGCCCTCCAGGTATTGGTAAAACTACGTTTGCTAGAGTAATTGCTGAGCATACTAAAAAAGATACGGTTAAAATTATCAGTATGTCCATGACGCGGCTGATAAGTTGACTAATATGCAGACTATGCCAGATAATTTGATTGTACATGAGTATTATTATCCAACTGAATAAGGACATGAAGATCGCTTTAAAAAGCAGCTTGCACTTGCACAAATAATAAAATGGCATGAAAGGTACTGAGAAGTTTTATGAATAAAAATAATTTGGATCTTGCAAATTTTATTGTATCTTTTGGCAGTATGAACGGTTATAGTAGCACGATTTTACAAACTAAAAGAGCGTTGGATTTACATAATCTTTCCAATCTTTCTCATGAAGAGCATGATGGTGATCTTTTAAAAGATGCTTTAGATGGAATTGAAGCTGCTCAAAAATATGGCTTTTCAACTAAGGGTATTATTGAGATAAATACAAGCTTCACACATAGTGAAGAAGACCCGACGATACCAGGGCACTTAAGAAATTCAGATAGTAATCCAAACGATGCAGTAGTAATTCTACTTGATCCTAAGGGTTCAACGGAAGGGGCATATTTTGCACCTAGTGATATTACAGAAGAGGATTTGGATAAAATCGTAAATGAATACAATTCTTCTGATAAAAACGTCAAGGATGCTTGGAGAGTATTTGCTCGAATTTCTAAACTTCAACCGTTTCAAGATGGGAACAAGAGAACAGCTTTGATTGCAGCGAATGCTGCTTATAATACTTGGAATAGCAAGGAATACTTAACTTTACCATTCGATAATATTGACCATGCTGAATTCATGATTAATTTAATGAGGTACTATAAAGCAAAGGATAATGAAGCAGAAGATAAGGCGTTAGAGAGAATGGTAGCTACATTGCCTAGCCCTAAGGAAGTTCAATATCATTTAGATCATGAAGTAAAGTTAGAAAACGTTGATATTAATGATTTAAAAACGAAGAATGTAAAATCATTTTATAAAAACGTCAAAAGTCATGGGTTAGATAAATAGGTTCGTGAAGAGATGGAAGTCATTCATCTCTTTTTTAATGTAAACAAATTCATACTGCTAGTGTAATGAATTTTCGTAATTATAGTAATCGTAATTACAGTAATCATACTTTAGTAATCACAATTACAGGCATTATGATTACTGTAATTCAACTTATGTTAGCAGAATGCTGTACACCACGTGCATAGCGCCATGTTAAATTAACAGTTTTAATCTGTCCTAATCCCAATATACTTATAAGTAAATAAATCAAAAGAAAAAGAAGTACAGAGTAATGAAGAATAAATTCTGGAAGAAATTCATATTAATTGCATCAAGTGCTTTAACTGTTGTGTCACTACATAATTCATCCGCTTTTATTTCACTATAAAAGATTATGGTTATAAACATTATAATAATATGTGAGAAAGAAGGTATAAAGATGTTTATCGGGAGAGAAACAGAACTTGAAAGTCTAACAGAGCACTATCAATCAGATCAGTTTGAATGCGCGATTATTTATGGTCGTCGCCGTATTGGGAAAACTGAGTTGATCTCACATTTTTCAAAAGATAGGCCCAGCATTTTTTATACGGCAACTCAGGAAAATGCGGAATCGAATTTGATCAGAATGAGTAATGCGCTGAACTTTTTTGAAAATTCTGAAAACCACTCTGGGCCGGTATACCAGAACTTTGATCAATTGCTTGACCGAGTTGCTGAACTGTCAAAGAAAAAAAGAATTATCTTTGTGATAGATGAATACCCGTATTTAGCAGAGTCTTATCCAGGATTTAGTTCACTATTGCAAGCCCATATTGACCAGCAATTTAAAAACACGAAACTATTTTTGATCTTGTGTGGATCTTCAATGTCCTTTATGGAGAAGCAAGTCTTGGGTTATCAAAGTCCATTATATGGAAGGAGAACTTTGCAACTTAAGCTTGAGCCATTTTCTTTCAATGAAACTCAGCAAATGCTACCGAATGTTGATAAAGCTGATGCGTTTGCGCTTCATGCTATTTCCGGTGGAATTCCACAATATTTAAGTTATTTTGCTAATAAAAGAAGCGTTAAAGAAGCTATCATCGACTGTTTTCTAAAAAAAGATGGTCGCTTATTTGAAGAACCCAATAATTTGCTTAAGCAAGAATTAAGAGAGCTGGCAAACTATAATTCCATTATTTCGGCAATTGCCAACGGTGCTTCAAGGCTCAACGACATTGCAATGACAACTAAGATCCCGGCTACGTCGATTAAATCCTATTTAGATAATTTGAGTGAATTGGAAATTATTCAGAGAAAGGTTCCGATTACTGAAATAAATAAGCGAAGTAAGAAAGCTATTTATCAGATTAACGATGGAATGTTTCGGTTTTGGTACCGTTTTGTTCCAGCAAGATTAACCTTGATTGAGCGGGGGATGACTGATATTGCTTGGAACGGGATCGAATCTAACCTTAACCATTTTTTGGGACCTGCTTTTGAAAAGTTGGCACAAGATTATTTGTGGAATCATTATGATGTTGAAAGGACGCCATTTACTAACTTAGGTAACTGGTGGGGCGCAGATAAGCGAACAAGAGAGCAAGTTGAATTAGATATTTTGGGCTTTTCTAGTGATAATCCAATGTTTGGTGTTTTTGGTGAATGCAAGTGGCGCAATGAGCCGATTAGCAAAGATATTTTGGAAAAATTGATTTTCAATTCTAATCTGTTTAATTATCCAAAAAAATATTACTATCTATTTTCTAAAGTTGGTTTCACTGACGAATGTCAAAAACTAGCAAAAGAAATCGATTGTAAGTTAATTACTTTCAAAGAAATGTAAGTTGTAGAATTTTTTGTTAATCCTTTTAGTAAATTCTTTACTAATTTGCTAAATTAACTGTATACTTTAGTTAAGATTAATTAGAAAAGAAATTACTATGACAACAATCAAAGAAATTGCAGAAAAGGCAGGCTACTCACCAGCCACTGTTTCGCGGCTGCTAAATAATGACACTAACCTGTCGATTACTGCAGATACTAAAAATAAAATTTTAGAAATCGCCAACCAATTAGGTTACTGGAAAAATCATGAACGCAAGAAGTTGAAGCCAACTATTGCGCTGCTTTATCGCGATGATGATACTGAACAGCTTCAAGACGAATACTTCACCAGCTTGAAGGACAAGGTTAACGAAATTACTAAGCGTGAAAAGCTAGAGATTCACACTTTTCATGATATTTCTGAATTGATCAAAAAAGCGACTAACTTCCAAGGCTTCATTGCAATCGGTACTAACAAACCCGAAATTCTCGAGATGAAGCGACTACACGAAGTTTTACCAAATGGCGTGTTCATCGATACGAATCCGATGCCGAAATTGTTCGATACAGTGAAGCCAAACTTGGCACTTACTGTTGAAGATGCAGTTGATCGCGTGGTTGAAGCAGGCTATAAGCGAGTTGGTTTTCTTGGAATTAGTGAAAAGTTAAATCACATGCGGGACGTTAGAAACGTTGCTTTTAACGAATGCATGTGGAAGTTCGCTGATAAGATCGAAGATAACTACGAGATAGTTTATGCTAAGCAATACAGTGTTGAAGAAGGTTACCGTTCAGGGAAGAAGTTCCTGGAGGATATGAAGAATGATAAGGTAAAACTGCCCGATGTAATTATCTCTGCATCAGATACTTTGACTGCAGGCTTGCTTCAAGCCTTTAACGAAAAGGGGATTAACGTTCCAAAAGATATAGCGGTTGTAAGTATCAACAACAGTAAGGTCGCAAACTTTGTGTCGCCGCCGCTTTCTTCTTACAATGTGGATCAAGATAAGATGGTGGAGCTTGCGATGCAGCTGCTAATTGATCATATTATGGATCCGAAGCGCCAGCCGGTTGAGATGCTGCTCAATACGGAGTTGGTAGTGCGCAAGAGTTTTGTGCCGAAGGGTAGATAGAAAAGGTCTATAAATTAAGATCAATCAAAAACTGATCTACACAATTTAGGTATTTTTAGCCTAATCTGTGTTACATTGACATGAATAGGCTAAGCTTAATTAAATTTCTTAAAAAACTTTAGTCTTAAGAGTAACATGATGATGAGCTGTAACAGCTCATGTTTCCTTATTCGTAATCGTTTGTGCTCGTTATGAATAAAAAGTTATATCGTTAATCTATATTTATATCTATATTGTTTAAAAAGGAGGGTTGTCTCACCCCTCCTTTTTTTGCTCTTAATTCAAAAATTAATCCCACCAGCCATAGAATTTTTCAAAATCTTTGGCTAATGCCTGGAAATCTTTTGCTTTTAAATCATCTGCAGCTTTCATAATTTCTCGGCTGACAACTCGATAATCTGCATGGTAACTATAGTGAATATAGTTATGTGACCAAATTCGAAGATACAAAATCAAAAAACTCTGACATTCTTTATGTTTCCTACAAAAATCAGCTAATTCTTGTCCGATTAAAGCCTTGTATTCTCTGACTTCTTTATCAAAAACTTCCTTTTCTTCAGGAGTAGATTTCAAAATGTCAGGTTCATTCTCTGTATCCAACTCTATTGTGATTGAACCATTTGGATGAACGATTTTTTTGCGCATGGCGCTAGAAAATTTCAAGGACAACGCTTTTCTGTATTCGGGTGAATTTACTCTAGCTGCATTTGTTGGACCACCATCATCCAATATATCTAAATCTTTTACGATTTTCTTGGCAAGTCCAGGATCAAATAGATTAATTATATTGGTAACAAAGTATGTATGTTCCCACCATTTTGATGCACAAATGACATATTTTGCTTGTAGTAAAGTCAATGATGAAATTCGACTTAAAGCTCTAGCTAGTCTATTAGTATCACGCTTGTTGAAAGAACAGTATAACTTTTTTCTCCAGTTAGGAAGATATAAATTTCGCTTCATTAGATATTTTTCTGGATGGTAGTCAAAATGGTCGTTATTTAGATTTTTGTTAATTACCCAATAGTCATGTTTTGACATTTTTTGATAATTTTTTGTCATAGGTGATTTGTCCTTTCTGTTGTGATCATATTGGTATAATTCGTTTTATCTTATTCAACTAAAAAGTGTTAAGTATACTTAACAGATAAATTGATGAGACAGAATGACCGCTATTTTGAAAACTTAACGGAAATTATCGCTGAGTACATCCTCAATTTCATAAGGAAATAATAGTGAAGTCCATTTTTGCTTAGTTAGTAAATCAATTGCTTCTTTTTCTGTCATGTAGTTCCCACTTTTGCAAGCTTCAGCTACATCGGCAACCGTATCGTATTGATGCAAAACATCATCTTAATGTTTTGTGTATCGTTATCTAGTAAACCGATTAATGCTTGTGAAGACATAGTTATACTCCTTCGATTCTTTGAACATTAGTTTGCATAAATAGATTAACATATGTTCGCATAAATGCACAAGAACTTTTTTTAAAATAAAAATTTGACCAAAAAAAGACTCCGGAAGACCTATGAATAGGACCTTTAGAGTCTTTGATTAATATCATTATTTTGTTTGGTGAATTGGAAATTGTCGTTAGGTTAAAAGATATTTTTTAAAAGCAAAGTCATAACTTAACTTGGTATCATCAATAAACTTTGGTAAAAGAATAGTTGTAGTGAAAATATAACTGTAGTAAATAAATAATTGTGGTAAATATATAATTTACTACAAAAAATGTTATTTGAAGTCTCAATAAGTTTTTGGGATAAAATTTTTGTTTATAATATATTAAAGGTGGACTGATGGTTATATTGTATATGTAATAATACAAGTATCGACAGAATGATGTCGACCATGAAAATGGTCTTATAGAGTTTACTCAAAGTAATGAGCGAGGCATGTGTTTTTCGTTTGAAATGATGCATGCCTCTTTTTTGTACAAAAAAATTCTACTAAACCAAAGCTGATTCAGTAGAATTCTTTTATAGTTACTTATTCAATTATTTACCAGCAGGGGTGATGTTAACAGTTACGCTCTTGATGTCTGACCAAGGACTGATCAAATTACCGTTCAAGGCGCGAACTCTTACTTCATAAGTTTTACCCTTAAGGAAGTAGTTGACATCTGACTTGTTAGAAGAATCAGTAATTTCATCACCAGTTACACCTTTAGACATAAATGTTGTCCAAGTGCTGGTGCCCTTGAGACGGTAAGCAATTTCGTAACTACTAATATTGTCATTCTTTGCCCAGGCGATATTGATATAAGGTTCATCGCTACCATTATCATCATAGTAACTTAACTTGATTTCTGGTGCAGCAGGCGTCTTTTGATCACTAGTCTTAGAGTAATAAGTGTAATCTTGTTCAGTAAATGGTCCGTAAACGTAAGAGCCATTCACCATCTTAGCAGCACGAACGGCGATCTTATAAGTAGTGCCGTTAGTCAATTGGTCCTTCTTAATTGTTTGACTAAGTGCATCTGGTAAAGTCTTCGAAGTGGTGTTAATACCGGAGTAGCTATTGGCATTGTAGTAAAATGGCTTTCTGGTTACCCAATTACTGCCCACACAATAGACTTCATAGCCATCTGCGTTAGTAACTTTTTCATAATCTACCTTGATACCATCGTTAGTAGCAGAGATTTTTGTAATTTTGCTTGAGCTAGGAATGACACTGCTGTCACTAATATCTTGGCTAGTTAATTTGAATGAAAAACGCCCACGTGGACCATTAGGTTGGAAGATATATGTTCCCTTATCCAAGTACCAACTGTATTGCTTATTGTTTGCTGGTCCACGGAATTTATATGTTGGAAGCGCATATCTGTAGGTAGTAACAGGAGTCATTGCTGGAGAGGTATTACTGTAGATATTGCCTTTTTCATATTGATAAATAGGCATTGATGAGATATTTACAGTTACTTGTTGAGGCTTATCAATGATGAAGACATATTGATGTTTGCCGTTCAATTTATCTGAATGGAACATGTCGCTTAAGCCATAGTAAGTCTTGTTCAATGAGATCTTGTTTGGTGTATTATAGGCAGTATTATTTGGAAAACTGTCTAATGAATTCTTCAACTTAGACATCTTAGTATAGCTTGTCTTGATTGAAGCTGCACTTTTAGTGGTCAAGCGGTAGTTGCCGGCACGTAGGTAGTAAACCTTAGTGTTAGCTTTTTTGCTCGGGTAAGGAACAGCTGTCCAATCCAAAGAGTTAACGATAGTGTAGCGAGCCTTAGTTGTAATCGTTACGCGTCCAGCGACCTTCAAGTGAAGACGATAGGTGTTGCCGCGGTGGACATAACTTGTGCCTTGAGTTGGCATAGAAATAGTAGCCGCTTGGGTGGTGGCAGGGTTAGCCATGCTCATGGTGGTTAACACAGCACCGCTGGCTAATAGGCTTAAAATTAGTTTCTTTGTTTTCATGTGTATTACGCTTTCTATAGATATACCTATATTTTATCATTTTGAGGGGACGGAGAGTGAAAATAGATTTGTTGTTGGGAAAATGTGAAAACTGCTTTTATCATAAATTGCGCGGCTTCAATTGAATAGGCTATAATTTAAACATACTAAGAGTTAAGGTGAAGTTAATTGTCAGAAAAAATCAAAGCACCAATTATTTTTGAAACTAAATATAATCAAGACACTGCTACCAAATTAAATCAAGAAATTGATCAAAAATATGCTGATAATCAAAAAGCGCAATCTTTATTAACTGAATATCCAACTGTTTATGTAATTAATGATTCAACAGAAAAGAAAAGACATAAATATACCGTCTATGTTGGTGAAACTAATGATATTCAACGGCGAACGATTCAGCATATTGAATCTGATCCTAAAAGTAGGTCGGATTTCTCAGATTTGAAGGATTCATCTAATGTTGATATGTATGTAATAGGTCATGAACACTTCAATAAATCAATGACTTTGGATGTTGAAAACAGATTGATGCAATATTTAAGTAGTGTACCGGCTGTTTCAAAACTTAATAATCGTCGATTTAATGATCAGAATAAGTATTATAATTCCAAAGAATTTGATATTATCTTCAAATATATTTGGAAAGGCCTGAACAAGAAAAATAAAGAACTTTTTCCTGCTCAAAAATTATTAGAAGATTCAGCATTATTTAAAGCTTCACCTTTTAACAAGCTTACTTCAGAACAATTAAAAGCCAAAAGTTTAATTATCGAAAAAATCAATCAGGCATTAATTGAATCAAAATCAGATCGAGAAAAAGATGGAAAACTAATCTTGGTTGAAGGGGATGCAGGTTCTGGTAAGACAGTTTTAATGAGTAATATTTTTTATGATCTTGTTCATGAAAATCATTTGATGAATGAAAATCGCAAAGAAGATGATCAACAATCTAACAAACGATTATCAGTGGCAATGTTGGTTAATCAAAATGAACAACTAAAAGTCTACGAAGAAATCTCCAAAAAGCTATTTGATAAAGAAGACAATGTTGAAGTTGAAAAGCCAGTAACTTTTATCAAGAACACTTATCCAGATGAAAAGGTTGATATTGCTTTAGTAGATGAAGCTCACTTATTGCTAACTCAAAACAATCAATCATATTCAAATAGTAAAAATCAAAAGGGACCTAAATTAGGTTCTAATATGCTATTGGATATTATGAAGAGAGCTAAGGTTGTGATGGCAGTTTTCGATCCTAAACAGATTCTTTCTACAGCAAGTGTTTGGGATGGGGATGCTTTTAAAATCTTAGAAGACAAAACGGGTAAAGAAAATATTGTTCGTTTGCATAATCAAATGCGGATTGATGCGTCATCTGAAACAGTTAAATGGATTCGTAATTTAATTGATTACGGTAAAATTGGAAAGATTCCTGAAGATGAGAAATATTCAATTAAGATCTTTTCAGATCCTGCAAAAATGGAACAAGCTATTAGTAATAAGAATGAAGATCAAGAAAATGGTATTAGTCGAATGGTAGCTACTTTTGATTGGCCTTATTCAGGAGGTAAGACTTTACCACCTTCTGATCAAAAATATTGGTTAGTTAGTGAAGGCGATTGGCAGATGCCTTGGAACTATGAAATTAATGCTCGTGACAAATATGAAAAGAATCATCGTGCAGGTAGAGTGGTGAAATATAACCAACAATCTTGGGCTGAAAAAGACTATACGATCAATGAGATCGGTTCTACTTATACCGTTCAAGGATTTGATCTCAACTTTGTTGGTGTAGAATTGGGACCTTCAGTAAAATATCGTGATGGCAGAATTATTCACGATCCATCAGAAAGTGAAAATAGTAAAGCTACGCAAAAACGTGATTCAAGTAAGAGTTATGCTCAAGAATTGTTGAAAAATGAGTTCAATGTCTTATTAACTCGTGGTGTTCATGGCTTATATATTCATGCGGTTGATCCAGCACTGCAGAAGGCTTTGGAAGATGCAGCTAAGTAGTTTGGCATTAGTATAAAACTTTAAAATATAGAAAAATGATTTTACAAGTTGTATATATACCAGTTCAAAAAGTAATAAAAATTAGCGAGGTAGTTTCGCTAATTTTTTATTTAAAGAATTATAGTCATGTATGAAGGTACTATTAATTACGTCGACATGCTTGTCGATAAAAAATTGCATATATTATTTTTAGCGTTTTATAAATGGGTTAAAATAAATTTATATTATTAGAATAGAGGAACGAAGTTATGAATCAATCAGAGCCTTATTATTTAGGTATAGATACTGGTGTTTCAAATGCAGGACATGCTGCCATTGATGAAAATTTCAATATCTTAAAATATCATCATAAAAAAGAAATAGGTGTAACTCAATTTAAAAAAGCTAACACAGCAGAAAAGAGAAGAAGCTTTAGAGGTGCTAGAAGAAGATATAGTCATAGAAGTTGGCGTTTAAAGCAGTTTGAAAGATATATGGCCCCTTATTTTGAAGAAAAAGGTGTCAACTATAAAGAATATCTCAAGGCTTTTAATAATTCTTGGATATCACCTAAAGATAAAAATAGGAAACAGTTAAAATTTAATACTGAATTATCAAAATATAACACAAGATTTGAAGCAATGGTTTCACTAATTGAAAATGATGATAGTGTACCTAAGGATCCCGCTAGAAGATTGCAGTTGATATTTGAAGTTATGCATCCTCTAATTAAATATCGAGGTAATTTCTTAGAAAAAGGGGAAGTAGAAGACTTTGCAATGCCAAAGTTGGATTATTTTTTAGCGTTGAATGAAATTAATGCTGCTTTGGTAAAAGTTGGAAAAAATCATGAATTATCTGAAGCTTATCTTCTTAACATAACTAATGCTAAGAAGATAGAGTCAGTAATGAGTGATGAAACTATTAATAATGCAAAAAAGTGTGATTATATAGCTGATCTTTTAGTAGTTGATAAATTAAAGTCTGATGCTAAAAAGTTAAACAAGACTTTGTGTAAAAGTATTGCTAGTTTAATTTTGGGAAGAAGTGTAACAAGTAAAAGCTTAAAACAGTTGTTTAATTATGAAGCTGAAATAAAAGTTAATAATAAGGCTGTTAAAGGATTTCGGTTTGGAAGTGGTGATACACAAGATATTCTTGACGTAATGTATGACTCCTATCCCGTGAACGCTACTTTGTTATTAGATAGTCTATATAAAACGTATCGACAAATTAAGCTTTTTGAGCTTCTACCTGGTGGTAAGTATTTTGAAAGTATGGTTAAGTCATATTCTGAGTTTAAAGAGCAGCTGGCTAACTATAAGAAGGCGTTAAAAACTATTAAAAATCCAGATGTTGTTAATACAATGAAGGATAAGTTGAATTCTTATTTATATTTTAAACGTAGGGGTAAAAAGATAGATTATGAAACCTTTATCGCAAGTATATCTAAAGAAACTAAGGGCAATAAATCCAATAATTTTTATCCATATCGAAATGAGAATAAATATGTAAAAGCTATTTTTGAACAAATTGATAAAGGCAATTTCTTGAAAAAGCAAAGAGGTCTTGACAATAATAATTTACCTCATCAAGTAATGCAATTAGAATTGCGTAGAATAATAGATACGCAATCTAAAGTGAAAGGCTTCGAATGGTTAGCTAAAGATGACTTAACTAATAAGCATGAAAAGTATAACCTTGAGCGCTTTATTGATTTTAGAATTCCGTATTATGTTGGTCCATTAGATAGAAATAATTCTTCTGAATTTTCATGGGTTTGTTATAAGGATAAGAAGAAAATTCCACTTACTGTTTGGAATTTCAATGAAAGAATAGATTTTGGTAGAACAATCAATCACTTTATTCGTAGAATGACTGCGACTGATACTTATATATTAGGGGAAGCAGTATTACCCGCTTCAAGTTTGATTTATCAAAAGTATGAAGTACTTAACGAATTGAATAAAATTAAAGTTAAGGGGCAGAGCTTATCAGTTAATTTAAAGCAGGATATCTTTGACCAATTATTTAAGAAGGGTGACGTGAATTTACAACGACTTTGTGGATATTTAAATGCATATGTAAATGAATATAATAATGATTTGAAAGCAAGTGAAATTACGGGCCTACCAGAAACTGGGAAATTCAATTCATCGTTAAGTACATATCATTTGTTAAAAGAAGATATTCCAGATCTAATTAGTGATCCAAAGTATCAAAATGACATTGATCAGATTGTTGAAATTCTAACTGTATTTGATAAAGACTCTATTAAAGTTAAAAAAGAAGAAATATCTAAATTAAAGATTTCAAAGATTGACGGATTTCCTTTAAATAAGATTGCAAGTAAGCAATTCAAAGGCTGGGGAAGATTATCCAAAAAACTTTTATGTGATCTGAAGTCTAAGACAATATTAAACGACAATAAAGAATATTCAATTCTAGATATTTTATGGTTTACAGACTTAAACTTACAGCAAATTATTAAAAAAGAAGATTTTAAAGATCAAATCCAAAAATTGAATAAACAATTTACTATGGGGGAGTCAAGAGAAGATAAAATAAATCGTATTTTACAGTATTCTAGAATATCAGCTCACAATGAAAGAAGTATTCGGCAACTTGTTGCTATAGTTGATGACTATACTCAATTCAATAATCGAGCACCTAAAATGATATCTTTAGAATTTGCTAGAGGTTCTCAGAAAAATGCAAATAATTCAACTAAGTATGAACGTGTCCAACAAATTTTACAAAATGCAGTAACAAAGATTGAATGGGATAAGAATTTAGAAAAAGAATTTAATTCCTTTAAGTCTAATAAACAAAAGTTTGGCTTGAAAGAATATTTGTACTTTACACAAAATGGTAAAGATATTTATGATTCTACACCAATAGATATTAATGATTTAGATAGATATGATATTGACCATATTTATGCCAGATCTAAACATGGTACGGATAATTCTTTAGATAATATAGTATTAACATCTGTTAAAAATAATAGAGATATCAAAAAAGATAAGCCAGCTGTAAAAGCTTTTTCAAAACAAAAGGATTTTTGGAAAAATTTGAAGGATTGCAGACTTATTTCTGAACAGAAGTATAAAAATCTCAATACTGACTGGACTGAGAAAAATTTTGATGTTCATCAAAAGAGTAGAATGATAGCTCGCTCATTAGTAGATACAAGCGCAATTACCAAAATTACAGCTCAAATTTTAAACGAATTATATCCTGACACTACTATTATTGCGATTAATGCAGGATTGAGCCAAAGCTTACGTGAAAAATTCAATTTGTTTAAGGTCAGAGATGTTAATGACTATCACCATGCAGTAGATGCATATTTAGCTGCTTTTAGTGCTGTTTTTATGTGGAAACTTTATCCTTCTTTGCGCCCAATGTTGGACTATAACGATTATTTAGTGTCAAGAAAAGTAAAAGACATCGATTTAAATAAATTTGGATTCGCTACGTTAAATGAGGGAAAGAAACACCATTTAGTTCATGATGGTATAATTACTAATTCTGACGGAGAGATAGTAGGTAATCAAAAGAAAATTATAAAACAATTGGAGAAACTTAGAAATCCTAAATGGATGTCTGTAGTTTATCGTCCAATAGAAAATGGTAATAAAGGTGGAGGATTATTTAAACAAACCATCAATAAAGCAAAGCAGAGTAAAAAAGCGATTTCTAAGAAACGTAATTTAGATTCTGCTATTTATGGTTATTATGATACCCCTAATACTAAATCTATGATGCTTATAAAATTCGAAGGAAAATATAAGATAATAAATATTCCAAATGGGTTAAATCTTAGGGATTCAAAAGCAATTGATCAGTTGATTAAGAAAAATTTGCCTAAGAATAAACAATATCGTATTTTGATAAAGAATATCTTACCATTTACTATGGCTCAAGATGTTATAAAAAAGGAAAATTCAAAATATAAGGCACATTATTTGATTGTTAGTGCTGATGGTCCAACTAATTATGATCAATTGTGGCTGCCAAATAATGTAATGGAATTGCTAGAAGAACTAGACAAAAGACCAGCTGAATTGTTTGAAAATGAAGATATGGATAAAAAGTTAAACAATGCATTTGAACAAATTTGTTATTACGTAGAACAATACAGTCCATTAATCGCTTATCAACAAACTGCTTGGCAAGCTTTAGTAGCCAATAAAGAAAAATTCATAAAATTAAAAGCAAATGGCGATAAGGAAAAGTTGCAAGCTAAATATGGAGAAATAATTAGTATTTTGCAGGCTATTCATTCAAATAGTTCAAAATATTTCAATATTTCAATGGAAAAAAGAACTCAATAGAAGAATTTGCTGGCAGATTGGGGTATTTCCAATCTTGGAAATTAAATGATGATACACAATTAGTATTTTCATCCCCATCAGGTTTACATAAGAAATATGTTCGCTTAGGAGATCTATAAATCAGAAAACAAGAAGACCCTCCCAGTGGGAGGGTCTTCTTTGGTACTAATGACCAGTCTAATAATAGACGAAATCGACTTTCTTTATTTAATATCATAAAGAATCTTATTTTAACTTTTGATGTACCTAGTTAAGATGTAAAAGTCGAGATTGATTAGCTAGATCAATCTGTAAGAATTATAACATTTATGAGTTATTAAGGAAATAGAAATATGGCGTGGAGAGATGTATTTATAACTAATCCATGTAGGATTAGTTATACAAACAATAATATAATCGTGCAGACAAGTGAAGGAGCTAATTACTTAAATTTAAATGATTTACAGTCTTTAATAATTGATACTCCTGAAGCGGTAATAACTTCTAGAGCTTTATCTGAAATAGCCAAGAATCAAATTAGTTTTATGATGGCTGATGAAAATTTTTTACCAAGTATAACTTTATCATCACCAATTGGTTCAACTTTTTCAGTAAAGAAAATCAATTCGCAAATAAATTGGAGTGAGGATAGAAAGAACACTTTATGGACAAAAATTATTTATCGGAAGATATCTAATCAAATTAATACGGCCCAAGAATTAAAATGTAATGTTATAGGGATGCAAAAGCATCTTGATAAATTGGAATACGGTGATAAAACGAATCAAGAGGCTATTGTAGCTAATCTGTATTTTTCGTTAATTGCTGGAAAAGGTTTTAAAAGAAGAGAAGAAAGCTTTCCAATAAATAATTGTTTAGATTATGGATATGCTGTATTACTTAATAGAATTAGTATGGAAATAGCAGGTCATGGCTTTTTGTTGCAGCTTGGAATACATCATTGTAGCGTGGCTAATCCATATAATTTAAGTTCGGATCTTATTGAATCATGGCGTTTTATTATGGATGATTATGTATTTAAGAATGACATTACAGATTTAAATACATTAAACAAAGCTAGATTAATTGACAGATTAAACCATGAAATAAAATTTAACGGAAAAAGACAACTTGTTTCAAATGCTATAAAAATATATGTAAATGATTGCTTGAATTATTTAAATGAAAAGAAAGATGATATCAGCTTTGAGGTAGAAAAAATTGAGGATTCAGATAATGAGAATGCTAGTGATGTTTGATATGCCAACTACTACTTCAATAGAACGGCATAATTATCGGATTTTTGTTAAGGAGTTAGAAAGGGAAGGATTTGTAAGAATTCAATTTTCGGTATATGTCAAAATATGTACCAATTTTTTAGAAACAAAAGAAACTGAAAAGCAATTGATTCCATTTATTAGAGAAGATTGTATTGTTCAGAGTTTAGTATTGACTGAAAAACAGTATGCAAACATGCACTTCTTAAGTGGAACATCTATTAAAGATGTTAGAAATATTTCAAAAAGGTTATTAATACTATGATAATTAAATTTGATTCAATCAATAAGCTTATAAACTGAAACTTGAAAGCACTAAAATACACCAGAACCCTCGTCGGTTCTGGTTTTTCC
>NZ_AZFM01000022.1 GCF_001434335.1 Lactobacillus kalixensis DSM 16043
AAAAGCCAGGAAACATGCGAAAAGAGCATGAATCTTAGCTTTCAAGTTTCAGATTATTAAGTTTTAATCAAGATCGGCGCTAATTTATTTCAATGCTGCTAAAATATTGAAAGCAATAATATTTTTATAGGGAATTGGAGTAATATGAATAGTTTAGTAGTCACATTTCTTGCAGCGACTATCTTACTCATTTTAATTTTTAATATAAAAACTTCACGTCGATTCAATCTTTTTGATCATTGGCTTCATCATAAGCTGGTCAAACAGCGCGATGGCTTTAAATGGCAAGTCATTGCCTTCTTAAATGACCCGAAACTGATGGTTGTCTGGGCAGTTTTGCTTGCAAGTGCATTGATAGATCAAAATCGCATTATGACGGCATTGTGGGTTCTTGGAACCTTGGGCTTTACTGATATTGTAGGAATTTTGTTGAAAAAATCGATTAAGCGCAAGCGACCGATTATGAGTTCAGAGCTAGAATCAGGCTATAGTTTTCCAAGCGGTCATGTTCTTGGAACTACAACTATGGTGTTGATATTAATTCAGCTCTTTAGTAAACAATTCGGTGTAATCTTTACTATTGCATTAATTTGTATTTGGGTGATGGTCATTATTTCAAGACTAAGCTTAAAGGCACATTATCCATCTGATGTAATTGGAGCTGCTAGTTTGTCGGTCTTTTGCTTCAGCATCTGCCAGCAGATATTTTTAGCAATTTGAGAGATCAGTTCTTTTGAGGAAATTGATCTCTTTTATTTTGCCTTTCCAATTAAAAACTCGTTGCCAAATACTGCATATTTATATAAAATCAAATGAAATGCATCTGAAGGGGATGGATTTTTTAATGCATGAAAAAAGTTGGTGTAAAAATGAGTAAAAAACATAAAGCTCCGCAATTAAGTAGAACAATGTCTGCTGGACAAATGGAAATGATTTCCCTTGGTGGGGCAATCGGAGTTGGGCTGTTCATGGGTTCCAGCTCTACAATCAAATGGACTGGACCTTCCGTTTTGCTAGCATACATGTTTGTTGGTTTAATTTTATATATTGTCATGCGTGCACTGGGCGAAATGCTCTATGTCAATCCAGGGACAGGGTCATTTGCTGATTATGCAACTGAGTATGTTCATCCAATTGCTGGATACATGGCTGAGTGGGCAAACGTTTTTGAATATATTGTTGTTGGGATGTCAGAAGTAGTAGCAGCTACAGAATATCTGAAGTATTGGTGGCCCAATGTTAGTGTTCTATGGTCTGGGATAATTATTATTCTATTCTTATTGTTAGCTAATTTGGCAAGTGCTAAGGCTTATGCTTCGCTTGAATTTTGGTTTGCGATGATCAAAGTAGTTACGATTATCTTGATGATTATTTTAGGTTTCATTGTAATTTTCTTTGGCGTTGGAAATGGTGGCAAGCCTACTGGGTTTAGTAATCTTTGGGCTCATGGCGGCTTCTTTACTGGCGGTTTTAAAGGCTTCTTCTTCTCAATGTCAATCATTGTTGGTTCATATGAAGGGATCGAATTATTAGGGATTTCTGCAGGTGAAGTAGCAAATCCTCAAGAAGCGATCGTTAAGAGTGTTAAGTCAGTTCTTCTTAGAATCTTAATCTTCTACGTGGGTGCGATTTTTGTAATTGTTACTATTTATCCATGGAATAAATTGGATTCAATTGGTTCACCATTTGTAACAACTTTTGCCAAAGTGGGGATCACTGCAGCTGCTTCAATAATCAACTTTGTTGTTTTAACAGCAGCATTGTCAGGTGCCAACTCAGGGATTTATTCATCAAGTAGAATGCTATTTAAGTTGTCACATGATGGGGATGCACCAAAGGTTTTCCGTCATATTTCAAAAAGAATTGTGCCAGATCGTGCAATTATGGGAATCTCGACTGGTATTTTCATTGGTTTTATTTTGAATGTTATTGCATCAAACTTTAATCATTCAGCTTCAGACTTATTCGTTATCGTCTTTAGTTCATCCGTTTTACCAGGAATGATTCCGTGGTTTGTGATCTTGCTTGCTGAATTACGTTTTAGAAGACATAATCCTGAGTTATTAAAAGATCATCCATTTAAGTTGCCATTATATCCATTTTCAAATTATTTTGCATTTGCAATGTTAGTTGTAATTGTAATCTTCATGTTCATTAATCCCGATACGAGAATTTCGGTTATCGCTGGTGCTTTGGTACTAATCGCTGCAGCAATTGCATACTTAGCAAGACACAAAGGCGAATTTAAGAAAGATTAGATGATATAAAAGATGACATAGTTCATCTTTTTTATTTTGTTTAAAATACCAAATCTTGTGGTTTGTATTATGAAAGGCACCAGATATATGATATCGTAAACGAAGTAATATCTTGAAAGGTGTGTAAAAAATGGCAGTTCTTGAACAACCGTATTTGGATCTTTTAAATAAAATTATGACTGAAGGACATGACAAGAGCGATCGTACTGGTACAGGCACTAGAAGTTATTTTGGTGCACAAATGCGTTTTGATTTGTCACAAGGTTTTCCTTTATTAACAACTAAAAAAGTTCCCTTTGGCTTAATTAAAAGCGAGCTTTTATGGTTCTTGCGTGGTGATACAAATATCCGCTTTTTATTAGAGCACAACAATCATATCTGGGATGAGTGGGCTTTTAAGAATTGGATAATTAGTGATGAGTATCAAGGCCCAGATATGACTGATTTTGGTTTACGCAGTCAAAGTGATCCTGAGTTTAATAAATTATATCAATCAGAAATGAAGAAATTTGATCAAAGAATTCTTGATGATAGAGCTTTTGCTGAAAAATTTGGAAACTTAGGTGACGTATATGGTGCGCAATGGCGTCATTGGCAAAAGCGTGATGGTGGATTTATTGACCAAATTGCGGATGTGATTAAACAAATCAAGGAAACACCAGACTCACGAAGAATGATTGTTACTGCGTGGAATCCGGAAGATGTGCCAACAAGTGCTTTGCCACCGTGTCACGTAATGTTTCAGTTTTATGTAGTCGATGGCAAAATTAGTGTTCAACTTTATCAAAGAAGTGGTGACATGTTCTTAGGTGTACCATTCAACATTGCATCATATGCACTGCTTCTTAATATGATTGCCCGAGAAACAGGTCTTGAAGCGGGTGAATTTATTCATACTTTAGGCGATGCTCATATTTATCGCAACCACTTTGATCAAGTAAAGGAACTATTGTCACGCAAGCCATATAATGCTCCCAAACTTTGGCTCAATCCAGAGAAAGAACTTATCAAAGATTTTCAGATGAATGATATTAAAGTGATAGATTATATGCACCACGGTACAATAAAAGCTCCGGTTGCTGTTTAGAGGTAAAGTATGATTAGTTTTGTTTGGGCAGAAGATGAAAATCACGGTATTGGGCTAGATGGACACTTGCCATGGCATTTGCCAGCGGATTTGCATCATTTTAAAGAAAAAACGATGGGACATCCAATCTTAATGGGAAGAAAGACTTTTGCAAGTTTGCCTCATCTGTTGCCAGGTAGAAAGCATTTAATCTTAACACATGATAAAAAATTAAAGGTTGAGTACTCACAAAATGATCAAGTTTTAATTTTTGCTAATATGCAAGAAATTCAGGAATATTTGGATGCTCATAAGGATGAAGAAATTTGTGCAATTGGTGGAGTTTCAATTTTTAATTTTTTGAAAAATCAAGTTGATGTTTTAGAAAAGACGGAAATATATCATTCTTTTAAAGTTGATACTTTTATGCCTGAAATCAACTATGAACAGTTTGAACTAGTTCAAAGAGAAGATTTTAACGCTGATACAAAAAATAAATATGATTATTCTTTCTTAACTTATAAGAGAATATAAAAATGAATCCTGTCATCTTGGCGGGATTTTTTTTAGTAGTTATAATATTCATTAAAATGAATTTTGAGGGAACAATATGTCAGAAAAAACGAATCTAACAGGCTTATCTTCTGCTGAAGTTGATCAAAGGATTAAAAACGGGCAGATCAATAAAGCTATTGATGACCAATTTAAAACAAATAGTCAAATTATTCGGGAAAATATCTTTACATACTTCAACTTAATTTTTGCTGTTTTAGCAGTACTACTGATTTTTGTTGGTGCATATAATGACTTAACTTTTTTGCCAGTAATTATTCTGAATACCATTATTGGGATTATTCAAGAAATTAGAGCTAAGCGCGTCTTGAGTAAGTTAAATGTGATGAATGCGGTGGAAGTTACTGCACTTCGCAATAGTGAAGAAGTAAAGGTTCCGATTGAAAAACTAGTTAAAGACGATATCGTTGTTTTGAAAACGGGTGACCAAATTCCAGCAGATGCTCGCGTAATATCAGGTGAAGTCCATGTTAACGAGTCTCTTTTGACAGGGGAATCCGATGAAATTTTAAAGAAAAAAGGCGACGAATTAATGTCGGGCTCTTTTGTTGTATCGGGGACTGTCTATGCGGTTTTAGAGAAAGTCGGAAAAGATTCATATATTTCTCGCTTAACTATGGAAGCTAAAGCCATGTCCAGCATTGAACAATCTGAAATGGTTCGCTCGATTAACAAATTGATTAAGTGGGTTGGGGTAATCATTATTCCACTTGGAATTGCCTTATTTGTGCAAGCTTACTTTTTTAATGATATTGGCTTAAAACGCAGCATTGTTTCAATGGAAGCTGCTTTAATCGGGATGATTCCAGAAGGGCTATATCTTTTAACAACGATTGCATTGGCATTATCAGCAACTAGACTAGCTCGACAAGAAGTAATGCTTCACGATATGAAGAGCGTTGAAACTTTAGCTCGGGTTAATGTTCTTTGTGTTGATAAAACAGGTACAATTACGGAACCTAAGATGGCGGTTGAGAAGGCAGTTGTGTCTAAAGCTAGCAAAATGAGTGAAGACCAATTACATCAGCTTATCGCTGATTTTGCTAAAAATATGCCTGCTGATAATGAAACAATGAAGGCCATTCATGATTATTTCAAAAATGGTGTTAAACAAGCAAGTGCAATTGTTCCGTTTACTTCAGTTAATAAGTATTCAGGTGTTGTTTTCAACAATGAAACAATAATCATTGGTGCACCAGAAATGGTTCTTAGAGATCAATTTGATCAATATAAAGATGAATTTGAATTTTATGCAGCAGAAGGCTATCGTGTTTTAATTGTTGCGCAATATGCTCAAGCGTTAAATGAAGAAAATTCCACACTAAATGAAGAAGTTCAACCTTTAGGCTATATTTTGCTTTCTAACCCAATTAGAAAAGAAGCAAAAGCAACTTTTGAGTACTTTGGCAAACAGGGGGTTGAAATAAAAGTTATTTCAGGTGATAATCCAGTAACTGTTTCAAGAGTGGCAGCGCAAGCTGGAATTAAAGGTGCTGACAAATATATTGATGCTCAAACGATTAAAGACGGTGAATATGAAGAAGCAGTTAAGAATTATCAGGTATTTGGCAGAGTAAAACCAGATCAAAAGCGAAAATTTGTTACAGCCCTGCAAGATTTAGGCAATACCGTTGCCATGACAGGCGACGGTGTTAATGATATATTGGCAATGAAGAAGGCTGATTGTTCCATTGCTATGGCTTCAGGTAACAGTGCAGCTGTTCAGGCGTCACAAGTAGTTTTACTTGATTCCAACTTTGCTAGAATGCCAGAAGTTGTAAATGAAGGTCGCCGAGTGGTTAATAACATTCAAAGATCTGCTAGTTTATTCTTAGTTAAAAACATTTTCTCATTCTTGATGGCAATCTTCTCATTGGTAATGACAATTAATTATCCATTACAACCCTCTCAAATCACTTTGATTTCTGCTTTCACAATTGGGTTACCATCATTTCTTTTAGCGCTTGAAAGTAATCACAACCGCATTCGTGGGAAGTTCATTCCAAGTGTGTTAGCAAAAGCATTTCCAGGAGGAATTACTGATTGGTTAGCTGTTGCAATTTTAGTGGTTGCTGGTGAGTATATCAATCTAGATCACGGACAAGTTGGGACTACTGCAACAATGCTTTTGATCTTAGTAGGTTTCATGGTGATGTATCATATATCTGCACCAATGAACAAGTTTAGATTTATAGTTATGCTTTTGTCAGTTCTTGGTATTGTTTTATCAATTATTTTCTTGAACAAACTATTTGCTCTAAACATGCTCAAGCCACGTTCGATTTTTATGTTGGCTGTTTTATTCTGTGCGGCTACAACAATTTTCAGATGGCTATCACGGATTATGGATGGAGTGGCAGAAGTTTTAGTTGTCTTTGATCAAAAAGGGAAGGCAATGACTTTTGCAGATCTTCATGACAGTTATAAACGTGGTCGTGATCAAATTAAATAAAATAAATATTAAAATATAGTTGACACAATTAAATGTAAATGATAAATTATTTACAACAAAACGAATTAAGCATCTTGAAAAGCAGAGTAATTAATATTAGTGGCTAGTAAAGAGAGCTGATGGTTGGTGAAAGTCAGTAAGCGAATATTAATGAAGATGGGCTTGAAGTGATGCCTACTGGTGAGATTTAGCTAGTAGCGGCTTTGCATCCGTTAGCAATGCAGACTATTTTTTGATAGTCACTGAGGTCTATTATGTGAATAATGGACAAATTAAAGGTGGTAACGCGAGCACTCGTCCTTTTGATTAGGGATGAGTGCTTTTTTATTACAATTTTCTAGGGGGAGTTTTATGAGAAATAGACGGAGAAAAACAACAATAATCTGGAGTATTATTGCTGCAATTATTGTTGTTGCAGGCTGGTTTAGCTTTGGACCAGGACTGAGCTCCAATAATCAAACGAAAAATAAGATCGTAACAGTTGGTGTAGTTGGTGAAAGTAAACAGGAAGCTGCTATTTGGAGAAGCGTAGCTAAAACTGCTAAAGAAAAATATGGCATTATTATCAAAACCAAAAACTTTACTGACTATAATCAACCAAATAAAGCTTTAAAATCTGGAGATGTAGATTTGAATGCTTTTCAACACTATGCTTTTTTAAAATCCTGGAATAGTGCAAATGGTGGAGGCGTCAGTGCAATTGGTAGAACCTATATTGCACCAATTCGTTTATACTCACGTAAGTATCACAAGTTAAGCGAATTGCCAGATGGTGCAACTATTGCAATTCCAAACGACGCGACTAATGAATCAAGAGCACTTCTTGTTTTAAAGAATGCTGGTTTGATTAAGTTGAGAAAAGGTGAGAAGTTAGTTACTGTAGCTGATATTACTTCAAATCCGAATAACCTGAAGATTAAAGAAGTTGCTACTGAACAGACTGGTCGAGTTTTATCATCAGTTGATGCAGCCGTTGTTAACAACGATTATGCTGGTCCCGCAGGTTTAACTGATAAACAAACAATCTACATTGAACCAGTTAATAAAGATTCACAACAATGGATTAATATCATTTGCTCTACAACAAATAATAAAAATAAGAAAATCTACCAAGATGTAGTTCGAGCATACCAAACTGCACAAACTAAAAAGTTATACCAAAAATATTATGGCAGAAGTCAGATTGCTGCATGGGATGTTAAGTTGAAATAGGAGGTTAACCACATGAGTATCATTAATTTAGAAAATGTTACTGTCGATTTTAAACAGAAAAAAGGAAATGTAGTTAAGGCTGTTCAAGATGTTGACCTTCAAGTTGAAAAAGGTGATATCTATGGTGTAGTTGGTTTTTCTGGAGCTGGTAAATCTACTTTAGTTAGAACTGTTAATTTGCTCCAAAAACCAACAAGTGGAAGTATTGAAATTAACGGTACTCAGTTTATTAAAGACGGCAAACAGGTTATTAGTAATAAAGATTTACAATTAGAACGTCGCAAAATCGGAATGATCTTCCAGCATTTTAATCTTTTGAATGAAACAACCGTCTTTGATAATGTCGCATTTGCCTTAAAGCACAGTAAGTTGTCCGACGATGAATTAGAAAAAAGAACGTTGGAGTTACTGGATTTAGTTGATTTGAAAGATAAAGCGGATTTTTATCCAGCAGAATTGTCTGGTGGTCAACAACAAAGAGTGGCAATTGCACGAGCTTTAGCTAATAAACCAGATATTTTAATCTCTGATGAAGCAACTAGTGCCCTTGACCCACAAAATACTGTGCAAATTCTCGATCTACTCAAGAGTTTAAATCAAAAGTTGAGATTAACAGTAATCTTGATTACTCACGAAATGGATGCAGTTAAGCGAATTTGTACTAAAGTTGCTGTGATGGAACATGGTGTCATTATCGAAAAGGGAGATTTGAAGCAGATTTTCTTGCATCCAAAGGAAGAATTAACTAAGCGCTTTGTTGGCGGGTCTCTTGAGACTATTTCAACTTTGGAATCACTTAACTTGGGTACTCTAGGTGATAATAAGGCTGTTTACCAATTAGTTTATAGTATTGCTAATGTGACTAAGTCAATCATTATTGAACTTTACAAGGAAATAGGCGTTGAAGCCAGCATGCTTTATGGTAACGTTGAACTTTTGAATGGTGAGGCAATTGGTACATTGGTGGTTGAAGTCAAGGGAGATCCAGAAAAACAAAAACAGGCTCAAGAGTTCTTAAACAAACAAGATGTTACATTGACTAGATTAGATGAAAAGGGGAGATTATATGATTAGTTGGTTTGAAAAAATTGCACCAAATGTAGTTCAACTAGGCTGGGGTGGAGATACTGGCTGGGGCACAAGTATTTTCCAAACTCTCTTTATGACTTTCTGGTCAGCGATCTTTGGCGGCATCCTAGGGATTATTTTCGGTGTGATTCTTGTTTTAACAAAAGAAGACGGAATTCGGCCAAATAAATTCTGGTTCAATGTTTGTGATAAATTAGTTTCAATTTTTAGAGCTATTCCATTTGTAATTTTATTGGCATTTATAGCCCCTGTTACCCAAAAGATTGTTGGTACACAAATTGGGATGAAAGCAGCTTTAGTACCTTTGACTTTAGGTGTTTTCCCATTCTACGCTCGTCAAGTTCAAGTTGCTCTTGAAAGTGTTGATCCGGGTAAAATCGAAGCTGCTGAAAGTTTGGGAGCAACAGTTAGTGATATTATCTTTGATGTCTATTTAAGAGAATCCCGTTCTGAATTGATTCGTGTTTCTACTGTAACTGTCATTAGTTTGATTGGTTTGACAGCAATGGCTGGAGCAATTGGTGCAGGTGGCCTTGGTAACACTGCTATTTCATATGGTTACAACCGATTTAACAATGATGTTACTTGGGTGGCAACTATTCTTGTGATCATTTTGATCTTTATTGTTCAAGTTATTGGCGACTTTTTCGCTAAGAGAATGAACCATCAATCTAGATAAGAATTAACTACTATTCCTTGAATTTAGAAGGAATAGTTTTTATTTTTCAAAAATTAATTAGCTTTTTAAAATTATTGAAAAAGAAAGCTCTTACAGGTATCATAAAAGTTGAATTAAAGTTTCTATTTTATTAAGGAGAAAAATACTATGAGTGAACAAGATTATCGTATTGAAAGTGATACTATTGGTCCTGTCAAGATTCCAAAAGATGCTTTATGGGGTCCACAAACAGAAAGAAGTAGAAACAATTTCCCAAGTGGTGAACTAATGCCTTTGGCAATTATTCGTGCATTCTTACACTTAAAGAAAGCTGCTGCACAAAGTAATGTAGAAGTCGGGGATGAGCCAAAGGAAAAAGGTGAAGCAATTGAAGATGCAATTGACCATCTTTTAGCTTTAGATGATGTTCAATTGCGTAAAGATTTTCCACTTCATGTGTTGCAAACTGGTTCAGGTACACAAAGTAACATGAACGTTAATGAAGTTGTGGCTAACTTGGCAAATAAGTTACATCCAGGTTTAGATATTTTACCAAACGATGATGTTAACCGTGGTCAATCTTCAAACGACACATACCCAACTGCTATGAACATCGTTGCAGTTGAAGCCTTGGACAAGCTTGAACCAGCAGTTCAACACTTAATTGACGAATTGGTTATTAAGGAAAAGAAATACTGGAAGACTGTTAAAGTTGGTCGTACTCACTTACAAGACGCAACTCCATTAACATTTGGTCAAGAATTATCAGGATACATTTCAGCTCTTAAGCATGATTTGTCATACATTCAAGAATTAAAGCCAACTCTTTATGAATTAGCTATTGGTGGTACTGCTGTTGGTACTGGTTTAAACGCTGCACCAGGCATGACTGAGAAGATTGCAGGCAAGTTATCAGAAGTTTATGGTCATAAGTTTGAAGTTAAGACAAATAAATTCTGGGGCTTAGCTCACCATTCAGGTCTTGATGTTGTTCATGGTGCGCTTAAGACTTTAGCTGCAGATATGTTCAAGATCGCTCAAGATATTAGATTCTTGGCTTCAGGTCCAAGAGCAGGTTATGGCGAATTGAATATCCCTGCAAATGAACCAGGTTCATCAATTATGCCTGGTAAGGTTAACCCAACTCAAGCAGAAGCTGTAACAATGGCTGCCACAAAAGTATTTGGTAATGACACTACAATTACTTTTGCTGCTTCACAAGGTAATTTCGAAATGAATGTCTTTAAGACAGTAATGATTGCTTCATTCCTTGATTCTTGTGATATTTTAACTGGTACAATTACCGGCTTTGCTGATAGAATGATTCATGGCTTAACTGTTAACGAAGAAAGAATGGACGATTTACTTGAAAATTCATTGATGACAGTTACCGCATTATCTCCTCATATTGGTTACCACGCAGCTGCAAAGATTGCACAAACAGCTGATAAGGAAGGTACTACTTTACGTGAAGCTGCTCTTAAGAGTGGTAAAGTTACCGAAGAACAATATGATGAGTGGATGGACTATATGCAAATGACTAATGTTGATAAGGACGATCCAGAAGAATAGGAGAAGAAATGGCAAAATTTATTTTTACGCCAAACACAGCTGATGAAATTGCAGATAGCTATGATGCAGTTATTATTGGTGCTGGTGGTACTGGTTTAACTGCTGCACTTCAAGCCCATGAATTAGGTCTTAAAGTTGCAGTTTTTGAAAAAAATGAACAACTTGGTGGTAATACAACTCGTGCTTCGTCAGGGATGAATGCTTCAGAAAGTTTGGTTCAATTACAAGAAGGCATAATTGATAATAAAGAAGATTTCTATAAGGAAACTTTAAAAGGTGGCGGTCTTCTTAATGATCGCGATATGCTTCGTTATTTTGTTGATCATTCTGCAATTGCAATTGATTGGCTTATGGAACATGGAATTGAATTGACTGATTTAACCATTACTGGAGGTATGAGCAAGAAGCGTGCTCACCGCCCAGCTTCAATGGCTCCAGTTGGTGGGTACTTAGTAACTGGCTTACTTAAGCAAATCGAAAAGGAAGGGATTCATGTCTTTAATGATGCTAAAGTGATCAAGCTTTTACAAAATGACGAAAAAGCAATTGATGGAGTCGAAGTTGAAACTAAAGCTGGTACTAAGACTGTTCATGCCAAGGCTGTTTTACTTGCAAGTGGGGGTTTTGGTGCTTCAAAGGATATTATCAAGAAGTATCGTCCAGACCTAGTTGATTATAAGACGACTAATCAACCAGGTGCTACAGGTGATGGCTTAAAGCTTGCAGAAGCAGTTGATGCACAATTAATGCAAATGAACTTTATCCAAGTTCATCCAACTGCTCAAACTGATACTGATCATACTTTCTTGATCGGTGAAGGCGTTAGAGGTGAAGGTGCTATTCTGGTTAATAAAGCTGGTAAGCGCTTTGTAAACGAATTAAATACTCGTAAGATTGTATCTAATGCAATTACCGGATTAAATGAAGACGGTGCTTACCTTATTTTTGATCAAGGTATTCGAGATCACTTCAAGGCAATTGAATTCTATGATCATGTCGGCTTGGTAGAACATGGTGCTACCCTTGATGAATTAGCGGAAACGATTGGTGTCAACGCAGCTAACTTGAATGAGACTATTGCTAAGTGGAATTCAGAAGTTGCTCAAAAGAAAGATACTGACTTTGGCAGAACAACTGGTATGGAACGTGGAATTGAAAAAGGACCATTCTTTGCAATTCACGTTCACCCAGCAATTCACTACACTATGGGTGGTATTCATGTTACGCCCGAAACGGAAGTACTTGATACTAACGGTAGTATTATTGATGGTTTATATGCTGCTGGTGAAGTATCAGGTGGGCTTCACGGAAATAATAGAATTGGTGGTAACTCCATCGCTGAAACTGTAATTTTTGGTCGTCAAGCAGGGATGCAAATGGCTAAGAAGATTAGAAAATAAAATTTTACTTATAAATAAAGAAGACTAATTTTGAAGTAAGTATCGAAATTAGTCTTTTTGATTTGCTAAAATATCGAAAAGGAGGGTTACTGATGACATTTTATACAATCAACTACATTCAGAATCATCAAAATGATGATCAGACCGTTCTGATTATATTATCATTAATCACTGCTTTAGCGATGATTATCTTTGCTATCCTTTATCTACGCAATCGATTTGCTACGCGTTATCGAGATTTGGGGATCATCGCGCTCCTATTTTTGTGTTTATTTGCCGGGACAAGGTATGAGCGCTACACACAAAATAATATGCAGAAATCATATTCCTCGCAAATTATTCCATTTATTAAATCTGTGGCTAAGGATGAAAATGTAAAGGAATCCGATGTTTTGGTTAGTTCAACAACTTTAAATAATGGGATGATTGTCAGAATTGATTCTAAGGATGTTGACTATCAACTTAATTTAAATGATGATCGTAATACCTATTCATTAACCGAAGCACACGTAATTAATCACGAAGTGGATGTGAGAAACTAAAATGCAACTAGACTATACACAACTTTTTATCAAATTTGCCCTGGGTATCTTAACTTTAATTATTCAAATCAATGTTTTTGGTAAAACGAATTTAGCACCAACGACTGCTTTAGACCAACTCCAAAATTATGTTCTGGGTGGAATCATAGGTGGTTTGATTTATAATCCCAGCATTACTGTATTCCAATTTTTCCTAGTTTTAATTGTATGGACTTTAGTAGTCTTTATCCTGAAATTTAGCCGTGATCATAATAGATGGATTCGAAATATAGTTGATGGCAAACCGGTACAGGTAATTAAAAATGGTAAAGTTTTAGTTGATAATTGTATGCGAGCTGGGATTTCCGCAAATGAATTAATGTTTAAGTTAAGAAGTAGTGGAATTTATTCAGTCGAAAAGGTTAAGAACTGTATCTTTGAACAAAATGGTCAATTAACAATTATTGAAAATGATGAAGCAAATATTCGCTTCCCAATTATCAGTGATGGTCAAGTAAATACAGATGTCTTAGAATTAATTCACAAAAGTGAAGCATGGCTTGAACAACAGGTTGAATCTGCAGGTTATGATGGAATTAACGATATTTTCTTAGGCGAATATATTAATGGAAAATTACATTTTACTGCGTATACAAAATAAATTAGGAAATAGAGGTTTAAAATGACTAATCGCTGTAATTGGGGAAATAGTAACTTAGATCCGCTTTATCGTCAATATCATGATGAAGAGTGGGGAAAGTTAAATTTAGATAATAAGTACCTTTATGAGATGCTGGTATTAGAATCTTTTCAGTCTGGTCTGTCGTGGACTACTATTTTGAAAAAACGTGAAAATTTTCGAAAAGCCTTTGCAGATTTTGATTATTATCAGGTAGCAAAGTTTGATCAGACAGATTTTGAGAGATTGATGAATGATGAAGGAATTGTACGCAATAAGTTAAAAATCAATGCGGCAATTAATAATGCTCAGGTTTTAGTAAAACTAGAACAGTCAGGAACAAATCTTAAACAGATTTTACAAGAAGCTATTCCTGAAATTATTGTCAATCATCCGCAAGAAATATCTGATATTCCAGCATCAAACACTATTATCTAAAAAACTTTCAGTTCAGTTAAAGAAAATTGGCTTTAAATTTGTTGGACCGACTACGATGTATTCTTTTCTGCAAGCAGTCGGGTTAATAAATGATCATTTAGATAGCTGTGATTTTAAGTATTAAAAAGGGAACCCACTCATTGTGAGTTCCTTTTTTAGCAAGAATAGTTAGGGTTAAAACAATTAGTATACAGGACGGTCTGAACCTTCAGTATCAGGATCGGCAATACCCAATGAGTCATTAGAAGCAAAACTAGGGTCTGCAATAATCTTGAGAACTACATCTGCCATACTCTTACGTGAGCCAGATACACCGTAGTAAGTGTCATGTCTATGAGTCAGCTTATATTTAACTTCATCGCGATCATTAAGCCATGGTAAACGCAGAGTAGTGTTGTCTAAATCAGACTTTTCAAGCATTTCATCAGCAACTGTTGGAGCTGAGCCGGTTGGATCACCATTAAAGCAAGTATCACGGTTCCACTTACCAAAAGCACCAGAAACTTCGTCATAAATGCCGAGGAGACTAGTGTTGATGTAACGCTTGAAGCCATTTTGCTTAGCTGCTTCAATTACATTCTTAGTTGGACGATTTTGTGCATCGTGATCGACAACTGCTGACCAAACTAAATCTGCATCTTTGGTAGCAGCTACAACATCGTCAAGCTTGTTCAAGTCACCTTCAAATAAGGTGACGCGAGGATCGTCTGCTAAATCATTTAAGCGATTTTTGTTTCTGAGCATTAAACTTAATTCAACATCTTTGTATTCTGGATTGGTTAAAATTTCATTTTCTACTAAATGTGCAATTTGTCCATTTGCTGCGAGAATTGTAACTTTCATAAATTAAGCTCCTTTATTTGTCAATTTATCAATTCGATATTCATATTGTATGTTTTCTTTATTGATTTGAATATTGACAATTATTTATAGGGGTATACAAATTCTGTATAGTAACTAGTTCTCAGCTTTTTTTCTTGATAAAAAGTAGGTAATTAACCAGATTACTGCGTAGATAATGGTAAAAATTGAACTAAACAATAATAAATGTGGTAGGCTAAGCGGAAACCAAGACGCAAGGATTGCTAGAGCAGTGAATCCAATATAATAGATTGAAAAGTTAATTAACGTTTGCTTTGTTAAGGACCAACGCTGAATTTCAAAAATTGAAGCTCCCCAACCAAATAGAAGTCCCATTAAAGCCCAAATAATCACACTGAAGAGCATTCCATTAAGTGGTCGACGGGAAAATTCTTCTTGCAATAAATTTGTAGAGGGCATGTAAATAAAATTGCCATATAGATAATTAAAAAATAGAGAAAAGACTAAACCAAAAAGTTCACCTAAGGCGATAAATTTTATTGAGTGATAAATATATCTATTCATTACTTTTGTCTCACTTTCGGGGTCTGATTCGAAAACTTTTTGATTATATTTTATCAGCTATAATGACGCCGTGTCACCGAAAAGGCAATGATATTTACAATTATTTAGAGAAAAGTTAAGATGAAAATGATGAAAATAAGGATTTTGAAGGAGAAAAAATGAATAAAAAAAGAAAAATTGTAGTTTCTGTTGCACTACTTTGTGGTTTCTTAATGCTGCAGAATAGCTATGTAAAGGCTGATGATGTTAATCCTGACCAGACACAGAATACTACTCAAACAAATGACAATAATTCTTCTACTACAAATGATCAGGCAAAAGAAGAAAGTAGTAATCAAAATAATGTTCAAACAAGTAGTCCAAATTCTGACCAAAGTAGCACGAAAACTAATATAACTAAGAATACCAGCAAAAAGATCAAAGATGGGCTGCATTATAATAAGAAAAATCGTAATTATTACATCTATAAAAACAATAAAGCAATAAAGGGTTATTTCAAATACAAAAAAGCATATTATCAAACAACTAAGACAGGTAAAATTGTCGGCGTTAGGAATCCAGCTAAGGTAATTAGTCAATTACCTCAGCTGCCTACAGGATGTGAAATGACCGCAGTCACAATGATGATTAATTATGCTGGTAAGTCAGTTTCTAAATTTACTGTTGCTAATGAAACTCCACGTAGCAGTAATGGAAATTATGGCTTTGTTGGCAGTCCTTATAAGAAAACTGGTTGGTGGGTCTATCCAGTGGAATTGCACCAGTAGTTAGAAAGAATTTAGGTAAGGCAAAGATTATGACTGGTTGTTCAATTAAGGCTTTACATAATCAACTGATTCGGCAACATTTAGTTGTTGTGTGGATAGCAAATATGAATGGCTTTGTTAATCATGCCATTACTTTGACTGGTTTTGATGCAAATAAACGAATTCACTACAATAATCCGTGGACAGGAAAAGCAGAAGTAATGTCACAAAGCAGTTTTTATAATCATTGGAAAGCTAACAAGAAGAGAGCATTATCTTATTAAATAAAAAACTAGAGAAATTGATATAAGCACAATGTAGCCTTTATCAAAATCTCTAGTTTTTTAATTTTTAAAGCTGTGAATTGGAGCAGGAATTGTACCACCACGCTCAATCAAGCTTAGAAATATTTAACGTACCGTTTTCGACTGCAGCAATCATTCCAGCATCTTCAGAAACAGGAATGAAAGCACCAGATAAACCACCAACATGGCTGCAAGCCATAATACCACCTTTTTTAACTGCATCATTAAGCATTGCTAGAGCAGCAGTTGTACCATGAGTTCCGACTTGAGAAAGACCAATTTCTTCAAGGACTTCAGCAACTGAATCGCCAGGAGCAGCAGTTGGAGCAAGAGATAGGTCAACAATTCCCATTTGTACGCCGAGCTTTTTAGCTGCAACACTACCAACAAGTTGTCCCATACGAGTGATCTTGAAGGCAGTTTGTTTGATAGCTTCGGCAACTACATCCATTGGCTCACCTCTAACTTTTTCAAGCGCTGCTTTCACCACACCTGGTCCTGAAACACCTGCGTTAATAACAGTATCTGGTTCGCCAACACCATGAAAGCCCCCAGCCATGAATGGATTATCTTGAACTGCATTACAGAAGACTACTAGTTTGGCATTAGTCATGAAATCAAGCTTTGAGCCCTCAACAATAACCTTCCCCATTTGCTTGACTGCATCCATGTTGATACCACTCTTGGTAGAACCGACATTAACTGAAGCACATACATAATTAGTTTCAGCCAATGCTTGAGGTAATGAATTGATCAAAATTTCGTCGCCTTTTTGATAGCCTTTTTGAACAAGTGCAGAAAAGCCTCCAATAAAGTCGATTCCTAATTCTTGTGCAACTTTATCAAGGGTCTTAGCATACTTAACGTAATCGTGATCATTTGAGGCAGCCGCAATTAATGAAATAGGGGTGACGGTTACTCGTTTATTAGCAATAGGAATTCCATATTCGAGTTCAATTTGCTCACCAACTTTAACTAGATCCCTGGCTTTAGTGGTGATTTTGTCATAAATTTTTTGACAAGCTCTGTCACTATCGCTATCAATACAATCTAAAAGCGAAATTCCCATCGTAATGGTTCTGATATCAAGATTTTCGCTAGAGAGCATTTGGCTTGTTTCGTAAATTTGTTTTGAATCCATAAGCGAGCGCTCCTAAATACTATGCATTGCGTCAAATAATTCTTCATTACGTAAATTGATTTCAAGATTCATCGCATTACCTAATTTAGTTAGTTCTTGACTAACTTTTTTGAAATTGATATTTTCTGGAAGTTCAACAGACATCATCATGACGAAGTTTGTATCCATTATAGTTTGAGAAATATCAAGAATATTAATTTCATCCTTAGCTAATTGAGAACTAACTTTTGCAACGATGCCAGTGTGGTCTTTGCCTACAACTGTAAGAATTGCTTTCATAAAAAATCCTTTCTATTATAAAAATCTAGGAACATCAATAGGGACATTATACCCAAAAGATATTAAATAAGAAAAAGTATTTTGTTTTGTATAAATAAAATTATGTTAAATATATGATTATGTGAAAAAAAGAACATAAAATATTGTAAATTTTCGAAAGTGCGATATCTTTAAGAAAGGGTACTCTTAATAAGTTTTTTGTTACATTTTCGATAATTTAAAAATGTAAAAAATAAGTTTATCTTTTTAAATATTGAAAAAGTGAAAGCGCTTATTGTATAATTGTTTGTGTAATCGAGAACAAGTTGTTTTATGAAAGGAAATCTTAATATGAGTAATAAAGTTTTACTTGTTGGTGATGGTCGTGTAGGTTCAACTTTTGCTAATGACTTATTGCAAAATGTTGATATTGATGAATTAGTAATTACTGATGTGGCTGAAAAATTACCAGTTGGTGATTCACTTGATCTTGAAGATGTGACTAATTTTTATAAGCCAGTAAACATTCACGCTGGTACATATGCAGACGCTAAAGATGCTGATATTGTTGTTATTACTGCTGGTATGGCACGTAAGCCTGGTATGACCCGCTTAGACCTGGTCGATAAGAACGTTCAAATCTTAAAGAGTATTATTGAACCAATTGTTGAATCAGGATTCAAGGGTATCTTTGTTGTTTCTGCAAATCCAGTAGATATTCTTACTACTTTAACTCAAAAACTTTCAGGCTTCCCTAAGAACCGTGTAATTGGTACTGGTACTTCACTTGATACTGCCAGATTTAAGATTGCTTTGGCCAAAAAAGTTGGTGTAACTGTAAGAGATGTAAATGCCTATGTTTTGGGTGAACACGGTGATACTTCATTTGAAAACTTCGATGAAGCTACTATCGACGACAAGCCACTTCGTTCATACCCAGAACTTACTGATGAAGTGCTTGATGATCTTCAAACAGAAGTTCGACAAAAAGGTGGCAAGATTATTGCTAATAAAGGCGCTACTTTCTATGGAGTTGCTCAAATGTTAACTCAAATTTGTAAAGCAATTCTTGAGAACAAGGAAATGGTTTTACCACTCTCAGCACCTGTTAAGGGTCTTTACGGCATTGACCATGATTTATTCTTAGGTACTCCTGCTGTAATTAACAGTAACGGTATCGCCGATGTTATCGAAACTAAACTTAGTGATGACGAACTTAAGAAGATGAACTACTCAGCAGATAAGATGCAAGAAGTAGTTGATGGAGTATCATTAGATTAATTTTTATTAGTGGTGAGTATAGATGCCTGTTGGCAAGAGAATTTATTTAAAGCGAAAATTACCTGATCCTGAATTAGTTAAAGGATTTGAAGGTATTCCAGCTTCTAATGTGGCTGACTGTATGGAAAGAAACTGTGCAATGAATCCACGGATTAGATTAATGTCTTCTCCAGATCATGAAATGGTCGGACCAGCTTTTACAGTACATACTAGAGCTGGAGATAATTTAGCAATCTATGCTGCGCTTCGGTTTTGCCATGAAGGGGATGTTGTTGTAATTGATAATGAAGGAGATACAACTCGTTCATTAATCGGTGAAGTGATGATGTCATATCTTCGTGATCAAAAGAAGATTGCAGGAATTGTGATTGATGGTCCAATCCGTGACATTGATAATTTACAAAACTGGAAATTGCCAATTTATGCAACTAGTACAACACCTGGTGGTCCATATAAAGAAGGACCTGGTGAATTAAATGTTCCAGTTTCATGCGGCAACGTTAGTGTCAATCCAGGTGATGTGATTTTAGGTGATCCTGATGGTGTGATTTGTATTCCACGTAAGGATGCACCTGAAATCTTACCTAAAGCCCAAGCTTTTCATAAAAAAGATGATGAAAAAGCTGTCTTATTCAGTCAAGGGAAAGTTGATTTGAGCTGGGTAGACGATTCACTTAAAAATAAGGGATTTGACATTATCGACGATATTTATCGTCCTTAAAAGGGAAGAAATTAAGAATGAAAACGCTAGAGAAGGTAAACTATAAGGGCTTTATCTGGCCGATTATAGTAGGAATAGTATTATGGTGCTTAACGCCAATTAGACCCAGCGGCTTATCTCCACAAGCTTGGGAAATGTTCGCAGTCTTTGTTGCAACGATCGTGGGATGTATTACTAAGCCTTTACCAATTGGTGGTACGACTTTAGTAGGATTAGTTGTAACAGTTCTTGTTGGTTTAGCACCAATGAAGGATGTAGTAAATGATAAAGGCGTAGTTGTTAATCAAGGGGTTTTAAGTTCATTTGGTAACTCTGCTGCCTGGTTGATTGCCATGGCCTTTATTATGGCTCATGGTATCAGTAAGACTGGTCTTGGTAACAGAATCGCTTACTGGATGATTGAAAAATTCGGCAAAAAATCATTAGGTATTGGTTATGCAATTACTGGTTTGGAAGTTATATTGGGTGCGCTGATTCCATCAAATTCTGCTCGTACGGGTGGAGTTGTTTGGCCAGTTGTTGAATCAGTTGCAAAAGAAGGTTACGATTCAAAACCAAATGATCCATCTAGAAAAAAGATTGGTGCATACATTGACTTTACTGCCTTTCATGCCAATATTTTGTCAACAGCTTTATTTGTAACTGGTGCAGCTCCTAACATGGTTGCTCAACAGATGGCTGCTCAACAACATTATGAAATTTCATGGGCTGGTTGGTTCTTTGCAGCAATTATTCCAGTAGCAGTATGTGCAGTTATTGTGCCTTGGATCATTTACAAGATGTATCCACCTGAGATTAAAGAAACTCCAGATGCTAAAAAGTGGGCAGATGAACGTTTGAAAAAAATGGGGCCAATGTCTAAGCCTGAAAAGATTATGACCGCGGTTTTCTGCATGTCACTAGTTATGTGGGTTTTATCTGGATTCTTTAAGATTCCACAATTTGACGCTACTTTTATCGCTTTCTTAGCTGTTTCTATTCTTTTGATCACTGGTGTTCTTACTATGGAAGATGCTTTGAAAGAAACTGGGGCATGGAATATCTTAATTTGGCTTTCAATTCTGATGTTTATGGCAAGCAAGCTAATTTCTTACGGCTTCATTTCATGGTTTGCTAAACTTGTTCAATCTGGCTTGCACGGAATTAGCTGGGGAATCGTCTTAGCAGTATTGGTATTACTTATGTTCTACACTCACTACTTCTTTGCAAGTGGTACTGCTCATATGACAGCTTTATACTTACCATTCTTATCAGTTGCTGTTGCAACTGGTGCACCTTTAGGATTAAGCGCAATGCTTTTGGCCTTCACTGGTGCCTTCAACGCATCAACTACTCACTATGCTAACGGTCCTGCTTCAATCTTGGCAACGACTGGTTATGTTAAACAAGGTGAATGGTGGAAGATGAACTTTGTTTTAGGTTTAGTCTACTTAGTCATCTTTGGCACTATTGGCACACTTTGGATGAAAGTAATTGGTGTTTGGTAATTTTGATTTATTTAAAATCAGTTCACTTGATGATGTGGACTGATTTTTTGTTAAAATAAAGAAAAAAGAAAGAAGTAAACTAATGAAATTTCGGACTAGTGATGGAGTCAGCTTGCATTACACTGATACTGGTATTGAGGATAAGCCCGTAATAGTAGGGATTCCCGGAATTGGCGGTACAATTCAGATGTGGCAAAAGTTGATTGAACTTTTTGGGGATGAATTTCGCTTCATTATGCTTGATCCTCGTAATCAAGGTGAGTCTCAAAGGACTTTTCAAGGTCAAAGAATTGCGCGTCATGCAGCGGATTTAGCTGAGTTATTTAACAAATTAGATTTGCATAATGTAATTAGCATTGGTAATTCGATGGGGGCAGCTAATTTTTGGGCTTATCTTGGTCAATATGGTCAAGGAAGACTGTCTTGTATGATTGACTTAGATCAGCCACCTAAAATGATAAGCGATGATAGTTGGAACTACGGCTTTAAGGATCTAAATTGGGATAATTATCCGGAATATTTAAAATTTGATTTTGGTAAAGCAACGTATGCACATATTGATGATCAGATGTTCAATAATGCAAAAGCAGAATATCAGAAATTTCCATATGATCCAGCAGAAAATTATCTTTGTTTAGTTGATCATGCTCAACAAGACTGGCGCGATATTATTCTGACTATGCCAGTGCCAATGCTTGTTATCGCAGGTAAAAATTCACCTTATTTTGATTATCATTTTACTGAAGCGATTAAGAATATTAACGATCAGATTGAAACTGAAGTGATTGATGATTGTGGACACTTAATTCAAGCAGAGCAGCCTGAAAAAGCCCACGAGATCATTATGGAGTTTCTTAAGAAACATAAAATAATCTAGAAAGAGAATTTTCAAAGATGTGAAGTTTTTAACTTTACATCTTTATTTTTTTGATCAAATTATTTTGAAAGCTCTAACAAAATTTAAAAATATAAAAAATTAAGTCGAAAATTGAAATAATTTAAAAAAGATAGTAAACTATAAATGTTGAATAAGTTGTTTTATTTTGCACAAACTTTGAATGTGAGGCATGGCAATGGAGAAGGTTGTTGATTTGTATTTAAGTGAACCTGCAACTCGAGAAAAGTGGCAAAAACTGCTTGAGAGTTTGGGGCTGCACGATTTTAGTGAGAGAGAAATTTCAGTCATTGATCATACTTTAGGCTTGGTCGATGATGAAGGTGATTTGGTCGGTACTGGTAGTATTGCTGGTAACGTTCTGAAGTATATTGGCGTAAATGGTGAAGAAGAACATTCCGGTGCTCGTTTCAATAAAATTGTGACGGCTTTACAACAGTATTTATTTAATGAAAAGATTTTTCATAGTTTTGTCTTTACAAAAGAAAAGTATTCAAAAAGTTTTCAACATTTAAATTTTGTTGAGCTGGCTCACACCGATACAGCAGCTTTTCTTGAAAGCGGAATGCCTGATATTCAAGATTATCTTTCAACTTTACCAAGAATTGCTGACCAAGAAAACAAACGAGTAGGTGCGATAGTTATGAATGCGAATCCGTTCACTTTAGGACATCGCAAGCTTGTTGAAATAGCAAGTCAAGAAAATGATTTGCTTTATGTTTTTGTTGTTGCAAGCGACAAGTCATTGTTTACAACCAATGAAAGAATGCAATTAGTGAAAGAGGGATTGAAAGATCTCAAAAATGTCGTAGTAGTTAGTGGTTCAGACTATATGGTCTCAACTGCCACTTTCCCAGCATATTTCTTGAAATCTCCAGAAGCTCTAATTGAAACACAAACTCAAATTGATGCACGTGTTTTCAAAAATATAATTGCACCTAAACTAAATATCTCAAGAAGATATTTGGGAAAAGAACCGTTATCAATGACTACGCATTACTACAATGTCACCTTAGCTCATGAATTAGGACCTGATATTGAAGTAATCATTATTCCACGCTTAGAGATTGATAATCAGATTGTTTCTGCGAGTGAGGTTCGTAAGGATATTGCAAATAATGAGATTGAATCAATTAAAAAGTTAGTACCAAAGACAACTTATGACTTTATTGAGAAGAAAAAGAATGAATTGCAAGATAGAATAAAGAAGGGAATGAATATTAATGGAAATTAAAACTACAGGTGTTGCTGGAACACTTGAAAGTTCAGATATTCAAATCATGATTTCTAAAGGTAGTAATGGTATTGAGATCGATTTGGAATCAGAAGTTAAGAAAGCATACGGTGACCAAATTGAAAAAGTAATTACAGATACTTTAAAGAAATACGGTCTTGAAAATGCCAAGGTTAAGGCTACTGATAAAGGTGCTTTGGATTGTGTGATTAAAGCTCGTACTTTAGCAGCTGCACAAAGAGCTACTGAAACTTCAGATAAACCAGAATTGGAGGTTTTGTAAACATGACTTACGTAAAAAATCGTTTACGTCGAACCATGATGTTTGTTCCTGGTAATAATCCAGCTATGATTAAGGATGCTGGGATTTATGGCGCAGACTCAATTATGCTGGACTTAGAAGACTCAGTTTCATTAACTGAAAAAGATGCTGCTAGAATGCTTGTTTATGAAGCAATTAAGACTGTCGACTTTGGTGGTAGCGAAATCGTCGTTAGAGTTAATGGTCAAGACACGCCATTTTATGACGAAGACGTTAAGGCAATGGTTAAGGCGGGGGTAGATGTTATTCGTTTACCAAAGACTGAATCAGCAGCAATGATTCAAAAGCTTGTAAAAGATATTGACCACTGGGAAGATGAATTTGGCATTGAACATGGTTCAATTGGTGTGATGGCTGCCATTGAAAGTGCTAAGGGTGTTCTTCATGCTCCAGAAATTGCTGAGAGTACTCCACTTATGATGGGATTGGCTGTTTCAGGTGAAGATTATACTGCAGATATGCACACTCACCGCTATCCAGATGGTCGTGAACTTGAATTTGCTCGTAACATGGTATTACAAGCAGCTCGTGCGGCTGATGTCTATGCCTTTGACACTGTTTTCTCAAATATGAAAGATACTGAAGGATTCTATCGCGAAACTAACTACATTCATGAATTAGGTTACGATGGAAAATCACTTGTTAACCCACGTCAAATTGAAATGGTTAACAAGGTCTTCAACCCAACCAAAGAAGAAATTGAAAATGCGCAAAACGTTCAAAATGCTATTCGTGAAGCTAAGGCCAAAGGCTCAGGTGTAATTTCAATGAACGGCAAAATGGTTGATAAACCTGTTGTTGAAAAGGCTAACCGTGTTTTGATGACTGCTAGAGCATCACACTTGATTGACGAGGAGGGAAACTACATTGGAGAATAAGGTAGAGCGTCAATTACCAGACGATTTAATGAAAGAAATGGATTTGAAGCCATTTGAAACTACTGAAATTGGTCATCCTGAAGTACAAAGAGTAGCACCAAAAGTTAGAGTTACTACAGGTCAAGATAAGATTATTGATTCACTTGAAGATGTAATTAAGAATAACTTGAAAGATGGCATGACCATTTCATTCCACCACCACTTCAGAAATGGTGATTATGCCTTTAACAAGGTTATGAAGTTAATCATTGAAATGGGCTATAAAGACTTAAGTTTAGCTCCTTCATCATTAACTGGTGTTATGAACGATACTATTATTGAAGCTATTAAGAAGGGTGTTATTACTAATATCACTTCATCAGGTATGCGTGGCTCATTAGGTGACTTTGTTTCTCATGGTGGTTTGAAGAACCCTGTAATTTTCCGTAGTCACGGTAATCGTGCTCGCTCAATTGAAGAAGGAGAAATTAAGATTGATGTTGCCTTCTTGGGTGTTCCAGTATCAGATCCTGCTGGTAATGCTAATGGTCAAGATGGGGATGCTGTCTTTGGTTCATTAGGTTATGCTTTAATGGATGCACAATATGCTAATAAAGTTGTTCTTTTGACTGATAACATCGTGCCATATCCAAATACTCCAGCTTCAATAAAGCAAGATCAAGTTGATTATGTTGTTAAGGTTGATAAAATTGGTGATCCAGACAAGATTGGGTCAGGTGCTACTCGTTTCACTAAGGACCCAAAGGAATTGAAGATTGCTCAAATGGTAAACCAAGTAATCGTAAATTCACCTTACTACAAAGAAGGCTTTAGCTTCCAAACAGGTTCAGGTGGTGCTGCCTTAGCTGTAACACGTTATCTTCGTGAAAGCATGATTAAAGATGGTATCACTGCTTCATTTGCCTTGGGTGGTATTACTAAACCAACCACTGACTTGCTTGAAGAAGGTTTAGTACGCAAAGTAATGGATGTTCAAGACTTTGATAAGGGTGCTGCTCTTTCAATGGCTAAGAACAAGGATCAACAAGAAATTGATGCTTCTTGGTACGCTGATCCTAATAATAAAGGTGCTGTTGTAAACAACCTTGACGTTGCTATCTTGTCAGCACTTCAAATTGATACTAACTTTAATGTTAATGTTATGACTGGTTCAGATGGTGTGATTCGTGGTGCTATTGGTGGTCACCAAGATGCTGCAGCTGGTGCTAAAATGACAATAATTACTGCACCGCTTGTTCGCGGACGTAATGCTACAGTTGTTCCTAGTGTAGAAACCGTTGTTACTCCAGGTGAATCAATTGATGTTTTAGTAACTGAACGTGGAATTGCAATTAATCCTAAGAGAGAAGACTTAGTTAAGGTATTTTCAAATGTTCCAGGTTTAAACATTGTTGATATCAAAGATTTGCAAAAGATGGCTGAAGAGCGTGTTGGAGTTCCTAAGCCACTTGAATACACTGATCGTACAGTTGCTTTAGTTGAATATCGTGACGGTACAATTATTGATACTATCAAGCAAGTTAAAGATTAATGAATTGTAAAAAAATAAGATGAGCGTTTTGCTCACCTTATTTTTTTTCCTCTAAGATTCTTTCTGCAATCCCTTCATTAGTTACTAGATTTGTAACCACCCCAGTTCTAAGAGCTCCAAGTAACGACTTGGATTTAAAGCGATTCTTAACAACTAAGAATCTGACTGGTGTTTTCATGATATCTTCTAACGAGATCCCACAAACATGATGATCAAAATCTCCTAAGAATTCACCTTTAATATTGTACGGGCGTCCAAAAATCATTCCCACAATTTCTTCAGTTGGAATATCCTTAAAAAGCTGTTGTTGGTAGTACTTTTGGAGGTATTTATTGGTTGAAAATGCCTCGTAAGTGCCAAGCCCAGAAAAAATTACATCAAGTTTATCGTAATAGTTTTTAAGGCTTTGATAAAATGGTTCTTCTTGAATATTATTAAGAAAATTTGGATTAATGACATAAAGTGGTGCGGGTAAGAGCAGACTTTGACTATTATATTTTTGCGCAGCTAATTGCTCAAGTGAGTTCTTTCTTTTGTCGCTATTAATTGTCTGACCAAGTAGCTGGACAAAGGTTAAATCAGGTCGCTGCTCTTCCTGAAAGTTATTAATAATGTCACGCATTAATGTTCCCCAGGTCATTCCTGCACTCTTTGCTGATTTCAAATATGATTGAATCTCTTTAGCGGCATATGAAACTATTGCTTCATTGTCTTGATTGGTTGTATCAAGATTATTTAAAACAATTACTTCTTTCAATGAAAAACGATTTTGCAATTTTCGTTCTAAGTCTTCATTGCGTTTAACTCCGCGCTTAATTGAAATTCGGACGATTTGCTTTTCTTCAGCATCATCAAGTGCCTTTGTGATTAAATAGCGAGAGAGATTATATTTTTGAGATATGTCTGCAATATTCAGCTTACTTAGATAATAGTCATGGGCAATACTAGCTAATTCTTCATCTGTTAATTGTGCCATAATTAATACCTTCTCTTTTTAAAACTTGAATACTATATCATTTTTATAATTTCATTATAGTATATTTTATCAGATTTTAAAATTTGATTGATAATTTAAAATATTTAAAATAATCAAATATTCTGTCATGTGTTAAAATATAAAAGCTGATTTATATTGTTAACTAGATTAAGAGAAAAATAGGGATTATGAGTAAAGAATCTGAAATAGAAAATAATAGTCAACATTTATCCCATCACCACCATATGAAGATTCGTTGGGAAGAATTTTTCAAAAGTGATGATGATACTTTAGCTAAAGATGCTACCTTAGTAGAAAAAGGGTCTTTGGTGGGTAGAATAGGAGTTATGCTCTTAAGCTGTGGAACAGGGGCTTGGAGAGTTCGTGATTCAATGGATACAATTGCAAGAACACTAGGTATTACTTGTTCGGCCGATATTGGTCTTGTGTCAATTGAATATACCTGCTTTGATGTCGAGAATCAGTCATATTCTCAAACCTTATCTTTACCGACTACCGGTGTTAATATGACTAAGTTAAATGAAATGGAAAAGTTCGTTCGACAATTTAAAAAAGGTCACGGACATTGGACTCTAGGACAAATTAAGAGCCGCTTAGATGAAATTTCTAATCTGAAATCAACCTATCCAACTTGGATTTCTGGCTTAGCAGCTGGTTTAGCTTGTGCAGGTTTCATTTTCTTATTAGGTGGTGGCTGGCCCGAAGTAATTTGTGCTTTCTTTGGAGCAGGCTTTGGAAACTATGTGCGTGCTGAAATGGGACGCAGGAAAATTACTCTGGTTGCAAAAATTGCGGTTGCCGTAATTATTGCTTGCATAGTATATTTTATATTCTTCGAATTATTAAGGCGTATGTTTAATTTAGAATATGATCATGCCTATGGTTATATTGGCGCAATGTTATTTGTGATTCCAGGTTTTCCTTTCATTACTTCAGGCTTAGACATGTCTAAGCTTGATATGAGATCTGGTTTAGAAAGAATGACCTATGCCGTTTTAGTAATTTTGGTTGCTACCATGGCTGGCTGGGCCGTAGCTATGGTTCTTAGATTAAAGCCAGGTGCAATGCCAGCTTTAAGTTTAGGTGTTTTAACATTGACACTATTAAGATTAGTGGCCAGTTTTTGTGGAGTCTTCGGCTTCTCAATCATGTTTAATTCTAAAATTTCAATGGCAACAACAGCAGCTGTTATTGGTTCAATTGCTAATACTACTCGCTTGAGTTTAGTAGATTATGGTCATATTCCAGCAGCTTTGGCAGCATTTATAGGAGCATTATTAGCCGGCCTACTAGCTAGTGTAGTACGCAAGCGTGTAGGTTTTCCAAGAATTGCAATTACAGTGCCCTCAATTGTAATTATGGTTCCAGGACTCTATATGTATCGTGCTGTTTTCAATTTTGGAGTAACTAACATTAATATTGGTGCTTTCTGGATTATAGGGGCATTAATGATTGTAGCAGCTTTACCTATGGGATTATTAGCGGCAAGAATTTTGACTGATAAGAAATGGCGGCATGCTAATTTATAGTTATCTTTAAGCGTTGATTTGATGATTCAACGCTTTTTTTGTCATAATAATTATCATAAGTTTGTTGCTTTGAATAGACATTTTTAGTTTGAATGATACCTTTGAAATAATTGATTAATCATGGAGAAACCAATGAAAAAGACGTTAATTACTAAGATAGCAGAAAAACTCCCTAAGAATATTGAACGTTTTATCTCTGGAGCAGCAATTTATGATAGCTCTTCTTCACCAGAAGCGAGGGTATATTTTGTGGACAAAGGTGAGGGCTATTATTTAAAAAGATCTGAACTTGGAAAACTAGAAAAAGAAGCACAGATGACACAATACTTTTATTCCAAGAAACTTGGTGCAGAAGTATTGGATTACATTTCAAACGATTATGATTGGCTTTTAACAAAAGCGATTAGGGGTGAAGATTGTACGTATTCAGAGTATCTCAATAATCCAGAACGTTTATGTGATACGATTGCTTGCGAATTAAGAAAATTGCACGAAACAGATTATACTGATTGTCCTGTCATGGAAAGAACTAGCGAGTATTTGGCAACAGTAGAAAAGAATTATCAAACAGGAAATTATGACAAATCAGCATTTCCCGATAGTTTTGGCTATCGATCGCCAGAAGAGGCACATCAGGTCTTAGAATCAAGAAAAGATGCTTTGCAGGAGAAGGTTTTACTTCATGGTGATTATTGCTTACCAAATATTATTCTTGATAAATGGAAGTTTTCAGGATTCATTGATGTTGACAGCAGTGGAGTTGGCGATCGGCATATTGATTTATTTTGGGGTGTTTGGACACTCTGGTTTAATTTAAAAACAAATAAGTATCGTGATCGCTTTCTAGATGCATATGGTAGAGATAAGGTGGATGAGTCACTATTAAAGGTAATTGCTGCAGCCGAAGTTTTTGGGTAAAAGTTAAATAAGATTACAATTTGATAAGAGTTAATATGAGAAATAAGCATAACTTAAAAAGTTATGCTATTTTTGTATCAAGCAAAGCTGACTTATTTTAAATTAGTATAACTTAAGTTATAATTAGGATAACAACTCGAATAAAAATGGAGGCCTAGAATTAAAATGCAAAAACAATCTCAATCTCAATATCGATATGCTTTACGAAAACTTAGCGTAGGATTGACTTCAATTGCTGTAGGATCAGCATTTATGGCTACTGCAACAACTACTGTTCATGCCGATAGTGAACAACAAGTTCACACGACTGAAAAACAGACCTCAGAAATTTCAAATAAAAGTGACGTTATTGAAAATATACACGATAATTCTGCAACGATAGAAAATGTAAATTTGCAAGATAATGATACTGATGTACAAATAAATCAGCATGATTTAGAGCAAAAAATAAACTCGAATGTAAATACTGCTAAAGGCATTAATCAAAAATTAACACTTGCTCAGAATACTGAAGATGGTAAAGACAATAGCTTAAATCAAAATAATCTTAATGAAGAAATTAGTGTTTCTGAGAACACTGCTAATAATCAGCAAGCTATAGAGGCAGAAAAAAAGGATGATTCCGATCTTATTAAATCAGTTACAGATAGCTTAAAACAAGTTAAGCATGACGCCTTTGATGGTGATCCAAAACAAAACCTTAGGAATTGGAATAATATTGTTTTATCAAGTAGCAGCTTGATTGATAGCTTTTATGATATATATAATCAATTGCCAACTTTGGTACCGCAGCTTCTTGAACATGCAGATAATATAGATACTGTAAGGCAACGAGTAAGCAGTAATGCAGGCGAAATTATGATAGGGATGTCTTATCTTAATCGTTGGTATAATGTTTCATACGGAAATAAGACTATTTTACCTGCAATGATGTTCAATCCAAAATCATTCGGATCAAATTTAGATTCAATTGATTGGTTATCTAATATTGGAAATTTATCACCTAATCAATTAAATCCGGGAAATACGGTAACTACTTTCAATGAAAAGCTAGCACCAATGTTAAATACTAAGTCAGATCTAGTTACTTTCTTAGGAGATTTGCGTAAAAAATGGACTCCAGAGCTTTCTGATGAAGATTGGTTTAGATCGAATACGGGTGTTTATATTGATGAAATTTTCTCAAAAGAATTACCAGATTTAAATCTTCATATCTATCATCGTTTATCAACTAATAAGAGTCTTCAAGAATATATCTTGCCACTTTTAAATATTAAAAGTGATGATATGTATGTCGTTTCAGCACTTGGAACAGTAATTTTTGGCTCTTATGATCCATATATTGATGTTAAATATCATAAGGATCCAGAAGTTTATCAAGAAAAAGTTCAAGCGGTACATAAGGAAATTACGCGCCTTTCAACTGGTTGGAGAGAGTATTTTGATTTCTGGTATCGTATAGCTAATAATAAAGGAAAGACACGTTTAGCCAATGCTAATACTCTAGTTTGGGATAGTTATGATGCAATTGATTCCAGTAAAAAGGGTGGCCGTAGATGGTTAACTAAGAAGGATACTGATATACCGGCAATGGCAAAATTCTTTGGTCCGTTAGGTAAAACTTATCCGCCTCCTGGTATTACAGCAGATGCTGGAGGCAATGAAGTTCGTTATTATGTTGCAAAAGTAATTTCAGATTATGGCGGTGCCGCTATTTTTTCACATGAAATGACTCATATTTTTGATAATAGTATTTATTTAGATGGATTCCAGCACCGCCCTGGCACAGGAGTAGAATTATATGCTGAAGGTCTACTGCAGTCACCTTGGAATTCAACCCCTGCTTCGTATGGATTGAATACTGTATTAACTTTTTATGCAGCAAATCGAACTACAAATAAAAGTCCGCAACGTTTTCAATCAAGAGAAGATCTACATGAATACATGCACGGATTATTTGACGTAACTTATCTACTTGATTATGCTGAAGCTCAAGCTATGGTAGATAAACCTGCAAAAGAGAAGCAATTAATGTATTCTCAAATTAGTTACGACTCTGCTAAAAAATCTGATGTTATCACAGGACCAATTAGTAATGAGGTTGCTGAAAAATTAACCTCAATTGATGATTTTATTGATAACAATATCATCGCTAGTCGTGGATATAAAGCTGGCACTTATGGAAATAATGTTTATCAACAGATTTCTATGTATGCACCCGATTATGCTGGAGTACAGAGCGCTACATCTGCTTCAGGTGGGATTACTTTCCGGAAAACTGCTTTTGAATTGCTTGCTGCCAAAGGTTGGAATGATGGCTTTATTTCCTATGTCACTAATAAATATGCTAAAGATGCAAAAAATGATAAGAAATCATTGAGTGATACGTATGCCTTAGAAAAGATTTTTAGCGGCGAATATAATAACGATTACGCGACCTTTAAAAAGGCAATGTTTAAGGAACGGATTGATAAACGACAAGATTTTAAGCCAATTACAATTACCTTGAATAAAAAGAATATTCAGTTAAATAATTGGGATGAGCTACAAAATCTAATGCAGACCACTGTTGATCAAGAATTAACACTTAGGGCTAGCGGAAAGGGATCAAGCCTGATTAATGAGTTAAAAGCTGCAATATTAGCTGCTGAATTAAAGCAGACAGATGACTTCAGAAGTTCAATTTTTGCCAGTCCTGAACAAAATAAGCAAGGTGAGATACTGGGGGATGGAACAAGTTTTGACTTGCCAGCATATGATTTAGATTCAGTTAAAAAAGGTGAATCAATCGGCGATGGTACGCAAGTAGACTTACCAGCATATGATTTGAATTCAGTTAGAAAAGGTGAATCAATCGGCAAT
>NZ_AZFM01000023.1 GCF_001434335.1 Lactobacillus kalixensis DSM 16043
AAAAAGCCAGAACCTATAAAGCTTCCAGCTTATTTAGTGCTTTCAAGTTTCAGTTAAATGTTAATGAGATGCATAAACATAGAGTCGTATGGGAATCATTCAAAAAAAGTAATAAAATATTTGGAACTCCCGCCTTTGTTCACTACCATAATGGGAACTTAATTTCGTCTTCAAGTTGGACAATAGAATATGGTTATAATACTAAAAAGGCTTACGATTGGTTGTTAAAGCAAGTTAGGAGCCAAAGATAAAATGCAAAAACATATCAAATTAATAGTAAATGTGTTGTATGTTTTAACATTATTGGTGATTTACTGCATTTCAAATTTACAAACTTTTTGTATTATGTATGCGTTGGTGACTACACTTTTTACCATTGCAAGGTCCTTTTATTCTGAAGTAAAGATTATTGATAATGTACTTGATTGTATAATTTTTCAGTTACCTATAGCGCTTATATTGCTATTACGAGAAGATAAAATAATAGAAACTAGAATTCGATTAATAGTTTTTAGTATTATTATAGTTAATGTAATTATTATTTTTATTCTGCAGCTTTATAGAAAAAAGCTAGAAAAAGAAAAATGAAAAAGCCAGAAATTATGCAAAACTAGCATAGTTTCTGACTTTGTTTTTGATAAAAATGAAGAAACTTTTGTTTCATAATTTAGTATCGGTGACTTTTTTATGATCATTTTTCCTTTATAGGGTCTACATTTAATAATTTCAAATTCTGTTGGAGGCGATTTTTCTGACTATTGGTGAAGCATTAAGACTAGAGCGTAAATCTAGAAAAATAAGTCAAAAAAATTGGATTGAGGGAACCAAATTATCAATTTCGCATTATTCCCAAATTGAAAATGATGTACATAAAATTAATGCAGATGATCTATTATTCATTTTAAGAAAATATCAGATTCCAATTTCTGATTTTGTCGAAAAAATAGATTTTAATACTAAAGATGAAGCTAAGTTTATATCTTATGAACTTGCTTGTGCTTTTTATGCTAATGATTTAATTTATGCTCAGAGGCTACAGCAGATTATTAATAAGAAAAATTTACCGTTAGAAGTCAAATATCACGCTGAATTAGTAATTGCTGCATTAACAGGAAAAACGAAAGATATGTCTTTACAACACAAGAATAGTATTATTAAAGTTGTTTTTAGTAGTGATGATTGGACATTAAATCAAGATTCATTAAGACTATTTGGGCGTTGTATGGAGTTGTTTACTTCTGAGCAGCTTGTTTTACTTATGAAGAGTGTATTGAAAAGATATAAAGATATTGAAAAATGGTCGAATGATATTCAAGAAAGAATTGCCACTATTTGTATTAACTATTTATACAATGTATGGGATAAAACAAGTTTCGATAATATAAACTTGGTTTTTGAATTAATAGATAATTTGCCTGCAATTCCGCATTTCTGTATTCAAAAGATTATTAGTACTTACTTTAAGGCCGTAATTGATAAAGACATTGCAAAAACAGAAACAATTAAAGACACATTGAAATTGAGCGGATATAAAAATATAGCTAAAAAGCTACCTTGAAATTTCGTGTTTTCTTCGGCAAAATTTCAATAAAAGCGTAGAAAAAAGCCAGAAATCATGCAAATTAGCATAGTTTCTGGCTTTTGTTTTTCTCTAAAATCTTACTTCTTGTAGAATGTTTCTTCTACCGCATGGGTGATTGCAATCTTAACGTGTGCGTAGGACAAGCCACCTTGAATGTAAAGACGGTATGGTGGGCGCATTGGACCATCAGAAGATAATTCAATGGTTGAACCTTCAGTAAAACTACCGGAAGCCATTACAACATCATCTTCATAACCTTCTTGGTGATATGGAATTGGATCTACGAATGAGTTCATAGGTGAGTAGTGTTGAATTGCGCCACAGAACTTAACCATTGGATCAGGTTCACCAAAGGTAACGGTTTGAACGATATCAGTTCGAGGATCATTCCACTTAGGTGCAACTTTCATGCCCATTTCTTCACATAATGCGGCAGTGAAGATCATCCCCTTGAGCGCTTCACCAGTAGTGTGGGCTGCCATGAAGAATCCTTGGTAGAAGTCGCGGAGGTATCCCCAAGTAGGACCTTCTTCTTTACCAGCGCCTGGCACGTTCAAGCGTGATCCGGCACCTTCAATGAGGTCCTTTCTTCCGGCTAAGAAGGCACCACCTTTAACAATACCAGCACCAGCATTCTTGAAAAGTGACCCAACAAGCATATCAGCACCATAGAAGGTTGGTTCTTCAGTTTCAGAAAATTCACCGTAGCAGTTGTCAACGAAGATATTTACGTCTGGACGAACTTCCTTGATGAACTTGAGCATCTTCTTGATCTTTTCCATGGTGAAACTAGCACGAACGGCATAGCCAAGTGAACGTTGAATGGCAACAACCTTGATGTTCTTGTCCTGCAAGTCTTTGCGGGCTTGTTCGTAGTCAACTTCACCGTTATCAAGTAACTCAGTAGCCTTGAAATTAATGCCCCATTCTTTCATATTGCCAGGCTTGTTACCGGCAAGGCCGATCACTTCTTGAATAGTGTCATATGGCGTACCAGTTAAGTAGTAGAGGGTATCGCCAGGGCGAAGCATACTGAATAATCCAACAGTGATGGCATGGGTTGCTGAAGAAAATTGTGAACGCACTAAAGCATCGTCAGTCTTGAAGTAATCAGCGTAAATTGCTTCGATCTTGTCGCGGCCTACATCATCGTATCCGTATCCAGTTGAAGGAACGAGGTCTTCTTCACCAACGTGGTGCTTTCTGAATAAGTCCAAAACGCGCTGTTGGTTATATAGAACTTGTTCGTCAATTTCTTGAAGGCGAGGTGCGATCATCTTGTCGACTTTCTCAACCTTGTCGCTTAATTCTTTAGGCAAATCTGCTTTCCATGATAAAGTCATAATTTTCTCCTTTAGTATTGTAAGTTTCTTATTAAATTATCGTACAGATGTAGGGAGTAAACAAGGCTGAAGGGAAGTTTGAGTAGAAAATAAAAAGTCTTAATTCTTGTAATCGCTTTCTAGGGGGGTACGATGAAGGTGGAAAAAAGATAAATGGACGATTGGGGATGTTATGCATGAAAGATGAAATACTGATGATTTATAGAATACTAGCTGTCGTAATTATGGTGCTGGTATTAACTTTAATCTTTTTAGTTAAACCGATAGGATATTTTAATGAAGCAATCTGTTTTCTTTTACTTATCTCATTAATGATTGCAGATATAAAGATAATTTTACAAACCAGAAAAATCAAAAAGGAACAGTAATAAATTTTCTGTTCCACGTGAAGCAATTACAAAACAAAAAGCTCGAAACTAGAATTTTTCTCTAATTTCGAGCTTTTTTATGAGCATATTCAAATTTAATTAGTTGCGCCAGCAATCTTAGTCTTATTAAGTAGTAGTGATGAAGTTACTACTGATACAGAGGAGAAGGCCATTGCCAAAGCAGCAAGTTCAGGACTTAATTGGAAACCAACTTCCGCAAATAAACCAGCTGCAATCGGAATACCAATTGTATTGTAAATCAGTGCCCAGAAGAGATTTAACTTGATTCTGTTGAAAGTCTTCTTAGAGATATCAAGTGCTCTAACAACACAGCGCAAATCATTTTGAACTAACACAATACCACCGGAATCAATGGCGATATCAGTTCCTGACCCCATTGCAATACCAACGTCTGCAGTTGATAGAGCAGGGGCATCATTGATACCATCCCCAACAAAGGCCACTTTTCTACCTTCATTTTGAAGAGCCTTAATGTGATCTGCCTTTTCAGTTGGCAATACACCAGCGATGACTTGGTCAATGCCAACTTCATCAGCGATTGCTTGAGCAACCTTTTCATTATCACCAGTTAACATAATAGTCTTGAGTCCACGCTTCTTTAATTCACTAATTGCTTCACGTGAACTTGACTTTGGTATGTCTTGGATAGCAATTAAACCAATTACTTCATTATCAAGACCAACATAAACAACAGTTTTTGCTTCAGATTGAAGTTGATCAGCTTTTGCTTGTAAATCACTACTAATTGCTACATGATCTAGCAAGCGATTACTACCGACAAAGGCTAAGTGCTTGTCTACATTGGCTTGAACGCCTTTTCCTTCAATTGCCTTGAAGTCAGAGATTGAAGATGGAGCAATCTTATCTTCCTCAGCTTTTTTAACAATTGCGCTAGCAAGAGGGTGTTCAGAAGATTCTTCAAGACCAGCTGCAAGAGCCAATACTTTGTCCTTGTCACCAACTACATCAGTAACTTGTGGCTTACCAACAGTGATAGTACCGGTCTTGTCGAAGACAACAGTATCAAGATCGCTAACTTCTTCTAGAACCTCACCGTTTTTGATTAACACACCCATCTTAGCACTACGAGCAGTACCAACCATCAAAGCAGTTGGAGTGGCTAAACCAAGCGCACATGGGCAGGCGATAACGATGACAGCAACTGCGAACAGCATAGCTTCAACAGCAGTTGCACCTAAGAATGCATACCAGATAACGAAAGTTAAAATCGCAATGATCAAAACTGCTGGTACGAAAATATTAGAAATTTTATCAGTTAGATTTTGAATTGGAGCATGACTAGTTTGAGCTTTCTTAACTAAATCGACAATTTGGGACAACATAGTGTCACTGCCGACTTTAGTTGCTTTAAAGGTGAAGGTACCAGTAGTGTTAATAGTTGAGCCGACAACTTCATCTCCGGCTTTCTTTGTAACGGGCATACTTTCACCGGTTACCATTGATTCATCTAAAGTGCTTGTCCCCGTAAGGATTACACCATCTACAGGAACTTTTTCACCAGGCTTAACACGGATAGTATCACCAGGTTTAACCTCGTTTAGTGGGACTTTTACATATTTACCATCCCGCAAGACTTCCGCATCTTTTGCCTGTAAGTCCATTAATTTAGCTAATGCGTTAGAAGCATTGTCGTGCATTTTCTCTTCCATTGCATCACCAAGTAAGACGAAGACTGTGACAAAAGCGGCACTTTCAAAATAAACTGCACGTCCAGTTAACATTGCGAAAATACTGTAGAGATATGCTACAGCAGTTCCGACAGCTACCAAGGTGTTCATGTTAGCTGAGTGCTTCTTGAAAGCTCCCCAGGCACTCTTCCAATAAGGTGCTGCTGAGATAAGCATGATAATTGTTGTTGTGATGAAAGCAACTTCATTGTAGTAAGGCATCATCCAATGAAATGGCATTGTAACCATCTGGATAGCCATTGGAATTGCAAGGATGAATGAGATCCAGAATCTCTTAATGTTAGTTAGTTTCATTATTTAACAACAACCTTTCCATGAAACATATCCATTCCGCAAGCATATGCGTAAGTGCCAGGCTTGTCAGTTGGAATGTTAATTGTTACTTCGTCGTTTGCATTAAGCTTTTTGTCAAAGTTAAGATCTTGAGAAACGATTTCGTTCATACAGCCCATGTTGTCGGAAGGGATGAACTTAAGTTGAGCAGGTTTGCCGACTTTGAAAGTTACAACTTCTGGCTTATAGCCGTGATTGTCTGCATTAACAACAACTTTTTTTGTTTGATTTTTTGAGAAAATGCTCATTTGTTCCACCTCGTAAAATATTATCTTTGTTTCGTTTACATCTGTAATCATATAACTATAGATTACATTTGTCAACGGAAAAACAAAAAACACAAAAATTCACGAAAAATAATGAATTTCTGTGTTTTTTATCTTAAATATTTTTCTACCCAATAATTCTGTCAGCATTTTCGTCTAAGACTTTTCTTGGCTTGCCAAACATCATTAAGATAGTTACTAGAAGTGGAAAGGCGGTTGCAATTAGGCAAGCTGAGGTAGGAGTTAAAATTGCGCTCATGGATAATCCTTGAGCATAACTGTTTGTAATAGCGAAGGCAATAATATCAGCAATAGTGTGGAAAATAAAAGTCAGCCATAATTTTCCTGTGTAGAGATAAAGCGTAGCAAGAAATGCTCCAAAGCCAAAAGCAGCAATCACTTGCAAGATAACACTATAGATTGTTCGATTGGATATTTCTAAATTGGTGAAGTGCCAAAGTGCAAAAATTAAGGTGCTTATTAAAATAGACAGAGGAACTTTTTGCTTAGAATTTCTGAAGATTAATAGCAGTAGTGTCAAATTTAAATAGCGTTCGATTTCTTCAGCAAGGCCTGCATAAAGAGAATTGAAAATATCAGACCATTTAATGGAGATAACTTCTGAATTTAGGAAACTGTTCCATTGCCAGAATATTTGAGCCGGAGAAGATGCTAGGTTGATGAAATGGACGAAAAAGATAAACCAAGTTCCAAATAGCAGCAATAGAATTAAGACCCAAGTTTGAAAATTGGCGCTTTTGATAAACTTCAAATTGAAACATTGTGGGAAATACCATCTCTTGATCAAAATAGTAGTAACAATGAGCAACATGATTGAAATATAGATGCCACTATTATTGATTAGTTTTAAGATGGCTGGAAGACTGTTAACAGTGAAGCGGTCGGTTAGATAAAGGTTGAGTTCTAAAGTAATAACTGCAAAAAGTCTAAGAAAATTATTACTTATTTTGGCAAACTTAACTTCAATTAAAGGAATAAGGAAGATCAGATAGAGCAGTATGTAAGCAATTATTAAAATTGTGTTTTGGTTAAAAAGATAGTTATCTGCTAAAGAATAAAAGAATTCAGTTAAGAAGTAATTGAAGAGATAGGGGAGAGCTAAAATACTTAGCCAATCAGTAAAAAGAAGTAGAGTTTTTCTTGGAAATCGTTTACTGATGAATTCTAAAATGAATAAGAATACTAGAACGATTGTGTAACATGAATCTAGTTTGATATATTGAAGACTTTTGTCTACATTAGAATCAATAATAAAAATGAAGTAGATACCGATAGCGATGTTTATTAGAATTTGTCCAAGGTAGATGTTTTTCCAGTTGAGTGAATGGTTAGTCATAGTATTATCCTTACAAAATAAAGTATCAAGCTATTAACCTTTACTTGATACTTTATTTTAATTAATGATGCTTATCTTGTATTTAATAATAGTACATAAAATTAAAAAATCAAGGAAAATCTTATTTTTTATTAATATTTCAATGGCGCATAATGCATCACAATTAATTGTTGTTCAAAAAGCTAGTTTAGCAAGATCCTAGAAACATTATTGTAGGTAGTACGAAAGGATAAGAATCACTATCTGATGATATAATGTTGTGTACGAGAGGTGATTATTATGATAAGCACGAAAGAATTTGAAAAGATAATGTATTCTTTAGATCCAAAAGAAGTTGATCAGAGAATTGAAAATGCAAAAGATGCCATCGATAGAGAATTTTGGTATGCGATTTCTGAGCGCCTTCTACAACACAGGCAAGAAAAAACAATTAATTCGAAGTTTGTATTATGAGTATTCTTTACTGGGCTATAGAGGCAATAGATACAGATAAAAAATACTTGAATAAAAACAAAAACTACTAAATCGTCTTCAAAGTGTGACAATTTAGTAGTTTTTTAAATATATATTTTTACTTAACAACGATCTTGCCATGGAACATGTCCATTCCGCAAGCATAGTTAAAAGTTTGATTCTTATCAGTAGGGATGTCGATAGTAGTGATCTTTTGCTTAGTTAGATCTTTATTAATCCCCAATTGTTCAAAGACAACGTGCGATAAGCAGGCAGTCGAGTCTCTCATATCGAATTTAACTTTGGCAGGGACGCCTTTTTTCAAGACAAGGGTTGAAGGGCTGTAACCTCCATTAACAACAATGGTTGCTTCTTGATCGTTACCATTTATTGTGGCACGACCAGCTTCTTCAGTGTGCTTGCCGAAGAACCACCAAAGAATAAAGCCAATAAGTACTGCTCCAACAACTATTACAGCGATTTGTGATAAACCCATAATTATTCCTCCTAGCAGATATGTTCGCTTTTCATTAAGCAATTACATGGCACCATTTCAGGTGCAGTTTTTTCCTTTGTGTTAACTTCCGTTTGAATTTTTTCCAGATCACTCTTAGAAATAGGAGAGTCGTGCAACAATTTTAAGATAACTTCGCCCTTGTGCATATCGCACATGCGGTCTAATAATTCTCGAGCGGCATTATACATCATATCCGTCTGACTGACAGTGGCAGTGTAGATGAAGCGGCGGCCATCTTTTTCGGTCTTGAGCAAGCCCTTTTGAACCAAGCGGCGCAAGAGTGTCTTGATAGTAGACTCGGTCCAGCCCATCTTAGGTTGAAGCTCTTCGATGACTTGACTAGTTCTGGTATCACCGAGCGTCCAGACAATGCGCATGACTTCCCATTCAGCGTCTGAAATCATGTTTTCTTTAGTTTGTGACTGCAACATTTTTTATTTTCCTTTCGTTTACATATGTAATCATAATATGAGCTGAGAATTTTGTCAAAGAAAAAAAGCCAGAACTTTTGATAAGTTCTGACCGGAATTTTTCCATATATTATAAATTTGTAACTAAGAAGAATATTACAAAGATAATAAACAGCACATACATAGTTACCGAAACTTCTTTGTATCTCTTAGAAGCAATCATCGTAATTGGGTAAGCGATCATCCCTAATGCCAATCCATCAGAAATTGAGTAAGTAAGTGGCATCCCCACAACAGTCAAGAATGCAGGAAAGGCAATCTCAAATTTTTCCCAATCAATGCGCTTCAAGTTACTTGCCATAAGCACCCCAACGATAATTAAAGCTGGAGCGGTAACAGTGGTTGGAATAACGGCAAGAAGTGGGCTGAAGATCATGCTGATCAAAAAGAGGATTCCGACGAAGATCGCGGTCAATCCAGTACGACCACCCATAGCGATTCCGGCACTTGATTCAACAGAAGTACCAAGTGGAGCGGTACCTAATACAGCACCTTCGATCATGGCAGTTGAGTCAGCGGCAAATGCGCGGCCGATACGTGGAATTTTTCCATCCTTATCAACCATTCCGGCTTGTTGAGTCATCCCGATTAAAGTACCTGCGGTATCAAAGAAGGTAACGAGTAAGAAGGTTAAGACAACCATGAATAATTGCGGTGTATTGATATCAGTAATGTGGAACACTGCTTGTCCAAAGGTTGGCGCAATTGAAGGTGGTGTTGAAATGAATGAGTGTGGTAAAGGAATTTCACCAATGCAAATTCCGAAAATGGCAGTCACGATCATTCCGATAAAGATAGAGCCAGGCACGCCCATTGCCATCAAGACAACAGTTAAGATCAAACCGAAAAGCGTGATCCAAACCGCAGGTGAGGAGAACTTACCCAAGGTTACAAGTGAAGAACTACTGTTAACGATCAATTTACCATTTTGTAAACCGATAAAAGCAATGAATAAACCGATACCAGCTGAAATGGCGTACTTCAAGTCTTGAGGAATCGCATCAACAACGAGCTCGCGTAAGTGAAGTGCAGTGATTAAAACAAATAAGATTGATGCAACCAAAACGCCGGCTAAAGCAGTTTGCCAAGAAATTTTCATCCCTACACAAACGTTATAGGCGAAGAAGGCACCACTACCAAGGGTAGGAGCTAGGGCGATTGGATAGTTAGCGACAAGCCCCATGATGAAACAACCAATAGCAGTTGCAATTGCAGTAACGGTGAAGGCTGCTCCAGCAGGGATCCCGGCAGCGTGTAAAATATTCGGGTTAACGAAAAGAATATAAGATAGTGAAACAAATGTTGTTAATGCAGCAATCAATTCCCGCTTAACAGTGGTGTTTGCTTCATCTAAATGAAAAACTCTATTTAAAAAATCCATGCTTCCTCCAAAAAATAAAAAAAGGCCATCATTCACCTACAGTAATGGGTAAAAGATGTCCTTTTTAATTATGACGTCTGATACCTATAGTCCTGAATTTATGGTTCAGGGTAGATACTGTCGACCTTATTTCGACGATATATAGATAACTTAATTTTTAATATTCTAGCAAAAATTTTTTGTATACGCAAATGGCTAAAATATTTCCCGGGAAATATTGCACATCGGAAATACACAAATAGCGCCGAAAGCTTTGAAACTTTCAGACGCTAGATCGTTATTTTGCAATCTGTTGACGATATTCGCTAACACTCATGCCTTTCCAAATGTTAAATGCTCGTAAAAATGAATTAAGTTCTTGATAACCAAGTAAATATGCAATGTCATTTGTAGTCATATCTTCGTTTTTTAAGTAATTGAGAGCCAACATTTCTCTAGTGGAGTTTAATTGCTTTTGAAAAGTTGTATTTTCACTGCTTAATTTTCTTTGTAAAGTTCGTTTAGAATAGCCCAATTTTTTGGCTACATCGTCAATTGTAAATTCGCCGCTGGCTAATAATTCTGCTAGTGCGCTTCTAACGCGGGCACTAGTTGAATCATCTACTTCTAATTCGGACAGGCGCTTAGTGAGTTCGGGCTTGAAGTAATTCCACATTGCTTGGTTATAACTAATGAAATTTAAGTTTAAGTCTTCTTTAGAAAGAGTAATCGTATTTTCGTCACCTTTAACAGGAGTAAGATTGAAAAATTCAGTTACTTTGGGATTATCATCGGGATCCATCATTTCGATCTTTAGAGGATTAATGCGAGTTTTGGTAGCTTTTCTTAAAACGCCTAGTAAGAATGCAAATTCACCTAAAACGATAAAGTTTGGAATGTTATATTGGTCATCACTTGCCTTTAAGGTTATCGAGAGAGAGTTATCAGTTTCATGGATTTGGAAAGAGAGCGGACCAATTAGTTTCTTATATTTTGCTAGACGATTGATGAAAATACTGCCGTTACGGCTGCAGTATGCCGCAAATAGTGGTGGAGAAAAGGATTCAATTTGATCAGTTGTAGCTATTTGAATTGGAAGAGAAGAATCGTCTAGTTGGTCACCGATAGCTGCCATGAAGTTGTAGTATCCCTTCTCATTCATTGCTGGATGTTCTTTTTTGAAGCTATCTTCAGGCAGATCCGCCTTTCTCAAAGCGGACTCTACATCAAGATGATAGTTAGTGAGTAGATCTTGATAGCGACCATCTAAAATAAAACGATTCATTGATTGTTGTTTTCCTTTCTTAAAGCAGAGTTTATTAAAAAATACTATTATTCATTAATTATTTAAGTATTATTCTCAGTTCCAATAAATGATTTATCAACGCGTTCCCAAAAGGCAGGACCTTCGAGTGTAACGAAATTAGCTTCTTTTGGTGCAACCTCGTATCTAATTTCTTTAATTGGAGAATTATGTTTAAATTCTTTTCCATCTACACCAATAAAATAATAATCTTCCAGTTTAGGATTAGGGATAACAGTGATAGATTCTGTATTACCAATTACAATTGCAGAAGAAATGGTACGATAAACGCGATTATTTATTGATGCCATTTCAGACATTTGAATTGCTTTTAAAGTTGGACTAACAATTGCTCCACCTAACGACTTGTTATAGGCAGTTGAACCAGTAGGGGTAGATACACAAAGGCCATCACCGTTGAATTTTTCAAACAAGTTATTATTAATGTATATATCTGCTTTGATGGTCTGAATGCTTCTTCTGAAAGTTATTTCATTTAAAGCGGTCAAGATTGTTTTTTCACCATTTTTCAAAGTAACAGTTGCTTGAAGCAAAGGTACTGGAGTCATTGAAATTTTGGATTGACTCAAAGTATTAATTATTTTTTCAATTGGTAGATTGTGCCATGTATAAAAACCAAGGTGACCTGTATGAATGCCGATGAATCCAACTGAATTAGTTGTATCGAAATATTTATGAAAAGCTGACATCATTGTACCGTCTCCACCAATGGAAATGGCAACATCAGGATGCTCATCGTCAATTTGTAATGTATCGGAAGCCAAAATTACTTGATGCAATTTTTTATAAATGTCCTGCGTTTCTTTTTTATTATTTGCAACTATTGTAATTTTATGCATAACATTGTCTCCCAATTATTACTTTTATTATTTTTTAAAACTGCCGTAAACATCATCCATGTTAATTAAAGCAGAATTGATAAACTTTTCATTAGTAAATTCACGAATACCACTGTAGCCCATTTCACGGCCATAACCTGAAGCCTTGATACCACCGAACGGAATTGCCTTAGAAGCCATAGTTGGTTGATTAATTGAGATAGCACCAGCATCTAACTTAGCTGCAATTCTAGCTGCAACTGCTGGATCTTGAGTATAAACAGAGCCGCCTAAGCCGAATTCAGTTCCATTAGCGAGTTCAATCATATCATCTTCATTGTTCCATGAGAATACCATAAGTACTGGTCCAAAGATTTCTTCTTGTGAAATTGGATTATCTGGCGTTACATCAGTCAAGATGGTTACTGGTACTCAAGTAGAATCTTCTGGCACTTCAGGACCTACTACAGTAGCGGTAGCACCGTTGTTAACAGCTTTTTCAATTTGTGATCTTACTTTATCAGCCGCCTTTTTTGAAGAAAGAGGGCCGTAGGTAGTATCAGGATCTAATGGATCACCAGCAACTAATGAATTAGCTGCAGCTTTTACATTTTCTAAGAATGCATCATATAGAGATTCGTGGACGAACATTCTCTTATCTGATAAGCAAACTTGACCTGAGTTAGTTAATCTACCCATGATTGCGCCTTGCACAGTAGTCTGCATGTCAGCGTCTGGCATAATAACCATTGCGTCAGAACCACCTAATTCCATAACGTTCTTCTTAAGAGCGTGGCTGGCCTTGGCTGCAACTTCGCGACCAACATTAGTACTACCGGTGATGGTAACACCTGCTAAACGCTCGTCAGCAAGAAGACGATCTGATTGTTCATAGTTTACGAATAAGTTTTGATATACGCCATCTGGAACGCCAGCGTCCTTCATTAATTGTTCGAAGGCAAGGGCAGATTGAGGACAGTTGGATGATAACTTCAAGACAACTACGTTACCCGCCATTAATCGTGCTGCAGTTGGACGTGTCATTTGGAAGAATGGAACATTCCAAGGTTCAATTTCGTAAACAATCCCTAATGGTTGGTAAATACCAACAGCATTACCTGCCATTTCATCACCAGTTTCAAGGAAGTGTGGCTTCAAGAATTCTGCACCATGATCGGCGTTATAGTCGAAGATGTCTGCGCACATGTTGTTTTCCATCAAGGCTACAGAGAGAATCTTGCCTGTTTCCTTAGTATTTAATTCAGCGAGTTCTTGAGTTCTTTCGCGTACTAGATCAGCTGCTCTATGTAAAATTTTGGCTCTTTCTTCAAATGAAGTGTTCTTCCATGACTTAAAAGCTTCTTGAGCCTTTACAATTTTATTTTCTAATTCTTCGTCAGTTAAAGTGTCAAAACTTGCCATTACTTCGTTGTTGTATGGGTTTCTGCTAATGTATGCCATTGTTAAAATTCTCCTATTATCTATTTAAATTAAATATTATTGATTACTAAATTACTTTCTACGGCTGCCTTGTTCTTGCATCTTGTATACATTGTCCATAAGCATCTTCTTAGGGAGCATTGGTGCCATTGCCATGAACGGCTTTTGTGTTGCAGTAAGACCTGCTGTTACATCAAGCTTGCCTTCAAGCATTCCTTCGTAACCTGCTTTTGCTACGCTGTCTGGCTTAACTGCATTTGCGAAAAGTTGGGTGCTACCTAAGTTACCACTACTAATGAAGCCTGTTTGCATAGCTCCTGGCATCAAAACCGTTACAGTTACACCAGTATCTCTAGTTTCACGCCATAAAGCTTCTGACCAGCTGGTTACGTAAGCTTTAGTAGCGTAGTAAACAGCTTGAAGTGGTCCAGGCATAACGGCTGCAGTTGATGATACGTTCAAGAGCTTTCCGTGGCCGCGCTTAACGAAGTCTGGCAAGAACAACTTAGCTAAACGAGTTGGGGTTTCAATGTTAACAGCGATCATTGACATATCTTGTTCCATTGATCTTTCAATAAATTCACCTTGACCACCGAAGCCGGCGTTGTTGATTAAGTAGTCAACTGTCCAGCCGTTGTTCTTGCAAGTGTCGTAGATAGTTTGAGCTGCTTCAGGCTTTGACAAGTCAATTGCGATTGTGTGAGCAGTAACGTTGTACTTCTTAGTTACTTCATTCTTTTGAGCTTCAAGCTTGTCACTGCTGCGGCCAACTAAGATCAAGTCGCCGCCGTTTGAAGCGTGGATGTTTACGAATTGAGTTCCCAGACCACCGTATGAACCAGTGATTAAAGCAGTTTTACCTTGTTGTGATTGTGACATAATTTTTTCCTCCTGAAATTTTTGATTTCTTAATTCATTTGTTGTAAACAGTATATCGGCAAAAGGTGCCATTTCGAACACCATAGGATGCCAAAGAATAATCAAAAGATGCCAAAAGAAAAATCCACACGAAAATTTTCGTATGGATCGAGGTAGATATTCAATGAATATTAATTTTGTGAGTTTTCTTGAGTAACGGTTGCCTTACCGTGGACTGTTTTAACCCAGGTGTGTTGGCCGCTAATTTTTTTATAAAAAGCCATAACTAATACTGGGTAGAGTAGATAATTGTAAAAAACTAAGGTTAGCACAATAATACTCAGGATCATCCAATTTCTATAATTAGCGAGCTTAACGTATAAAAACGCGATATAGATATTCAAGGCTAAATTAACCATGATTAAAACTACGAAAAGCTGCCAATAATCATCGGCATTCAGCGTGATATAGCTAAAAGTCAAAATGTTGGCAATCCCTGTAATCAAAGTAATGAAGGGAATCATCATGTAGAATGACATTTCAACTTTTGCTGTTCGACTAATGAAGTTACTGGCGAGAATTTTAGGCCAGTAGCTGAATAAGCAATCAAGTCCGCCTTGTGTCCAGCGAGTTCTCTGTTTAATAAATGGTAAAACTTTATCAACAGCTTCTTGGTAAACAACGATATCACCAGTAAAAATTGTCTTCTTTCCCTTAAGAAGGAACCGAGTACTGAATTCGAAATCTTCGAGAAGCGCATTTCCCCAAGGCTGCAAGCTATCGACTTCACTGACACGAATAAATTGGCCGTTGCCAGAAGCGGCGGCATTACTGATACGATTGCGGAGATTTTGAATCCAGTAATTAACTACTGTAAATTCAATGTCTTGCATGATTTGAAGCCAATTATGTTTTTCAATCATAGCTACACGAGTCTGTAGAAGTGCTAATTCGGGATTGGCACTGAAGTATTGCAAGACCTTTTTGTAGCCCTTTGAGGTCATATAAGCATCGGCATCAAGGACACCGCAGATCAAATTAGCTTTACTTGCTAAATTTTGCTGAATGATTTGACGAAACGCCCAATTTAAAGCTGTGCCTTTTCCTAATTGGGCATTTGGAGCGTGTCGCCTAAGTAATGAAATGCGGCTGTTTGGATGGCTTTGGATAAAATTATTAACAATAGTTGCTGTTGCATCAGTTGAAGCATCATCGATAATGACCATATTAATCATAGGTAAATTGCGAGTGCTTTTCACAAACATTCGCATTGTGTTTTCAATGACGCCTGCTTCATTGAGGGCGGGAATTAATATAAAAAGTTGTAGATCTTTGACTAAAATGCTGCTGTCTATTTTGGTACTTTTTTGACCAAAAATGATTAGGAGATAAACCCATGATGTGTAGATGATAAGTCCTGCTAAGGATATTTCGAAAATTGTGTTGTTAATTTTTACTCACTTCTCTGTTATGGTTTTAAAAAATCAAGCTAAAAGTCTCGTACTTTTTCACTTGATTAGTAGGATTGAATTAATGATTCATTTTATAAGAATGACCAGAATGGTACGTAACTGCAGTTGAACATGCTGTAGTGTGAATAGTTAGAAAAGATGGAGAATGGTGAAAAGAAAGATTGGTGACTTACGCGGTAGTAAGTGTAAACTCTCACTCTAACAACCACGATGACTTTGTAATTGTTTTGTTTAGCAGGCGCGGTCGGAGCAGTCGGCGCGGTCGGAGCAGTAGGCGCAGTAGGCGCAGTCGGAGCAGTAGGCGCGGTCGGAGCAGTAGGTGCAGTAGGCGCAGTCGGAGCGGTCGGCGCAGTCGGCGCGGTCGGCGCGGTCGGAGCAGTAGGCGCAGTCGGCGCGGTCGGAGCAGTAGGTGCAGTAGGCGCAGTCGGAGCGGTAGGCGCGGTCGGAGCAGTCGGAGCGGTCGGCGCGGTCGGAGCAGTCGGAGCGGTCGGAGCAGTCGGAGCAGTAGCAGCAGTCCCCGCAGTAGCGGCGGTCCCGGCAGTGGCAGCAGTCCCCGCAGTCCCGGCAGTAGCGGCGGTCCCGGCAGTAGCGGCAGTTCCAGCGGTAGCAGCAGTTCCTGTGTTATCTACATTTTTTTCTATGTTATTTATATCAGCGGTTTTTGCAGTTTCAGCAGTGTCGCCTTTTTCTGCAGTATCTGCAACATTTGCATAATTTGCAGTCTCAAGGACATTAGTTTGTTTTTCGTCTTGTATAGCAGCGTTAACTTGATTGCCTTCAGTAGTATCGGCCTTAACAGCCTTTCCACCAATAGCCAATGATAAGGTTATCGCTGCGGTAGCAGTTATTGATGTTAAAATTGATTTCTTCATAAAAAATCTCCCTTATACAATTACTCTGTTATTTATTACTATAAAAATCGATTTGATTTTTATAAGAAATATTATTGCATATCAATAGAGATAAATAAATATTAAATAAGTAAAAAATATAGACAAAGTTTGATATATCAATATGTATGTATATCAAAAAGATGAAAATCACCGCGCATATTAACAAGTGTTTTATTTATAATATCTCAAGCTTTAAATTTGTAATATATAATTATTGCACTGATAAAAGTGTTATTTTATTCCTGCGAGTATTACCTGAGAAATAAAAAAGTTGATTCTATTGTAGAATCAACCTTAAATTAACTAATCTTTGAAAAATCATATTTACGATACTTGATCGCCGTCTTTTTATCAGTAAAAATTGCACTATGAATATCACCAGAAGAATAGGCTAAATACAAGCATTTATGGCCCTTAAATTGTCCAGTGATGTAGATCAAATCGACCGTTCCCAAAACATCATGTACACGTAGCCAGCTCTGTCCGTTTTTTTGTTCAACACGGGCAATCGAAATATCGCCAGCGTATTGCTTATTTTGTTTAGCTGAATTGTGATCTAACTTTACTTTACCAGTTTTCTGATAAAGGACGGAATCGTTAACAAGATGCTTAGTAATCACTAATTTTCGTGCCTTTTTTGAAAAAGCATCACTGCGATACCAAGTGCCGCGGAATTCACTTGGAATTGTCATTAAAGGTAGACCGGCATATTTCTTATGAATATCTGGTTTAACCTCTGTTGCCCTAGGAGTTTTCTTCTCAGATTTAGCAACTTTCTTGCTAGAACTAACAGTACTCTGAGATTGCGACTTAGTATTTTGGTTAGAACACGCCGCTAAAGATAGAGACGCTAGGATAATTACTAAAACTTTCATCATCATTATTCTCCATGAAATTGTGATGGTTAAAATATAAATCTAAACAAAAGAAATAGCAAGCAACCTTTTTTAGGCTACTTGCTACTATGTGTGGAGATATTAAACTGGATAAAAATCAGTCGATTAGATATTCAAAACAATGTAGTAAATTACGAAGACTGCGAATAGGATCCACATCATTGGTGTGATTTGCTTAGCCTTCTTTGCAGCGATCATTGAGATTGGGTAAACGATTAAGCCCCAACCAAGACCATCTGAAATTGAGTAAGTTAATGGCATCCCAAGTGCGATCAAGAAACATGGAATAGCAATTTCAAGATTAGTCCAGTGAACGTGAGCCAAGTTTTCTGCCATTAAAACACCAACGATAATTAAAGCAGGTGCAGTAACTTGAGTAGTAAATACACTTAAGATAGGGCTAAAAATAGTGGAAATTAAGAAGAAGATACCAACCCAAACTGCAGTTAAACCGGTTTTACCACCAACAGCAATACCTGCACTTGATTCAACGAAGGCACCAACTGGTGAAGTACCAAGCACTGAACCGACTAACATACCAGATGAGTCAGCTGCTAAAGCTTCACCGGCGCGAGGCATTTTGTTATCTTTCATTAGACCGGCTTGTTGAACCAAACCGATTAAAGTACCAGTGGTATCAAAGAAAGTTACTAGTAAGAAAGTGAAGACAATAACCCACATTTGGACAGTATTAATATCACCGATGTGGAAAATTGCTTGACCAAAAGTTGGTGCAATACTTGGAACGGCAGATACAACAGCTGTAGGCATTGGAATTTGCCCAATTACTACACCGAAAATTGCAGCAACGATCATTCCGATGAAGATAGCGCCTGGAACGCGAGCAATCATTAAGAAGATAGTAACGATTAAACCGAAAATGGTGATCCAAACAGTAGGCGTGTTAAGTGCACCGATAGTAACTAAAGTTGAATCACTGTTCTGAATTAATTTACCACCTTGCAAGCCAATAAAGGCAATAAACAAACCGATCCCTGCGGAGATTGCATATTTGATATTAGCAGGAATGGCATCGATGATCATTTCACGAACTTTGAAAATAGTTAGGATAATGAACAGAATAGATGCTACTAAAACAGCAGCTAAAGCAGTTTCCCACTTAACCTTCATACCTAAGCAGACAGTGTAAGTGAAGAAGGCGTTAAGCCCTAAAGTAGGAGCTGAAGCGATTGGATAGTTAGCGACAAGTCCCATCACGATACAGGTGAAGGCAGATGATAGGGCGGTAACAGTGAATAAAGCACCTTTATCCATTCCACTTGCACCTAAGACGTTAGGGTTAACGAAAAGAATGTAGGACATACTTACGAAAGTTGTCAAACCAGCTAATAATTCCGTTTTAAAAGAGGTATTGTTCTCTTTTAAATGGAAAAAATTACTAATAGAATTCATTTATTCCTCCAAAAAAGTATTTAATGTTCGTGAATTATTCTTAATAGTCAAAATTTTATTTTCAAACGAATTGATTTAAAAACAAATTACGAATCTTTAGTTAAATTATATATTAAATATCAACTATTTCAATAAGAAAAATAAAAATAATTCGTTTTTTAGGGATTTTTTGTATAAAATAGCTAGATTTTGAAAATTACTTAGTTATTTACGAACGTTTTGAGTGAAGTGATGAATTCTATTTAATAAAAGTGGAAAATCTTTAAAGTTCAGAGTGGAAAAATGTTAAAATTGGAAGTGGAAAATCTTTAAAGTACGAAAAGATCAGCCGTCAAAAGCTGATTCTTTTTTATTACCCGGGAAATATAATATTTTATAATCAAAATATTGACTTTGTCCTTACGTTAATTGGTAATTTAGACTTAGGAGGTGTTAGTAATGAAAGAAAAATACTCAATTGGTGAGGTAGCCAAAATGTTACAAGTCAGTACGCGTACATTGAGATTTTATGATGAAAAAGATCTAATAAAACCTGCTTTTGTTGAGAATAATGGCTATCGTTTTTATAAAATCGAACAAATTAAACAATTAGAGTTAATTATTTATCTGAAAAATTTAGGCTTTTCTCTAAAACAAATAAAACATCTTTTAAAAGATGAAAGTGGTGATCAATCACTAGAATTATTATTGAATGAACAATATCAAGAAAACAAACAAAAAATTGCCGAAATAAATCAACAACAAAAACAGATAGAACATTTACGAAAAATCAAACTCTCGCGTACTTCGTTAACAAATTTTTCTGACATTACAAATATTATGAAAAAAGAAAGTAAACTTATGACATTGAGAAAAAGAATGTGGTTATTGACCATTCTTTTGATGATAATTGAACTAGTAGTAATTAGTATTCTATATGCCTTTCAATTAAGAATGAGCATAATCGTGATATTGCTTGTGCTAATAGGTGGAGTAGCTTTATCAAAATATTATTATGATAATGTTGAATATGTTTGTCCTAACTGCGGGAAAGAGTTCACTCCATCGTTTGTTTCATTCAATATAGCTTCTCATACACCTAAATTCAGAAAACTAACGTGTTCAAAATGTGGTAAAAAGTCGTATTGTTTAGAAATTAGTAGAAGAAAATAATTTAATAGGATGAAAAGTTCTCGTTTTATGAGAGCTTTTTTCTGTTTCAATCATTTGGCAAGATTTCTAATATATGATTGAATAAATATGAAAGCGTTCACTTATATTAATGATAGAAAGATAATACTTATGGCTTACATTGAGATAAAAAATAACACAAAAGTCTATCAATCTGGAGATACAACGATTTACGCTAACAAAGATGTGTCGTTTTCAATCGATAAGGGAGAGCTAGTGATTATTCTGGGATCATCTGGTGCAGGCAAGTCTACTTTGCTCAATATTTTGGGCGGGATGGAACCTAATACTAGCGGTGATGTGATCGTTGCAGGGAAAAATATTGCAGGCTACAACGCTAGACAATTAACCACTTATCGTAGAAACGATGTGGGCTTTGTTTTCCAGTTTTACAATTTAATTCCGAATTTAACTGCTAAAGAAAATGTGGAACTAGCCGCGCAAATTGTGCCAGATGCGATGAGTGCGGATGAAGCACTAGATCAGGTTGATCTTGCTAAACGTACTAATAACTTCCCAGCTCAATTATCCGGTGGGGAGCAGCAACGTGTTGCCATTGCTCGTGCGATTGCGAAAAAACCGGCCCTTCTATTGTGTGATGAGCCGACTGGTGCATTAGATTACAATACTGGTAAGCGAATTTTGAAAATTTTACAAAATATGAGCCGCAAATACGGTTCGACTGTTTTAATCGTGACCCATAATGCTGCGATTGCACCAATTGCGGACAAGGTTATCCATATTCATGATGGACAAGTGAAAAATATTGAGATTAATAAACACCCAGCAGATATCAGTACAATTGAATGGTAGGTGATTAAAGTGAAGAAGACAGTCTTATGGAAAGACGCGTTTGAAGCAATCACTCATTCATTAGGTCGTTATATCGCTATTGTCTTGTTAATTGCGCTAGGAACTTTTGCCTTTGTTGGACTCAAGATGGCTGGTCCAGATATGCGAGCAACTGGTAGTGATTTTTTTGAAAAGCAAAATCTTGCTGATGTAACTGTTACTTCAAATTATGGTCTTGATAAAAAAGATCGGGACACAATCAGAAATTTGCCAGAAGTGAAGGAAAGCAGCTTTGCCTATTTTCAAGATGTAAAAAATAAGCGCAATAATGATACTTTTAGAGTTTTTTCTAATTCTGGTAATTTATCTAAGTCCGAGCTAGTTAAAGGGCGTTTTCCTAAACGAAAAAATGAAATTGCCTTGACCTATATGCTTGATAAGAAATATCGGCTAGGTCAAAAGATTACGTTTACTAATAAAGGTAGTTTGAGAAAGTCAACATATACAATTGTCGGTTTTATTAGACCTAGTGAATATTTGGATAAAACGCAGATCGGGCAAACTAATATCGGTGATGGTAATTTAACCGGCGTAGCACTGACTACTGCAAGTGCTTTTTCATCACCGGTATATCATATTTCCCGGGTAATATTTAAGGATACAACTCATCTTAGTCCTTTTGATAAAACTTACCGCAGCCTTATTTATCGCGATCAAAAGAAGCTGCAAACTGCTCTTAATAAAAATCGAAAAGCACGTTATCAAAAACTCGTTAGTCAGTATCAAAATGAATATCGTCAAAGGGCAGCGCGGGAAATGGCTGAACGTGGCATACCTGTAGTAGCAAGCCAAATTAAAGTTCCTAAGCGCCATATTACTTATCCCAGCTACACGATTAATAGCCGTGAAGAAAGTCAAGGATATTCATCATATCGGGCTGATTCTGAACGTGTTGAAGTTTTAGCGAATGTTTTTCCTGTCTTTCTCTTTGCAGTTGCGACCTTGGTGAGTTTAACGACCATGATTCGTTTCGTTGAAGAAGAGCGAATTAATATCGGCACACTGAAGGCATTAGGATATAGCAATGGCTCAGTTGCAATTAAATTTTTGCTCTACAGTAGTACTGCCGCAATTATTGGTACCGCATTAGGTGCAAGTCTTGGCTATACATTTTTGCCAGATATGATTATTAAGGCTTATTTAGCAAATACTACTTTAGGAACTGCTTACCAACTGCATTTTGCCTGGGAACCGCTGCTTATTTCGCTAGTTGTTGCGCTGATTTCTACAACAGTAGTATCGATGTTTGCTTTGCACCAAACTTTACGTGAAAAGCCGTCTGCGCTGTTGTTACCAAAGCCACCTAAGAATGGTTCAAGAATTTTACTTGAGAAAATTCCTTTCATTTGGAAACATATGAGTTTCTCTGCCAAAGTAACCGCGCGTAATATCTTCCGTTACAAGAGCAGAATGTTGATGACGATCTTTGGCGTTGCAGGATGTACCGGTCTTTTGGTAATGGGGTTTGGAATTCGTGATTCTCTTCAAGGAATTGGCGGCATCCAATATCGCGACATTCAAAAAAATGACATAATCGCGTTAAAAAATGAAACTGTCACTAAGAAACAAAAAAATAAGTTAAATAATGTTTTAACAAGTAAAAATGTGAAGCAAACTAGTGCAGTTCAATACCAGCAAATGACTAAATACATCAAAAATACTGGTTCAACAGAAAATGTTATGTTGATTGCACCAAAGGATACAAAGAGTTTCGGAAAATCGATTAATTTACGCGATCGAAAAACTAAGCAAAAACTGGATCTATCTAACAATAGCGTGATTATTTCTGAAAAGTTGGCTACAATTTTGGATGCCCAAAAAGGGTCAAGGATCTCTTTGACTGATAAGCAAGGCAAAAATCATAATTTCAAAGTTACTGGGATTAGTGAAATGTATCTGGGTCATTATATTTTTATGAGCCCAAGTGAGTACAAGAAGACGATTGGTAAGACGTATAAGACCAACGCATATTTGATAACGGTTAAGAAGCATAGTTTGGCGAAAAAAGTTAGCCGTGATTTGATTAAGACTGGTGCGATTCAAACGGTGATTTCTAACACTGCTAATCGCGATATCTTGTCTGGTTTTACTGGCAGTTTAAACGAAGTAATTGTTATTCTGATTTTAATTTCAGGGATGCTAGCTGTAGTAGTAATTTACAATTTGACTAACATTAATGTAGCTGAGCGAATCCGCGAAATTTCGACGATTAAGGTGCTAGGTTTCTATAATAATGAAACGACAATGTATATCTACCGCGAAACAATTATTTTGTCACTCTTAGGAATTATTGTTGGCTTTGGTTTCGGTTGGTGGCTGCACTATTTCATTATTACTAGTTTGCCGCCTGATCAAGCGATGTTTGATCCAAATATGTATCCAATGAATTTTGTTTTATCAGCTTTAATTCCAGCGCTAATTACCGCGGTTTTGGCACTTGTTGTTCACCGCCGGATTAAGAATATCAACATGTTGGATGCCTTGTCATCAATGGATTAAAAAGAAAAAACTACTCTAGCATGAAAGCATCTAAAGTAGTTAATGTATCAGGATAATAATTATTTTGAGTTAGTTTTTGATTAAAGATATACTGCTCTGACATGAATAATCCGTCATAACCTTGATTCTTAAAATTAGATACTGCAATAAAAATAGGCGCACTAAAGGCAGCAGATTGATAGTTGTTCAATGCTTTGCCCGTTAATGTGTAGCCGGCAGTAATTGTAGATTGTTTGTCGAAAAAGTTTAGCATCTTTTTTACAATTCGGTCTGTTTTTGCAGTATTTGCATATACCAAATTCATTGGAATTCGGCAGGCGTTATCGCTGAAGTCGCCATCATATCTAGTAGCAACATAATGGGCCTTAACCGGTTTTGCATAGCCATCTTTAATCACTGCAAAATCTGGGATAAGGCCTGTTTTGTGCTGCTTACTTAATTGCGATAAAGCTTTAAGCATATGGTTATTAATCGCAAGCCAGCGCTTATCATGGCTTTCTTTATAAAGAGCGGTAAAAATAAACGGCATGATGTCAGACGAACGGATCAAATTATAATATTTGGACTTAGAATTAGCCCAATTTCCAACAGTTAAAACGTGATTTTTGCTATTATAATCGTATTTTAAGATATCATTTGCGATTTTTAATCCTTGAGTACGATATTCAGGATGATTTGGCCATTTTTTCGCTGCTAAAAATAAGGAATAGGCAATAAGCAGATCACCGTCAGTAGCGCTGTTAGCTCGATTTTGCATCTGTTTGCCTTTTTCAACTTGTTTCCAGCTCATTAGCTGTGTCTGGTGCTTATTAATAATTGTGCGATGATTTAGATAAAATTTGAACAAATGGTTGAAATCAGTTCGGTTGGCCCAATTTTTCTGCGTAGCCATCATGGTAATGATCATCCCGTAGCCTTGTGCTTCAGAAAGAGCGGTTGCCGATAATTTTTGCGGAGTAGCGTTAACAAAGGCACTATTTGAATCTTTTTCCACGTAATTTTGGCGCCATTGCGTATAAAAATCATGTGGGATTTCTTTATTATTGTTGATCCGAACATACAACAGTATTCCGATAAAGATGACAATGATTAACGTAAAAATAGTAAAAATTTTTCTTTTTTTCATTGATCACAGGTTCCTAATCTGAAAAGCGCTTCGTTTTAACCCATTTAGTACCATCTCGGTGAAAAATTCGATCCAAGGTAACAGAACTAACGGCATGAACAGAAACGATAATAAATAATTGTGAGTAAGTAAAGTATGATGCTAATGCTAGCCAGATTTGTTTGGTAGTAGCTTGACCGTATTGCGTTGCCATTGCGGTATTGATCTGTAAGATATGCAACATGATCATTAACAACCAATTAAATAGTAAGACTTGTGCTAGAAGGACATTGGTTGAAGTAATTGTGAACGGTAAGACGATTGCTGGGTTCCAGATATGAAGTAGGAGAGCAAAAAGATTAGAAATGAAGAAAATGTCGGATAAAATGATTGCGGCGTTAAACCAGAAGAAGGTACAAGAGTAATAGAAAGTTTCCAGTTTAACCCGCCAGTTGGTGTGATCGAAAATGTGAGTGAAGTTTTTGATAACTACTTCATAATTCCCTTTTGCCCAGCGTAGCCGTTGAAAGTAATAGTCCTTAAGACGTTCAGGTTCTTGTTGAAAAGCTTCTGAGTTGTAGGCTAGAGCGATTAATTTCCCTGAGCCCATAATTTTGAATGAAATATCTGTGTCTTCGGTTAGGGCACCGTTACGCCAACCGCCGATGGACTTAACGTAATTTGTATTGATGATGAAATTTGTGCCAGGGATGCGGCCGATCTTGAATAAATGCCAAATCCCGCAATGCTGAATACGTTGAGTGACAACGATTTCTTGGTTAATGCAGCGGGTTAAAAAATTCTGCTCGGCGTTACGCGTTTTATTGCGACCAAAAGATGCCATGTACATGTCCGGTTTTTCCAAAACTTTTTTTACTAAAAAATAAAGTGCATTCTTTTCTGGCATCGCATCAGCATCATAAACACCAATATATTCGCCATTGGCAATTTTTAAGGCATCGTTTAGAACGCCGGCTTTACCGCCGCTACCAGTTCTTTCGATAATTTTAACCTGACGGCCATGATATTGGTGCTCCCGCATTACTTTACGCATTTCTTTAGCGGTGTTATCTTGGCAATTATCAGCAAAAAGCAGCACTTCTAATTGGCTAGTTGGATAGTTAAGATTCAGAATGGCTCGCATTGTTTTTCCAATTACTACCTCTTCGTTGTGAGCAGGCACAACAAGCGTAACTTTTGGATAGCGTTTCAGCGGCGCAATCTGGACTCGAACCTTACTGTGCTTCATCCAAAACGCAGTTGCACCAGTCAAGGTACACAGACTGATTAATAAAGATAACCAGATAGAAATAAGGGTTGCTATTTGTAAAAATTCAGACATATCAATCCTTCTTAGTAGTATTTTTAGCTTTGTTATGTGTCATCGTCTTTTCGACATTGAGGTAGATATTAAGTGAGCAGTAAAAAATGACAACAAAACAAATTAAAAAAATAAGCGAAATTAAAATTGATAGAAAGTAAAACCACTTATTCATGAGTACCGTCCTTGATTAAATACTCGGTAATTAAATCGGTCTCTAATTCCCGTTTTAAGTGCTTGAATATGGCTTTGGCATTCCGATAGTTTTTGATATTGTCATTTGAGATTCTTTCAGAAGCAAACTTCAAGTGTTGCGGCAATGGAGCAGGTAGAATTTGTAATTTAGTAAAAGTGGTGTTATCAACTTTTTTAGCAACTTCTTCATTAATATTTGGAGAAATAATAGCAAAAGTGGCGTTACCCAAGTAATAGATGAATTCACTAGCTAAGCGAGTGTTTTTTAAGATTTTAGCTATTTGAAGTAAGTTGTCAGCGTGTTGATCATGATTAAATTGTTCAAATTGTTGGTGATTAGCCCAACTGATAAGAGTTATCTTACTTGAAAGGTGATAGTCCGGATTTTTACGAATTAAGTTCATTTCGTGGTTTAAGAACTTAATAGCGTTATATTCGGTTTGTAACTTCAAGTGTAGATCGTAATGATTAATTAGGCGCTTAGCGTCTTTGAAGTTAGTAACTTCGTGTTTCCAATGGATGACGTAATTAGTGATAACTGAAACTAAGCTGGCTTCAACTGGGAAAGCTAAAATTAAGCAAAGTTTGGCTGAATTAGGCATAATTACGTAGCCAATAAGTAGAAATGCAATTCCAAACGTAGTTAAAATAATAACTAACCAGCTGATTAAGTAGTTTGGAATAATGATTCCTGAGAGTAAAGCTAGTAGTAGAATAGAAAACATACCAACTCTAACGCTTTGTGAGAAAGTAAAAGAAAAACTAATTAAAAAAGCAGGAAATATAATAGTTAGAAATAAATCTAGCGTAATTAAGAATCGCTTGTTATTAATCATTTTTACGCCTCTATAATATGTTTAAATATAGTTAAATGCTGTTAATTGCTATAAATCATGTATCGTATAGGTTATATTTGAGATTATAACAAAAAAATTTTGCTTTTAAAGAGCTATTTTCATACCTGTTTTCATAAATGTTATTTAATTATATTAGAAGAATAAGAAAAACAAGGCTTACAAAAATAAGCCTTGTTTTTTAAAACTTGAAAAAATTTGTTAATTTATGGTGATTTTAAAATACAGATGAAAAAAGATCAGCCGTATCATCAAAGCTGATTTTTTTGAATAGTTTAATTCTAATAATTTAATACCCACAAGAAGATGATGAAGACGAAGAATAATACCCACATCATCGGAGTGACTTCTTTACCACGCTTAGCAGCGAGCATACAAATTGGGTAAGTAATCATTCCCCATGACAAACCATCAGAAATTGAGTAAGTAAGTGGCATCCCCAAGATGATTAAGAATGAAGGAACGGCAATTTCTAACTTGTTCCAGTGAATGTGTGCAGTGTTTTGTGCCATTAAGACTCCAACGATGATCAATGCTGGGGCGGTAACTTGACTTGTGAACACACCCAAAAGAGGACTGAAGATCATTGAAATTAAGAAGAAAATAGCAACAAAGACTGCAGTTAAACCAGTTCTACCACCAACGGCAATACCGGCACTGGATTCAACGAAGGCACCAACTGGTGAGGTACCAAGAATTGAACCAACGGCCATCGCACTTGAGTCGGCAGCTAAAGCTTTACCAACACGAGGCATCTTGTTGTTCTTCATGAAACCAGCTTGTTGAGCAAGACCGATCAAAGTACCAGCAGTATCAAAGAAGGTAACAAGCAAGAATGTTAAGACAACCACCCACATTTGAACAGAATTAATGTCTTTAATATGGAAGATTGCTTGACCAAAGGTTGGTGCCAAACTTGGTGCAGTTGAGATGACCTTGTGTGGCAAAGCAATTTCACCAGTACAGATACCAAAGATTGCGGCAAGGACCATTCCGATGAAAATCGCACCAGGAACGTTCAAGATCATTAAGATGACAGTCACAAGTAAACCGAAGATAGTGATCCAAACAAGAGGATCGTGAAGTGAACCAAGACCTACCAAGGTTGACTTGTTTGCAACGATTAACTTACCGTTTTGAAGGCCTAAAAAGGCGATGAACAAGCCAATACCTGATGAAATTGCAAACTTTAAGTCAGCTGGAATCGAATCAATGATCTTTTCACGTAACTTAAATAAGGTAATCAAGATAAAGATAATTGAAGCTACGAATACGCTGGCCAAAGCAGTTTGCCAAGAAACGTGCATTCCGACACAGACGGTGTAAGCAAAGAAGGCGTTAATCCCAAGAGCAGGTGCTTCACCAATTGGATAGTTAGCAACAATCCCCATGATTGCAGTACCAAGAGCACTGGCTAAGGCGGTTGCAGTGAAGACAGCGCCAGTGTCCATGCCGCTGGCACCTAAGACGCTAGGGTTAACGAAAAGAATGTAGGACATACTAATGAAAGTAGTAAGTCCGGCTAAGAATTCAGTCTTGACGGAAGTGTTGTATTCATCAAGATGAAAATAACGAGTAATAAAATTCATTTTTTCTCCCCAAAAAAGTAAATGTTCGTGTTTCTACGATTTTAAAACAACTATCCTACTCTATCACTCTCGATCAATTTTGTAAATACGAATTATTGCATCAATAGTTGCTGCAAATAGTATATTTTACAAATTTGTAAAAAAGAAAGAGAATAAAAATGCTTGACCTAAACGGGATGAAAACGCTAAAATACTTAAATCACTTACTTTTAGATATTGATTAGGGAGATAAAAAGTTATGAATATTGTTTATATGTTGATCCCAGCATTGGCATGGGGAATTTTGCCATTAGCTGTCGCAAAGATTGACGGGAAACCAACTAACCAAATTTTTGGTACTACTGTAGGTACTTTGATTGTAGGTTTAATTACTTTGCCATTTATCAAAGCTGATCTTGATGCAAAGACCTTCTGGTTAGCAGCCTTGGCTGGGGCATTCTGGGTAATTGGTCAACTGGGTCAGTACATTGGTTATGCTAAAGTTGGTGTATCTGAAACAATGCCAATTTCAACTGGGTTGCAGTTAATTGGTACTTCGCTTGTTGGGGTTGTGATTTTTGGTGAATGGAGCAGAAGCTCAGCTAAGTTGTGGGGATTCATTGGAATTGCCTTGTTAATTATTGGTGCGATTTTCACTTCATTTTCTGATAAGGATACTAGTGAAGGTACTGAAAGTAACCAAGTTGGTACTATTATTATGCTGGTTTGCACCACTTTAGGTTTCATTGTGTACAACGCAATTCCTAAGGCAATGACTGCTTCAGGTCTTGGAATTTTCTTCCCAGAATCTGTTGGTATGGTACTTGCAGTTCTTATCTACATGCTGTTTACCAAGCAATTGGGCGAATTGAAGGCTAAGAGCAGCTGGCAAAGTTTACTTGCTGGGTTCATCTTCTCAATTGCAGCACTTGGATACATCATGTCAGTTAAGGATAACGGTGTTAACACTGCCTTTGTTGTATCACAATTGTCAGTTGTGATTTCAACTCTGGGAGGGATGATCTTCTTGCACGAAAGAAAGAGTAAGAAGGGTTATGCCTTTACTTTGATCGGGTTAGCATTGATCTTGGTTGGTGCGATCTTAACTACTGTGATGAGTTAGAATTTAATAGAAAATAAAAGAGTTCTACGGTTTGTTTCGTAGGACTCTTTTTGTATTTTGTATTTCTTTTTTGATTCTACAATCATTTTTTTACCTTATTTTTTACTTTATAATTATCTTAGAGCTTGAAAGGAGTATTTCACATGTTTACTAAGAAAAAAATTTCCGTTTCATCAGCATTCATTCTATTTGCTGCTCTATTCATTTTTGTAATAAAACCAGCTAATGCATCTAGTACAGATACGGTGAAATTGTATCTAAATCATAATGCATATGTATATAACAACAAGGGTGCTCGCCTATATGGTAAAGGTAACTATATTAAGAAAAATAAAGCTATTACAGCACCTGGTAAACTAAAACAAATTAATTCTGCAAAGAGATATTATATTAGATATATTACTTCTTCAACCGGTGTAGAAAATTTTTATAGTAATCAAATTGTTGTTCTGTATTGGCTACCGTATACAACAATGAATAATCAAGAATATTATAAAATCGGCTACAACAGATATATCAAGTGTATTAATGTCGATTCTATCTATAGTAAAGAACTTCTTACAACTTATGCACATAAAGCAAATCCCCTATCAACTAATCAAGCAACAGTTATAACAAAAGATCCTAAAGATATTAATCAAAAGCATATCTATGCATTGAAAAAGGTTTCTAAAGATAGAGTAGAGAATGCAATTACATTACCCAAAAACACAAAGTTAATTGTAGATGATACCGCAGGATTTGAGAATAAATATGCTGAAACATATCACATTAAGGGAACAAATTATTACATTTATGCTGGTGATATCGTTAAACGTCCTAGACAATCAGTATTCTCTCATCCTTATTACACGAACAACTAAGTGTATAATTTTTTGCGGTAAGTTAAAAAGTAAATGAAAAAGAGTCAAATC
>NZ_AZFM01000024.1 GCF_001434335.1 Lactobacillus kalixensis DSM 16043
TACTGATGAAGCTCAGGATAAGTAGTTTTAATAATTAATTTTTTTCGGAGGTATTTTTATTATGTATGAAACATCAAGCGTTTCAAATAATGGAGAATTTTCATTAAATGTAGGTCACCACTCAGTGGTACAAAAAGGTGATGTAGGCTCAGCATATGTCTATGCTTTACAATTACGTGATAATGCACAAAGCACTTATGTATTACGTAGAAGTAAGTCAGGCGGAGCATTTACTCAAATTTTAGATTTGCACGGTACTGCTGCTGGACACACTCAAACTTGGTCATATGCAGGTCCAAATAATTGGTTTATTGGTACTAAATCAAGCAATGGTTGGGCAATCCAAATTGCACGTGTAAATATTAAGAATAATGGTGGTTACCATGATACTCATTTTGATTTTCCACGTCTAGCACACCTTGATCGTGCTGGTAATCTTTCATATACGGGAAGTCTAGTACGTGCGGAAGCAGCTGTTTCTCCTGATCACACTAAGTTTCTATTGGTAACTGTTGATAGTAATGGTAAGGGATACTTTACAATTTACAACCTATCAGCAATTAATAATGCTCTTGACAGCGTTCAAAATAATGATGGAGCTCATCGTTATTTTGATATTGGTAAAATCGAATCAAATGAGATTATTGATTCATTCGTTATTGAGAAGTTATTTTCAAATAACGTTAATGATACCAGTTATGTTTTACATTCACTTCAAGGTTTTGACATTGATAATGATAATAACGTCTTTATTTCTAGCCAAAAAGCACCAATAATTAATACTCGTACTGGTGCATTTCCTAAGGGAAATACTTTCCATAAAGAAATTTTGGTAATTCCGGCTAATGCTAGATATGATCAAAATCAATGGACAAATGTGAACTTAAGTGCATCTGGTGTGATTGACCAACCACATACTGGTCGGCATACTGAAGTTGAAGGAATCCAAGCAATTGATTCAAATAATGCTTACTTAACTGTTGCATATCACATTAAGAAGAAAAAATCTGATGGTACATATGTATCATACACTGATTACAGCACAATCTATAAGTTGTCATGGTATTAATCGTTTAGACGTTATATCATAGAAGTCGATAAATCACATTTCTAATGTCGATTTATCGACTTTTTGCTTTTTAAGCAAAATTTTTTAAATTGTGGCGAAGTATTTCAGATCTGTAATGATGTACAATCACAATTATCAGAAATGAGGTAAAAACATGAAAACAAAAAAAGTGGCATTAATGCTTTCTACAACATTACTTGCTTTCTTCTTGGTTACAGAAGAAAAAATAAATTTGGTTAATGCAGCAACTACAGACAATGTATTTGTTCGTGGAAATACAATATTAAAAACTATCGTAAGTAAATCTATTATTTATGATAAAAATGGTAATAATACTGGAAAATACTACAATGCTTATACAGACGTGTATTTAGAAAATAAACCTGTTTCAATTAATGGGAAACAATATTATAAAGTTGCAAATAAGAATCAATACATTAATCCTTCTAATGTAGATGGTGTAAAACGAAAAGTTACCCATAATACCTATATTTACAGCAGCTCAAACCGTAGAACATCATTTAATGGTGCATGGAAACTTTATAAGGGTCAAACCGTTACTACCTATGGATCATCTTTAAAATTTAAAAATGGTAAACATTATTTTAATATTGGTAATTCACCAGCAGCCAAGCAATATGTTAAATCCTACAATCTTGGGGCAATTATAGGTAGTAATATTGATAATCTTCCTACACCAACTGGTACAGGAGAAACGGCGACAGCAGTCGTTAATTCCGTAAGTTATAACAAAGTTGCTTCAATATATGAATTTGATAATCACGATAATGCAATTTTGGTTAAAAAGGTACCTAACGGCACTAGATTTACTGTTGACAGAAAAGAATATGGGTTAAGAGGTGATGCTATAGCTTCTGCATCAGGATCTTTTAATGGATTACAAACTATTTATCATATTAAAGGAACAGATAATTGGATTTATGGAATTAATGTAAAAGTAAATAAGAATTTACCAACTTATTTCTATAGAGGATAATCAAAAAAGACAGGCAAATTGAGCCTGTCTTTTTTATTACTACTTGATATGAAATATTTTTTTTTTTTTATTAACAGTACTTTTCCATTACCGCTAAGTAACTGTTAACAATGAATTTGATCTCTAGCCAAAACTATAGTAATCTAGCCAACTACTATTTTTCAGTTGCTTTTTGCTATTAGTTATAAGTTTGAGATTAATGTAACTTTATCACGAACTTTAGTTCTTGTCAAACACATGTTTATTTTATGTTGAAGATATCAAAAAGACTCCTACTAAAGAGTAGAAGCCTTTTCTTTGCGCCTATTCATGTTATAATTACCTTATACGACAAGATAATTATTGGTTAATCTTGACGGCTGGTAACCAGACACTTTTGGGCGCCGATTCGGTGTATTGGTAGTACACCCCAGCCAAGCGCCCTAGCAAAAAGGTTTCTATGTTTATCACCTTCTTGATAAGTTAAACTTGGTGTGTGGTTCTGATCCATACACCTTTTTTTGTTGCTATATTCTTGAAATTAAAAATCCTACTATAAAATTTGGTATTGATATATACCTCGTTATAGTAGGATTTTTTAATTAGAAATAATTTATAGAAAGTTTTGAAAAGTTAAACATTACAATATCAATTAATCGCTAACTTTCGCAGTTGATGCAATTTTGGTTTATGATTTCTTAACTTTAATACTCATTCGTACCGTTACCAATAAAACAGTTGCTTCTACGGAGAGTAATGCGATTAAAGCAAATCTAGCATCACTTGCACCTGATATTGTAGTGAAGATAGTAGTCATAATAGGATAAGCTACCATTACACAAGTGTTAAGCATACCTACTGTAGAAGCTAAGATTTTACGTTCAACAGTGTTAACTGACCATTGAGATAACTTGATAAAAGTAATGCTGGCACTTGCTGCTAAAAGAAAGAAGAATGGTAATACAACGTAAATATGAGCAGTAATTGCTGAAAGGGTAGTCAATATGCTAAGACCACAGGCAACAACAGTCATTGTAAAAGCTGATACTTTCTTGAACAATTGAGGACCAAACATACTTCCTAATGCGGCATCGCAACTAACAACAACACCCAGTACAGCCATAGTGAAACTGTAACTACTGATTAACATAGTTGTCTTGTGTCCTGCCATAACGATTGGGATTAAGGCGCTCATTGCACCTAATACACCATTAATAAGAGAGAGAACACCAATGATTGTTAACAATCCTGATGCCTTCTTAGCTTGTGTATATGAAGATTTCATGGTTGCAACGAATTTTTGATCATTAACTTCTTGGGGTTCTAGATCATTACCGTTCTTTTTATGTCTTAAACCGACACTAGCGTATAAGATACCTGCTGCTAAGAATGTAAATGCGTTAACAAATGCTAAGTTAGAGTAAGACATGAACAAAAGTCAGCCTGAGCCAACAAATTAAGCAATCATATTGATAACTTCTGATACACCACTAGTGAATCCTTCAGCTTCACCAAATTCTTCTTTGTCAACGATATCTGCAATTAATGGTGATACTAAACTACTTGAGTAAGAACCAAAAGTATCTGAGAAGAAATTGATTACAACAACTGCAAGAACTAAGGTCCAATCTGAAACTTTAGCTACAAATAAGAATCCAACAATTGCATAGAGAACAAATCTTACTACAGCCATTAAGAAGATATTTCTGAACTTTTTGTGAGTTTTATATGCTAAGTAACCAGAGAAAATCTTAAAGAGACTAGGGATTGATTCTGAGATTGCGATTAAAGACACAGCAAGTGAGTAATTATGTAATTTACTTGCATAAGTCATAAATATTAGGTAGAAAAAAGAACTTCAATCAAGAAGTTCTTCTGTTACACGTGTAACACATTATTTTTCTTCGTACCATTCAGTGTGGTAGACACCTTCACGATCATTTCTGAAGTAAGTATGAGCACCGAAGTAGTCACGTTGTCCTTGTATCATGTTTTGTGGCAAGCTAGGATTGAAGATTGATTCCAAGTAATTGAGTGCAGCACTTAACGTTGGAGTTGGTACGCCAGCCTTAGTGGCAAATTCAACTGACTTTCTCAAAGATGGGAGGTTCTTTTCCATTAAGTCTCTAAAGTAGCCATCTTCAAACAAGTTAATAATTTCCTTGTCCTTTGAATAGGCATCTTCAATATCCTTAAGCATTGCGGAACGGATAATGCATCCTGCTTCCCAGCCTTGAGCAATTGACTTGTATCTAAGGTCCCAATTGTAGGCCTTAGCAGCCATAGTTAATTCTTGGAAGCCTTGTGCATAAGCAACAGCTTGTGCTAATTGTAAAGTCTTTCCGAATTCATCAACTAAGTTATCTGGAATTTCACCCTTGTATTCAAACTTAGTAGGCTTGATACCACTCTTAAGAGCATCATGAGCTTGCTTACTCATGAAACGTGCCATAACTGCTTCAGCAATAACAGTTACTGGAGCGCCAAGAGCTACACCATCTTCAAGAGTCCAGTTACCAGTACCCTTGTATGAAGCAACATTTAAAATATGGTCAATAATATTATCTGGTGTAAGATCATCTTTTTGTGCCAAAACCTTTGACGTAATTTCACTCAAATAAGCTTCAACTACACCGTGGTTCCATTCGTCAAAAATTTCTGACATTTCCTCATTACTCTTATGCGCAACGTCACGAAGCAAGTTGTATACTTCTGAGAATTCTTGCATAATAGCATATTCAATACCATTGTGAACCATCTTTACATAGTGACCAGCACCTTCAGGACCCATGTAACTAACACATGGCTTACCTTCCTTGTTCTTAGCTGCGATGGCTTCAAGAATTGGAGCAACTTCCTTATAAGCTTCTTCATCCCCACCTGGCATAAGAGCTGGTCCGTTCAATGCTCCTTCTTCACCACCAGAAACACCCATACCGATAAAGTGAATACCATGTTCTTCCATTTCGTGGTAACGGCGGTTAGTATCATGATAATTTGAGTTACCACCATCAATCACAATATCGCCTTTATCCAAAAGTGGGAGCAAATTATGTAAAACTTGATCAACAGGTCTTCCTGCCATAATTTGGATCAAAATTTTACGTGGCTTTTCAAGTGAGTTAACAAAGTCTTCTAATGTATAGCATGGCTTTAATTTATCATCTTCATATTTTGCAAAAGCATCAACTTCTGGCTTATCAATACTAAAACCAGAAACTGAGAAGCCATGATTTCTTACATTTAAAGCGAGGTTCTTACCCATAACGGATAAACCAATAACGCCAAATTGTTGCATCTTTTTAATTCCTCCATCTATATAGTCATTTTCTATTATACGAGCAACCAACAAAAAAAGCGAAACCTAAAAGGTTTCGCTTTTATAAGTTTTGTTTATCAAGCAGAATTAGTGTTGTGAAGCGCCTGAAACAGTATCTGGTTCTGGATCTTCTGGTTCTACTTCTTCTTCATGTTGAGATGCACCTGTAGCAGCATCAGTTTCCATACCATACTTTTCAGCAAAGTAACTAAATGGCTTCAAGTCTTCTGCTTGATACTTCTTGACGAAGGCTGGATCGTCAAGGCTGTTCAATTCAGTTGAGTAAGGCATTTCGTGAGTGTACTTGATGTCGATGAGCATTGGGCCATCCATCTTCTTCCATTCCTTAACTGCCTTTTCAAATTCTTCCTTGGTACGAACAACTACACCCTTAACGTTCATACCTTCAGCAACCTTTGCCCAGTCGTTATCTGGAATGATAACACCTGATAATGGTTGGTTTGATTCGTCTTCTTGTTCAGCTTGGATATAACCAAGAGTTTCGTTAGTGAAGACAATGTTCAAAACGTGCATGTTGTAACGAGCCATCGTCAAGAGTTCTTGGTTCATCATTGCAAAACCACCGTCACCGGCTAATTGCCATACTTCACGGTCTGGGTAAACAGTTGCAGCAACTAAAGCAGCAGGTGCACCGTAGCCCATAGTTGCGTGAAGACCTGAAGTGGTCCAGAGTTGGTCATCGTGCATCTTAAGTAAACGTACGTGATCCATGTTTACATTACCAACATCAATTGCAAAGACAGCATTGTCTGCAGCTTCCTTGTTGATTACATCCCAAATTGGTTCTGGGCGAACTGGACTTTCCTTTGAGTCCTTGAAGCTTGCTTGCCATGCATCCCAGTTTTCACGGTCAGCAATTGAAGCCTTGTAAAGTGGTGATTCAGTGCGTTCTTCACCTGCATCGATTAATGCACGAAGAGCCTTCTTTGAGTCAGCGAGCATTGCAACATCAACTGAGTGACGCTTACCAAACATTGCTGAGTTAGTGTCGATTTGGATAACCTTAGCATCCTTTGGGAACCATAATACTGAGAATGGTGAGTTGTTACCAACCCAAACTACCAAGTCAGTGTGACCTTGAATTTCGTTAGCAGCCTTTGGCCCGATACGACCAATAGTACCCATATATGCTGGGAAGTCATCTTCAACTACACCCTTACCAAGGTATGATGAAAGAAGTGGAGTCTTGAATTTTTCAGCAAATTCCTTTAATTCTGCACCAGCATGCTTTGCACCATTACCGTAGTAAACAACTGGGTTCTTAGCTTCTTTCAAAAGCTTAACTGCTTCTTCAACTGAAGTCTTAGTTGGAGCAGCGTAATTTGGTTCTGGGTGAACATCCTTGTTAACACGGAAGTTATCTTCGATCTTGTCCCAACCGAAGTCCTTTGACACGATCAAAACTGCAGGACCTTTTCTTTCATAAGCTTGACGAATAGCTTCATCCATCAAGATTGGAAGTTGTTCTGGAGTATTTGGTTGGCGGCACCATACGCTTGCGTCTAAGAACCACTTGTCTTCATCAAATGCTTGGAAGAAGTCAATATCTTGACGACTGCTTGGTACGTTAGCAACGATAGCTACCATTGGAGTCTTGTCGAATTTAGCATCGTACAAACCGTTGAAGAGGTGAGCAGCACCAGGACCAGCTGAACCGAAGCAGACACCAACCTTGCCAGTAAGCTTGTATTCAGCAGAAGCTGCTAAAGAACCAGCTTCTTCATGACGTACTTCGATAAACTTGATCTTATCTTTCCAGTTGTGAATAGCGTTCATTGTTGAGTCAAATGAACCACCAGGGAAACCATAAACGTGATCAATACCCCAATCGTATAAAACTTGGAACATTGCATCTGAACCATTAATTTTTGTCATATTAAGTGCATCTCCTTAAATAATCATTTCTCTCATAGACTATTAAAACATATTTTTTCACATTTACAAATGTTATTTATCGGCTTTGCATCAGCAATGTAAACGTTTTTGCAAGAATGTGAATTCACAAACTTGTATAAGTGTTTTATTATGATTTAGATACGATAGCGCTTTTATATGTGAACGAATTACCAAAGTGGATTTTTTAGGTCATTTTTTACAATATATTTAAAATTTTATATAGACAAAAATTTTTTTATTTTAATAAAAAAAGCCCTCTTTTTATCAAATGATAAAAGAGAACTTTCAATGCTATTATTTCACTTTACTGTAGCGACCATTTTGAATATACACACTCAAAATAGCCAAGTCTGCTGGGTTAACTCCTGAAATTCTTTCAGCTTGTGCCAAAGTTTCTGGTCTAATCTTTTCAAACTTTTGTCTTGCTTCAGTAGCCAAACCTTCAATTTGGTTGTAATCAATATCAGCTGGGATACGCTTAGCTTCTTGACGGTGCAAGCGATCAATTCTGATTTGTTCTTTCTTAATGTAGCCAGCGTACTTAATATTGATTTCGATTTGTTCCTTAACGTAGCGATCTTCAGAAATAGTTTCGCCAGTCAATTTTTCAATATCATTAATAGTTACACGAGGACGACGCAAGAAGACGTCTGCCTTGAGTCCTGCGCTCAACTTGTCTTCGCCCACACTCTTCAAGAACTCTTGAACTTCTTCATTAGGGTGAATAGTTATCTTGCTGAGTTTTTCGCGAGCTTCGGCAATCGCCTGTTTCTTATCTTCAAATTCTGCGTAGCGTTCATCAGAAATAAGACCTAATTCATGACCGTATGGGGTCAAACGCAAGTCAGCGTTATCATGACGCAAAATCAGGCGGTATTCTGCTCTAGAGGTAAGAAGACGGTATGGTTCGTTAGTTCCTTTAGTTACCAAGTCATCAATTAATACGCCGATATAGGCCTCATCCCTACCCAAAGTAAAGCCAGGCTTCCCTTTTGCTCTCAAAGCCGCATTAATTCCGGCAATTAAACCTTGACCTGCAGCTTCTTCATAACCAGAAGTACCATTCATCTGCCCTGCCGCAAACAAATTCTTAATATTCTTAGTTTCCAAAGTGTGCTTAAGTTGCCATGGATCAATTACGTCATATTCGATCGCATATCCTGGACGCATCATTTCTGCATGTTCAAGTCCCGCAACGCTGTGGAGCATTCTTAACTGAACTTCTTCAGGCATTGAGGTAGAAAAATCACCTACGTAATATTCTTTAGTATCGCGTCCTTCAGGTTCCAAGAAAAGTTGGTGGCGATCTTTATCGGCGAAACGAACAATCTTAGTTTCGATTGATGGACAATAACGAGGCCCTACTCCGACAATATCTCCAGAGAACATCGGTGAACGATCAAGATTTTCATTAATAATTTCGTGAGTAACAGGATTGGTGTATGTCATCCAGCAAGAAATTTGATCTCTTAAGTAGTCTGCGTCCTTACTTTCATATGAAAAGTGACGTGGAGTCTTGTCTCCTGGTTCTTCTTCAGTCTTTGAAAAATCGATGGTATTTCCATTAACGCGTGGTGGAGTACCAGTCTTGAATCTGCGTAACTTAAAGCCCAATTTTTCCAAATTTTCTGACAACTTAATGGCAGGAATGGTGTTGTTAGGACCTGAAGAATAGTTCAATTCACCGATAAAAATTCGGCCGCGAGCGGCTGTCCCCGTAGTAAGGACGACACTTTTTGCATGGTATTTTGCACCGGTATTAGTAATTACACCCTTGCAGACACCATCTTCAACGATCAATTGATCAACCACAGCCTGACGCAAAGTTAAGTTAGGGGTGTTTTCAATCGTATCCTTCATCACTTCGTGATACTTATTCTTATCTGCTTGAGCGCGGAGTGCACGAACTGCAGGACCTTTACCAGTATTAAGCATTCTCATTTGAATGTAGCTGGCATCAATGTTCTTCCCCATTTGACCGCCAAGAGCGTCGATTTCTCTAACAACGATTCCCTTAGCAGGACCTCCAACAGAAGGATTACATGGCATGAAAGCAACCATATCAAGGCCGATTGTTAAAGCCAAAGTCTTTAACCCCATGTGAGCACTAGCCAAAGCTGCTTCACTGCCGGCATGCCCAGCCCCAACAACAATTACATCATATTCGTTCGTATCGTATGTCTTCATTTTGTCCCTACTTTCCTAAACAGAATTGACTAAAGAGTGTGTTAATTAATTCGTCTGGTGCACTATCACCGGTGATTTCTCCCAAAGTGTCCCAGGCTCCGTTAAAGTCAATTTGTGCAATATCAACTGGTATATCATCGTTAACTGCTTGAACTACATCCTCTAGTTCGCGCTTAGCTTTAGCAAGTAAGCCAGATTGACGCTGATTAGTAACCATTATTTGGTCATTTGAATTTTCAATTCCAGAGAAGAAGAGTTTCTTAATTAAGTCTTCTAATTCATCTAGATTCTTTTCTTGCAAAATTGAGGTGGAGATAACTTCACTGCCAGTTTTTTCTTTCAATTCATCTACGGTAATTTTCTGACCTAAGTCTAATTTATTCAAAATAATGATGCGCTTTTTATCTTGCGTTGCTTTAATTAAAACCTTGTCTTCGTCGCTAAGTGCTTGACTACCATCGATTAAGAGCAAAACTAGATCGGCTTTTTTCAGTGCAGCTTGTGACCGCTCAACCCCAATTTGTTCAACCTTGTCATCAGTCTTATGAATTCCGGCGGTATCGATCAACTTCAGTGGTACACCCTTTACTGAAACATATTCTTCTAGTGTGTCACGAGTGGTTCCGGCCACATCAGTTACAATCGCCTTATCGCTTTGAGTTAAATAATTAAGCAAAGATGACTTACCCACGTTAGGTTGGCCGACAATCGCAGTTGCCAGGCCGTTACGCAAAATCGTTCCTTCTTGAGCAGTCTTTAATAATTTATCGATTTGACTAATCACGTCTTTAGAAGTATCGGCCATTTGCTTTGCAGTAACTTGATCAGCATCATATTCAGGGTAATCAATATTTACTTCAACATTAGCAAGCGTATCCAAAATTTCTTGTCTCATAGCCTTTACCTTGTGCATAAGCCCACCTTCAAGTTGACCTACAGCGACTTGACGCGCCTTATCAGTCTTGGCGCGGATAATATCCATGACACTTTCTGCTTGCGTTAAATCAATTCTCCCGTTAACGAAAGCTCTCTTAGTAAATTCACCCGGGTCAGCCATTCTCGCACCTTGAGCCAAGATCAATTGCAAAATATGGTTGGTAACTACGATCCCACCGTGACAACTAATTTCAACGATATCTTCTCTTGTAAAAGTCTTTGGCGCTCTAAACACGGTTGCCATTACTTCATCAATTGTTTTACCAGTTGCAGGGTCGACGATATGTCCGTAATGAACCGTATGAGTAGGAACTTTGGACAGATCGGCACCCTTAAAAATTTCATTCACAATTTTGATAGCATCTTCGCCAGAAGTACGGACAATTGAGATTCCACCTTCCCCAATTGGAGTTGAGATTGCTGAAATTGTATCGAATTCAGTTAAAGTTTGAGCCATAATCTTCATTCCTTTTCAATAAAAAAAGTGCATTATGCCACCATGAAATAGATCATGATGGATAAAGCACTTTGACTACTTTATCTAAAAATGATTTTAGATTAAAATATTTATTTTTTCTTGCGTCCTATACGCTTGTAAGTTTTTCTTATTCGACGTTTACGCTCACGTTCTTCCGCAGCCTTAGCTTCTTGCTCTCTCTTATATTTAATAGGATTTTGCAAGATAAATGTTTGAACTGCCTGGAAGAGGTTGGAAATAACCCAGTAAAGTGTAATGGCGGACTGGAAGCCAATAGCCATAACCCCTACCATCACTGCCATTCCGTAGGTCATCATCTTGGTCATCCAAGATTGTGATGATTGTGGAGTGGACATTTGACCGATGTAAGTTGAAATAAAGGTAAAAATCATCGCTAAGATAGGCATTACATAGTATGGGTCAGGCTTACCTAAGTCCATCCATAGGAAATGACCATTTTGCAATTCAGGTGTACGCCAGATCGCTTGATACAAAGCATACATAACTGGCAACTGAATCAGCAATGGCAAACATCCGGTATATGGATTTACACCTGCTTCTTTGTAGAGCTTATTTGTTTCTTGTGATAATAATTGTCTTGATTCCGTGTCACGTCCAGGATATTTCTTACGTAATTCTGTAATTTGTGGTTGAATTTGTTGCATCTTTGATGAGCTTCTAATTGAGATAGCATTCAAAGGAAGCAAGATAATTCTAACAATAATAGTGAAGACAATGATTGTCCAGCCATAATTGTTGCCTAGAAGTTTGGCAAGCCACAACAGAAATTGAGATACGTAATAAACAATCCAACGATCCCACCAATTTCCACTAGTATGTGAAATTGGTGCGACTTGCTGAGAACCAGTTGTAGAACAACCCGTCAAAATAACGGCAATTGAAACCACTGCTAAAGCAGCAAGTAGACGTTTGACATTTCTCTTAGTCAGAATGTCTTTCACTCTCTTTTTCCTCATTTTCATCTGGCACTTCTTTAATGACGTGAGCCAAGGTAAGTGCATGAACTAAATTTTTACGTACCTCAGTCATGTCAAAATTGCGAGCATAAGGTCGGGTGATTACCAAGAAATCAATTTGCGGATCAATCTCCGTTTTATACTCAGTAAGCACTGCCCGAATGTAACGCTTAAGTCGATTACGGATGACGGCCGTATGCCCGACTTTCTTGCCGACAGAAATGCCCACCCGGAAGTGTTTATTTTCTGTTTTTTCTATTTTATAGATGACAAAAGCTCGATTAGCGACTGACTCGCCATCTTTAAATACTTTCTGAAAGTCTTTTTCAGACTTTACTCGATACGACTTTCTCAAAACGTTTCATTCCACTCTAGTAGACTAAAAAAACCACTGGGATTTCAGTGGTTTAAGCAGATAAGACTTTTCTACCCTTTGCGCGGCGTCTTGCTAAAACCTTACGGCCATTTGCTGTGCTCATACGCTTCATGAAGCCGTGAACACGTGAACGGTGACGCTTCTTAGGTTGGTAAGTTCTCTTAGTTGACATAAACTGCACCTCCATTTTTACTCGTGCTAACTGCACAATTTCTTATCTAGAATAGCATGTTTAGTCAAAAAAACCAAGGAAAAAATTCAAAAAAACCGCACAGGTTCTAGATTTTTTAATAAAAAAGTGTGGATAAAAAATAGATAAATTTTTCCACAATTCACTTCCCACATAAAACTGCACAAGTTTATCCACAACCCACAAGCTGTTTAAAAAAGAATTCACAGCATGTGGATAACGGTTGCGAAATTTATGCTAAACTATTGTTAATATCACATATTTAATCCACAGATTTATTGTTTAAAACCAGAACTATTTAAATATGCACACTCTCGATTAAAACTAGATTAAAATTATTATCCACAAGCTGTTGATTTGGGAATAGTATTTTTTGCTTGTGGAAAACTTTTTACTAAAATGATAAAATAAATTTGCTTTTTACTATTGGGGGAATTTATTTTGTTCGATATCGATAAATTTTGGCAGCATTTTAACGACGAAATGCGCGAACGTTTCAATGAAGTCGCTTATAATGCTTGGTTCAAAAACACAAAACCTATTTCGTTTGACAAAAATTCACACGAACTAAAAATAGCAGTTCAAAACCCGGTAGCCAAAGGATATTGGGAGAAAAATCTTTCTTCAGAATTAATTCAATCAGCATATGGCTATGCTGGTATGGAAATTATTCCTACTTTTCAAATAGAAGGAGAGTCTGGTCCAGAAAGAATTGTTACTCCTGAACCGCGCCATGAACCACGGCGCCCCTTGGCTCAGCCTAGACAAGATGAATTTGCAAAAGATTTAAAGTTGAATGACAAGTATACTTTTGACAATTTCGTTCAAGGTGAAGGGAACAAATTGGCTGCCGGCGCGGCTTTAGCTGTTGCTGACAGTCCGGGAAGTTTTTACAATCCACTCTTTATTTTTGGTGGAGTGGGGCTTGGTAAAACTCACCTGATGCAAGCAATTGGCCATCAAATGCTTGCTGAGCGGCCAAATGCAAAGGTTGTTTACATTCAAAGTGAAACTTTTGTCAACGATTTTATTAACTCTATCAAAAACAAAACGCAGGACCAATTCCGCGAAAAATACAGAACTTGTGACCTGCTGTTAGTTGATGATATTCAATTTTTTGCAAAAAAAGAAGGGATTCAGGAAGAATTTTTCCACACCTTCGAAACGCTCTATAACGATCAAAAACAAATCGTTATGACCAGTGACCGTCTGCCAACAGAAATTCCTGATCTGTCAGAGCGACTAGTATCACGGTTTACCTGGGGCTTGCAAGTTGAAATTACGCCACCTGACTTAGAAACTCGAATCGCAATTTTGCGCAAAAAAGCTGAAGCAGAAGGCCTAACTATTGACGACAATACGCTTGATTACATTGCTTCACAAGTTGACACCAACATTCGTGAACTAGAAGGTGCATTAGTCAAGGTTCAAGCTCACGCTACTATCGAAAAAGAAGATATTAACGTTACTTTGGCCCGCGAAGCTCTAGCTGATTTGAAACTAGTCCAAAAGAATCGTGGTTTACAAATTTCTAAAATTCAGGAAGTAGTAGCTAACTATTACCAAACTTCAACCGAAGAATTGAAGGGTAAAAAACGAGTTAGACAAATCGTTGTTCCGCGACAGATTGCTATGTATTTGTCTCGCGAATTAACTGACGCAAGTTTACCAAAAATTGGTCAAGAATTCGGTGGAAAAGATCACACTACGGTAATGCATGCATGTGATAAGATCCAACAACAGATAAAAACCGATTCAGAAATTAAATCTGCGATTTATGATTTGAAACAAATGCTAGATCATTAAAAGTTATCCACTGTGGAAAACTTTTGGTTTTTTACACATTTTTTCAACCGGACAAATTCCGTTATTTTAAGCTTGTTGATAGTTTTCAACAGAAATCACAGGGTCTACTACTACTAACTAAAAAAATATATAATTAATATAAAAGAAAAACGTACTCGAAACAGGAGGCTGTAAATGAAGTTCTCAATTAACCGAAATTTATTTTTGGAAAATTTGAATAATGTAATGCGAGCTATTTCATCTAGAGCAACTATTCCAATTCTTAGTGGAATTAAGTTGACTTTGTCAGATGAAGAATTAGTTTTGACTGGTAGCGATACAGATATTTCTATTGAAATTAAGATTCCAGTTAGTGAAGATTTAAATGTTGAATCTACAGGTTCAATCGTTTTACCAGCACGCTTTTTCAGTGAAATCATTAAGAAATTGCCGGGTAAAGATTTCTCATTTGAAGTAAGAGAAAGTTTCCAAACCAGAATCGTATCTGAAAATAGTGAATTTACAATCAATGGTTTGGATGCCAATAATTATCCACGCCTTCCAGAAATTGCAGACGAGTCCTCTTTTGTTATTACCGGTAAAGTTTTGCGTGAAATTATCAATGAAACACAATTCGCTGTTGCTACTCAAGAAAGTCGTTTGATCTTATCTGGTGTTCATTTCACTTTTAGTCCTGATGCAATTAAGGCAGTAGCTACTGATTCACACCGTTTATCAGAAAGAACCATTGCTTTAGAAAACGGACCTCAAACTAAAACCGATTTGATTATTCCTGGTAAGAGTTTGCAAGAATTATCAAGAATTATTGGTGAAGCCGATCCTGAAGTTAAAGTAATGCCAGGTGATAACCAAATGCTTTGCCAAATTGGCAACATTTCATTTTACTCACGTCTTCTTGATGGAAATTACCCAGATACTGATCGTTTAATTCCAACTGAAAGCACAACTAGTGTTGAATTTGACTTAAGTGAATTATCAAGCGCACTTGATCGTGCCAGCCTTTTGACTCACGCAGGTCGCAACAATGTTGTTGACTTAGACCTTGATGTCGATAATCAAAAAGTTAAATTAACTGGTACTTCTGCAGAAATTGGTAACGTGGAAGAAGAAGTTAGCTTCAAGAATCTTACTGGTAATAATTTGAATATTTCATTTAACCCAGATTATTTAAGAGATGCTTTGCGTGCTTCTGTTACGGATGCAGTTGTGATGAACTTTACCCAACCACTTCGTCCATTCACCGTTACACCAAATAAAGACGATGTAGAATTCGTCCAATTAATTACTCCAGTTAGAACTTTCTAATTAAGCTAAAAAATCAAAACTAAAGTCACCGAGTTAGGTGGCTTTTTTTGATGCGTTTTTTATATGAGTAGTCTAAGAGAGCGTCCATTTATTTTTAGTGTATTTCACTATGACCAGATACACTTGATAAAAAATCGCTCAAAACGCCTTAAAACGCCGCTTAAGTTTGTCTTTTGTCTGATTAACGAATATAATTGTATATGTAATAAAAAGAGCAATGAAGGTGAGTACTATCAAAGATTTTGCAATTAAGGGCGAGTATATTACCCTAAGTCAATTTTTAAAAGAAGAGAGCATCATTTCTTCTGGTGGCCAAGCAAAATGGTATCTACAAGAGAATCCCGTAATTTTGAATGGTGAATCAGAAAATAGACGTGGTAAGAAATTACACGTAGGCGACAAGCTCGAAGTCGCTGGCGTTCAATACGAATTTCGGTAAGTTTAATGTATTTGGATCGATTTATCGTTCAAAATTATCGCAATTTAGCAAATATAGATACAAAATTTGATCCTAATGTAAATATCTTTATTGGAAAGAACGCACAAGGAAAAACTAATTTACTTGAAGCAATTTATTTCTTGGCATTAACGCGGTCGCACAGAACTAGTAGCGATCGCGAATTAATTGCTTTTGATAAGGAATTTGCCAACATCATGGGGCGTATTCATAAAAGCCAAGTTAATTTGGACTTGCGCATCTTAATAACAAAGAAGGGCAAGAAAGTCTGGATTAATCGCGTTGAACAAGCCAAGTTATCCAAGTATGTCGGTCAGTTGAATGCTATTCTTTTTTCACCAGAAGATCTGGATTTGATTAAAGGAGCGCCAGCGCTGCGCAGACGGTTCATGGATCAAGAATTTGGTCAAGTGAATGCGGAATACTTATATTTTGCTAGCAAATATCGTCAGGTATTACTGCAGAAAAATAATTATTTAAAGCAGCTATCGCGAGGCCAAGCTAAAGATGAAGTTTTTCTTGATGTTCTTTCGGATCAATTATCAGGAATTGCGGCAGAAATTATTTTCCGCCGTTTTAAATTTTTAGAGTATTTAAGTCATGCTGCTAGCGATGCTTACGAACATATCAGCTTAGCTAGTGAAAAATTAGCGATAGCATATCATCCATCGGTTGCGTCAATTGAAGTTGATGATGATACCGAAACGATTTACCAAAAAATCTTAGAAAATTTCAAAAAGACTAAGCAGATGGAAATCAAAAAGGGGACAACTTTGTCAGGACCTCACCGCGATGATATTGAATTTAAATTGGACGGCAAAAATGCGCATCTTTATGCTTCGCAAGGTCAGCAACGCTCAATTGCGTTAAGTGTAAAATTGGCAGAAATCCAACTAGTACATCATTTAACGGATGAATATCCGTTGCTCTTATTAGATGATGTGATGAGTGAATTAGATCACGGGCGTCAAAGTGCCTTACTTGATTATATTCATGGTAAGACACAGACGTTTATTACAACCACGGATTTGGAAGGTATTTCCTGGGAAATAATTAAGCAACCGAAGGTTTATCACATTAAATCCGGCAAGATTAGCTTAGAAGAGGAGAGTTAAATGGCTGATAATCAAAATGAAAAGCTTGATCAGGTGAAAAAATATGAAAAAGAAGCCGACAAGTATAATGCCAGTCAAATCCAAGTTTTAGGTGGGCTTGAAGCTGTTCGCAAACGGCCTGGTATGTACATCGGTACTACTAGTTCTCAAGGTTTACACCACTTGGTATGGGAAGTTATCGATAACAGTATCGATGAACGTTTAGCAGGCTATGCTACTAAGATTGAAGTAACAGTCAATGAAGATGGTAGCGTTACTGTTCAAGATGACGGTCGTGGTATCCCAGTTGATATTCAAAAGAAGACTGGCCGCCCAGCCCTTGAAACTGTTTTTACTGTTCTTCACGCCGGTGGTAAATTCGGCGGTGGCGGATATAAAGTTTCCGGTGGTTTGCACGGTGTAGGGGCTTCAGTAGTTAACGCACTTTCTACTAAGTTAGACGTAACCGTTATGCGGGATGGTAAGAAATATTTTATTTCTTTTGATCATGGTCGTGTTAAGGACGAAATGAAACAAGTTGGTACGGTGCCACCTTCTGAACACGGTACAATCGTTCACTTCTACCCAGATCCAGATATCTTTACTGAAACCACTACTTTTGATGACAAAATCTTAAAGAACAGAATCCGTGAATTGGCCTTCTTAAACAAAGGCTTGAAGTTAACATTTACTGATAAGCGGAAGGAAACTGCGGAAACTGACGTCTTCCACTTTGAAGGCGGAATTAAGGAATATGTTGCCTTTTTAAACAAATCTGAGGAAGTCTTGTTTGATGAGCCTATTTATGTTGAAGGTGACTATGAAGGAATTAACGTTGAAGTTGCTTTGCAATATACAAATGGCTATAAGACAACTTTGATGACTTTTGCCAACAACATTCACACTTATGAAGGTGGGATGCACGAAGCTGGATTTAAGACTGCTTTAACTCGTGTAGTTAATGATTACGCACATAAGGCTAAGATCCTTAAGGATAAAGACGATAATCTTTCAGGTGAAGATATTCGTGAAGGGATGACTGCGGTTGTCTCAGTTAAGCACCCGAACCCACAATTTGAGGGTCAGACTAAGACTAAGCTTGGTAACTCAGATGCTAGAACTGCAGTTGACCGCGCTTTTGCTGAAACCTTTAGCCGCTTCTTAATGGAAAATCCAAGTGTTGGCCGTAAGATTGTTGAAAAGGCTCAATTAGCTGAACGTGCTAGAACTGCTGCTAAGCGTGCTCGTGAAGTTACTCGTAAGAAGTCAGGATTAGAAATTGCTAACTTGCCAGGTAAATTAGCTGATAACACTAGTAATGACCCAAGTATTTCAGAATTGTTCATCGTCGAAGGTAATTCTGCCGGCGGTTCCGCAAAACAAGGTCGTTCACGTTTGACGCAAGCTATTTTGCCAATCAGAGGTAAGATCTTAAACGTTGAAAAAGCGTCAATGGACCGTATTTTAGCTAACCAAGAAATCCGTTCATTGTTCACTGCTTTAGGAACTGGCTTTGGTGCTGATTTTGACGTATCTAAAGCTCGTTACCACAAGTTGATCATCATGACTGATGCCGATGTCGATGGGGCTCACATTAGAACCCTTCTTTTGACCCTCTTCTACAACTACATGCGTCCAATGATCGAAAAAGGATATGTATATATTGCTCGTCCACCTCTTTACCAAGTTCGTCAAGGTAAAGTAATCAAATATCTTGATACTGATGAAGAACTTCATGATTATCTAGGCGGGTTGCAACCAAGTCCTAAGCCTGTTGTTCAACGATACAAGGGGTTAGGTGAAATGTCTGCAGAACAGCTTTGGGAAACAACAATGGACCCAGAAAACCGCAGATTGGATCGAGTAAGCCCAGAATATGCTAAAGATGCCGATGAAGTCTTTGAATTATTGATGGGGAATGAAGTAGCTCCAAGACGTGATTTCATTCAGAACAATGCCAAATACGTTGAAAACTTGGATGCTTAGGAGGAAATAAATGGATAACGACAATCAAACACAAGATCGTAGAATCCGGAACGTTGACTTAACTAACGTTATGCGCAGCTCCTTCTTGGATTATGCGATGTCAGTTATCGTTGCACGTGCTCTTCCAGATGTTCGTGATGGTTTAAAGCCGGTACAACGTCGTATTCTTTACGGAATGAGCGAATTGGGCGTTATGCCTGATAAGCCATATAAGAAGTCTGCCAGAATCGTTGGGGACGTTATGGGTAAATTCCACCCACACGGTGACTCCTCAATTTATTTGGCTATGGCCCACATGGCACAAGACTTTTCATACCGTTACATGTTAGTTGATGGACACGGTAATTTCGGTTCAGTCGATGGGGACGAACCAGCTGCAATGCGTTATACCGAAGCACGTATGAGTAAAATCGCAGTTGAAATGTTACGCGACATTAACAAAAATACTGTTGATTGGCAAAGAAACTACGATGACTCTGAAAACGAACCAGTAGTTTTACCAGCTAGAATTCCAAATTTATTGGTAAACGGTGCTAACGGTATCGCTGTTGGTATGACAACCAACATTCCACCACATAACCTGACTGAAGTTATTAGTGGTCTTCACATGTTGATGAAGAATCCTGATGCAACTACAAAGGACTTGATGAAGGCAATTCCTGGTCCAGATTTTCCAACTGGCGGGATTATCATGGGTCGCGGTGGAATTTATCGCGCTTATGAATCCGGTAAAGGTAACATTGTTGTTCGCGCTAAGACTAACATTGAGACCGAAAAGAATGGTCGCGAACGTATTATTGTTACTGAAATTCCATACATGGTTAATAAGGCAGAACTTGTTAAGAAGATTGCTGATTTAGCTCGTGAAAAGACAATTGATGGGATTACTGGTGTGCGGGATGAATCCGACCAAACTGGTATGAGAATTACCATTGATATTCGTCGCGATGCTAGTGCCAGTGTTGTTTTGAATAATTTATTCAAAGAAACCCAAATGCAAGCTAACTTCGGAATGAACATGGTTGCCATTGTTGATGGTGCACCACACTTCTTAACCTTGAAGCAAATGTTGCAACACTACTTGGACCACCAAGAAGATGTTGTTACTCGCAGAACTAAGTTCGAATTAGCTAAAGCTGAAGCAAGAGCTCACATTTTGGCAGGGTTACTAATCGCCTTAGATCATATTGACGAAATTGTGCGCATTATTCGCCAAAGTGAATCAAGTGACATCGCTAAGGCTTCATTGATTAGCCGCTTTGATTTAGATGATAAGCAAGCTCAAGCTATCTTGGACATGCGTTTAGTTCGTTTGACTGGCTTGGAACGCGACAAAGTTAAGGCTGAATACGAAGACTTGCAAGTTAAGATTGCTGACTACAAGGATATTCTTGCTAAGCCTGAAAGAATCGATCAAATTATCTACGATGAATTGCTTGATATCCAAAAGCGCTTTGGGGACGATCGCCGTACTGAAATTGGTGCAAGCGAAGTAATTTCAATCGAAGATGAAGATTTGATTGAAAAGCAAAATGTGCTGCTTACTTTGACTCATAATGGTTACATCAAGAGAATGCCAATTACCGAATTCAAGACCCAAAACCGTGGTGGTAAAGGTATTAAGGGGATGGGTGTTCAAGATGGTGACTTCACTGAGCATTTGATCTACTCAAGCACGCACGATATGCTGCTTTTCTTCACCAACAAGGGCAAGATCTATTCTAAGAAAGCTTACGAAATTCCAGAATACGGTAGAACTGCTAAAGGTTTGCCAATTGTAAACTTATTGCAACTGGATAAGGGTGAAAAGATTCAAACGGTTGTTAACATTCCTGAAAATGCGGATGACAACTACTTGTTCTTCATCACTAAGATGGGAATTGTTAAGCGTACCCATGTTAGTGAATTCCAAAATATCAGAAACAGCGGTTTGATCGCCTTAACTTTGCGTGACGGCGATGAATTGAGCAATGTTTTAACTACCGATGGTAAGCAAAACATTTTAATTGGTACTCACTTGGGTTATGCAGTCTGCTTCAACGAAAATGACGTTCGTCCAATGGGTCGTACGGCAGCTGGTGTTCGCGGTATTAATTTACGTGAAAATGACTACGTTGTTGGTTCAGAAGTAATTAAGCCAGATGATGAAGTACTTGTTATTTCTGAAAAAGGGTATGGTAAACGTACTCCAGCTAAGGAATACCCAGTTAAGGGCCGCGGCGGTAAAGGGGTTAAGACTACCAACATTACCGAAAAGAATGGTCCACTTGCTGGTGTAACTGTTGTTGATGGTAGTCAAGACATCATGGTTATTACTACTGATGGAATTATGATTCGCTTCAAGATCAACGATGTTTCTCAAACAGGAAGAAACACTTTGGGTGTACGTTTGATCAGAGTCGACAATGATAGCAAGGTTTCAAGTTTGGCAACTGTTCCAAATGAGGAAAATCAGGAAATCATTGAAGCTGAAAATGAAGTAAAGGCTAATGTCGATTCAGAAAGCTAAAAATAATTAGAAAATAAAAAATTATCAGATGTTTTTTGCGTATTTAATATATAGAGGGGTAAAAACTCTCAGGATCACGTGAAAATGTTTGGTAATTTTTTTATTTATATGCTAGAATTAGAAATTGCGAGTAATAATTTTTCCATTACTCCTTGTTCTTAATTCTAGTAAGAACCATATAGTCCAGAAGGAGGTGCAATAGTCCATGGCAACTACTAAGTACGAAGTAACTTACATCATCAAGCCTGATATTGACGAAGAATCAAAGAAGGCCCTTGTTGAAAACTACGACAAGGTTATCGCTGATAACGGTGGTACTATGGTTGAATCCAAAGACTGGGGCAAGCGTCATTTTGCATACGAAATCGACAAGTATCGTGAAGGTACTTACCACATCATGACTTTCACTGCAGAAAACGCTGACGCAGTTAACGAATTTAGCCGTTTGTCAAAGATTGACACTGCTGTATTGCGTTCAATGACTGTTAAGTTGGACAAATAATTTATCGTTTGAGACCGTGATTTAGGAAAGGGAGGACATAAGTATGATTAATAGAGTTGTACTTGTTGGCCGTTTAACACGTGATCCTGAATTACGTACTACTGGAAGTGGAATTTCGGTTGCTACGTTTACTCTCGCTGTTGATCGTCAATTTTCAAACGCTCAGGGCGAAAGAGGCGCGGACTTCATCAGCTGTGTAATTTGGAGAAAGGCTGCAGAAAACTTCTGTAACTTTACTTCTAAAGGTTCATTAGTTGGAATTGATGGTCGAATTCAAACCAGAAGTTACGATAATAAAGACGGGCAAAGAGTATATGTAACTGAAGTTGTTGTAGATAACTTCTCATTACTCGAATCACGCAAGGATCGTGAAGCCCGTGGTCAAAATGGTGGTTTCACACCAAATAATGGAAATGCTGGCGCACAAAACACTAACAATTTCCAACCAAATAATGGAATGAACAATAATTCATCTATTAATAACACAGCATCACAAAATACCCCGCAAGATCCATTTGCTGGTTCAGGTGATACTATTGATATTTCAGATGATGATCTTCCATTCTAAAAATAGACTTTAAAGAAAGGACCTAGGGATATGGCTCAACAAAGAAGAGGCGGCCGTCGTCGTCGTAAGGTTGACTACATTGCAGCTAACCACATTGACTACGTTGACTACAAGGACGTAGATCTGTTGAAACGTTTTATCTCAGAAAGAGGTAAGATTTTACCACGTCGTGTCACTGGCACTAGTGCAAAGAACCAACGTAAGGTAGCTAACGCAATTAAGAGAGCTCGTATTATGGGCTTGTTACCATTCGTTGCTGAAGACTAATAGTTTTCAACATAATCAAAAATAACTTCAAGTCATTATGATTTGAAGTTATTTTTTTCTTTCTTTTTCTTAAACATGCCTTATAAGGTATAATGAAAATTGATGTATTATACCTAATTTAGGAAAGGATCTTTCATGAAAGATTTTTTACGCAAGCTAGAATTACCCGCATTTATTAATGATTCGCGGTTAACAGCTTCATTAATCATCATTTTGGCTTTGTCATTATTTGGCAGTATTATTGGGATGATTATGAATCCACTTCTTGGGTTGGCGCTAGTCTTAATTTTCATTTTGACAGTAGCAGTAGCTGTTTATGGGACCTATGTTTTAGCCGGTAATGCAAATAATTTTGCAATTAACTTATCCTACCGAATTAAACGCAGTGAACAAGAAGCGATGATTAAGATGCCGCTGGGTATTCTGCTATATGATCATAATCATCAGATTCAATGGGTAAATCCTTATCTGCAGTTGTATTTAAAAGATGATGATCTCATCGGACACACGATTGAAGCAGTTGATCCTGATTTGAACAAGCTTCTTAACGATGCAATTAAGGCCAAAACTGTTGAAAATCACATTGTGCAATGGGACGATCACCAATTCGAAATGGTTGTTCAAGATGATCTGGGCGTCATTTACCTGTTAGATATTTCACGTTATGCTAAGATCGAGGAAAAATATAAGGCAGAGCGTCTAGCAATTGGTTTGATTTTTATCGATAACTATGATGAGTTGAGCGAATCAATGCATGACCAAGAACTCAGCAGTATGTTCTCATATATTCAAAATACGTTGAGCGATTATGCAAAAAAATATAATGCTTATCTCAAACGAATCGATGAAGACCACTTTTTGATCCTGCTTCATATGTCTGATCTTGAACAAATGGAAAAGGACAAGTTCTCAGTCTTAGATAAGGTTCGTCAGGAAACAAACCGTAATAACCGTCCATTGACTTTATCAGTTGGGGTAGCCTTTGGTAGTGAATCTTTGACTGAAATTGCTAACCAGGCTCAATCTAACCTTGATTTAGCTCTAGGACGTGGCGGGGACCAAGTTGTTCTTCGCCAACCAGGAAAAGATGCCCGCTTCTACGGTGGTAAGTCCAATCCAATGGAAAAACGAACTAGGGTCCGTGCAAGAATGGTTGCTCAGGCAATTACAGAGTTGTTCAAAGATGCTGATCGCGTTTTTGTTGTTGGACACCAGCGTCCTGATATGGATTCAGTTGGTAGTGGAATTGGTGTTGTTAAGATTGCTCGCCTGCATGATGTTAAGGCCAATTTTGTTCTTGATACTAATGAAACTAACTATGATGTTGGTCGTTTAGTAGCTAGAATGCAAAAAGAAAAGCAGGATACTGATATCTTTATTAGCCCTGAAGACGCCTTAGATCAAGTTACAGACAAGTCTGTCTTGGTCATGGTAGATCACTCTAAGTATTCAATAACCTACTCTAAGAAGCTATATGATCGCTTAAAGAACCGAATAATCGTTATAGATCACCACAGACGAGGCGAAGAATTCCCAGAAAATCCAATGTTAACTTATGTGGAACCTTATGCTTCATCTGCTTGTGAGTTAGTAACGGAAATGATCGAGTACCAACAACCTGCTGGTGGTCAAAGAGTCTTGACAGATCTTGAAGCAACAGCGATGCTTGCCGGGATTGTGGTTGATTCTAAAGAATTTTCACTTAGAACAGGAACAAGAACCTTCGATGCAGCTAGCTACTTGCGTTCAATTGGAGCTAACTCAACAATTGTTAGTTCACTTCTTAAGGAAGATATTGACAGTTTCCTTGAAAGAACCCATTTAGTTGCTACACTAAAGATGGTTAAACCGCATATGGCTGTGATCTGTGGACCTGATGATCAAATAATTGATCCGATTATCACAGCGCAAGCTGCAGATACTGCTTTAGATCTTGAAAATGTTCAGGCCAGCTTCGCTATTACTAGACGTAGTCAAGATACAATCGGTATCTCAGCTCGTTCAATGGGTAAGATCAATGTTCAGATCATTATGGAAAAATTAGGTGGTGGTGGTCACCTCTCTAATGCAGCAACGCAGATTAAAGGCGTGACTGTTGAAGAAGCTCGAGCAGAACTTCTGAAAGCAATTGATGAATACGAAAAAGAAGACGAATAAAGGAGAAAACTATGAAAGTTATTTTTACTGAAGACGTAAGAGGTCGCGGTAAGCGCGGTGAAGTTAAGAATGTTCCAGATGGCTACGCACAAAACTACTTGATCAAGCGTGGTCTTGCAAAAGAAGCTACTAAGGGTAACATGAACACCTTAAAGCGTGTTGAAGCTAATGAAAAGGCAGCTTACGAAGCAGAAAAGGCTGAAGCAGAAAAGATCAAGGCAGTTCTTGATAAGGACGAAACTGTAGTTAACTTCAAATCAAAGGCTGGCGCAGATTCTCGTTTGTTTGGTTCAATCTCAGGCAAGAAGATTGTTGAAGGATTGGAGCAACAATACGGCATCAAGATCGATAAGCGTAAGTTAAGTTTGCCAGAACCAATCAAGGCTTTGGGATACACCAATGTTCACGTTAAGTTGTTCAAGGGTGTTGAAGCAACTATTCGCGTTCACGTTACTGAACAAGATTAATTTTATTTTTTGAAGTGGTTGTGATTGATGGATAATATTGTCTCTCAACAAATTCCGCACGATTCAGATGCTGAAAAAGCCGTATTAGGCGCGATTTTTATCGATCCAGAAGCAATTGCCGATGCTAGTGCGGTAGTTCAGTCGGATGACTTCTATGAACGGGCAAATCGGTTAATTTATGAAGCAATGATGGATTTATCTGATCGCGGGGATGCGATTGATCCACTTACCTTACAAGATGAATTAACTAAGCGAAATCAACTCGAAGATATTGGCGGAATTGCTTATGTGTCACAGCTAGCCATTTCAACTCCGACTGCTGAACACGTAACTTATTACGCTAGAATTGTTCACCGTAAAGCCTTACTTAGACGTTTAATTTCAGCCAGTCAGAAGATTATTTCTAATGCTATCGACGGCAGCGATGATGTTACTGACATTCTTGATGATGCCGAAAGTGAAATCATGAATGTTTCTTCAGAAAATGACACTGGTGGTTTTAGAAAGATCAAGGATATTGTTAACAATGCCGTTGAGGAAATTAATAATATCCCGGATGATGGAAATCTGGTAACTGGTTTGCCAACAGGTTTTGCGGAATTAGATAAAATGACAACTGGACTGCATGATGATGAACTAATTATTATTGCAGCTCGTCCTGGTGTTGGTAAAACCTCGTTTGCTTTGAATGTTGCTCAACATGTTGGACTTTATACTGACAAGACTGTAGCAATGTTTTCTCTTGAAATGAGTGGAGAACAATTAGTACAAAGAATGCTGGCTTCAGAAGGCTTGATCAATTCCCAACATCTTAGAACTGGTCAGCTTGATGAAGAAGAGTGGCGTAAGTTAGTTGTGGCTTCCGGTTCATTAGCTAATACCAGTATTTATATCGACGATACTCCGGGTATCAAGATGAGTGAAATCCGGGCTAAGTCAAGACGTCTTGCTAAGGAAAAAGGCGGCGATGGCGATAAGCCTTTAGGTTTGATCGTTATCGACTACTTGCAGCTGATTGAAGGTCCACGTAGTGAATCACGTCAGCAAGAAGTTTCTGCAATTTCACGGCAGTTAAAAAAGCTAGCTAAGGAATTACACGTACCCGTCATTGCGCTTTCGCAGTTGTCACGTTCGGTTGAACAAAGACAAGATAAACGTCCAGTATTGTCAGATATTCGTGAATCTGGTTCTATTGAACAGGATGCCGATATTGTTTCATTCTTATATCGTGATGACTATTATCGTGATGAAGAAAGTGACGATGATGATGGCGGTCAAGATAGCGGTGAAGTTGGCGCAGAAGACGACAATGGGGAAGTAGAAGTTATTATTGAGAAGAACCGTTCAGGTAGCCGAGGTACGGTGAAGTTGATGTTCTCCAAGCCATATAACCGCTTCTCGAATTTGGATTATGCGCATAGCGATCCGGGGAAGTAATAAAAATCTAACAACTCATATCTGAAAGCCTTTACACATGAAGGCTTTTTTCTTTATAATAAATTCAGCACTAAAACTTTTTTAGATAAAAACTTACAAGAAAAGGATGAAATTATGTCAGAAAAGAAATTTGTCGGTAGTATTGAAGCCGGTGGAACAAAATTTATCGTAGCAGTTCAAGATGTTGAAAGTGGCGAAGTTATTGCCCGTGACCGGATTTCAACCGAAAATCCTAAGAAGACCTTGCAAGAGAGTGCAGAATTCTTTAAGAAGAATAAAGTAGATGCTTTAGGAATTGGTACTTTTGGTCCAATCGATATTAGCCCAAGTTCACGCACATTTGGTTACATTCTTGATACGCCAAAGCCAGGCTGGTCAGGCACTAACTTCAAAGGCTTCTTTGAAAAAGAATTGGGTATTCCTGTTGTGATGACAACTGATGTTAATGCATCTTGCTACGGTGAGTATATTGCCCGCGGCAGAGATGACTCTAAGACCTACTTCTACATTACTATCGGTACAGGAATCGGAGCAGGGATGGTTCAAGCAGGAGAAATGATCGGACTTAACAATCACCCAGAAATGGGGCACATGCTTGTTAAACGCTACCCAGGCGATGATTATGAAGGTCACTGCCCATTCCACGGTGCAAACTGTGCGGAAGGGATGGCAGCTGGTCCATCTCTTGAAGGTAGAACTGGAATCCCTGGTGAAAAGTTATCTCGTGATAATGAAGTCTTCACTTACGTTGCTTACTATGTAGCACAAGTTTTGTACAATGTTTACATGACTGCTCGTCCAGACGTAATGGTCGTTGGTGGTTCTGTCTTAAACGAAGATGATTTAGTTAAGGTCCGTAAATTCTTCGACGAATTTAACAATAACTATGTTGCAACGCCTGAATTGAACGACTTGATTGTTCGTCCCGCCGTTGAAAATAATGGATCAGCTACTTTAGGTGATTTCGAATTAGCTAAGGAACTTTTGAAGTAAAAAAGTAATTAAAAGCCCCTGCATTTGCAGAGGCTTTTTTGTTACACATGAAACAATATGATTATTCTTTAGAATGTTTTTGCATTGCATCTTTGTTTCTCTTTAAAACTTCTTTGTCTAGTTTTACTGCTGGATGGTCTGGATCGTAGAATTCGAAAAAGATTGGCGCTTTTTTTGAATCGTTGCTCTTAGGATAATATTGAAATTCACCATCAACGAATGGTAAGTTTAAATTGGTACGGTATGAATTCCAAATATCAGCAAACATGCTGGTGATAATCTGGCGTTGACTAGGCTCAAGGGACATGAGTACTTTCCCCAAGAGATAAGTACCGACTAATTTGTGATTGGTAATTTGATTAACATCACTAATATCGCAGTTTTCAAAAGCGTCAAAAAGAGCGGAAAACATTTCCCCACGTTTGTCTGTTGGAATAGAATGATTGAAGTGGATTAAGGCATGGCGTAAAATTCGTGCACCGGTCGATAATCCTTCTGCTAAAACAAAGCTGTCACGACCAACTTTCCAGCGACGAGGATCATGTTGGGAACTCATCGGTACGTTAGTTTTAACAATTAGAACTCGTTCAGGATGATCTAACATTGGCCGATGACGGAACTTTCAGGTAAATAAGTCTTCATTTTGCCGATAGAACGTTGAAATCCCGCACTCGTATAAACTTGATGAAAGAAACCTGGGCCGTCAAAGCTTAAAGCCTTAATCACACGATCTTGTAATTCTGGTGAAACTGCACTTAATGCGTATTGCGCAAAGTTGCCGCCTTTAGAGTGTCCCAGTAAATAGAAACGCCTGTCCGGATACTTATTAGCAATTGTTTTAAAGTACTCGGTTGCCACGCTTTGACCATAAACTTCTGCCCTATAATTCATATTCATATCTTCATTCCAACCGATCATGGAACTGTCAGTTCCGCGGTAAGAGATGACAATTATTTTTTGAGTAATTTCAAAAGCAGCGGCAGTAAATTGTAAAGGATGCGGCTCTTTCTCCATGCGATTAGTCCAATTAAGAATTTTAATATCGCCAAGGCGGGGACTCTTTGGAAGAAGCCAAATTTCTTCACCAGTTTCATCGTGCATCTGGTGTTGGAAAGATGGAAGATCATGCAAGCGTTCTGCGACCTCACTGAGGGTGTGTCCCGCAGCAGATTTGTCTACAGGTAGATATACCAAAGAAGCTAGTAAAGAGGCATCAATACTATTAAATGGCTTTTCTTTAAAAGTTAAATCACCACGCCAACGCAAATAATCAAGCGAACCAGCCATAGAATCATCCTTTCTAGTAATGAATTATGTATTGATACTATTGTAGCAATTTTTTTGATTTAAAGTAAAAAAGTGTTTGCTTTTTTATAAACATTTGATACAATATTAAATGTTGACGCTGACTTAGCTCAGTTGGCAGAGCACGTCACTAGTAATGATGAGGTCGGAGGTTCGAATCCTCTAGTCAGCATTCAATAGAATTATCAAGTTTGATTAACCTTTATTTATCAACGTTTTACGAAGATAAGTAAAGGTTAATTTTTTTGTGTTCCAGAAATCATGTACAATTGGATTTTATTGCTTTTTATTGACACTTTTAAGGCTGACTGATAATATTTCAACAAAATCACCATAAAGTATATTTTCGCAAATTGCAATAATAAGTTGGACACTTTATGCAGCTTGATAGATGTTAT
>NZ_AZFM01000025.1 GCF_001434335.1 Lactobacillus kalixensis DSM 16043
AAAAAGCCAAGAGCCACGCGGAAAGAGCGTGATTCTTAGCTTTCAAGTTTCAGTTATAAATATAAACGACGAAAATAATTGGATACACTTAAATATTTCTGATAAGAAGCAATATTTCTCTGTTTTAAAGGCAATTGAAACAGAAAATAATAAGCAAATTCAAATATATTCTGAAAATTATGATTTATTAGATATAAGCAAAAAATTTAATTTTATAGGCAATCCTATAGTCTCTTATAATATTAATGAACAATACATTCCTAAAATAAGAAAATGGATTTGGGAGCAAGTTAACCCTATTCAAAAAGAACAGTTCCAAACATTAGCAAGAGAATTTGCTAAAAATATTGAGCGAGAATTATTCTTATTGAATTTACCTGTAACTATTGATTTTGAAGCAGATTATATTTATTTGTTAAAAGCATTTAATTTACATATAGAACCTGATGCAATTTCTGAGCCATATGATATTATATATTTGATCATGAAATTACATTCTATTTTTAATTCTGAAAGTATTCTCTGTTTGAATGATTTAGCTAATTATTTAGATGAGAACGAATTAAAAGAATTGAAAAAAGAAAGTTCTCTAATGAAAATTAAGATGATTTTAATTAATTAGTTTTACGCATAAATACTAGGTACTGTAAGATAAAACGACATTTTTAATTGATATGTTTATTAAAATATGTCAGTTTTAGATCTGATGTACCTAGTTAAGATGTAAAACAAAGTCTGTGTGAATTATACCGTCTGCGACGTTTTAGATCTGATGTACCTAGTTAAGATGTAAAACTGCATTCTGCCCTTCTTAGCAAATCTGGTAGTTTTAGATCTGATGTACCTAGTTAAGATGTAAAACCGCTGTAGTCATATCAGCCGCTGCTAGCTCGTTTTAGATCTGATGTACCTAGTTAAGATGTAAAACCTGTCTGGGTCGCTGTCGTGTACGTCTATCGTTTTAGATCTGATGTACCTAGTTAAGATGTAAAACTTTGATTATAAAGTGTTCTTTGGCATTAATAACTCGAACAAGAACAAATCAATAAGCGTAGTCATTAAATTGCAATGTCATTAAGTTAAGACTTTGATAAGCTTTCTTTTGCATTCGAAAAAACTATTCAATGAATAGCTAAATTTTTTATTAAGCTATTCGATACACACAATATATATTATACAGTGCTTTTATGACACATTTACTCTTACGTCCCGGTCAAATCGGTACAGTATATCTACTATTTCCTTGCATGTTAAGAGTGGTTTTAATTAAAGTAAAAGCATCAAGTTTTCGCTTTCTGGTGAAAGCTGAAGGAGAATCAATAAAATCATGAATATGATCTGCAGTTTCATTGATAATTTGATCTAAGTGCTTTAATATATTGGTATAAAGTTTCTTCATAATAATATCTGACTTTCTAAAGAAATATTTGAAAGACTCGAAATAAAAATTAAGTAAGGGAAAGGGCTCCATCTTTTCCCTTTTATTTTACGAAGAAAAAGTCAAAAAGAACTCAAATCAATAATGATTTGAGTTCTATAAAAGCCTCGCCTGATGTTAATGCTTTAACTTATTGACATTGACCGTTATGTTCTAAATGTTTTTATGTTAGTTCTGATTCAAATAGAGAAAGACAACGGATTTCTCTCGCTAGAGCGATAATCTTATCTAATAAATACCTATTATTTTGATGAAATGACCTCAGCTTTATTGTAGTTGCACATAAAATTAGCGATAATGAAAAAGAACATTACGATAAAATTATATTTTTAAGAGGGAATCATGATATTAGACACAGAAAAACTACAAAAAGAAGTCATTCAAAATAAAGTAAGACATGGGTTTAACACGACAGATGTTAAATTCGAATTATTGCTGCTTTATGGTGAAGTGAATGAATTATTTCAGGCTTGGCTCAAAGACGATTCAGAAAATATAGGTGAAGAGTTGGCTGATGTGGCGATATTTTTACTAGGAATTTCAGAAATGTTAGGTAAAGATTTGGGAGAAGAAATCACTAAAAAGATGAAAATAAATAAAGATAGAGTGTATGTAAATGGGAAAAAGTTACGTAGCTGAGGTGGAATTTATGTGCAAGTAAAGCGTTATGACGAAGGAAACACTGTTGGACGCCAGACAATTAGTCAGTTTCATGGAGATCTGGATCTGCAGGGTGCTGACACTGGTGTCTTTATCACTACTTCATCTTTCACCAATAGTGCAGAGGAAGCAGCCCGAACTTTTAACATTAAATTGATCGATGGAGATACTTTAACTAAGCTAATGATCGACTACAAAGTTGGCGTTCAAGTTATGCAAAACTACGAGTTACTTGAGATTGATGATGAATTTTTTGAAATTGACTAATAAGATATTCGATTTGGAAGATTCTACAAAAATCTCTAACTAAAGTACTACAATACTCCCGTAGCTCTTATTTGAGAGCAAAAAAGTAATAGGGAGTTTTAAAATGTCAAAAAAGAAAATTGTAGCGTTTGCTATTGCACTGCTTGGATTGTTTTTTGTAATTGCACCATCTAATAAGGTTGGCTTAAACAATACGGTTAAAGCTACTCAAAAACCTAAGTACGATAAACTTGTTCCATATACTGTTCCTAAGAGATTTCGTGGAACTTGGCATGAGGATAGAGGTAAGAACCAGATCAAATTTACTAAAAATCGCATAATAGCAGGTAGAGTTAATCGTCCAACTTACAAATTTACAACTTTTGTTTCACCTAAGTCACGGGTTTGGTTAGTTCTTCCATATGGGAAGATGATAAGCATCTCACTTCCAGGTACTGATGCAACTGGCTACTACAGACAGGGCAAATATCTTATAAGTGAAGCAATAGGTCAAAAGTGGCGTTACCACAGAATAAAGTAGATAATCGAAGTTAGCGAATCAGATCGCTAACTTTTTTATTGAGCAAAAATGGAGGACACAATGAAGGCATTATCAGTACGCGGTGACTATATCATGGACATGATCGCTGGTAAAAAGAAAATTGAATACCGATCATGGAAGACTAATTACCGCGGGCCGCTTCTCATGTGTTCAACCGCCAAGAAGGTAGCAGGCGCTGCGCCGGGTTACGCGCTTTGCGTTGTAAATTTAGTCGGTATCGAATATTTTGATTGGGATGGATTATATCATTGGAGAATAGAACTTGCCGATGTGATCAAACCGATCCCTGTAAAAGGGCAACTCAAGCTTTTCAACGTTGATGACAATCGCATTCACCCGATCAGCATGCAGGAATTCAAGTCGGAAGTTGCGCCTTTGCTCTATTTACCAAGAAAAAGAAAAAACTAGTACTAACATCAAGCCGTAAATATCAAAACTGGAGTATAATAAGACCATTACTTGATAATATTTTATCGATATAGATATATTAATAAATACAAGCTATTAAATTTGAAAGGGGAGAATTTGCTGTGGTAGAAGAAAAATATTACGGTGCTAATGCAATTGTTGATAGCCTGATTAATCACGATGTTAAGTATGTTTTTGGAATTCCTGGCGCTAAAATTGATCGCGTATTTGAGGTTTTGGAACATTCTAAAAATCCGAAGACACCCAAATTCATTCTGACACGTCATGAGCAAAACGCTGCTTTCATGGCAGCAGGAATAGGTAGAATTACTGGAAAACCTGGAGTGGTCCTTACGACCTCTGGTCCAGGTGCCTCCAATTTAGCAACCGGTTTGGTAACAGCCACAGCAGAAGGAGATCCTGTTTTAGCAATTTCTGGTCAAGTTCAACGAACAGACCTTTTACGCTTAACTCACCAGAGTATGAAAAATGCGGCTTTATTTGCGCCGATTACCAAATACAGTGCCGAAGTTCAAGAGCCGGAAAACATTTCTGAAGTAATTGCTAACGCTTTTCAAGAGGCTGAAGCAGCTAAGCAAGGGGCAAGTTTTGTATCGGTTCCTCAAGATGTGACTGATGCTGAAGTAAAAAGTGATGTAATTGAGCTACTTGAAGCTCCTAAGTTAGGACCCGCCAGTCCAATTGAATCCACTTTACTTTCACAACGCATTAAGGGTGCAAAACTTCCGGTTCTTTTACTAGGGATGAGAGCTTCTGATCCTGATACGACCAAGGCTATTAGACGATTAATTTCTGAAACTCATTTACCTGTCGTAGAAACTTTCCAAGGTGCGGGTATTATTCCTCGTGAACTAGAAGATGACTTCTTTGGCCGAGTTGGTTTATTTAGAAATCAACCGGGTGATCAATTACTTAAGAAGAGTGATCTGGTTATTACGATCGGCTATGATCCAATTGAATATGAGCCGCGTAACTGGAATTCTGATCGAAATGCCAATATCGTGGTCATTGATTCAATGCGAGCAGAAATCGATAAGAATTACCAACCAGAGCGCGAATTAGTTGGTGATATTTCACAAACTTTGGACTTCCTTTTACCATATATGAAAGGCTATTCAATGCCTGAAGAATCCAAAGAATATTTAGCATCTTTACGTAAGACTTTGCAAAAGCGTGATACTCCACCAGAGATAACGAAGGATCAAGTCAAAAATCATCCTTTGAACCTTATTCAAGCCTTACAAGATCGAGTAACTGACGACATGACTGTGACTGTTGACGTGGGGAGTTTCTATATCTGGATGGCACGTCACTTCAGAAGTTATGAACCTAGACATTTGCTATTTAGTAACGGGATGCAGACGTTGGGTGTTGCACTTCCTTGGGCAATTGCAGCTGCTTTGGTAAGACCAAATACTAAGATCGTTTCGATGTCAGGTGACGGAGGCTTCATGTTTTCATCACAAGACTTAGAGACTGCTGTTCGTTTAGGCTTGAACATTGTTCATATTATCTGGAACGATGGCAATTATGACATGGTTAAATTCCAGGAAGAAATGAAGTATGGCGATTCTGCGGCAGTTAAGTTCGGTCCAATCGACTTTGTTAAATATGCAGAAAGCTTCGGTGCTAAGGGTTACCGTGTCGAAAAAGCAGCAGATCTAGAGAAAGTTCTGGACAAGGCCTTTAAGGAAAAAGGACCAACTATTGTCGATGTACCAGTTGATTATAGTTACAACCAATCATTGGGTAAGACCCTTTTGGATGATCAATTGCATTAATGCGAGGAAAACAAATGGTGAAAGAGAGCAAAGTTTATCAACACGGAACCTTAGGAATGCTTGTACCAGGCTTATTTGAAGGTACAATGACAGTCGCTGAACTTTTGAAGCATGGCGATTGGGGGATCGGAACCGCTAGCGGGCTTGATGGCGAGATGATTGTATTAGATCACACACCATATTTGGCGCAGAGTAGCGGTGAAGTCAGAATTCTGAATCCTGATGAAAAAGTCCCATTTGCGACAGTTCATTTTGAAGACATTAAGAATAGCTTCAAGGCAGAAGATTTAACGCAAAAAGAATTAGAGAGCAAGATTTTGTCTGATTATCCTTATAAGAATGTCTTTTTTGCTGTAAAAATTACTGGTAAGTTTTCTTCGGTGAAGACCAGAGTGGTCGAAAAGCAGACTAGACCTTACAAAACTTTATTAGAGGTCGCAAATGAGCAGGCTGTTTTTGATGCCAATGATCTTTCTGGAACAGTAATTGGTTATTTTGCACCAGAAATGTTTCAGGGGATGGCTGCAGCTGGTTTTCACTTACATTTTTTGGCAGATGATCGCTCAATTGGTGGCCACTTGCTTGATTTTAAAGTGGCAGAAGCGACAGTTTCTTTGCAGCCATTTACAACGATTGAGCAGCATATGCCGTTAGATAATCAGGAATTTTTGGATAAAGATTTGAATATTTCAGATATGCATGAACAAATTCAGAAGTCAGAAGGATAGATTCTTCCAGCAACTAAAAAGAACTTCTCAGCTTCGGGAAGTTCTTTTTAAATCTATTTAAAATATGCACGTGTGTAATCTGCTTCACCCACTGGGTGCCAGTAAAAACCTTTTAATTTTGGATTTAACAAATGACTTTCCGTCATAGTGTAAAGCGGAATTACGGGCATATCCTTGTTCAATTGTTGTTGAGCAGCACGCATATTTGCCCAATATTTACTTTCTTGAGTTGCGTTTTGTGTCTTGGCTAAATTTAGATTTCTGTCGTAATTAGCATTATTGTATTTACCGTAATTTGAAACATTATCACTTTGAAGAACATTCAAATCGCTAATCGGATCACCAAAATCAGCAAACCAGAAGCCAAAGTTCATGTCAAAATTACCACTAGCAAGATCATTTTGAACATTCTTAGTTGGAACTGCATGAATTTCAACGTTGGCTTTAGGTAAGTTTTCTTCAATTTGTGATTGAACAAATTGTGCAACGTTCTTGCTGATAGTTTGATCATCGGTATTGTATTTTAAAGTTACCTTTTTCTGATTGATCTCTTTAAGACCTTTTTTCCATAACTGCTTTGCTTTAGCAACATCGCGTGCTTCATGAGGATCAGTTTCAACACTGAAGTCCTTATTTGTAGTTGGATCGATAGCTAAGCCAGGTGCTACAAATGTATTAGCACTTTTTGATCCATCTGATAATACTTTATTAACAAGGTTTTCCTTATTCAGGACCAAACTAACAGCTCTTCTTAAGTTGCGATTTCTAAATGGACGATTATTACGTAAATTTAGTCTTAAGTAGTAAACACCAGCTCGCTTGTAGTGATAGAGATTCTTGTTTTTTTGCAAACCTTGAGCAGTTGGGCCAGTGATAACTGCATCGTCTAGCTTGTTATCCTGAAAGAGTTGATGAGCGGTGTTAGCGTCCTTAACAACTTGCATGGTTATCTTATTTAATTTAATATCTTTTTTGTCGTAGTAGTCTTTATTTTTTACTAAATTCCATGAAAGATTGCTACCAGTCCAGTTTTTGATTTCAAAAGCACCATTGTAATACATCTTATTTGATGCAGAACCATATTGATTACCAAACTTCTTTAGTGCGGTTGTACTTTGTGGGAAGAAAATAGGCAATAACTGCATCTTGTTGAAGTAAGGCATTGGGTAATCAAGCTTCACTTGCAAAGTCTTTGAGTTAAGAGCTTTTACACCTAATGTAGAAGGTTTCTTTTTACCGTCAATTATTTGATCTGCATTTTCAATTCCTTTAAATATATAGCCATATCCTGATTGAGAAGTTGGACTAACGGAACGTCTCCAAGATCTAACAAAATCTTCAGCGGTAACAGGATCACCGTTACTCCACTTAGCATCTTTTCTTATGTGATAAGTGTAAACGCATCCGTTGTCAGTCGGCTTCACAACTTTAGTTGCCATTGCAGGAACTAACTGATTTTTCTTATTACTTCGATACAAGCCTTCCATAGAATTAGTGAGAGTATTAAATTCATTTAGGTTAGCTTGCTTAGCAGTATCAAGCGACATTAATTCACCAGATTGCATTAAATGTAATGTTTTATCATCATTATTACTTGAATTTTGACTATTGTTGCCGCAAGCTGCTAAGGTTAGAGCAGTTGCAACTATTAAAAAAGGTGCCAGTATCTTTTTATGTTTCATTAATTATTCTCCGTTGATCTAATAAATTCTTCTACTTCAGTTTTAGTTTTCTTATCTCCATTGATTAGGCGACCTATTTCTTTACCATCTTCATAAACGATGAATGAAGGCATCCCTCTAACGCCCATTTCTTTCATCAAATCTTCAGAAGTGTCATGATTAACGCTTACGAATTTGTATTCAGGCAAATCCTTTTCAATATAAGGCCAAGCAGGTTGCAAGTAGCGGCATTCTGGGCACCATGGGGCAGAGAATTCAACAACAGTTTTTCCACTCTTTACTTCATTTGCTAATTTTTTAGCATCAACATTTTTAAGGTCTTTCATGAATTTACCTCCAAAAGCACAAAAAAGGAATCACGTCTTTCGCCTAACAAAGAAGTGATTCCCTATCATTTTTCTATTTTTTGATCAAAAGGAATTATGTTCTTCTTAAGGCATCACAAACAAGCTGTTCTTGACAGCAACATTGATTAGCGTTCATGATGTCTTCAAAAGTATGCATAATGATCTCCTTTCAAAATTAATAACTAAAGAATAGCGTGATACTTACTTAATGTCAATAATAAATTCATTTGAATTCTAATTTTCATCACATAAATCTCAAACCACTCCAGCCGCTTTGACTGTATGCACTATTAATAATATCTGAATAGAACTTGCCGACGTTAGGGGAGAGCTGGGACTTGAGTGCTAAAGGACGAACTTCTGCTAAAAAATCATTCAAGACTCGCTGCATGTATTCGCCTTTTTCTAGTCTAGTTTTAACCCGGATCAAAGCTGCCTGTTCAACATTTTTGATTGTTTCATCTTCTAAAATTTCATTAATTTCTGCGATCAATTGATCTTCGATTTTCGTCTGTTTTTTTCTTCCAAACATAGAAATGCCTCCGATTGCTTAAACATCAAATTATAGATCTATTATAGTTCAAAAAATCTAGTGATTGATAAATACTTTCAATTCTTTCGATCAATGGATACAATTAAAACAAAGTGAATTAAAACGTAATGCGAATATTAATCAAATGGAGAAAAAGATGAACTTAATCATTCGTAATGTAAAAATAACTGATCTTGAAGCGATAGTAGCGACAGAATCGCGTGCTTTTGATATGTCTGAAGAAATGACTAGAAATGATGCAATTGGTCGAATTGAGAATTATCCAGATACTTTCTTAGTTGCGGAAGTAGATAGCAAGGTCGTTGGCCACATTTTTGGTCCGGCTGCTAACGTGGAATTTATTCGTGATGAGATGTACTTTAAGAATCATCCCAATCATCCTAATGATAAATACCAGATGATTTTAAGCATTGCTGTTGATGAAAATTATCGTGAACGCGGCATTGCAACTGCTTTGATGAATGAATTTGAAAAAATTGCAAGACAAGCAGGTCGACAAGAATTGTCACTAACATGTTATCCGAAGTTGTTTTCTTTTTATGAAAAATTAGGCTTCGTGAATAAAGGAAAGACGGACGATGATATTCCTGATCCCGATAATGAGAGCAGTTATAATATGATTAAAATATTGAGGTGAAAATAATGAATGCTATTAGCAAATTAACTTACAAATCTCCAATCGGTCTACTAGAAATCATTTCTATCGATGATGCAATTGTTGGTGTGGATATAACTGATAAAAAAGAGCAGGTCAATGGCGGTGAAATTTCAATGAAATTGGCTGAAAAAGCTGTAGCAGAACTAGAAGAATATTTTGCTGGAACAAGAAAAAGTTTTGATTTACCGCTCAAGTCTGAAGGCACCGATTTTCAACAAAAAGTTTGGCAGCAGCTTGAAAAGATTCCATATGGTGAAACCAGAACCTATGGTGAAATCGCTGAACCCTTAGATAATCCCAAGGCTGCAAGGGCAATTGGTATGGCTAATAATAGAAATCCAATTTTGATTTTACGACCATGTCATCGAGTAATCGGAGCAGATGGCAGTTTAACTGGTTACGCTGCTGGAATTAAAGCAAAGAAATTCTTGCTAGATCTAGAAAAAGCTACTGACGTAAAATAAAACATTATGAATTTATAATTGAAAAGTTCTTTATATATCGACAAACATTGAACTTCTTAATAATCAGTAAATAAAACACAAAAATAATAAAAACGTGGTATAACATTCTTGTAAGGATTGGCAGAATCAAGAATTAATGTCATATCTCAAATCCAAAAGGGGGATTTAACGGAAAAAAGAAGTTTTTAGAAACATTTTTGAGCAATTTTAAGTAATTTTTGTAATAGATCAATGAAAAAATCCAACTTAAGGTAGGCATAAAAATGGAAAAAATAGAAACTGCAACTGCATTAATTGACGATCCCACGTTAGATGAATTCTTGAGTGAAGAATTCAAGAATAGAAAGAACTACAAGTATGCAATGTACTTTGTCTTAGATTCGGATTTCAGAGAGAATTATCTCAATAATCAAGAGCGGGCAGAAAGCTTGTTTTTGACTTTAAATCTCATGCATCCTAAGTATATTTTTGACCTTGGACAAGATTCTTTTGAAGAACGCTTGGTAGTAATGAGTAAAAAACTTAAGCAAGAATATAATGAATTGCCCAAGCCATACGACTTCGATGATGTCGAAAAGAAGGTTGGTCTAGCAACTGATCTGCGTGATCATTATCCTCATGATGCTTTGACTGAGGAAGAATTTATTGATCTTTGCGATAGTTTAAATGGAATTCAGAAGTTGATAAATAAGAATCACCAAGATGAATAATCTATATGTTTGTACTAACTCTTTCTTTAGCTTATACTGAAATTAGTTACTCAGTTACTTTTAATAAGCAAAGGAGAAAAGTGCATGGAATTTCATTCATTACAAGACACTTATACATTAAACAATGGCGTAAAAATCCCAGTTATCGGCTTCGGTACCTGGCAAACTCCAAATGGAGAAGTGGCAAAAGAATCAGTTTTAGCAGCGCTGAATTCAGACTACCGTCACATTGATACTGCTAAGGCTTACGGCAATGAAAAAGGCGTAGGTGAAGCAATTAAGAAGAGTGGCGTTAATCGTCATGACTTGTTCGTCACTACTAAGTTGTGGAATGAAGATCACGGCTATGAAAATACTAAGAAGGCCATTGATCAAAGTTTGCTTGATTTAGATCTTGACTACCTTGATTTGTATTTAATCCATTGGCCTAATCCAGTTGCTATGCGCGATCACTGGGCTGAGTTAAATTCAGAGAGCTGGCGCGCAATGGAAGAAGCTGTCCAAGCTGGTAAAATTCGCGCCATCGGTGTTTCCAACTTTAGAAAGAATCACCTTGACGCTTTGATGGAAAACGCAGCAATTAAACCTGCAGTTAACCAAATTTTCTTGAATCCAAGTGACTTGCAACCTGAAGTTGTCGCTGAGAATAAGAAACTTGATCTGCTCAGTGAAGCATATAGCCCACTTGGTACTGGTGGCTTGCTTGGTAATGAAACAGTCAAGAAAGTTGCAGAAAATTATGGTAAATCACCAGCACAAGTCTTAATTCGTTGGTCACTTCAACACGGCTTCTTGCCACTACCTAAATCAGTGCATCCTGAATACATTGAAGCTAATGCGGATGTCTTTGATTTTGAAATCAGTCCAGAAGATATGGCAGCACTTGATGGTTTGCACGGAGCAGCTGGTGTTGCTAATGATCCAGATAAAGTTAATTTCTAGAAATAATTACACATGCAAAAAGGCCAGCTCAAACTGAGCTGACCTTCTTTGTATTAGTTATTTAACATTGGAGATTGTTTAATTTTTACCAGCTAGCCTTTGACACACCAGGTAATTGACCCTTGTGGGCTAAGTCGCGCATGCAAACGCGGCATAAACCGAACTTACGGTAGACAGAATGCGGTCTGCCGCAGCGCTCACAACGAGTGTATTCTCTGGTTGAGAACTTGGCTGGTCTTTCACTTTTGATTTTTAAAGACTTCTTTGCCATAAATACTCCTTTCACTTACTTTATATAAGTATAATATCACGAAAAATTTTTGAGTCAATCAATTAGACTCCACTCAGTCAAGTCCACTGTTTGCTGCATAAGAGTGGCAATCGTCATCGGACCAACACCACCTGGAACTGGAGTAATAAAACCAGCAACTTCTTTGACATCATCAAAGTCAACGTCGCCAACAAGATGCTTATTAATTTTGTTAATGCCGACGTCAATTACGGTTGCTCCCGGCTTAACTTGCTCTTTTTTGATCAAATTTGGCTTTCCAGCGGCTACAACTAAAATATCAGCATGTTTTGTATAATAGTCGATATTGTCAGTATGCAAACTAACCATTGTCACCGTCGCATTTTCATTGATCAAAAGTGATTGAAGTGGGCGACTAACAAGAATGCTGCGGCCGATAATCGTCACATTTTTACCTTCCAGTTGATCAAGATAAGCGTGAAGAAGAGTCATAATTCCACGGGAAGTACAAGATACTGGGTAATTGCCTTTTTCATTGTTGTACAACTTACCAACATTAGAAGAATTAAAGCCGTCAACATCCTTTTTAGGATCAATTGCTTCAATAATTTCAGTTTGGTTAAGGTGCTTGGGTAAAGGCAGTTGAACCAAAATCGCATTGACAGTTGGGTCTTCATTATATTCTTGAATTGCTGCTAACACTTCGTCTTGACTTACATCCTCAGGAAATTTCTTCAGAACTGAATGCATCCCCATCTTAGCAGCAGTTTGTTGCTTCATTCTGGTATAGAGGACACTGGCTGGATTTTCTCCAATTAAAATCACGACAATTCCTGGAAGGATTCCTTTTTTCTTTAGTTCATCAACCCGATTTTTGGTTTCAATGTTCAATTTATCTGCAATATTATGACCATCAATTATGTTTACCATCCGCATCACCTTTCATCACAGAAAAAAGGAGCCGCAATGAGCAAGGCTCCTAATTTTTAATCAATTGGGTATTTATCAGTTAAAGCTCTAACATCTGCTTTCACTTCTTCAAGAATGTCATCGTTATCAGAATTATTCAAGGCTTTGATAATTAAACGCGCAACTTGGCGAGCGTCATCTTCCTTAAATCCGCGAGAAGTAATGGCTGGTGTACCAATTCGAAGTCCTGAAGTAATGAATGGGCTGCGCTGATCGTTAGGAATGCTTTCTTTATTAGTAGTGATCATGACACTATCCAATAAGTTTTGAGCGTCTTTTCCTGTTAAACCAGTATTAGTAATATCTAAGTTCAAAAGGTGATTATCGGTTCCACCTGAGACAACACGAATTGAATCAGATTTAGTAAATTCATCAGCCATTGCAGCAGCGTTTGTGACAACTTGACCAGCCCAAGTCTTGAATTGCGGCCGTAAGTCTTCATAGAAAGCTTGTGCCTTACCTGCGATAACATGCTCTAATGGACCACCTTGAATACCAGGGAAGAGGGCAGAGTTGATCTTCTTAGCAATATCAGGATTGTTGGTTAAGATCATACCGCCACGTGGACCGCGCAAGGTTTTGTGAGTAGTGGTAGTTACAACATCAGCAATTGGCACAGGATTTGGATGATAGCCTGTTGCGACAAGTCCAGCAATGTGAGCCATATCAACCATTAAGTAAGCACCAACTTCGTCAGCGATTTCTCTGAATTTTTCCCAATCAATGATGCGGCTGTAGGCAGAAGCACCGGCAACAATTAGTTGAGGCTGAACTTCTTTAGCATCCTGCAAGATTTGATCAAAATCGAGCTCTTCAGTTTCAGGGTTTAATCCATATGAAAATGAATGATAAGCCTTACCTGAGAAGTTAACTTTAGCACCATGAGTTAAGTGGCCTCCGGAATCCATCCCCATTCCTAAGATCTTGTCACCTGGTTTAAGCAAAGCTTGATAAACAGCCATATTTGCTTGAGAACCAGAGTGGGGTTGAACGTTAGCGAATTTGGCATCGAATAATTGCTTAGCGTAATCTATTGCGCGCTCTTCGACTTCATCGATATATTGGCAGCCGCCGTAATAACGCTTGTTAGGGTAGCCTTCAGCGTATTTATTTGTCAGAACACTACCTTGAGCTTCGCGGACTGCGTCAGAAACGATGTTTTCTGATGCAATTAATTCGATTGTATGTTTTTGACGTTCTTCTTCTTTATGGATTGAATTCCAAAGTTCTGGGTCTTTGCCAGCATATTCCATTGGCGTCACTCCTTTATTTTTTAAAGTTCCTAATTATATAATACGCTTTCTTGACCCAATTATTAAATATTAAAACTTAATATCCCAAGCTGGGAGTTCGCTGCTTCCATAGTATTGTTTAAATAATTTCTTTGTCTTTTCAGTTTGATAGGCTTTAACAACTTGCTTATAAAGGGTGCGGTTTTCTCTACCTTTCTTACAAGCAAGAGTGTTAATCCATTGAGCAGAGTCCTTATTCAATGGCTCGATATAGATACTTTCTTTTGAAGTTAAGCCAGATGGTCCTGCATAATCATTATTAACAATTGAGGCGTCAACAGAAGAAACAACTCTACCTGTTTGGGCAGCAGCTATTTCTTTAATTTTATAATTATGTGGATTACGTGTGATATCGGCTACAGAAACAAGTTTTTTGCCCTTTTTCAAATCGATGACACCTGCGTTTTTGAGAACAAATAAAGCTCTAGATTCATTTGTTGCGTCATTAGCTACGACGATTGTTGCTCCATCAGGTAGTTCGGATAATTTTTTGTATTTGGTGGAATAAATTTGATTTGGGGCGATATAAGTTTTTCCAATTGCGACAATTCCACCGTGGTTAGCCTTATTCCAACTATTCAAAAAGGCGTAGTGCTGAAATGCATTAAGATCTATTTCACCGTTTTTTAAGGCTTTATTTGGCTCTGAATAATCAGTGAAATTTCTGATTTTTATCGTAATTCCGTATTTCTTTTTGGCAGTTTCGGCGATACTTTTCCAAATATTGGCTTCTTTGGTACTCGGGCTTACAACACCGACTATCACGGTTTTACTTGCTTCGGAATTAGAAGTAATATTAGGGCCAAAGCTAAACCAACCAGCAACTAAAATAAAAACAACAATAATACTACAGACAATTCGATTTTTTCTGCCTCGTTTTCTCATACCCTTGCTCCTCCATACTATTATTTCAATGCTTGTTTAATATCCTCAATCAAATCATTGGCATCTTCTAATCCGACAGATAAACGTAAAAGTGTTGGGGTAATACCGAGACGTTTACGTTGCTCTTCTTCAACATCAGCGTGAGTTTGATAGTAAGGAATGGTAATTAGACTTTCAATTCCACCTAAGCTTTCTGCAAAGGTGATCACTTTGACGTTATTGAGAATCTTCTCAACATCTTGTTTGTCTTTAAGATAAAAACTAACCATTCCACCTTTTCCAGGGTAGAGTACTTTTGAAACACTTTTTTCTCCCTGCAGATATTTTACTATTTTTTTGGCATTCTTAGTGTGCTGTTTCATTCTAATTGATAAAGTTTTTAAACTTCTAAGTAATAACCAAGAATCAAATGAATCAAGCGTATCACCAGTAGTGATGTAATAATCAAAGTATTGTTCAGCTAAGGCTTGATCCTTACAAACCAAAATTCCACCTAATAAGTCATTGTGTCCAGATAAGTATTTTGTTGCAGAATGGACGACGACGTCAGCACCTAATGTTAAAGGTTGCTGATAAATTGGACTATAAAAGGTATTATCAACAATTACCAAAATTTGAGGATTTTTTTCATGAACTTTAGTAGCTATTTCTTTAATATCTAATTCTTTCATCGTTGGATTGGAAGGGGTCTCCAACCAGACAATTTTAGTCTTTGGAGTGATTTTTGCGATTAAATCTGCAATTTTTTCACCATTCCATTGATCAAATTGGATGTTGTAGTGTGATTCTAAATATCTAAAGTAGCGAAAATCACCGCCGTATAAATCGTCAAGTGAGATTAATTGGTCGCCAGTTTTTAAAACACTTAAGGCTAATTGAATTGCTGCCATGCCAGAACTTAAAGCAAAACCTTCAGTACCGTTTTCTAGTTCAGCCATTGTTTTTTCTAGAGCACGTCTATTTGGTGTGGCTACTCTAGAGTATGTATAGCCTTCGTGATAATTGAATTGTTTGGCTTCTTCTAAAGAATCATGACGATAATTTGATGAAAAATAAAGTGGCAAAGCAACGGCTTTGTTATCATCTAAATGATTTCCAGCTTGTGAGGTAATAGTTTCAAGTGATTTTTTACTCATAATTAACGCTTCTTTCTATTTTTTAGCTTGATTTAATGCTTCTTTTAGATCTGCAATCAGATCATTTTGATCTTCAATTCCAACAGATATTCTGATCAATCCTGGTTTAATCCCAGCTTTTAATTGCTCTTCTGAATTTAGTTCAGCGTGACTCATTTTGCTAGGTAGTTCTACTAGACTTTCAACTGCGCCTAGGCTAACTGCTAAAGTGAAAATCTTGAGTTTGTTTACAAACGCTACTGGATCAACTGCCGAATTTAACTCAAAAGATAAGACACTTCCAGCAGCTTTTGCTTCTTGATGAAGTTCTTCATAACCTTCTTGCTCGGGGTGACCTGGATAGTAAATGTGATCGACTTCTGGTAAATTTTTTAAAAAATTGAATATTGCTAGGGTATTTTCAATTTGTCGGTCTAAACGTACGCTCAAGGTCTTAATTCCGCGCATCAATTCATTGCAGTCTTCAGGAGAAAGAATACTGCCGATAGCGTTTTGGATGAAATAAACTTTTTGAGCTAATTCCTGATCTTTGACAATAATAGCTCCTGCAGAAACATCAGAATGACCAGATAAATACTTGGTTGCACTATGGATTACAATGTCGGCACCGTAATCTAAGGGTTTAAGTAAATAAGGACTTAAAAAAGTATTGTCAACAATTGTGAGCAAGTTGTATTGATGCACTAGATCCGCAATTTTTTTAATAGAACTAACCTGAAGAAGGGGATTAGTGATTGGTTCAAAATAAATAGCTTTAGTATTAGCTTTAATAGCGGACTCGATTGCAGTTAGATTGCGGGTATCAACGGCTGAAATTTCTAATCCCCATTGTTTGAAAAATTGATAGAGTAAACGATAAGTGCCGCCATAAATCTGTTTTCCGACAATAATGTGATCTCCTTGTTTAAAAATGGCTAAAGCTGCGTGGATTGCTGCCATGCCGGATGAGAAGGCGAAAGCTGCAGTACCATTTTCTAAACTAGCTAATTGATCTTCTAATGCTTTTCTGGTTGGATTACCGGATCTTGAATAATCGTATTCAATATCGGCATCGATCTTAGGATAGGCAAAGGTTGTTGCCTTGTAGATTGGCACTGTAACAGAACCAGTATTATTGTCATTGGGATTTGGGACATGGATTAGTCGTGTATTAAATTCACTCATTTTCGAAACGCATTTTCGAAAACACCTCTTTGAAAAAACAAAAAAGTCCCTAGATAGATCAAACTATCTAGGGACGTCGTAACGCGGTACCACCCATTTTCACTGAAAAAACAGCCTCAACAGTACTCAAAAAAGAATACCTGGGATGGTAACGGATCCTTCCGGAAGTTCAGCCATTATGACCGTCATTCAATGCTCAGAGCTCATCTTCAACAACTTTCTTCCTCCGATTTCTCACTAGCATCGGTCACTGGATAAGCTTACTAATTGTCTACTCTTCTCATCAATGCAATATCATAATTTAATTAATTTTTAAATTGCTATCATTTTAGACAGGGATTTATTAAATGTCAAGAATAAATTTAAAATAAAAAAATTGTTGACAGCAATATAGTCAGAAATTATACTGAATTCATAAAATTAGAAAAAAGTTGGTAAGATGAGTAATTGCTTAAGCTTATTACAGAAAACTGCAGGCGATGAGAAGCAGATAAGTGCCGCAATGAATATGGTCTTATGTTAAGATCTACTGACGAGTTACGATAAGTCAGTTGCGGGTTCGCCCGTTAAAGCGTGAGAGTACTCTAATTTTGGAGGACCTAATAAGAGAGCAAGTGTGAATTTGTTCTAAATATAGGGTGGTAACGCGTTTATTCAACGCCCCTAACTAAAGCTTTGACTTTGGTTGGGGGTGTTTTTTTACTCATTTTTTATATACGAGAGGTACTATTATGACTGAAAAGATTAAATTCCCATACCGTTATGACATTGTTGGTAGTTTTTTACGTCCGGAAAAGTTAAAAGAAGCTAGAGTAGAATTTACGAAAGAAGAAATAAGTGAAGCTGAACTAAAGAAAATAACTGATAAAGAAATTGCAGCTTTGATCGATAAAGAAAAAGAGCTTGGTTTGAAGGCAGTAACTGACGGTGAATTTCCTCGTTCTTGGTGGCACTTAGATTTCTTATGGGGACTAAAGGGTGTAGCGCATTATGATTACAAACAAAGCTATAAATTCCACGGTGCTAAGACGAGAACAGATAATGCGGAATTAGCTGGTAAAGTAGCTTACAATTCTGATCATCCTTTCTTTGCAGATTTTGAAACAGCTCAAAAATTTGCGGGCGATACTGTTGTTAAACAAACAATTCCTTCACCAACGATGCTCTTTCGTGATAATCGTTCAGACAACTGGCCAGAATTTTATGATACACGTGAAGAATATTTAGCTGATTTATCAAAGGCATATCGCTTAACTATTAAGCATTTTGCGGATCTGGGTTGTAAATACTTGCAAATTGATGATACTACTTGGGCCTTTTTAATTAGTAAACTTAACGAAACTGCAGATGATCCAGCAGAACACGAAAAGTATGTTCAACTTGCTGAAGATGCTGTGACTGTGATTAATGGTGCGTTGAAAGATCGCCCCGATGGTTTAACTATTACTACTCACATTTGCCGAGGTAATTTTAAGTCAACTTTCTTATTCTCAGGTGGCTATGAACCTGTTGCAAAGTACTTGGCTCAACTTGATTATGATGGTTATTTCTTGGAATACGATACTGATCGAGCAGGTGATTTTGTACCACTAAGAAAAATCTGGAATAACCGTGAAAATGTTCGCATTGTTCTTGGTTTAGTTACTTCTAAGAATGGTGAACTTGAGGATGAAGATAGAATTATCGCCAGAATTAATGAAGCAAGCAAGTTTGTTCCATTAGACAATCTTTGCTTAAGCCCTCAATGTGGATTTGCATCAACTGAAGAAGGAAATGTCTTAACTGAAGAGCAAGAATGGGCTAAGTTGAAGCTGATCGAAGATATTGCTAATAAAGTTTGGAAATAAATATTAAAAATATTGTTGACAAAATGAAAACCAAATTATAATATAATATCAAATCCAATAAATAAACAAGCGACATTGAAAAGATAAGTAATTAGCGTGTACCGTCAAAGAGAGCTACGGATGGTGAGAAGTAGTACGGGAGGACCTGATGAAGATGGTCTTGGAGTCCATTAAATTGCAAGCATAAGTTAGCAATTTACGGGGGATGCCCGATATAGCATCCGAGTATAATTTCTCAATTAGAGAAACGTACTTAGTGAGAGCATCAATGTGAATTGATACTGAACACAGGGTGGTAACACGCGTGAGCGTCCCTGGACATTACGAAAGTGATGTCTGGGGGCGCTTTTTTTATTCTTTTCTTAGAAAAGGAGAGTTAATTATGAGTAAGAATTTAGTACATTATGATATCGTTGGTAGTTTTTTAAGACCAGAAAGCTTGAAGAAGGCAAGAGCAGAATTCGCAGCAAAGAAGATTTCTCAAGATGAATTGACTAAGGTTGAAAACGCAGAAATCACTAAATTGGTTGAAAAAGAACGCGAAGTCGGCTTGAAGATTGTTACTGATGGTGAATTCAGAAGAAGTTACTGGCATCTTGATACTTTCTGGGGCTTTGAAGGAATCAAGCATACCAAGCAAGAACATGGCTACATCTTCCACGATGAAGAAACTCGTAATGACTCAGCTCAAGTTGAAGGAAAGATTAAATTTAATGGCGACCACCCTGATCTTGCAGCTTTCAAGTTCTTAAAGACTTTAACTGATGGCACTGACGTAATTCCTCGTCAAAGTATCCCATCTCCAGCTCAATGTTATGCCGAACTTGTAAGAGGTAAGGAAAACATCGAAGCAGTTAATAAATTTTACGATAATGAAACTGATTTGTTAGACGATGTGGCAAAAGCTTACCGCGATTTGATTCTTGCTCTTTATGAAGCAGGTTGTCGCGATGTGAAGCTTGACGACTGTACTTGGGGCATGGTAGTTGATGATGATTTCTGGTCACTTATGACTGAACAAGGCTTTGATCGTGATGAACTTCAAGAAAAGTACTTGTACGTAAATAATGAAGCTTTGAAGGATTTACCAGAAGATTTGAGAACTTCAACCCACATATGCCGTGGTAACTACCACTCAACTTGGGCTGCTAAAGGTGGCTACGGCCCAGTTGCTAAGTATGTTTTCGCTCAAGAAAATGTTGAGGCATTCTACTTAGAATTTGATAACGAAAGATCTGGTAACTTCGACCCAATCAAAGAAGTTCCAGCCGATAAGGAAGTTGTCTTAGGTATAATCACCAGTAAAGATCCTGAACTTGAAAAAGAAGAAGACGTGATTAACCGCATCAAGGAAGCAAGTCAGTTCCATGAATTAGAAAACTTATCATTGAGTACGCAATGCGGTTTTGCATCAACTGAAGAAGGTAACCAACTTACTGAAGATGAACAATGGAAGAAGATTAAGTTGGTAATCGACACCGCTAATAAAGTTTGGAAATAGAAAATAATTATAGGAGGTCAAAAAATGAGTGAACAAAAGTTGTTGATTATTGGACAAATAATTTGGGGGCTTTTGATTTGCTTTGGCCTCTATACTGTAGCAAACTTATAATTGAGAAAAGATTTTAATAAGGAGAGAAGTTTTATGGCAAAAGTTGAAAGTTTTACACTAGATCATACTAAAGTTAAGGCACCTTACGTTCGCTTGATTACTGTTGAAGAAGGTCCAAAGGGCGACAAGATTTCAAATTACGATTTGCGTTTGGTTCAACCTAATAAGAATGCGATTCCTACTGGCGGTCTTCACACAATTGAACACCTCTTGGCAAGTTTGCTTCGTGACCGCTTAGATGGCGTAATCGATTGTTCACCATTTGGCTGTCGTACAGGTTTCCACTTGATCGTTTGGGGTGAACATTCAACTACTGAAGTTGCCCAAGCACTTAAGTCATCATTGGAAGAAATCCGTGACAATATTACTTGGGAAGATGTTCCTGGTACTACTATTAAGACCTGTGGTAACTACCGCGACCACTCATTGTTTAGTGCTAAAGAATGGTGTCGTGATATTTTAGAAGAAGGTATCAGCGACGATCCATTTAATAGAAATGTAATTTAAGGTAAATAGAGCTGGAAGAGATTCCGGCTCTATTTTTTTGCCTGTATTTTTCGATCTGTCGAATATAATCGACAAAAAGTGCGAAAGTTGTCGAGTATATTCGACAAAAAATGCAAAAAGTGTCGAGTATAGTCGACAAGATGATATAATGAAGTAGAGGTGAAACAAATGGATCATAATATTCTTAAGCACGTAATCGCAGATCAACATCGAATAATTAGAGAATCAGAAATAATTCCGCGAGAATATACTTTTGATCCCCAAGCTAACTATGTTTTAGTTGGTTTAAGAAGAGCGGGTAAATCAACATTACTTTACAAAATTGCACAAGATCTAATCAAACAGGGGAAATCCTGGTCTCAAATTATTTATGTGAATTTTGAAGATGAAAGATTGAATGGGTTCAAGCTGGAAGATTTTGATGATATTCTTTCAGTGGCAAGTGAATTAACTGATCAAGAGCCATATATTTTCTTAGATGAAGTTCAAAATATTGATGGATGGGAAAAATTTGCTAGACGTTTAGCGGATTCAAAATATCGTACATATATCACAGGTAGTAATGCAAAGATGTTATCTTGGAAAGTAGTTGAACGTCTCGGTGCACGATACTTTATTAAAACAATCTATCCTTATAATTTTAAAGAATTTCTCAATGCTAAGAAGATAGAATATAATGAAATGTCATTCTTTGATACAGCAGCAGATGGTCGACTACGTGCTGAAAGTTTCGACTTTTTAACACATGGTGGGCTACCTGAAACCTTGATTTATTCGGATAGACGAGATTATTTAGAATCTATTTATCAGAAAATTCTATTCGGAGATTTGATTGCGAGAAATAACATCAGAAATCCCGAAGCATTCAGGCTATTAATCAATAAGATAGCTGAAACAATTATGCATGATATCTCTTACCGTACTTTAAGCAATGCAATCGGATCAGTAACCAATAGTAAAATTAGTACTGATACAGTTATTAGTTATATCGAATATGCGAAAGATGCCTTCTTATTATTTGATGTTAAAAATTATGTTTCCAAATTTGTAGAAAGAAATTCTACTCCAAAATATTATTTTGCAGATAATGGGATTTTAAAACTTTTCCTATTAAATAAGGATGCGATCTTATTAGAAAATCTCGTTGCCATTGCTTTATATCAAAAATTTGGTGATCAAGTTTATTACCTTAAATCAAATAAAACAAAAATAGATATTGATTTCTTTTTACCAGAGCAGTCTACAGCAATCCAAGTTACATACGATTTGAATGAAAATGATTATACAAGAGAAATAGATAATTTAATAAAATTAAAGAAATCAAATGAAGAAATACAAAATTTGATAGTTGTAACCAGTGAACAAGAAAGAACAATCAATACAGATGAAGGATATACGATAAAAGTTGTTCCTTTGTATAAGTTTTTACTGAATGAAGACTTTCAACATTAAGCTGTCGAATATATTCGACAAAAATCACGAAAGTTGTCGAGTATATTCGACACTTTACACAAACTAAAAAGTAGTCTAGCTTTGAACAACTAGACTACTTTTTAATTACGATATTATAGATGTAAAAAAATGGAAAGATAATACATTCCTGCAAGCAATAATGTGAAAAATGCTAAGGAAGAAATTACTCTAATTTGCAATCTTTTGGTAATGACAAGATAAGCGATAAATTCGCGGACGAAGGCATTCAATGTGAAATACCACTTGGTCTTAGCGCCGTAGCCGACACATTTTAGACCTTGTCTTTTTGCAAGAACTAGAGCGCGATAGACGTGGTATGAATTAGTCACTATACAAAAAGTACTGTTTTTCTTCATCAACTTGTGTGAAAATTTAAGATTTTCATTGGTATTTTTAGATTTATCTTCTATTATAATGTCTTCTTTTGGAACACCACGACTCTCTGCATGGGCTGCCATGGCGTGTGACTCCGGAATTTCTTCATCCGGACCTTGGCCACCTGACATGATGAGCTTGGAACCAGGATTGCGATGGTAAATTTCAATCCCGCGGTCGATTCGACTGGCTAGAAGCGGGGTGACTTTTTTACCAATTAAACCTGCACCGAGAACAATGACGTAATTCAGAGGTTTCTGATGAATGTTGATCAAGTTAAGCCAAGAGGTCAACGTGTACATCACCAGAATGAAAATTATGTAAAAAATGCTTAAAGTAATGAAGAGATAGATGAATCTAAACCACGCTTCAGAAGTGAAACGACCAAAAAGTGGATAGCCGAAGATGAGAAATACAATTACGAAAGCCATTCCTAGCGAGAGAAAGTTAGTCCATCTCGTTCCTTCTTTGATCAGAATCTTAATACCATCATAGATGAACATTGCGATCAAGAGAATGATGAACGCAAAGATTAGCAGCGCAATCCCAACTGCAGTGGCAATTAAGAATGAAGAGATTCTGTCATGCAAATGCGGGAAGGCGGTGTCAGCCAGGATGATTACATCAATCGCTAAAAAAGCAAGAAACGTCAAGGTGCTAGTTAAAGTGAATCCCGCCCACATTGACCGTCTTTCGTGAGTTAAAACAAAGATGAATATTCCTAGATTGATTAAGAATAGTGCTAGAAACCAATAGAAAACTGTCAGCATTTTTGATACCTTTCTAGATAGTTATTTACCATAAATTATACAGACATTTTTGGTGAATGAGCAATGATGAAGTGTGAAGGTGAAAGCCGTCTAGAGAAAACTAGGCTATTTTTTACTACATTACGTTATACTACATTATAATGTAGTAAAAATTTTGAAGCATTATTACTAAATCGGTCCAAAAACAAACCAAATCAGTCAATTAGCACAATTAAGGCGATGAATCAGGTATTATAAGATTATACTTAATTAGCTAGAAAGGCAGATGGTAGATCATGAATAACACGGTTATTTCTATTTTGATGCTTATAGGTATTGGATTGGGATTATGTGTAGTAATTGCCATATTCAGAACTATGATTCATCATGAAAATGGTCAATATATCGTACGATATAGTTTGAATTCCCGTTTTAATAATGGGAAAGGTAAGGGAAGACACCACAATATTCAAGAAAAACCGGTAAATTCATTCTGGCAGGTATTTGGATTGAATTTTCTAAACAATTTATTTTATGTGATTTGGATTTTTCATTAAGTATCATGAAAATTTATATCGAATTTATCCTAATAGTGATAGGAATAATTATAGGAATCATATTGATAGGCACGCTTGTGTGGTCGCTGATCTACGTTGGCTTACATATGGAAGGCAATAGATTTATTTTCAGGATTAAGAAGCATGAAGGAAACGAAACCACCTATGAGACTAAAGAAGGTAGCAATTACTTTGGTTTAGTTTGGTACTTTTTCATTTCTAAACTAAGAGGTCTTGGTCCTGCTATTATTGATGTAATTACTACTCTTTTTATGCAAGTTTAAGTTTCATACTTATGTGTAAGATCAATCGAAGTTTTTAATTCGATTGATTTTTTTTGGACGGATTCGGTATATAAATAACAGAATTGGACTAAAAGTCTTCTAAATTGATCTACTTTAACTTAGAGAAATAAAACTTAGGTATTATACATATGTAAAGTAAAAGAAAGAGAGGAAGGCATTATGAATAGAAAAGTAATCGTAACTGACTGTGAGTTAGCTAATGTAGTTGGTGGTACTTCACGATTGGATGAGATAATTGTAAGTCCTGAGGTGAAAAAGTTGTTGGAAATGAATGATAATACCGTATTAGAACCACCACGATATGGAATTAAATATCCAGGTCCATATAGAATTTACATCTAAATAAATGCATTAAGATACCAAATCAGTCAAAAAGCTGGTTAAATTGGTATCTTTTTGCGTATGAATTAAAGAACATGATATATTTAAATTGTCGGAAATGTTAGATGATAATAACGAAAGGAATTGAATTATCATGGAAAAGAAAATTGTTAAGAAGACTGCTTTGGAGGAAAAGGATTTAGTTAAGGTTGTTGGTGGGAAGAATGCAATATCTTCTGGATTTATTGGTTTTAACATTATACGCAATATGAATATATTTAAGAGATTTCATTAATTATGATTTTAGAGATAATCCTTATTTTTTACTTTGGATTAATAGATGTATGGTGCTTCTTTAAAATATCAAAGATAAAAGTAAATAAAGCAATAGTAGCGATTTTATTAATTTTTATTACTGTCCTAGGTTCCCTAACCATGTTAGGTAATTGGGGGTGTAATTTTAACAAATATACTTGAGATTTGTTTGTTTTCTTTGATTTTTAGAAAAAATGAATGTATAGAATTAGCATTAGGATCAATCTTGTGTATAGTTATTCTTGATTTGCTAAATGATATTTTAGTAGGAATAATTATTCAAGGATTTAATTTGAAATCTTTTTCTTTGCAATTATACATAAGAATTCTATCTCCAATTTCTATAGTAGTTTTTGTAGATATATTTAAAAAAAGGTTACACGCTTATTTAGTTGGCAAGAATAGAAAAATCTTCTTGGGGATTCTATTTTATTTATATATTTCTAGTTTAAGTGTATCTATTGTATACATATATAGCGATAGTATTACGCCAGTTTCTTTATTCTTTTCTCTCTATTTACTTGTTCAAGCTATATTTGCAATTTTTATTTTTCATGAAATTATTATCATGCAAGATAAAATTTTAGAGAAGAAAGAACAAGATCAACTTAAATATAACCAACATCAGCTTGAAGAATATGCAGATTATCTAGAAAAAAGTGAAGATGACTTACGTGCGTTCAGACACGATTACAAGAATATTCTTAATTCACTAAAAGTTAGTGCGCAAGAAGGTGATGTTCAGGATGTGGTTCAAAAGCTGGATAAATATACAGAAACAAATTTGAATTCAGAAGCCTTGCTCAAATATAAGGACGTAAATCATGTTCATGTTAGGTCAATAAAAAGTATTTTCATTACTAAAATGGCGGAAATGTATAATCTGAATATTCCCTATAATTTCGAATGCAGAAATGACATAAAAAAATTACCAAGTGAAATTGATGAGTTGGATCTGGTTCGTATCATAGGAATTACTCTTGATAATGCAATTGAAGAAAGCAAATCGTTAATTGCAAAAGAGAATGAAGTTAGTGCAGCTGAAATTCAAATGATGGTTTACTCTAACGGTACAGATGACTTTGAATATGAAATTAGAAACAAAGTAATAGATCGAGAAATTTCAACTCAAGAAATTCAAAAACGTGGCTTCACTACCAAGAAGAATCATAAAGGCTTAGGACTGGCAAATATTAAAGAACTTGAAACTAAGTATCCTGATCTGTCTATTTCCTATATGCTTGAAGATGATTGGTTTGATTTTTATATGGCCATAGATACTGAAGAGGATGAAAGTGAATAAAAATGACACAATTTCCTATTATTGTTTGTGACGATGATCAAGATTTAGCTAATCAATTAGCTAGAAACATTGATTCTTCAATACAAAATTTAACTGATGATAATCCAACTTATGCTGAATTAGACGAAAAGGTTACTTTGGTTTCTTATGATTTTGCTGGGATAGCTGGTGAAGTAGTTGAAAAAGATATTAAGAATGGTATCTATTTCTTAGATATTGAATTGAGTCGAGAATCTAAAGATAAGAATGGAGTAGATTTGGCGCAGTTTATTAAGAAAATTGATGAAAACGCTCAAATCATTTTTGTTACTGCATATGACAAATATGCTCCTTTAACATATCGTCGACGAATTGGAGCTATTGATTATATTAATAAGTCATTATCTAACGAAGAGATCATGCAACGTATCAATGAGACACTTCGAAATGCCTTTGATAATCTATCTAACAGAGTAAAATATGGGAAACGTGATTTTACTTATAAAATTGGTCGAAGAAAATGTAAAGTTGCTGAAGATGAAGTTCTATATATTGAGAATAGTGCTGCTCAACACAAGGTGCATATGGTCACGGAAAACGGAGAAGTAGATTTTAAAGGTAATATTAGTCAGATGGATCAAGAAGCTCCCTTTTTAAAGAAAGTTTCTCAATCTTATCTTGTAAACCCCAAGAATATAAAAGCGATTGATCCAAGCAAACATCTTATTTTCTTTGATAAGAATCAAGTTGTGACATTCTCTAGAGCTTTTAAAAAAACAGTAGAAAAGTTTGTAGAGGAGTTCGATAATATTAAATTTATATAATTTCTTAAGGAGAGATAATCATGATCGCTTATGGATATATACCTGTTATTATTCTTGTGATTGATTATATTTATTATTTTGTACGTTCTAGGCGATCCGGAAAATCGCCCGCGTTTAACGCAACGTTATTATGTTTAAATGCAGCATTCATTGCTATTCTTGCGATGTCAGATGATTTTCCAAAAATGTCGAGAGATTATGCGATGATTGAAGTTATGATAACGATTATAATAGGTGTAGCTATCCAAGATTTATTTAAGAGTCTTAAGTGAGTTAGAATAAGTTTTAATATAACCAGGAGATAATATTATTATGTTTTTTAGAAAAAACCAAAATGCAACACAGCAATTTAAAGAATCATTGAACAATGTTATGACAGATCCAGAAGTTGCTTCTAATGAAAAGCTACTTAACTTATTCAAAAATGCTGCTGTAAAGGCGGAAAAAAATGAATCAGTTTCAAGTGTTGCTTCCAACTTAGCACTTCAGCTTCAATCTAACTTCGGTGAGAACGAATTACCAAAATCTGTTATTGATTTTCAATTGACGATTCAGAAGTATAGCGCCATTGGTGCAAACGGAATAATTCTTTAATTTGGGGATTATGAATACTTTTTATTTATCATTTCCTTTTGTTTATTATCAAATAAATCAATGTAGTTGAAGCAACACTAGAAATCGCTACAATTAAGTAACTTGAGCTAATAGGGATGTGCTGTAATAATTGGTAACCTACAAAGATAATTTGAAAAAACAAATTTAAGTAATAGACTATATTAAAAAATTTTTTACCAGTTATCATTTTTAACTCCTAACTATTAATGCAATTATCTTTTTTCTTAGTACTTTGACCAATAGTATATCCTACAGCAAAGAGTATGAAAAAATTCCTACTCCAATACCTATGGCAGCACCAGTGATTACAAAACCACCTTTAATGTTATCAGATCTTGATTGGAAAGTGATTCGAAATTTTTGCACTTATATTTTATGGTAATACTTCCATATGGCTAACATTAGGCTATATCGCATTTTTTATCATATTATTTTTGATACTTTACTTACGCGGTGACTTTTCTAAATAGGATTAGCTAATAAATTATTGAATCTAAATACTAAATTAGTCCAAGTTTCGCAGGGTACTACAATTTATATGAATGCATATATTATTAATCTAATTTCAATTTTACAAATTTGAATTGTAATTAGATTTTTTGTTAAAAGAACAAGACGAATTTGGTTAACAATCTGAAACTTGAAAGCACTAAAATACACCAGAACCCTCGTCGGTTCTGGTTTTTCCTT
>NZ_AZFM01000026.1 GCF_001434335.1 Lactobacillus kalixensis DSM 16043
CCTCCAAAATAATTGATGAAGCTAGTATATGACAGAAAACGGAGCTAAGATAGGTACTTGGTTTTTAGAAGCTTACAATCGATATGGAAATTTTACTACTAGTTTTGCCTTTAAATTTCTTTTGTCTTTTCTTCCCGGCCTGATTGGAGTTAGGTAGAATGCCATATTTAATAATAATTTCGATTAAAGAGTTAGCAAATGGCTAATACCTATCTTATCTCTATCTTCTCGTATTACTAAGACTTCAAGATTAAGCATAGAATTAAAACAAGTATTTAAGAAAAATAAAGTTTTGACCAGGGGATAAAGTCTCAGTTTTACACAAAAACCCAATTTCGACACTTCAATCATCGAAACTGGGCTTTTCTTTTTTTAAAAATAATTATTTAGTTCTTAGAAATATCTTTTTGGAGTTTAGCCAACTTAGCTCTGTATTGGTCTGGCTTTACTTTATGATCATAGACACCACTTAATAATGGAGCTGATTCATTCCAGAAAGTAGTCATTTGTGGTAATTTTGGCATAATTACAGAGTGACTTGGTTGAGACATGGTCATCACGGCATCAGCAACTTCATCATTCTTAACCGCAGCAGTTTGTTCTGCAGCTTTATTGACTGGAGTTTCACCAGTCTTCTTATGTACAACCAACTGTTGTTCTTTGCTAGTTAAGAAGCTTGCCAATTCAGCTGCACCCTTAGGATTCTTAGTATGAGAATTAATAGCAAAACAACCAATTCCCAAGAATGCCTTCATTTGGACTTTCTTGCCACCAACTTCCGTCTTAGGGAATGGTGCAACTGCAAAGTTTTTGCCTAAAATTCTACGAATGTTAGTTGCATCCCATGGACCATCAAGGATTGCTTGAGCATGATCTAACTTCAATTGATTCAAAGCATTAGAAGTTTGCATTACACCCTTATTATCCTTTTGTGCTGCAACCCACTTCAAGCCATTAACACCAGCTTGACTATCCATGGTTGATCCTTTTACATCTTCACCATTATCACCGAATAATTTTGTCCCTGCAGAGAACATGATTGGCCAAATGTTGTATGCATTTGAAAAGTCAGTAGCAACAACACCCTTCTTAGTTAAAGTTTCCCAATCTTTTACATCCTCAGCAGATAATTTTGATTTGTTGTAATACAAGAAATTAATATCTGAAGTATATGGATACCCATATACTTTACCCTTCCATGAAGCAGCCTTATAAGCAACGTCAATATCATTATCTTTAATATTCTTAGCATCTTTTGGTGATAACGGGTTGATATAACCTGAACTTGCCATTTGACCTAATTGATCGTGTGGTACAGCAAATACATCCGCAGCTTTAGTTGGGTCTTTACCAACATCAGTCTTTGCATTTGAAGTACCATTAGGGCTTGGCATTACTTTAACTTTAATGTTTGGATGCTTCTTTTCAAATTCTTTTACTGAAGTTTTATACCATGGAACATAATCAGTTGCTACCCATAGGGTTAACGGCTTATTGCTCGTTGAAGTGTTCTTAGAATTTTGATTATTACCACAAGCACCCAATGTTACTGCAGTTAATGCAACGGTACTTACCATCATTAATTTCTTCCACATACTCATGATTCTAACTCCTCTTTAAAACATTTTACTTTCTGCCTTCACAAAAGTTACTGGTAGAATTTTTTGATAATTATTTTCGATTACCTCGCCATTAATCTTTTTTAATAAAACTTCAACGGCTTCTTTAACTATTTCCTTAATCGGCTGTTGAATAGTATCAATTGATAATGGTGAAAATTGTGAAGTATGTGCTCCATCAAAACCAATTATTTCAATCTTCTTCAGTAGTTCTGGATCTTTTTGAAATAAGGCTTGTTGTGCAACCATTCCATATTCATCTGTTACTGCAAAAATGCCATCTATCATACCAGCTTCTTTATCAAGATAATCAAATATTTCCTGACGATAACTTGGTTGTAAAGAAGCTTTAAATCGTTTAAATTCAATACCTTTACTTACCAGATATTTGCTAAAAGCTTCAGCTCTTAGATCTGTTCCAGTATGATGATGTGTTGCTCTTTCTAGCAATAATAAATGTCTCTTACCCATTTTCAGCAATTGTTTAGCAGCTAAGATGCCACCGCCTTCGTTATCACTAGAAATAAGTGGAACTTCAGGTGAAACCTGTCTTTCAATTGAGACTAGATTTAAGTTCTTACCAAAATTAGCAACATTATAGAAGTCTGAATAAGACATAGTAATTACACCGGCAACTTGGTTAAGAGCAGCCATATTAAAGATTTCTTTTTCCTCTTCAGGACTACTATGAGAATTTTCTAGAATCATTTTGTAATGATTCCGACTTAGTGCCTCCTGCATGTAAAAAATCATCTCTGAAAAGAATGGAGTCCAGTTAGTTGGAACAATAAAGACAATTTCTGAATTCGTAGAAGTTTTCAATTCTCTAGCCTGCAAGTTAGGAATATAATTAAGCTTTTTTATTGCCCAATCAATTTTTTCTTGATTAGACTCTTTAATTTTCTTTCCGTTAATATAGTTGGAAACTGTACCGCGCCCCACGCCTGCAAGTTTAGCCACATCATTCATTGTTGGTTTCTTATTCATGATATGCCTCACGAGCGTAAGCAAGTTCACTCATTGCACTACGTAAATTTTCATCTTCTAAATTATTTAAATAGTTAATGAAGTCACCATAACTATATTTCTTGGAAATGAATCTTTGATATAGCTCTTGCTTAATTTCATACGAAATTTTGGCTGTCTGTAATAATTGATATACTTTTTCAAATACATCTTTTATGTCATATTTGACAATTTTCACAATAATTTGGCGATTAGTAGGAATTATTTCTTTATCACCGATAATCTTCCAATTAAGTTTGCTAGTTTGTTCATCCCATTCAAATTGAGTTTTTACTACCTTATTGTCCTGATGTTCAATTAAAGTATAGTCACAATTTTCACCTGGAAAGACTGTAACTTCTAAGCTTTCTGGAAGCTTATCTATGTCATCCATATAATCTGGATTAGTAACTACCAAGCTACCTTTTCTAACAAATACAGGCATTTCATCAATTGAACGGTAAGTCTTAAGAGTCGTATTACCTTCATAAAGAACATGGGTAAAGTAATCAACCCATTGACCTTTAGGCAGCCACGTCTTGCTGTAGCCTAATTGCGTTGCCGAATCATGCGGTCGAGTAATTGGTGAAACCAACATATTTGAAGCAAAAATATATTCATTTTTAAGGTTATATGCTTCATCTTCCTTCGAATAATCGTAGTAAAGTGGCTTAACGATTGGAACTCCATTTTCAGATGTTTGATAATTAGCAGTATCTAAAATTGGTACAAGTTTTGCACGTAATCTCAAAAACTTTTCTTGAGATTTTTCATAATCTAGGCGGAAATTCCAAGGTTCTTTACCTGAAAATAGATTGTTAGAAGAATGAAGACGATTTATTGGACTAAAGACACCAAATTGCAGCCATCTAGTTGATAATTCTCCATCAAAACTTCCCATCATGTGGCCGCCGATGTCATGACTCCACCAGGTATAGCCAATATTTGCGGCAGTAGTAGTGAAATATGGTTGGAAATCAAGTGAATGCCAAGAAATTACTGTATCTCCGGAAAAGCCTAAAGGATAACGATGAGATCCAACCCCAGCATATCTGCTTAAGATAAGTGCATCATTGGACTTTTCATTCTTAATATCTTCGTATTGATAATGATTTAACAGCCACAATGGATCTAAGCTTTTTTTAGATTTTGAGAAGCCTTGTTGCCAATCAATCCACCAAAAGTCAACGCCTTCTTTTTCAAGAGGATGCAAAACATCCTTGAAATATGCATTTCTAAATTTAGTATTAGCTAGATCAAATGCTGCTGGTTCTTCATTTTCCGTATCAAGATTCAAATCTTTAGCAACAGCGGGATATTGATCTTCAAATGCACGAATTCCATCTGCTGGGTGAATATTCAATGACACATGCTTATTGTGCTGGTGTAGCCATTGTAAAAATTGAATGTGATCTGGAAATAGATCTTTATTCCAAGAAAAACCAGTCCATGGAGAACCATATTTTTCTGGAATTTTCACTTTATGCCAATCCATGTCTATTACTGAAACATTAATTGGAATATCCTTTTCTTCAAATTTTTCAATCAAATCCATATATTCTTTTTGCGAATATGGATGATATCTACTCCACCAATTACCTAACGCAAATCGCGGCACTAACGGTGTTTTTCCAGTTAAAGAATAAAAGTCTTTTAATTCTTTTTGATAATTACGACCATATGTAAATAAATATCCGTCAATTTGTTCTTCATCACGAGGGAGATAATTATCTTGCTCTTGATCATAAACAAAAGAACTAGAATCATCTAAATAGCTGTAACCATCTTTGGACATGATTCCATCTTCTAATTCGATGGATCCGTCTGCTCTATCCAATGTTCGAGCTGTTCCTTTTAAGTTATTCGTTCCCTCAGCATTTTTGTTATCGAAATACCAACGACTAACGTGAAGGTTTTGTGCGACTTTAATATCTGCATATAAACTTTCTGGTGATAACTGTCCGCCGTCATAGTATAAATGCAAAGCCGGAGTAATAATTTCTACTTCATGACCATTGTGATTTTTTAGAATTTTAGGTTCTGGAGAAGCAAAATTGCGATTTTGAATTGCTGTTGTAGGCCTGTCTTCAAAGTGACCGTTTATGTTTTCTTCAATTCTAATTAACGAATTGGTAATAACGGTGAAACGATAGGTTTTACCTTTTACAATAGAATTCATTGGATCGCTCCTTTCTTTTTTGTAATTTTTTATGTAACCGTTTTCTATAATTTTAGTATAGTTGGAACGTTCCATTTTGTAAAGAAAATTTTTATAAATTAATTTCTATAGCAAACAAAAACGAAAAATACCCAAATTTTCAGTATTTTTCGCTTTATTTTTTGCGTTTATTTTTTGTTAAATAAGAGTGACATCTTGTGGAGACTAGCCTTTATCCAACATATTTATTCAAAAAATCATTTAGATGCTTATAATACCCTTTTGGATCCGTACTCAATGATTCCGCGTGACCAGCATCTTTTACAATCCATAGTTCTTTTGGACCTCGAGTAGCATTATAGTTTTGATAAGCCATCTTCGTTGGTACAAAATCGTCTTTTTCACCATGAATGAATAATGTTGGTAAATAATTTTTATTTAGCTGCTTAAGAACAGATGCATTTTTCAAAAAGTAACCATTCACCAATCGATTAACCGCACTTAACAAATCCACTGAAGAAATATTTACAAATTTTGGCAATTTATTGACACTGCTTGCTTGATGAATAATCTCATCTTTCACGTTACTGTAGCCACAATCTTCGATAATTGCCTTAACTTGATCAGGAAGATCTTCTCCACTAGTCATCATCACCGTAGCGGCTCCCATACTTTCCTCTAGCAGAACAATCTTTTGATCACTACCTGTGCGTCCAATTACTTCATCAATCCATTTGATTAAATCGTCTTTTTCACGCCAGCCATAATTAATATATTTTCCTCCGCTTTTACCATGGCTTTGAGCATCAGGAAGGAGCACATTATAGCCTTTTTTATTAAAGAAATAGGCATACTTACCCATCGAATTTTTATTACTCATGAAACCGTGAAGCAAGATCACGGTCTTATGAGATTCAGCTTTTGGAATATAACTTGCTACCAACTCATATTTACCGTTAGCAGATTTGATTCTCCAAGTCTGTTTTTCTTCGTTTAAAAACCAAGTCTTTTCTTTATAAAGTGGATCATTCTTTTCTACAGCGTTGGTTGGCTGTTTAATGAATTTCTTGTGTTTCGGTGTAAAAGCATACTCATAATAGTATTTCACATGTGCAATAGCAGCTACTGAAAAGCTGACAGCACCTAACCCTAATAATATTTTAGTTTTAGTCTTCATAATTTCACCCCATGACTTTTCTCTAAGATACCTCAAAAAGGGCAATTTACCAACTTCAAGTATACTCATTATATTGAAAAAGTAGCCTAACGGATTATGAATGACAATTATCAGTGGTTTATAGTTTTTTAGGTTTGAAAAAACTTCAATTTCTTTTTAAATATATAAAATCTGAAATTTAGCTTCAATTTCTTTTGTAATATATAAATTCCGAAAATTAGCGATAATTTCTTTTATATTATATAAACTCCAAAATTTCGCGATAATTTCTTTTGTAATATATAAAATCCGAAATTTCACGACAATTTCTTCCACATTAGAAGAAAAACACCCAATAACGAAAAAAATCATTATCGAGTGTCAAAAACTAGAATTATAATCTATTAATTTTTATTTTTCAGCAACCATTTCACTCAACTTCGCATCAAACTTAGGCAGCCACAACTCCTTATAACCTGCCCTAGTAGGATGAATCGGATCTGCCATGTACAAGCTATCCAAATTTTTAAAATTAGGATCATGAAAGAAATCTAACATCTCAGCGCCGTATTTTTCAGCAACTTCTTGAGCACGATCAACCATTTGCTCATATAATGGATTATTAAAATCAGGATTGGTAAAAATCAAAATTGGGCAATTCCACTTCTCTTTTGCTGCGGACACAATATATTCCAGAGCACCTGTAATCGTCTGCAGATCATATTTGCCGTCATTAGCTATTTTCCCGAGCGGCTTACTCTGAGTCGCATCATTAGTCGAAAGTTGTAAAACAAACACATCGGGGCCTTCAGGATCATTTTTTAAATTCTCTTGGAATCTTTTGACATAAGAATATTCATCATCATCTGTGAGAGTCGTCCCATTTTCCGCATCCTTAATAACCAATGCGCCATCGCGCTTCCACAAATAATCGACGAATGATTCAGCTAAAGCACCGTAACCTAACGTTACAGATGACCCTAAAAACAAAATTTTCTTATTCAGCAGCGGACTAATGTATGTATCTGTCTGCACAACTCCATATTTCGCCGCATTTCCGTGCAAAGCTGCTAGTTCAATATACTTACGCTGATTTAATGGATGCTCAGAGCAGTCCATTCTCAGTTCTTGTACGGCATAATCGCTTAACTGATTATTTTGCTTAATTGATATTAAAAAAGTCTCGTTGCTCAAATTGTTCTCATCCCTTCAAAAATCAATCATCCTAATTTTACCCCTAAACAACAAAAAAAGCCTTAAGACTCTCTCGAATCTTAAGACCTTTGAAAATAATTAATTCTTGAATTTAATTGTTTGAACCTTATCACCATGTTCAACAGTATTTGATTCAACTGGAGTTAAGGATTCAATCAAATCCATATTGGTGTAAACAACAATTACAGTGTTGTCCTTGCCGCTGTCAGCAACTGCCTTGATGTCCATCTTACCTAAAGCTTGGCCAGCCTTAACTTGGTCGCCTTGCTTAATATCCATGGTAAATGGTTCACCCTTAAGTTCAACTGTATCAAGTCCCAAGTGAATCAAAATTTCTAAACCATCTTCGGTTTTAATACCGATAGCGTGCTTAGTGGGGAACAAAGTTGAAATCTCACCATCAACTGGAGCAAAGATGTTAATATCAGTTGGCTTAATAGCATAACCGTCACCTAACATTTTAGTAGAAAAGACATCATCTTGTACTTCAGTAATTGGCATTACTTCACCATTTACAACGGCTTCAACATTTAAGCCGTCATCTTTTTTCTTTTTCTTGAAAAAATTAAACATATTATTAACCTCTTAATAAACTCAGCTTAACCATAAAACCAAAACACATGATCAAAAATATTATAGCAAAAACACTTACCGCCGTCACAGTAGAGCTTCTCGGTCCATTATCTATTTTTTTAGACTCATGAATACCGATTAAAGCAAAAACAAAGCAGATCATATTTCCAACTAAAACTTGACCTATTGCTTGTGTCATCATAAAGAATCGATAGTTTTCATAACTAGAAAGGATATCTTTCTTTTTATAAAACAAATAGTAAGCAATTAAAAAGTCAACAATCGAAATTATAATTCCAACTGCTACAGTCGGTTGTTTCATTATTGAAGTCCAAGTCTGTTGCCCAGCGATGACCTGTAATTCAATCATCAACCAAAAAGCCACGGATATTGCCAACAAAATATATGAGTACCAACTAATTGTTTTCTCTGCATTAAGGTGAACAGTTCTTACAACTTTAGTTATAACATTTGAAATTTTTCTTTTACCTAATGCCCACATTTGTTACTCCTTTCCTCGATGATGCCAAACTAAGTAATCATTTATAAAAAGATCGATCAAATAATATGCTGGCGTAAAAGCCACTTTTTTCATATCTGATTCCACCATAAATGAAACAACTGGAAAATAAAGATTATAGTGTGCAATTGAAGCCAACTTGTTCTGTCTCATATTTGTTAAAGAAACTAAAACAAGTTTATTGCTACTTAACTTCAGTTTAGATATTTCATCATTGAGTATAATACCATCTCCATTAAAGGATATTACAAATAATATATCTCCTTTTTTTGCATAATGGTGTGCTTGAACAAGCTCATCAAAAGCAGCAGGCAAAACTATTGCATGAATACCTATCACAAATAATTCATGTGCCAAATATTGCGCAATTAGTTCTTGCTGCCATCCAGTTGAATAAATATAAACAGTGTTAGTCTTATCAATACTTTGATACAAAGTTGTTAATGATAACGTACTGAAGAATTTTTCAACATCATTGTTGGCTTTTTTTAGTTCCTGAGCAAAATTATAAGAAACTTTAAGATTTTCACTCTGATTTCTTGCCAACTCATCGAGATTAAATTTAAGTTCACTATATCCACTAAGGCCCAATTTTTTGCACAGCCTAAAAATAGCAGACTCAGATACATATAATTTTTTTGCTAACTTTGACAAACTCAGTTTGCTACACGTTTGAGGATTACTTACAACAAATTGAATGATCTTTTTTTCAGAATCATTCAATTTATCGTTATTCTTTAAAATTATTGTTTTTAAACTTTCCATAAAATGTGCCTCATCTATAAATATATAATTCATATTTTAGCACATAATAATTATTGCCTACAATTACAGCAAATCCTTCATATTGTCAACAATTTGATCAGCATCCAAACCGACTACGATGTCAACTTCTTTATCTTGGTCTTTGCGTTCAATTTCCTTTGCATCATATTTCTTAAACTCATCATCACTTGCCACCTTAGAAAGGTCTACAACATGAGCTCTTACTCGAGTAGCACAGGAAATAACGCTTTCAATGTTCTCTTCTCCACCAAGCAAATCGACATACCCTGTTGCTCTTTCAATGTATGGATTATCTTGTTGTTCAGTAACTTTAGCGTTGGCCTCTCCACTCTTCTTCATTAATTGAGTCATTTTATCAAGAACTTGAGGAACATCAAGACCAACAATAACTTGTAAAGCTTTACCATGGTGAACCACATTAACAGCTTTGTTTGCTTTAAACTGTGAATCTGGAGCAACCTTATCTGGATCGGCAACACTAACTCTTAATCTGGTTGCACAAGAACTTAATTCAGTAATATTTTGCGCACCACCTAACAATTCAAGGTATGCTGTAGCTCGAGCAATATATGGATCATTAGCGTCTACACCTGCTTCTTGCGCAGCCTTCTTTGCCTTGTATTCTTTCTTACTGATTAATTTAACATCTTCATCATCAGCTTCACGTCCTGGGGTAATATAGTTAAATTTAAGAATCATGAATCTAAATATAAAGAAAGTTAAAATACCAAATATAATCCCGACAACGAATTGCATTACATATGTTTGCCAGTGGTTGGCCCAAAGTGGTAACCAATTCATTGATGCCATACCGATAGCACCATCTGAAAAGATTCCTCTTAATCCAAGAATCCACATAACCGTATTCATAGTAGCTGACATTACTGAATATACAACCCAAAGAACAGGAGCTGCAAACAAATAAGTAAAGTCAATTGGTTCAGTAATACCTGCAAAAACAGAAGTTAATGCTGCAGGAACCATCAATGCAGAAGTTTGTGTCTTCTTGCTCTTCTTTGCAGTTGCGTAGAAAGCAAGGCAGATAAATGGAACTAAGAATACTTTTTCATTACCATACAATTGGAAACCGTTAAAGCTAGCGATTTGAGATAATGGTTTAGCACTCGCAGCATATTCCGGAAGATGCTTTAACCAATATGGTTGTAGACCACCTTCTACAACTGCAGGTCCTAATTGGAACGGAATGTAAACTAGGTGATGTAACCCGGTAGGAATCAAAATACGGTTTAAGAAATTGTAAACCCAAATACCGATCCATCCACTACTTACAATGAATGATTGCATACTTGTAATTCCGTCTTGAACTTTTGGCCATCCCCAGCATGTAAGTAATGCAAGTGGAATCATTGCGAAAAATCCTAATACATATACATAGACAGAACCTTGGAATGTTCCAAGCCAATCAGGTAATTTTTTATCAAAATACTTATTGTGCAACCAAACAACAATCAAAGCAACTATGATTGCACCGATCATACTGGTATTTAAAGTCTTAATACCAGCAATTTCAGTTAACCCGTGGTTAGTAGAATTAGCTACAATTTGAATTTTATTGTAATTTGGAAGTCCGAAAGCAGAACCCCAATTTCTTAACATAGCATCAACGAAATAGTTGAATGTTAAATATGTAATAACTGATTCCATTGCTGCTCTACCTCTTGCCTTATTAGCAAGACCTAAAGGCAGCCCAACAGCAAATAGAATACATACTTGATTAAAGACAGTCCATCCACCCGATGAAATAGTATCCCATACGCCGTACCAAGGTGTCCCTGGATTTGCAAGTGATCCAAATAGCGTTGGATTATTAAACAAACTACCTAATGCCACAACGATACCTGCAAATGAAAACAGGAGAACCGGGACAAACATTGCAGCTCCAAATCGTTGGAATTTTTGCATCATAATCTTTCACCTCACAAAACAAAAGGAAGGTTGGTTTTTTAACCCACCTTCCCAAACCTTTATTATTTAAGTTCTGGCCAGTACGGTTTGTTAACAACCATCATTTCATCCAAAATCTTCTTAGCAATTGAAGCATCTGGAACAGTCTTACTCAAAGTAAGCGCTTGTAACATCTTATTGTATGAATGCTCAACATAAGCATCAACAACTAATTTTTCACAAGTTTGTTGTTCCATCATCAAGCCTCGTTGGAATCTACCAGCTTCACCTGTTGCCATTGGTTGAATTCCATCTGCTCCAAACAATGCAGGAACTTCGACAACTGAATCTGGATCCATATTAGAAATAGCACCATTATTTGTGCAGTTTGCCAAAAACTTTTCATGTGTATTGAAAGCAATAGCATGACAAATGTCTACAATATATTCTGAGTGGAGACCTGCAATATCCCAAATATTCTTCTCAGCAGTTCCTGCATCAACAATTCTCTTACATTCACCAAAAACAATCTTTTGACGGTGCTCAAGAATTTCATCTGTACGAGTATGGTTAGGATCTGCATTTTCCACTTCCCACTTTGGGAAGTAGTAATATTGCATATAGTTATTAGGAAGAGTTTCTGGTTCAATCGCATATTCTTCAGCAACTTTCTTAAAAGTTTGAATCCAAGAAGCTTCAGTGTCTTTGTCATAGTCGCCACCTACATAGTAACCATGTTCTTTGACATATTCTTTAAGTTTTGGCATTAAATCTTCGCCAGTCTTCTTGTTTCTAACTTCTTTCCACCAACCAAAGTGATTCAAACCATAGTAATTGAAGTCAATGTCATGCCAGCTATCCAAACCACAAATATGTGCCATTCTGTCCATATCATCAATAGGCATATCACAAATATTGATGACTCTAGCATTTGGACGAAGACGGCGACAAGCTTCAGCAACAATAGCGATGGTGTTTGAATAATTAATCATCCATGCATTTGGTGAATATTCTTCCATCCAATCAATAATTTCAATAATTGCTGGAATTGAACGCAACCCATATGCCATTCCTCCGGGTCCTGTAGTTTCTTGACCCATAACACCATATTTCAATGGGATTTTTTCGTCCATATTTCTCATTTCGTATTTACCTACACGAATTGATCCCATTACAAAATCTACTCCAGTGAATGCAGTTTTTGGATCTGTAGTGTATGAAAACTTGATTTGTGGAGCTCTTTCCTTAATAATGATTTCTACAGCTTTAGCAATTTTCTCTTGTCTTTCTGCATCATTATCGTAGAATTTAAGTTCACTTAATGGAAATTTATCCTGACTTTTAATTAAATCTAGAACGAATCCTGGCGTAAATGTAGAACCACCACCAGCAATTACTACTGAATATTTCTTGTGATCAGTCATTTGAACTTTCCTCTCATAAACAAAACCATAAGCGAATATCGAATGCTTTTAGTTTTCATTTTCGGTCGCTTAATAGTTATATAACTTACAGTTATAGTTATATCATAATTTCTATCTTATGTAAGCGTTTCCTGAAAAACCGAAGTGTTTTTCAAAAAGCTGAAAAAATATTTCAATTTCCAAAATATATTTCGCATAATTTGAGAAAACAAATTATCGTAGATTGTGCATCTCATAAAACTAATTCAACATAATTGTTTTGCTTACTTGGTTTTTCTTCTTACAACCATCTTAATCTCGCCATTTAAATAACAAAATCTCACTTAAAGTTCCAAGTTATTTATTGTGTCCTCACTTGAACTTACTACTTTAATTCAAAAAAATAAGGACTGAGAATTTCTCAGTCCCTATAATATCTGAACATCGACTAAGCGCCTTACACAATAAATCAATGCTCCTGCTTAATCGGTGTTTTGATATGTGGTATTTTTGTAATTTCTAAAATGGAATCTGAATCTTCTAATTCTAAATTACTAACCACTAAAACACCTCATTTCTATATCAATTAAGTAGTATTTTTACGTAAGCGCTTACTTTACAATATTTATTTTAACACATTTTCAGTATCTGTCCACTGCTGCACTTCTTCAATTTAACTAAAAATATATTCATATATCTATCTTATTTCAACTAAAACAATATTTTTAATAATAACATTGAAAATGTTATTTATTTGTATAATAATTAACTTATGGTATATCTAATATTTTATGCTTATTTTCCCTTTATTTTGGAATTTTTAACTAAAATATCTTTAGTTCTCATCAAGAATGGAGACTGATTAAAAATGAATAAACATAACATCAAATTTAACTATAATCCATGTCAACGTTTCGGTTTTCGCAAGTTGTCAGTTGGACTAGTAGCTGTGACTTTAAGCACTATTTTCTTCTTAACCACCACTCAAACTGCACATGCAGATGAAATTCCAACTTCAGAAGTGAGTGAAACCAAGTCAGAAAATGCGCCTACTGTTCAAACTGAAACGACTAATCAAGATAATAATCAAGAACAAGACCTGAAAAAAGAGACTGATTCTATCGTTCAAAATAATCAGGTAAACGATCAAAAAACTATAAAAGCTGATACTGGCATTAACAATACTAATACAGAATATACTGGAAGTATTCAATATAAAACTGCTGATGGTAAAGATCTAACCAGTGAAAACCAACTTCAAGCAGGTTATAACAATGTAGAGATCCATACTTCTATTAGTGGTTATCGCGTATCATCTCCTCAAAACACCAACTTTGAGATTAATATTGGTAACGCCGGTGATTCTGACGGCTCTCAAGCATGGATAATTCAAGGTTTTACCAAGGACAGCTTCAAGAATGTCACTGCTAAGAATAAAGACGGAGAAGATGTTGACCGTTATCAAATCACATATAATGGAAACGGTAATTTTAACATTAAAGTTTTGGGTCCAGTAATCGATGCTGAAACAATGGAATTTAATTACCGCTTCAACGTAATCGGCAACAAAAATTACGTTAATTCCGCCCCTTCAAAGCAAGCGGACCTTCTTGTAACTATTTCTGCCAATAACTCTGAAATTGCTTCAAAAAACGTTACAACTAACATCGTTCCTGCCAAAGAAACTGTTGAAGAACATGAAATTGCTCACATTTGGACACATGGTTTAGTTAACGACCAATCACAGTTCATCCCTGAAGATCGTAAAAATAATGCTAAACTCCTTCAATTCATGATTGACTGGAATTTAGGCGAAATAACTGATCTTAGAAATGTAGATTTTTCTGAATTCTTTAGTTCTGGACAACAACTATTGCCTGATACTATCAAGGTTTTCCGTGTCTACAAGGGCATTTTAAAAGATGATCAAACTTCAGAAAGATTGCCCTGGTCAGACGATACACATAACAAAGTAACCGGTACTTTTGACCCACAAACTGGATTATTCAGTAATGAAGACACCGCATTTGAAGAATTTCTGCGCAGCAATTTGTATGTAAATATCAACGGTCAAGAACAACCAATTTCATACGAAGAATTTATTCGGCAATTCAATAACGGTACTTTACCTACTGTTAATAAGATCCAATTCCACGTTGACGGTCCATTCACTTATACTGATTCAAATGGTCAAGTGCATAATTGGAGCAATAATGGCGGGCAAAATGGTGAAAACACTGATGATACTTCAATTACCAACCCACACAGCACTTTCTTCATCCAAATGGATACCCTTTTAGCCTACAACATGCCTACAGATTGGGTTATTCCTGGTGAGGGTCCATCTTCAGAAATCACAACTGATACTCCAACAGCTGTTGCTAGCGGGACTGGTGAAAACGGAAAAACTACTTTCATCGGTTTTAACAATGGCGGTAGTGGGTTCTTCAACGAAAGTTCACATACTGCAAGATTATACTTTGCTGATGTAAGTGACATTACAAGTGTCAAAGATTTAGCAGGTGTTGCTAACGTTCCAGCTTTCTTGAATGGTGAAAATCAAGAAGGTGCTACTATTGAAACCAAAATTGCTTTTTCAAATGTTGAAGCAATAATTGCTGCCTTGAATAAAGCAGGCTATGAATTCGTCGGTGCTTCAAATGGTACACATATTTCAGGCGCTTATGATGGATCCTCTCTCTACAAGAGCGGTTCATATGATGGATCAAAATATGGCAACTACGACTGGGCAATTAAAACTTTCACACTTAACTTCAAAAAGACTCCAACAGAACCTACCCAGCCTACCCAACCTACTAGTCCAGCTAAGCCTACTGCACCAACAGCTCCAGTTACTCCATCTAAACCAGATCAACCAACGACACCTGTTCAGCCAACTACGCCAGTAGAGCCAACCGAACCTGTGAGTCCTAATCCTGAAGAACCTTCTGGTCCACATATCAAAGTTATTCCTCCACATAGTTCAAAAACGGTGAAAACAAACTCTGGTAAGAATAATGAAAGACATGACTCTAAGCGTAGAAGCAATCCAAATTTAACTAATACTACGGATAAACACACAAATAGAAACAACAATATCATTACTAAAACTTCAGCCAAGACCAATAACAGTGATACTCATACAAACAAAGCTACTTTACCAGATACTGGTGAAGACAATACAAGTTTAGTAGCGATCTTAGGTGCATTTTTAATTACTCTAGCTTCCATTTTTGGTATTAATTTGAGTAAGAAAAAACAAAATTAATTTTTAACAAAACTAAAAACAGGATTTGTTCAAAACCGACAAATCCTGTTTTTTCTGTATACTGAAAAAATTTAGTTTTAAAAGGCTCCACCGCCGCTTCCACCACCGAAGCTGCCAGATGAACCACCTGAAAAGCCACCGGATCCACCAGAAACTGATGAACCAGCAGAAATTCCGCTGCTAAAGCTGCTTTCAAAGCTACTTTCAAATGAATTATTAAAGCTTCCATTAACATAAAGTGGTGCATAAACGAAAATTCGATCCACTTCGTCTTCAGGAAATTCAATCTGCATTTGCTTGATGACTTTTTTCGATAAACCAAAGGCAACTGCATATGGCAAGATATCTTCCCAAAGAATAATATCGCCAACATCTTTCAGTTTGAAATTGCCAATATCTTTAAGCATCTTCTTGAAGCCTTGCACCTTATCTGCCTCTATCGCCCCATCTTCTGTATAGACGCTAATTCGCTTGTAAGCGATAATCGCAATGACAAAAGCTAGCACATTCAAAAGAATTGTACACCACTTCAGCACATTAAAGACTGATGACATTTGCATCCCGCTTGATAAGAAAATAACCAAAATACCAAGAAACGAACTGAGCCCAATCAACATTATAGAAATACCCTTAAATTTACTCTGATATTCCATAGCTTCTTTATCAAAGAAACGCTTCTCAACTAGCTTATACTCATGCTTACTCCATTTGTCGAATCTTTTACCAAGTTTTCTAGATTTGTACTTTCTAAGCTGATGAGTATCAAATGACGTGCCATTCCCTACTTTTTCAAATAAGAATCTAAGCAAATCATTTTCTAGAATACTTTCATCAATTAAAGTGATTTTATAAGCATCATGTTTCAGCACGCCAGCTTTAATTTTTTCAATTTCAATCTTGTGCTTGCCAACAAGCTGCATTAAATAAGCGGTAAAGGCCTTGGCATTGGGTTTTTCGTCTTCATCTAAAACTTGCGCAGCAACTGGACTCACGTCTGGAATTTCATAATTATGGCCAACTTCACTGAATTTCTTCGGATGAAAGCCAAACTTTTTCACTCTAATAGCATAAATAATTATGGCAATTCCGCTGAACAATGAAATAGCAAGCATTACCCAATAAATTACAGCTTTGATGCGGCGACGATTGTTTGCTTCAATTGCAAGCTGCGCTTCCTGCTTCTCAATTTTCTTCTTTTTATTTTCGTTAACAAAATTCTTGTTAGCTGCCGTTACCTCGGGACTAAATATCGAATGCACTTCAATTCCGACATCTCCAGGCACATTATCTGCCGTCATGACAATCTTACCGCTATTCGGCGAAACTTTAGTGTAGCCATTAAGAGGCCCATGTGCCCAAGCCTTCAAACTTGGCACCTTCCCTGGAAAAATCACAGTTGCTCTAGCAGAATTAAGATCTTCATCCCAACCATCACCAATAATCTTAAAATTTAATTCTGCTGTATCTTTATAATTAGTGACCGCATTTTTAATTCGAAAAGAATATTCCACTTTGACATAATCGCCTTCCATGATTCGATGGAAAACTTTAAAGCGATATGAATTACTCTTTCGAGTTAACTGATAAGTATTGTTTTCTTCACTCTTTGAAGCAGTAATTTCTTTATTATTTACCTTAACTTGAATATTGCTCAATTTTTGATTTTTATTCAAATTTTGTCGATAAAAAACACCACGAGCATCACTATCAAAATCATAGTAGATAAGATAGTGCATCTTTAGCGAGCCATCACGCTGTACTCGTGCAGTAGCATCAACCTTATCGAGATCATAGTCTACATCCGCATTAACTTTCTGCGTAAAAATCATCAATAAAGCTAACAAACCGAATAACGATGCAAAACTTAAAATTCTTTTTTTCATTTAAACTCCTGCTCTTGCGCGCCTTTTCTAATTCTTAAACGTAGATTTTAAGTGAAATTATACCAGTTTTCTAGATCAATTCATCTGGACTTTGATCAAAGAATTTAGAATTTTGATAATTATAAATCAGTTTAGAGCAATTAAAAATTTGTCCTTTGGCAAGGTAGTAGACATCGTTCACTTCAAGAGCTGGATCGCCTTCTTCAAGCTGTAATAGGTCAGCTTGCTCGGCAGTGAGCTTTTTTACTTCTATATATTTATCTGAAAAACGAATTTCGGTATTCAAACCTTCTTCGATGAATTTAAAAATTGATCCTTTAGCAATATCTTTTGATAAGAATGGAATATATTCTTTCAAAAAATACGAGCTTTCAAGAACAACTGGCTTATCTTGATAAAAATGAAGACGAACGACGTGATAACAAAGCGATTTTTCATCACATCTCATGAGTTTTCTCTCTTTTTCAGGTAGTTCAATTTCTTCAAACTTCAAAACTTTTGTATTCTCATTATCAAGAACTTCGCCAAATCCGCGATTACTAGTTAAAGAAATATATCCAGAAATAGACGGGCGACGAACAAAAATGCCTGAACCCTGAACTTTATAGACGATTCCTTTTTGAGCAAGTAATGATAGAGCCTGAATGATTGTAGCTTTACTTACACCATACATCTCAATTAATGTATCAATTTTTGGAATTTTATCACCTTGTACTAACCCTTTTTCCTTAATGTAATTGGTTATTTTGTCAGAAACTATTTGATATTTTTTCATATAAGTCATCCTAAAAAATGTTGGTTTCTTTTATTTTATTAAATTCTTTAGGAACAATCAAAGCTTGAGAAAACTATTTTTTATTTTTCGCAAGAGAAAACATCTGATAAATCTGGTTATATTAAGGATTTTGTGAATCTAACCTTCAATTTTTATTTTTACATCTCTAAATTGTACATGTACAATATCAATTATAGAAAACGCTTACTGATATTTTAGGAGGTTGAATTTTATGCAAGGTTACAAAATGCCAAACGAATTTTTATGGGGTGGCGCTGTAGCGGCTCACCAACTTGAGGGTGCTTGGAATGAAGACGGTAAAGGCATGTCCGTTGCTGATGTTATGACTGTGGGCTCTGCCGAAAAGCCACGTGAAATTACTGACGGAGTTTTACCAGGTAAGAACTACCCTAACCACTCAGCCATCGATTTTTACCACCATTACAAAGAAGATATCAAATTATTTGCTGAAATGGGCTTTAAAGCCTTCAGAACTTCAATTGCTTGGACTAGAATTTTCCCAAATGGCGATGAACTTGAGCCTAATGAAAAAGGTCTTGAATTCTACGATAAATTATTCGACGAATGCCACAAATACGGCATTGAACCAGTTGTTACCCTTTCCCACTTCGAAATTCCATTCCATATTGTGAAGGAATACGGCGGTTTCACTAACAGAAAGACAATCGACTTCTTCGTTCGCTTCGCTAAAGTATGCTTCGATCGCTACAAGGATAAGGTGAAGTACTGGATGACTTTCAACGAAATCGATAACCAAAGTAGCTTCGACAACGACTTCTTGATGGCTACCAACTCAGGAATTTTATTCACTCCTGGAATGACTGATCGTGAAAAAGAAGCCGCAATGTATCAAGCTGCCCACTATGAATTCGTTGCTTCAGCCTTGGCAGTAAAAGAGGGGCGTAAAATCAACCCTAACTTCCAAATCGGTTGTATGATTAATTACTCACCTGTTCGTCCACTTACTCCTTCTTCAGACGATGTCTTACTCGCTGATAAGTTTGAACAAAGACGTGATTTCTTCTCTGATGTTCAAGTTAACGGTGAATACCCTAAGGAAGTGGAAGCATATATTGAAAGAAACGGCTTCCGTCCTGATATTACTGAAGAAGACAAGATCGTTCTTAAAGAAGGTACTGTTGATTACGTTGGCTTTTCATACTACCAATCAACTACCGTCTCAAGCGAAAAAGTTAAGCCTGACGAATTGAGTGAATTATCTGAAGCGATTGCTAAGAACCCTACTTTGGAGCGCTCTGCTTGGGGCTGGGAAATCGATCCTGAGGGTTTGAGAATTTCATTGAACCACTTGACTGATCGATACCATAAACCATTGTTTATCGTCGAAAACGGCCTTGGTGCTTACGACAAAGTTGAAGATGATGGTTCAGTTCATGATGAATACAGAATCGATTATTTGAGAAGTCACATTGCTCAGATGGAAAAAGCTGTTGCTTTAGACGGAGTAGATTTAATGGGCTACCTGCCATGGGGACCAATCGATTTAGTATCTGCTGGTACTGGTCAAATGGACAAGCGTTATGGCTTTATCTATGTCAACAAGAATGATGCTGGTGAAGGTGACTTATCTCGCTCAAAGAAAGATTCATTCTACTGGTACAAGAAGGTCATCGCTTCAAATGGTGAAGATTTAGATTAACAAAAAATAGCAAAAACACACTGTCTCTGGTTTGAACGTGACAGTGTGTTTTGCATCTACAACCATCATGTGATGATTGAGTTAGTTATACATGAATCTTTCTGACAAAAGTCTTTTTCGCTTTTCTATATAAGAATATTATTGCAAATTAATTAATAATTTGATACATTTATGAAAAATAATATTTGCGAAAATAATATTTGTTGTTTAATATGGAGAAGCAATTATGAATTTTAAAAAGTTATTTGTTGGCGCATTAGCCAGTGCAGCCCTATTAGTAAGTGGAAGTTTTACTAATAATGCAGTAGTTCATGCTGATGAAGCAACTGCAAATACTACCACAACAGCTCAACCTCAACTGAGCAAAGATGAAATCATCAAAAAGATTGAAGATGTTAACTCTAAGAATATACAAAGTTTACGCTTGCGCGAAAATATAACTGTATCTTACAAAGCAAAGAAGAAAAATAATAAGATAACTGTTAAATTAGAGTTAATCGAAAAAGAAAAACCAACTGTTGCAAAAATCACTTATTCTATTGCAAAGCAAAAGGAAACTGTTTATGTAACTGATAAGTATGTTTACAGTAAGAATGGTAAGCGTTGGGTTAAAGAAAAAGTTACTAATTCAACTACCAAAAAGTTGAGTAAGAAAGACAAAAAACAACTTAACAAACTTAGAAAAAATATTGAACAAAGATTTCAAAAGTATATGAGTGCAAAGAACATTGTTGAAAATTTAAATAATTTCACCCAAAACAATGTTACTGTTACTAGTTCAAATGGAAATTACTTAGTAAGCTTGAATAACAGTTCTGAATTTAACAATCTTCTTAAGCAAACTATGCTTGCATTTGTTCAAACTGTAGCTTCTAAGAAAGATACTAATAAAATCGAAAAGTCTTTAAATGTCAATAACTTCAACTTCGTTGAAACAGTTGATCAAAATACTTATAAGTTAAAGAATCTCACCCTTAACCTCCAAGTATCATTTAACAAGGAATTTAATATTTCTGTCGATGTTACTGCAGATCAATTTAATCAGCACAATAACTTAAAAGTACCTGCTAAGGTTGTTAAGCACGCAAAATCAGCAAAATAAATATTAATGAACTAGCTTTCATATTGAAGTGAAAGCTAGTTTTTTTCATTTTCTTTAATATTTCTTCACACATTATGTTCCTAAATTTAAAAATGTCTGATATAATCTTAGAAAATATTTATTTTTTAATCTTAATGTAATGCAAGGAGAAATTCTATGAAGGAAAATAGCGCAAAAACTACGATCCTCAACATTCTTAACGGTATCAGTATGGGTGTTATCGCTGCCTTAATTCCTGCTGCGTTATTAGGTCAATTAATGCAGGCACTTAGTTCTGTTTGGCCGTTTGCTACCGAAATTATCAATATGACCACAATTATGCAGAGCCTACTTGCTGCAATTTCTGGTTTCTGTGTTGGTTACTTGTTCAAGATGGGGCCTATTGAAATGTCCTCAATTGCTGGTGCAGCAACAGTTGCCTCAGGAGCAGTTAGCGTTCAAAAAGGTGCATTTATTTTAAATGGTACTGGAGACGTAATTAATATCGGTATAACGATTACTATTGCTGTTCTTGTTGTGAAATTATTATCTGGTCGTCTTGGCACCTACAATATTTTATTAATGCCTGTTTTAGTCCTCTTAATTGCAGGTGGACTGGGACACATTCTTCTTCCTTACGTAAGAATGATCACTGGTTTTATTGGTAATATCATTACAACCTTCACGCACCTTCAGCCACACATAATGGGTATTCTGCTCGGTATTTCTTTTGCAGTAGTTATTGTTTCACCAGTTTCTTCAGTTGGACTTGGTCTAGCAATTGGCGTTACAGGCATTAGTTCCGGTGCTGCAAACATTGGAATTACGGCCGCTGCCTTCACCCTTGCAATCATGGGCTTCAGGGTAAACGGCTTTGGAACTACTATTGCACACTTCATTGGTACGCCAAAAATTCAAATGGCTAATATGCTTGAGAAGCCAGTTTTGTTTATTCCAGTTATTATCTCATCAGGAATTGCTGGATTATTGGCAGCGATTTTCAATATTCAAGGTACTCCACAATCAGCCGGATTCGGATTTTCTGGATTAATCGGACCACTCGCAGCCTACGAAAAAATGAACCATGGTATAGGAAGTGTCCTTTTACTCACTGTATTATTCGTCATTGTTCCTATCATTCTTGGATTAATAATGCGATACTTGTTCATTAACAAATTTAAGATTATTCAAGAAAAAGATTTATACATCGAAGCAAATTAATATATTTTGTTGATTTTATTAAGCAAAAAAATAAGCTATGAGCTCTTTAATTGACTCATAGCTTATTTATTTTTATCAGGTCGACTAGCCGTAAGTGGGTACTTCGCATCCAATTTTTTATCCAAAACATTGATAATAATCCAGCTTCGGATTGGCTTCATAAGAGACCAAGCACCTATCCACAAAACGCCCATTACTGTCATGTACGTATCATTTTCAATCCAAGAAAAATATATTGCCCAAAGCAGCATGATAGTAGTGTAAACAACTTTATATATCCGATTAAATGCCCAGAATTCTTCCTGACGTTTTTGCAACTGCAGATTAACCTGTTCATCAGCAGACTGAACTTTATCGTTTTCTTCCAGCGAATTACTATTAGGAAATAAATCGCCAACTTCTACTCCCAAACCTCCAGCTACTAAGTTCATAGTAGCAATGCTAGCATCCTCTCCTGCTTCTAATCTTTGAATTGTGCGAACGGAGACATGTGCCTTTTCAGCTAATTGTTCTTGCGATAGATGACTAGCAGTCCTTAATTCCTTAATTTTGTTTTTCATATATTTCCCTCGTTATTCATTTGTTTACACAATTATATGATATGCTTGAATAATTTCACACGACATATTCACGTCAATATAACGGCAGTACCCTGACAAAAAATTTCCCAGGAAATAATCAGACAGTAAAAAATTGGGCTAAAGGATTTTTCGTTTTTGTAAATACTATTGTTTTAGTCAAAAAAGCATTGAGCTATACAAAAACTCAATGCTTATTAAATAATATGTCTACTTATTTGTACATATATTTTTCAACTGCTTCTTTTGGATCCATGCCTTTTCTAATTTTTTCTTCCAATTCGATCGAAACATCAGCAATTATTCCTTGCGGATCAATTACATCAAATTCTGGATCCGGCTTATCTTCATATGCAAGTGATAATTCAGTACAACCAAGTAAGACTACCTTACACCCATATTTATCACGCATGATCTTTAAAATCTTATGAAGTAAATCTGTATCAACATAGCCTTTATCTTTAATATCGCCATAAATTAATTGATTTACCATTGGCTGAATTTCAGGTCCACCTAATTCAGGAATTTTATTAACCTTCTTAATATACTTCACATAGAGACCATCCCGAATCGAACCTTCAGTTGCAATCAATCCTAGTTTATCTTCACCGGGATAATTATCAACGAATTTATGAACCGCAATTTCCATCATGTTCAAAAATGGAACATCCGATAATGCAGCCAATTGATCATACCAATAATGCGCAGTATTACATGGCATTAAGAAGAAGTCTGGACCAAGTTGTGCTTGTTGTAAAACATCTTCTTTTAAAGCATCAAATGGATTTGGCTTTGAATGATCTTCAATCCAAGTAGTTCTATCAGGAATAGTTGCATGGTTCACAAGAATGTAATTCATGTAGTCCTGATCTTTAGTGATCTTGACTCTAGTGTTAACTAAGTGTACATAGCCTTCAGTTGCAAGAGTTCCCATTCCTCCAAGAACTGTAAAAAAGTTTTTCATAATTATCTCCTTTTGGAAACTACACTAATAAAGCAACTACTAATGGAGCCATAACTGTCAAGAATATATTCCCTAAAGCATAAGTTGGAGTATAGCTTAGAGCGAATACTGTTGAATCTGTTTCTGCATTAACTGCATTCAAGGCTGCAGTAATTGTGCCTGAACCACAAAGTGAACCAATATTATCAACAATATTCATCTTTAAAACAAATTTACTGAATAATAAAGTAAGTAAGTGTGGCAAAATTGATACAAGAATACCAATTACGAATACTAACCAGCCCATCTCTTTTAAGGCTTGTACAAATCCGCTACCAGCTTCCAAACCTACTACACCAATAAATAGGTTCAATCCTAAGCTCTTCAATAACCATCTAGTTGATGGTGGAATCACACCAATATTTGGATGCTTTTGTTGTAACCAGCCAAAGTATAAACCGGCAAATAAAGCACCACCACCTCCACCAAGAGTTAATGGAATTGTGTGAATAGTAATAACAATGGCACCTAATAAGATACCCAAGAAGATACCAATGGACATGTAACTAACATCGGTTTTGGTACCAGCAGCTTTTTCATAACCAATGTCTTTAATTGCACGACTCAGATAGTTCGTCATCCCAACAAGTTTGACATAATCGCCTTCTGTTAATCTTGTATAGTCAGATATTTTTTCGCCATCGTGAGTAGCTGAATCAATCACAACACCATGATTCAAAATTTTTTCTAGTTTTTGAGAAGTAAACTCTTTGGTTAATAAAACAGTTTTTTCTGTTAAGCTAACTGGGAAATTATTCGCATCAAGTTCTGATAAGGCATGACCTTCATCAGCAAATTTAGCAAAATCCTTAATATCACCAACAACTAAAATTACATCTTGATTCTCAAGAGGCTGAGTAAGATTAGTTAAAAACTTACCATTTCTTACAACTTCTTCAATAGCAATGCCTTTATTACTATTATCAAAGTCAGCAACGGTTTTACCAATAAACTTACAATCTTTTTCAAGTTTAAAAGCTCTAACACGAATGTTTGCAGAAACTTTTAAGCCTTGAGTACTACTACTAATATGATTCTTCTCAATATACTGTTTAGTTGCTTCTCTTAAATTCTTGTGAAGAATTGCAGGGGCAATGTTCTTTAAGAAGATTAAAACACCTACAGTACCAAATACATAAGTTAAAGCATATGCAATTGCAACTTGCGACATTGCAGCTGTTTTTGCTGCTTGTGAAATATGTAATGCCTCAATTGCCGAGTTAGCAGTACCAATACAAGCAGATTGTGTTAAAGCACCCGCAATAATACCGCCAGCTTCACCAAATTGTACGTGGAAAATCTTAAACAAGCCAAAAGCAACTATAAATGCAATGATTGTAAATACAACACTTTGAATAATAAACTTTAGACCCTTTTTCTTAAAACTTGCAATAAACGCAGGTCCTACTTCATATCCAATTGTGAAGATAAACAGATCAAAGAATATATTCTTTACTACAGGAGCAATTTGAAATTTTCCCATTTGTCCGATAACTAGTCCAACTAGTAATACCCCTACAGTAGCACCTAACTTAAAGTTCTTAATATGAAATCTACCAAGTAGATAACCAAGACCTAGAGTAAGAAAAATAGCTACAGATGGATTAGTTAAGAAGAAATTGCATATTGAATGCCACATAATTATTTCCTCCCACTATTAATACTATTTACTTTCCTTTTCGTACTCCTCGTGATACTCTTTCAAAAGTTCCAATACTTGCTTACCAATTAATGCATAATCATTCGTTGGCAAGTTAGCTTGTGATACTCTCAATTCACCAGGTTTAGCGCCGAAACCAACACCATCAACTAATACAACACCGTTCTTTTCGGCCAATTTTAGCAAAAAGTCAACCTGTTGGAAGTTATTGGCTAGATAATTTCTAAAGTCTTTTCCATATTGATTTTCTGCTAAACGATAAATATCAATTAATGAGTAATAGTGAGAGTTAGTATCTGTTTCATCCTTTGGAGCTTTCATTGCATCATGTAATTGATCATATCTATCAGTAACTAACTTTCTTGCAATATCAATATATGGATCATCACTACCTCCATTTGTCGAGGTAAGCAAATGTGTCATTGAGAATAGGGCTTCCATGATCTGTTGTGGAGTTGATAATCCAGCAGTATGATACAAGCCAATTGATCTACTATCAGCACACAAACGATCAATAAATTTCATTTTGTCTGGATCAAGAACAACTGAACTGTACCGTTTATGTAATTGGGCTTTTTCAGCTTCGGTAAGTTTAGAAATGTTGTCATCAAAAACATTCTTCTTGTTCAATCCAATTATTCCTAAGCGCCAACCAGTACAACCGTAAAGTTTTGAATATGAGTAAACTAACATCGTATTGTATGGAACAACACTGTAAATACTCTTAAAGTGCGGAACAAATGCGCCATAAACTTCATCGCTGATAATCATCAAATCAGGATTCTTCTTTACGGCTTTTCTAATTGCATCCAGAGCATTCTTATCAAACTCTTTTGAGGTTGGATTAGTTGGATTGACAACCATTAAAGCTTTGATTGATGGATCAGATAATTTCTCAATCTCTTTTGGTTCAATTTCCCAATTATTCTTTTCATATGAGTGAAGATCAACCTCAACTAGTTGATAATCTTTTAACTCAGGAATTCTTAAATATGGAGTAAAGATAGGCTCATTAATAGCTATCTTGTCACCCTTTTTTAGCAAATGATTTTCAGCTAATGAATGAAAGGCATAAACAATAGCTGCAGTACCACCTTCGGTTGGGAATAAATCAGTCTCATCTGCCAAATTCGTACCTTCATAAGATAATTCTTGTAAATAATAGTTAATAATTTTTCGCAAATTGCAATAATAAGTTGGACACTTTATGCAGCTTGATAGATGTTATC
>NZ_AZFM01000027.1 GCF_001434335.1 Lactobacillus kalixensis DSM 16043
GATAACATCTATCAAGCTGCATAAAGTGTCCAACTTATTATTGCAATTTGCGAAAATCATTATTTACTTGTGAATGTTTACTTTTAGTTCGAATGAAGAGCAAGTAACTTGTCATTGTTGGATTTAACTTTTTAAAAACAAGATTCTGCTCTTTTTCTTCTGGATGCATTAAAATCGAAATACCTTGCCCACTTCGTACTATCTGCAAAATTGAACTCATTCGATCACTAACAAAGGAAATGTTGGGTGCAAAGCCTGCTTTTTTACATAGCTCAATTACCGGTTGGTATAACAAACTGCTGTTAGATAGCATGATGAACTTTTCATCTTTTAAATCGGCTAGATGAACAATTTCCTTTTTGGCTAACGGATGATCCTTACTTAGACAAACAGTGAAGCTTTCTGTATCAATCAAAATTTTTTCATAATTGAGATTATCTATATCAAGGCTGCGGGCAAAAGCAAGATCTAACTTTCCTTCATCCAATAAGGTAAACAAATCCTTACTCTCTAATTCTTGCAAAGTTAAATTCATCTCAGGATGCTCTTTTTGATATAGCATTGTTTTAGCAAAAATTGAATTGTAGGAAAAAGTCGGAATCGTACCAAGACTAATCTGACTTTGATTATTCATCTTATAATTATGCGTTTGCAATAATATCTTGTCTTCTAGCGTCACAATTTCATTCGCTGAATTTAAAATGCTCTTACCGTATTCTGAAAGAACAACTTTTTTATTAGTCCGATCAAATAAAACTAAGCCCAATTCTCTTTCAAGAGCCTTAATTTGTTTAGAAACCGTGCTCTGACTTGTATACAAATTCTGCGCCGTTTCTGAAAAACTAAGTGTCTTAGCTAAATCGATGAATGTTCTTAACTTATCAATATCCATTTTTTATCCTATCGTTTAATTCCTTTTCGGAATAATTAAAGCGCAATTTAGAATTGAGAGCAAGCCTTTTTAACAACTATACTGCTAATATCAGATACAATTAAGAAATGAGGTATATCTATGCCAGTAGGTGTTATCGTCAATGCTTCAGCCGTTTTATTAGGAGGGATTTTTGGCGGATTCTTCGGCAATAAGTTGTCTGAAGATTTTAAAGAAAAGCTAAATATGATCTTTGGTGCATGTTCTATGGGAATGGGGATTTATTCAATTGCCCCAATGAAATACATGCCAGCAGTTATTTTTGCGATAATTTTAGGAACAATCTTCGGTTTAGTAATTCATTTAGGTAAATGGTTTAATAAAGGCGCATTATTGATGCAGCGTCCAATTACTAGAATGATTCCAACAGAAAATTTATCAATTTCAAAAGATGAGTTCATGAGTTTAATGGTCACCGCTACAGTTTTGTTTTGCGCCAGCGGAACGGGAATTTATGGAACACTTGCCGAAGGAATGTCTGGTGATATCACAATTTTGATTTCTAAATCGATCTTAGACTTCTTCACCGCCGCAATCTTTGCAGCAAGTTTATGCTACGCAGTTTCAATTATTGCTATTCCCCAATTCATTATCTTCTTTATACTCTTTTTACTAGCTCGTTTTATTTTGCCATTCACTACGCCAGCAATGATTTCAGACTTCAAAGCTTGCGGTGGCTTTCTAATGCTAGCAACAGGATTTAGAATGGTTAAGCTGAAGATGTTCCCAATTGCGGAAATGATTCCAGCGATGATCTTGGTGATGCCATTTTCATGGATCTGGTCAAGTATTATTCTAAAACTAATTGGATAAGTAAAACCCAAAAGAGCGATTACGTATCACACAAAAATGATACAAATCGCTCTTTTCTTATTTCGCGGTTTCAAACTGTGAATTATACAAATTTTGTGATTGTCAATTTTCAAAATAAAAAAACTGTCACCAAAAGTGACAGTTAAACTATTCAGTTTCTTCTTTTATTTGACGAAGCATTTTCTTTTCTTCATCACTAAGTTGACGTCCATCTAGCATATCTGGACGATTTAAATATGTTGCCTTAAGTGCTTGATAGTGGCGCCATTCAGCGATTTTTTGGTGATTACCACTTGTCAACACCTCTGGTACTTTTTGTCCCTCAAAGTCAGCCGGACGAGTATACTGCGGATATTCAAGTAAGCCATGTGAAAAGCTCTCTTCAACCGGGCTTGCCGCATTTCCCAGAATCCCTGGCAAAAGTCGCACCGTGGCATCGATCATGCTCATTGTTGGAAGTTCACCACCAGTTAAAACATAATCACCAATTGACACTATTTCGTCAGCTAAATCGTATACGCGTTGATCGAATCCTTCATAGTGACCACAAATAAAGGTTAACTCATCCTCTTCAGCCCATCGTTGTGCCATTTGTTCATTAAAGGTCTTACCTTGCGGAGCCGTAATAATTACCTTGCCAGTTGAAGGAAGTGAATCAAGAGCTTTTTTAATTGGCATGATTTGTAAAACCATCCCGGCTCCACCACCGTATGGTGTATCGTCAACGTGATGGTGTACATCAGTTGTGAAATCGCGGAAATTAACTAAATTTAAATCCCATTTACCATCTTCTAGTCCGCGGCCAAGCATTGATACTTGAAGCGGTGTAAACATATCAGGAAAAAGAGTCAAAACATTAATCTTCATCTCTTAACCCCTCTATTAATTCAACATAGATCTTCTTATCAGCGATATCTACTTTCTTAACGACATCATCAATATATGGAATCCAGTATTCTTGCCCGCTTTTTTCTTTGACCATCCAAACATCGTTGGCACCTGGAGATTGAATATCAGTTATTTCACCAATTACCTCGCCAGTTTCATTATCAATTACTGTGCATCCTAAGATATCGCGATAGTAAAAGACACCCTCTGGTAATTCCTGGCGATTTTCTTCACTAACCACTAAGATTTTGTTTCTTAATTTTTCTGCTTGATCGATATCAGTAATTTCTTCAAATTTAACTAACCAAAATTGTTTAAAAGTGCGAGCACTTTCAACTGTTAAAACTCGCTCTTCATCGCCTTTAATTGATAACACAGAACCCGGTTTAAATCTTTCTTCAGGAAAGTCTGTAATTACCGCAACTTTAACTTCACCATTTAAGCCGTGTGTTGTTAAGATTTTAGCTACATTGTAGAATTGCATTTTTCCTCCGTATAAAAGAAAAAAGTTTGAAGCACAGAGCTCCAAACTTCTCCTTAGTAAATTAATTACTTGTTGTATTTTGCATCGTGCAACTTAGCCATTAAACCTGCACCTGAAAGAAGTGATCTAACAGTGTCTGAAGGTTGTGCACCCTTTTGAAGCCATTCAAAAATCTTGTCTTCATCAAGCTTCAATTCCTTTGGAGTTGAAACTGGGTTGTAGTAACCTACTTCTTCGATGAAACGACCATCACGTGGCATACGTGAGTCGGCAACAACGATTCTGTAGAAAGGCTTTCTCTTGGCACCCATACGGTGCATACGAATTTTAACTGACATAAATTAATTTCCTCCTAAAACTTAACGAATAATAATATACCATGAACTTTTTAACGTGTAAAGTGTTTTTACTTAACAGATAAAAAATTTAGGAATGGAATCTCTTCATATTCTTGATACGCTTGCGCTTATTCTTCTTAAAGCTCTTATTCATTCTGCGCATTGCCATCTTCGCCATTGGTGAGTTCATACCTGGCAAGTTTTCCATTCCCTTAAAGTTACCCTTAGTAACCTTAGACATCATGTCACGAGCTTGTTTAAACTGTTTGATCATACGGTTAACTTCGACTACTGGACGACCAGAACCAGCTGCAATTCTTCTTCTACGGCTTGGATTCAAAAGCTCTGGATCTTCACGCTCTGCTGGTGTCATTGAGTAAACAATCGCCTTAGTATGAGCAATTTGCTTTTCATCAATAGATAAATTCTTCAATTGTGGGTTATTAGCCATCCCTGGGATCATCTTCATAATTTGATCCAAAGGCCCCATCTTTTGAACTTGTTCAAGTTGATCAATGAAGTCGTTGAAGTCAAAAGTATTTTCCTTCATCTTCATTGCAACTTTTTCAGCTTCCTTAGCATCGTAATCTTGTTGAGCTTTTTCAATCAAAGTCAACATGTCACCCATGCCAAGGATTCTTGAAGCCATTCTGTCTGGGTGGAAGTCTTCTAGGTCAGTTAACTTTTCACCTTGACCAGTATAGATAATTGGCTTACCAGTTACGGCACGAATTGAAAGTGCTGCACCACCACGAGTATCACCATCAAGCTTAGTCAAAATGACGCCAGTAACATCAAGGCGATCATCAAAACCTTTAGCGACATCTGTTGCTGCTTGACCAGTCATGGCATCTACTACCAAAAGAATGTTGTCTGGTTGAGCAACTTCCTTAACCCGTTCTAATTCTTCCATTAAAGGTTCATCAATTTCAAGACGACCGGCGGTATCGATGATGACATAGTCATTCTTATTTTTATCAGCTTCTGCTAAACCATCTTTAACAATCTTTGCAACGTCTTTTTCATCTGGCTTGCTAAAGACTGGAACATTCAACTCACCACCAATTTGCTTTAATTGGTCAATTGCGGCTGGACGGTAAATATCGCCTGCAATTAAGAGTGGGCGTGCATGGTCAGTCTTCTGCAAATGATATGCAAGCTTACCTACAGTCGTAGTTTTACCAGTACCTTGCAAACCAACCATCATAATGATAGTAGGAATATGCTTAGACTTGTTCAAACCAACTGCAGTCTCACCCATCATCTTGGTCAATTCTTCATTAACGATCTTAATGACTTGTTGACCTGGGTTCAAACTTTCTTGAACTTCTTTACCTAATGCTTCTTGCTTAATCTTCTTAATGAAGTCCTTAACAACCTTGAAGTTTACATCGGCTTCAAGCAAGGCAAGTCGAATTTCACGACTGGCATTATTAATATCTTCTTCAGAAATCTTACCTTTACCAGTTAAATTTCTTAATGCTTTTTGAATTCGTTCACTTAAATTTTCAAAAGCCATTGGGTCATTCTCCCCTCATTTTTTTTAATAATTCCGCTAATTCTTTTTTGGCTGTTTCTTGATCTTGATTATCAATTGCCAAGACGGCATCAGCAATCACGTCCTCAATCTGATCAAATTCTTCCTTCATATGAAGCTTTTGCTCGTAGTTTAATAAGCTCTTACTTGAGCGGCGCAGATTGTCATATATTGCTTGTCTTGAAACATGATTATTAGCAGCTATTTCACCTAATGAAAGATCATTATAATAATAATCTTCAAAATAGCTTTGTTGGCCCTTAGTTAATAAGGCGCCGTAATAGGCGTATAAATCACCTAATTGTTCATTTTTTGTAAGCTCATCCATATTTTTGTTTCACCGCCTATTAGTATAGCAAAAATGCCACATTTTTAGAATTGACTAGGCCTAATTTCATTGTTAAAATAAAATATCATCATTTTTAAGGTGTTTCTAATAACTCCATTGAGTACTATAAGGAGGATATGAGAGGATTTTGAATATTTGGAAAAAGTTTAATCGTAAGGAAGATCCACGAATTTATGAAAATAAAGATGGACATTTAGTTCGTTCTTTAAAAGTTAAAGACATTCTGGCGCTCGGAGTCGGAACTATTGTTTCTGCGTCTATTTTCACTTTGCCAGGTGAAGTAGCAGCAATGCATACTGGACCATCTGTAGCAATTTCATTTATTTTGGCAGCAATTGCGGCTGGACTTGTTGCTTTTGCATATGCTGAAATGGCTGCAGCAATGCCTTTTGCCGGATCAGCTTATTCATGGATTAATGTTGTCTTTGGTGAATTCTGGGGCTGGGTTGCTGGTTGGGCACTTCTAGCTGAGTATTTCATTGCCTTAGCCTTCGTCGGATCGGGGCTTTCAGCCAACTTTAGAGCATTAATTGCACCACTTGGCTGGAAACTGCCCGCTAGTTTATCGAATGCCTTTGGAACAAACGGCGGAATTGTAGATATCATTTCTGTTATTTCCATCGCCTTGGTAGCTATTTTAGTATTAAACGGTGTTAGCCGGGTAGCAAGAATCGAGAATCTTTTAGTAATCTTAAAGGTTATTGCAATCGTATTATTCGTAGTTGTTGGTGCGACCGCAATTAAGCACGCTAACTATGTTCCTTTCATCCCTAAGTACCGTGAAACTTCTAATGGAGCATTTGGTGGTTGGCAAGGAATCTATGCCGGCGTCTCAATGATCTTTCTTTCATATATTGGTTTTGACTCGGTTGCTGCTAATTCGGCTGAAGCAATTGAACCACAAAAAACAATGCCACGTGGAATCATTGGATCTTTGATTATTGCCGTTGTACTTTTTGTTAGTGTTAGTTTAGTCTTAGTTGGTGTTATGCCATACTCTGATTATGCGAACAACGCTGAACCAGTTGGTCTTGCACTTCGTGCTGCAGGTCACCCAATTGTCGCTGTTGTTGTTCAAACAATCGCTGTCTTTGGGATGTTCACCGCTTTAATCGGAATGACAATGGCTGGGTCACGTTTGATTTATTCATTTGGTCGTGACGGTATGCTTCCTAAGACTTTAGGTAAACTTGATAATAAACGGCGTCCTAACAATGCGGTTTTAGCAATCACCTTTATCGCTATTTTGATTGGTGCAATCTTCCCATTTGCCGCACTTTCACAATTAATTTCTGCTGGTACTTTAATTGCCTTCATGTTTGTTTCACTTGGTATTTATCCATTAAGACGGCGTGAAGGGCGTGACATTGATGATCCATCATTCAAGATGCCACTTTATCCTATAATGCCATTTTTAGCATTCTTAGCATCATTTATTGTCTTCCTTGGCTTAGATCAACAAGCTAAACTTTACGCTGGTATTTGGTTTGTATTGGGTGTAATCATTTACTTAGTATATGGAATTAGACACTCATCTTTGAATAAAAAGAAATAGCAGCTTAAATAAATATAGCTACTCAAAAAGCAGAGGTTCATTTCGAATCTCTGCTTTTAATTTACAATTATTTTATTTTCTTAAATCAAATTCATCTTTACTAAGTATTCAGCGTTTTCAACAGTATTCCAAGCTGCACCTTTTAATAAGTTATCTGCAACAACCCACATGTTAAAGGCGCCTTTGTTTTCATAGTCTGGTCTAATTCTACCTACAAATGTTTCACGCTTACCTACTGCATTGATTGGTTGAGGATAAATTTGGTTCTTAATATCATCTTCTAAAACATTGCCTGGAAAAGCTGCTACAGCATCCATAATATCTTGCGCAGTTGCACTTTCGTCTTTGACAGTGAAGTAGACACTTTCACCGTGAGAAATTGGCACAGGAACTCTGACACAAGTGGCAGTAACCTTGATTTCTGGAGAATTCATATCACCAAGCATAATTTTTTTAGTTTCATGAATCATTTTCCATTCTTCATGAGAATAACCAGAATCTTCCAAAACATCAATTTGTGGAAGTAAGTTGAAGGCTAAAGGATAGTGTTTCTTATCACCCTTAGTTGGCAAAATATGCGCATCTTCTTGCATATCTTTTCCATCAAGATAATCTTGTGCTTCTTTAGCAAGTTCATCAAGCGCAGCTTGACCAGCACCAGAAGCAGCTTGATAAGTTGAAACAATGATTTGCTTCAAGCCAAACTTTCTGCGGACAGGTTCAAGCGCCATTACCATTTGAATCGTTGAACAATTTGGATTGGCAATAATGCCGTGATGGTTCTTCAAAGCTTCACTATTTACTTCTGGAACTACTAATGGCACATCTGGTTCCATTCTAAAAGCACTAGTGTTGTCTACACAAACCGCACCTCTTTTAACTGCTTCTGGCAAGAACTTCTTAGATACTGCTCCGCCAGCTGAAGATAAAACAATGTCAATCCCATCAAAAGATTCTGGGGTGGTTTCTTCAACTGTTAATTCTTCACCCTTGAACTTCAACTTTTTACCGGCTGAACGAGCCGAAGCTAATAGCTTAACGTTTTTAACCGGAATAGTTGATTGTTCCAATTGTTCAATCATTCTTGTACCAACGGCACCAGTAGCACCTAAAATTGCAACATTATATTCTTTAGTCATTGTTCTTTCCTTCTTCAAAAAATTCAGTTATTCTCTCAACAGCAGTATGCAAATTTTCATCTGATGATGCATATGAAAGACGGACATAGCCTTCACCACCTGGTCCAAAAGCACTACCTGGCGTTACACCAACTTTAGCTTTAAAGGCTAAATCAAGAGCAAATTTCATATCATCCTTGCCATATTTTTCAGGAATTTTGGCAAAAATATAAAAAGCTCCTTTTGCATCAACGACATCAAAGCCTAATTTGGTTAAAGCCGCTTTCAAATAATCGCGTCTTTTTTCATAGATTTTACGATATTCATCAGGATCACTCAAGCCATTTTCATAAGCTTCAATTGCAGCTGCCTGTGAAGAATCAGTTGTAGTAGTTACCATTAAACCGTGAACTTTTGTAACTTGTTCCATAATTCCTGCAGGACCGGCTACATAACCAATTCGATAACCAGTCATCGCATGAGATTTTGAAAAACCAGAAATGTAAATTGCACGCTCAGGTAATTCTCTGGCAATAGAATAGTGCTTGATCCCGTATGTTAGCGATGAGTAAATTTCATCGGTTACTACATAAAGATGATGTTTTTTAATAACTTCAGCTAAAGCCTTAATTTCCTCTTCAGTATATTCAACTCCAGTTGGATTAGTTGGATAGTTCAAAACAACCGCCTTCACCTTATCTCCTTCTTCTTGAATAACTTGTTCAAGGCGCTGCGGCGTTAATTTAAACTTATCTTGAGAGGTATTAATTAAGCTGTATGAAACTCCAGCAAGTGAAGCAACCGGCCAATATAATGAAAAGACCGGTGTTGGGATCAAAACTTTATCACCCGGATCACAAATTGAAAATAAAACAGCGTTAATTCCTTCAGTTGCACCAACAGTTACGATAATTTCTTTTTCGGGATTATAGTAATTACCTGTTTCTTTTTCTAGGAACTTGCTAATGGTCTTTCTTAATCTCAACTTACCTTGTTGCTTTGAGTAGTGAGAATCGTTATCTTCAATACTTTTAATAGCTGCTTGTTTAACATGTTCAGGTGTATTCATATCTGGCTCACCTAAAGTTAATTTCACAATGCCCGGAATTTCTGAAACTTTATTATCAAAAATTCTAATGCCAGAAGCCTTCAACGCTCCAATTTTTTGACTGTAATTTAAATCATTAGCAAGTGTCGGCATAAAACTCTCCTAACTTGGAACCTATAAAATATTCTCTAATCCAACAACCAATTCATTCAAGCTATCAACTTTTTCAAGAGCTACTTTAACACCGCTCATAAAGCTTTGACGATCAAATGAATCTTGTCTAATTGTTAAGGCTTCACCTTCTGCACCAAATAAAACTTGTTCATGGGCAATATAACCTGGCAGGCGCACAGAATGAATTTTAATTCCTTGATAATCTCCGCCGCGAACTCCTTTTAAACTTTCAACTTCATCCGGAGCTGTTTGATGTTCAGGGCGATTTTGAGAAATCAATTTTGCAGTAGAAAGTGCAGTTCCTGAAGGGGCATCTTTCTTATCAGCATGGTGCATTTCAATAATCTCTACATCTGGGAAATATTTTGCGGCTTCTTGAGCGAATTTCATTAATAAAACAGCTGACACTCCAAAGTTTGGTGCGATCAAACCGCCTAAATGATTATCTTTAGCTAATTTTTGCAATTCTACTTCCTGCTCATCAGTTAAACCAGTCGTACCAACAACTGGGTGCATCCCGTGAGTCAAAGCAAATTTCACATTTTCATAAACAGCTGAAGGGGTTGTAAAATCAATCCAAATGTCTGCAACGCCTACTGGAATTTCGTCAAGCTGATTAAAAACTTTAACATTGGAATTTAAACCATATTTTTGCGGATTATTTTCAGCTACAGGTGATAAGCCAGCTGCGATTTCAAAATTATCCAATCCGTTTACTAAGGAAACGGCTTTCTGCCCCATTGCGCCAGTAAAACCTGCAATTAAAACTTTTTTAGTCATTCTTTTCTTCTCCTAAATTCAGTGGTAAATCATGTAGCAAACTATCCTTTTCAAGACCTAAATGAAGAGCAAGGTTTTCTTTTTCTTCATTATTTAAGCTAACAAGTGGCAAGCGGCAGTCTCCCATCTGGAATCCTTGAGCTGTAAGAAGCGCCTTGATTGGTGAAGGTGAAGGATACATGAATAAAGCATTCATCTTTGGCGTTAACCAGCGTTGAAGCTTGGCTGCTTCAGCGTAATCACCTTCGTATAAAGCATCGTACATACGTCTCATTTGACTAGGATATGAATGAGCGGCTACGGAAATAACCCCATTTGCACCTAATAATCTAGCAGTTAAACTCTGAGCATCTTCTCCTGTGAATATGGCAAAGTTATCAAGCGTATGATCAACCAAATATTCGATTTCTTCTAAACTTGAGCATTGCTTAATCCCGGCAATATTAGGAAGCTTAGCTAATTGCGCAATAGTCTCAACTTCCATCTTGACGCCGACTCTACCAGGGATGTTGTAGATTACAATTGGTAAATTTACATTTTCAGTCACTTTAGTAAAGTGAGCAATCATACTTCTTTGGTTAGGCTTATTGTATGGTGGAACCACAACTAAGGCGTAATCGATCCCATCAATTTGACCTACTTCATTAGTAAAATCAATCGTTTCTTGAGTATTATTGCTACCAGTGCCGGCAATTACAGGAACACGATGATTCACAATTTTGCCAAAGTGCTCATATAAAGAAATCTTTTCATCATGGGTTAAAGTTGGTGTTTCACCAGTAGTCCCACCGATAACAAAGCCATTAACGCCCTGGTTAATTAAATAATTAGTCAGCTTTTCTAAACTAGCAAAATCAATCTTACCTTCATTATCAAATGGAGTCACAATTGCTGTCAATAAATCTGAATTTAGTAAATTAGTCATCTTAAGCTTCCATTCTATAAATCAAAAATCCTTTAATTGCGTCGATTCCGCTTTGAATACTACTTTCATCAGGAGTAAGAGTTGCAGAGTGAAGTTGTGAATCATCCCCAACACCTAACCAGAACATAACTCCGGGGAACTTTGCCAAAAGAAAACCGAAGTCTTCCCCAGTCATCGCTGGCTTCGTCTCAATGAAATTAACATCTTTGGCGTTTTTCATATAAGTAATAAAACGCTTGGTTAATTCTGGATTATTCTCAACTGGCCAATAACCGCCTTGATTCAACTCCAAGTTAACCTTTAAATTAAAACTCTTCTCAATACCTTCACAGACGTCTTTTAAGCGTTGATCAATCTTAAGGATCATCTCTTGCGTCAACCCGCGAATTGTTCCTTCAATTCGACTGCGACCTGCTATCACATTTCTAATCGTTCCTGCTTCGACTTTACCTAGTGTGATAACGCCGCTTTGAATTGGATCGATACTGCGAGAAATAATTGTCTGAATCTGCATAATCAAGCTTGCAGTGGCAACCACTGTATCATTTGCATCTTGAGGAAAGGCGGCATGACCACCTTTTCCAATTAAATCAATATTAACTTCAGTGGTGCCTGCAAATAAAGTCCCCATTCTGCAGCCAATACTACCAGCTGGTAATTCTGGATTATCGTGAAGTCCATAGAACTCATCTGGGCACCACTTTCCTTTAAAAAGTCCTAATTCATAAGCGCGTTTACCGCCGCTTTGACTTTCTTCAGCTGGTTGAAAGAAGAACAATAAATTATCCTTTGGTTGATTTTCACTAAAATAGCTCAGTAATCCCAAAGCTACAGTCATATGAATATCGTGGCCGCATGCATGCATTACACCAGGATGTTTTGAAGAAAATGGCAAACCAGTTTTTTCTTCAACAGGCAAAGCATCTATATCTGCTCGATAAGCAAGCGTTTTTTGCGGATTATTTCCTTCAACTAAAACCATAATTGCTGTTGGCAACTCTCTTGGAACGCGAATTTCTAAAAAATCTTGCTTAAAAGATTCAATGATCTCTAATAGGTAGTTATGGGTCTCTTTTTCTTCTAAAGCAAGTTCTGGAATCTCGTGCAAATCACGTCTTATCTTAATTAATTGTTCTTCATTTAATTCAGCCATAATTAGATCTTTCTTAAATCATCTTCAAGTTCTGTCTTACTCTTAGTTTGCTCGTCAACTCTCTTGATAACGCGGGCAGGAACACCAGCCACCATTGTATATGGTTCAACGTCTTTAGTTACAATCGCTCCAGCAGCAACTACTGCACCTTCACCGACATGGACACCCTCGATTACTACGGCGTTAGCTCCGATCAAGACATTATCATCAATTCGAACTGGTTCAGCACTTGCTGGTTCAATTACTCCGGCTAAAACTGTGCCAGCACCGACGTGACAATGCTTACCAACAATTGCTCTACCGCCAAGAACTGCACCCATATCAATCATCGTTCCTTCACCAATTTCAGCTCCAATGTTAATGATTGCGCCCATCATGATTACGGCGTTATCACCAATTACAATTTGATCACGAATTAGTGCGCCCGGTTCAATTCGGGCGTTAATTTCTTTTTCATCTAATAATGGAACCGCAGAATTACGAGCGTCATTTTCAACATGATAGTGATCAATCTTGTCCTTATTTTCTTCTAGAAATGGCTTCACATCTTTCCAGTCACCAAAGATTACACCTGAACGCTCTTCAGTGAAATCTTCAATCGTTTCTGGAATAGTCAAATTTACCAAATCGCCTTTTAGAAAAACCTTAACTGGCGTCTTCTTTGGTGCGTTTCCAATGTAATTAATAATGCTTTGTGCGTCTAATTGTGCCATGATTTTACTTCCTTCTTAATCTACGTATGATTCATCTAAATGAATTAAATCTGCTAAACTTTCGCGTCTAATAACTTCTTTTGCTTGACCATTTTCGACAAAGACAACTGCTGGACGAGCATTGCGGTTATAGTTGGATGCCATTGAATAGCCATATGCCCCTGTGTCCAGCATTGCTAAGATGTCGCCAGGTTTCACATCTGGTAAGGCTTGATTTTGTGCTAAAATATCGCCTGATTCGCAATATTTACCAGCTATTCTAACTTCTTGAGTGATTTCTTTTTGTGGGTCATTTGCCGAAACTGTTTCGTATTCAGCTTGGTATAAAGCTGGGCGAATATTATCACCCATTCCGCCATCAACGGTAATGTATGACAAAAGGCCCGGAACAGTCTTTTGACTTCCTACCTTATATAAGTTGTAGCCAGCTGGTCCTACGATTGAGCGACCCGGTTCAATATCAATCTCTGGAACTGGTAAATCAACTTTTTCGCAAGAATTCTTAATTTCTTTAATAATCGCTCTAACAAATTCTTCTGGCTTAAGTGGTTGATCTTGCTCAGTATACTTAATACCGAAGCCGCCACCTACGTTAATTACTTGACTAGTGTAGCCAAATTGGTCACGCCAATGTGCTGCAACTTCAACTAGTTTTTGAGCAGCCATTTGAAAGCCATTTAATTCAAAAATTTGTGAACCGATGTGAGCATGTAAACCTAACACGTTCATTCTTGGATTGGCTAGAACTTCTTGAAGTGCCTGATCAGCTTGACCTGATTCCAAATCAAAGCCAAACTTTGAATCGATTTGACCAGTTTGATCATATTCATGAGTATGTGCTGAAATACCTGGCGTGATTCGAAGCATCACATTTATTTGACTATCTTTTTCTTCTAAAATCTGACTGAGTAATTCAATTTCATAGAAATTATCCAGGATAATCTTGCCGACATGATGATCAACAGCCATTTCGAGTTCTGCTGCACTCTTGTTATTGCCGTGAAAACTCACAAAATTCATCGGATAATTGGCTCTGATAGCAGTAGCCAATTCTCCAGCAGAAACCACATCAGTATGAGCACCCTCTTGCTCGCAGATTTGATACATTGCAACAGCTGAGAAAGCTTTACTTGCATAAGAAACGGCATATTTAACCTTTTCTTCTTCAAAGACTTTCTTAAAAGCACGAATTTGTGAACGAATTTGAGCAACATCATAAACTACTAATGGTGTGCCAAACTCTTGAGCAAGCTCGATTGTATCAACGCCGCCGATTGTTAAGTGTCCTTCTTGATTAATCTGGTTTGAACTAATTTGTGGGTTCATTTTTATCTCCTCTTCTTTTTAGAAGAGCGCTAGCCAAATAAAAAATCCATTATCTGCGAGCTCACAAATAATGGATTAAAATTATTTTCTAATCTGTTACTCGATAGCGCTCCGCGAATTGACTATTTTTTTCGCGACAGTATGCAATCTCTTAAACTGCATCCCAGAAAATAGGTTGGTAATTCCTACTGCTTCGGCAACCTCCCCTTTTACGTGGTGTCGACATCTGTACCAAAACTCGGCCACGTTACTAATGTCAGTTGCGCCTCTTCGATTTGACTTAATTTTATATTTGTATTAAAAATATGTCAATAGCTAATCATTTTTTTATTTTCTTTTTTTTAGTTTATTTTCGAAAATTTATGTTAAAATTCACTTAATAATTTTCTCAAGTAAAAGGGAGTGCTCATTTTGAAAGTAGTAAAATTCGGTGGTAGCTCACTAGCAAGCGGCCCTAACGTAGAACATGCAATTAATATTATGCTGGCTGATTCTGACAGACAAGTCATGGTCGTTTCAGCTCCTGGCAAAAGTAAACTAGAAGACACTAAAGTCACTGATTTATTAATTTGCTATGCCAAGGAAGTTTTGAATAAAGACCCTAAAAAAGATGAAACTGTTACGGAAATTTTTTCAAGATATCAAAATATTGGTCATTACTTTGGCTTAAAAGATTCCGCTCTTGAAGATATTCATCAAATCTTGCTTGATTTACCAAACGGCAATTATCCAAATAACGACTATCTCCTGGCTGCCTTTAAGGCTCATGGTGAGCGTTTAAACGCACATTTAATCACTCTGATTTTTAATCATTTAGGTAGGAAGGCTCGTTTATTAGAACCTGCCCAAGTTGGCTTCACTGTCACTGGCGAGCCAAACGATGCAATTATTAATCCGGAAACTTACTTAAATTTGGATCAAGTTAAATTAAAAGATGGCGAGATTGTGGTCTTTCCTGGCTTTTTCGGTATTACTCCATCTGGTCACATCGCCACCTTTTCAAGAGGCGGCTCAGACATAACCGGAGCAATTCTAGCAAGAGGTTTTCATGCTGATCTTTATGAAAACTTCACTGACGTTAACGGTATTTTCGCTTCAAGTCCTGCCATCATTTCAAACCCTCTTTCAATTGATAAAATGACTTACCGTGAAATGCGAGAACTCTCTTATGCCGGCTTCTCAGTCTTTCATGATGAAGCTCTTATTCCTACAATTCAGGGCTATGTGCCAATTAATGTGAAAAATACGCACGAACCAGAAAACCCGGGTACCATGATTGTTCCTGAAAAAGGCTTCAAAGCAGACCAGGCAATCACTGGAGTTGCTTCACAAAAGCACTTTTCGGCTTTGTATTTGCACAAATATTTGCTTAACAAAGAAGCTGGTTTTACTCTCAGAATTTTGCAAATTTTATCTGAGCACAATATTCCTTATGAACACATGCCTTCTGGGATTGATGATATTACCATTATTTTTAACCGTAAGTTTTTAAATGATCAATTGATCGATCTCATTTGCAATGAAATTCAAGCTACGATTTCACCAGACCGCTTAGAATGGATTGACGACTATGCAATCATCATGGTTGTCGGAGAAGGGATGAAGGACCATCAAGGATTAAGCAAAGAAATTTTAGATTCTCTATTTGTACAAAACATTACTCCACAAATGATTAATCAAGGTGCTTCACAAATTTCAATTATGATCGGAACAAAGAAAGAAGAAGCAGACACCGCAGTTAAGACAATTTACCAACACTTTTTTAGAGAGGATTAACCTATGACACAGCTTTTTAAAGTTCACGGATCGCAAAATGAATTTTTTATTCTTGATCAAACTGAACTCACCCGCCCAATGAGTAACAATGAATTAGTAACTTTTACTAAAAAAATTACTGACAAAAAAACTGGTTTGCTTGGAGGAGCCGATGGCGTTTTAGTAGTTGATACGCCAACTCGTCCGGAAGATTTAGCTAAAATGCGTGTAATTAACAAAGACGGTAGCGAAGCTTCGATGTGCGGCAATGGCTTAAGAACCGTTGCACGCTATGTTTATGAAAAATATCATAAAGATAATTTCTTCGTAGACACCATGAACGCTAACTTGCAAGTTCAAAAGCGTGATAATTTCACAGAAAAAGTACCCGCCTTTGCTGTTGAAATTTCTCCAGTTAGCTTTGACCCACATAATGTTGGCTTTGACAAATTAGGTCGCCAAAGAATAATCGATGATTACTTACCAGAGATTTACCCATCCCTTCGCTTTACCTCCGTCGCTGTGCCAAATCCGCACTTAATTAGTTTTGTCGATAAAGAAACAATTGAGGGTACAGCTCTTGGTGAAATTGGTCAGCGATTAAACGATACTAACCCATATTTTTACAATGGTGTTAATGTTAACTTTGCACAAATTATTGAAAAAAATAAGATTTTCGTCAGAACTTTCGAACGCGGCGTAGGCTACACTAACGCTTGCGGGACAGGCATGTCAGCGACTTCTCTTGCTCTTTGTTTAACCCATCCTGACGTAGCGAAGTTCGAAGAAGAACTCACCGTTTACAATCCTGGCGGTTTAGTTAAAACCATTGTTCATTGGCAAGATAATCACTACCACATTGACTTGATCGGTAATGCTACTTTCACTCATGAATTAGAATTATCCGAAGACGATTTACATCACCAAAACTTTGACAATATCTCGGTTCAAGAAACTGGTGAACAAGCAGCTTATGAAGAATTCGTTGCTAGTCTACCTCATTTCAACAATTTAACTGTCTATTAAAAAATAACTCATCGAAATTATTCGATGAGTTATTTTTGTGTTTATTTATCTCTTTTATAAGTTTTCGTCCATGTTGAAAGTCAACTTAGACATCTTGATTGATTCAACCATCATCTTGCCCCAAAGGGTTTCTGAATCCTTCTTAGTATGAGCAACTGTTTCTTGGTTGGCCTTAGTCAAGTATTCAGTAAGTTCGTCGCCACTCTTACCTTCTGCACCCTTAATAACTTCTTCAACTCGGCCTCTAAAGTAACGATTTAATTCAGTTAAGTAATCAGTGTCAAGTTGAACAAATTGTGGGTAGTGGCTTTCAACAAGAGCTGCTAGTGACTTGTAGTACCACCAAGCATCATTCATGTTGTAATCCATTGAAGTGTTGTTGTATGAAGGATCAGTATCATTCATGTTAGCAAAGAATGGTACAAATGGAGTAAATGTTGGACCACCAATGCAAAGCCACATAATAGCTGCACGATCTTCTGGAACATCACTTCTAATTTGTAAAATATGTGCGTTTTGAGTTCTGTTCAAACCAATTGGACGATAGCGGTGCTTTTCTTCATCAGTACCCTTACCAAATGGATCGTATGGAGTGTCTTGGTAGTGTGAACCTAATGCAAATTGAATATCTTCACGAGTGATCTTCTTTTCAGCTTTTCTGATAAATGGAAGGTCGCCGTCTTGAGGATCTTGTTCAATTGAAGGGTTGAACAACTTTTGAATGTACCATTGACGGTTAGTGTTGTAGTGACGGTCTTGTTCAGTATATGTGCCGAAAATGTGACGGAAATTCCAACCTTCATGGTCAGTGTTCAAATGGTGTTCTTCAACGAATTCACGAATACCATCACTCCACATGAAGTAGTCAGGATTGTCGAAGTCAACTTGTTCAATTGCCACACGGTTACCAGTTGCTGCATAGCAATCATCTGGAATACGTTGTGCAACCCAGTGGTGACCAGTAACAATTTCCATATACCAAATTTCATCCTTGTCGCTGAATAAAACTGAGTTACCAGCAGGTGAACCATACTTAGCAATTAATTCACCTAAGTACTTAACACCATCTCTAGCTGAGTGAATGTATGGTAAAACTGAAGTTTGCATACAATCTTCATCCAAACCATCTTTAACAAGTGGATCAAAAGCTAAAGTTCTTTCGTTACCGTAAGTTGATTCAGTACATGACATTGCAACGTTTTCTTCGTTAATACCACTTTCGTCGTAGTAACCACGGTGCTTGTAATCAACATTTGGAACTGCAGGAACGCGTTGAGCGTCTTCTGGCAAGTCCATTTCAAACTTGTTGAGCCATGACTTAATATGTTTCTTTTCACCGTGACGAGCTGGTTGAATGACAAACTTTTGAGGAGTAATCGGTCTAAAAGTATCGTCATTACGAGCAATCATTGTAGTGCCGTCAACTGAGGCATTCTTACCTACGAGAATTGTAGTACATGCGCTAGGTTCTCTCATAATTTTCTCCTTATATAAATCAAAACAATATACTTTTACTTTATCACTAGATCAAGCCGTGGAAAAGACCAATTGCATAATCAGCAGCATTAAAGTCTGCTAAGTCTTCTGGCTTTTCACCAAGTCCAACTAACTTAACTGGCAGCTTCATTTCATTTCTGATGGCAAGAACTACCCCACCCTTTGATGAACCGTCTAATTTAGTTAAAACTAAACCAGTTAATTTAGTGGTTTTATCGAAGTCTTTTGCTTGAAGAAGAGCATTTTGCCCAGTTGATCCGTCTAAAACAAGTAAAGTTTCGGTTGGCTCATCTGGAGCTAGTTTTTTGATAGTTCTTTGGATTTTTTCAAGTTCGGCCATCAAATTCTTCTTGTTTTGCAAACGACCTGCAGTATCAACTAACAAGTAGTCGACGTTCTCTTTAATTGCACGCTCAGTTGCATCATAAACAACTGAAGCAGGGTCAGCTTTTTCAGCACCAGTTACTACTGGGACATCTACGCGCTTGCCCCATTCAACTAGTTGTTCAACCGCACCAGCTCTGAAAGTATCTGCTGCAGCCATTAAGACGCTCTTACCTTGATCTTTAAAGCGTTTGGCAAGTTTACCGATAGTAGTAGTTTTACCAGCACCATTAACACCAACGAATAAGTAAATGTTTGGTTTGCCATCTTGGTGACTCTTCAACTTTTCATCTTCAACATCACCATTTTGGTCGTAAATTTCGACTAATTTTTCAACGATCACTTGCTTAAGGGCATCGTGGGATTTAGCATTTTGCAATTTTGCTTCATCGCGAAGTTGTTCGGTTAATTCTTCCGCGGTTTCAAAACCAACATCTGATTCAATTAACAAGTCTTCCAAATCTTCAAAGAAGTTTTCATCAACACTTCTAAACTTGGCGAAGAAGGCATTTAAACGAGCACCAAAACCCTTATTAGTCTTTTCCAAACCTTTTTCATAAAGTTCGGTTTGTTTTTGGTCTTCATCTTTTTCGTCTTCTTGTTCTTCTACTTCTTCAGGTTGCGTTTCTTGTTCAGTTTCTTGAACCGGAGCAGCTGGTTCTTCAGGACTTTGAACCTTTTCAGCTTCAGTTGGTTGAACTACTTCAGATTCCTGAGCAACTTCACTTGGGCTCTCAACAGTAGGTTCTTCTTCAGTTTCCTGAACAGGCTCAGTTGCTTCTTCAACCTCAGTAGCTTGCTCAACTGGCTCTGCAACTTCCTTATCAGAAGATTCTTCACTTTCTACATCTTCTTGTTGCTGATCTTCTTTAACTTCCTCTTTTTTCTCTTCTTCGTCACTTTTTCCAAAAAGAGATTTTTTAATCTTATCAAATAAACCCAAAATTAATTCACCTCATCTTTTACATCTTTTAATGATACTGATAACACTTGAGAAACACCAGATTCTTGCATTACAACTCCGAAGAGTTGATCTGACTCTTCCATTGTTCCTCGTCTATGAGTAATTACAATAAACTGCGTATGCATATCGTATTTTTTCAAAAACTTAGCAAAACGCGTCACATTTGCATCATCTAATGCAGCTTCAACTTCGTCTAGAACACAGAATGGCACTGGATTAATCTGAAGCATTGCAAATAACAATGTGATCGCTGTTAAGGCACGTTCCCCACCTGATAGTAAACTTAAACGTTGCAACTTCTTGCCAGGCGGCTGAGCAATAATCTCAATTCCTGTTGTTAACATATTGTCTGGCTCTGTTAAAACTAACTTGGCATTTCCGCCGCCAAATACAACTGGGAAAATCTTTGAGAAGCCTTCGTTAATCTTGTCAAAAGTTTGACTAAAGCGAGTTTTAACTTCTTTATCTAACTCATCCATTGAGTTTTCAAGATCTTCACGCGCTGCTAATAAGTCATTTTGCTGACCATTTAAGAAGTCATAACGTGTTTTAACTTTCTCGTATTCTTCAATTGCATCTAAGTTTACTGGTCCAATATCTTCCAGAGACATCTTGTGCAATTTAACACTTCTTTGCAATTTAGCGCGATTTTCTTCAGTATTCTCAACTTCAGCTTGGCTCAAGGCAGCTTCATAAGTTAATGAATAATCACTACTTAAAGTTTCTAACTTTTGATTAATCGAACTGTTCAACTTGGCAACTTCGACAGAATAGCTTTCCTGCTCCAGTGCAGCATCCTTACGCAATTCATAATTTCGACTAGCTACTTGGTCAAGCTGGTTAATTTGGGCATCAACTTGTCCCAATTTTCCTGCAAGTGAATTCAATTCTTCTTGCATTTTGTCTTTTTGCTCAGTCAACTCAACAGTTTGTTTTTGGATGTCCGCCTTTTTTTGGTTAGAAAGTTCACCATTTGAAGATAATTTTTCAAGCTTTGTTTCAATCTCTGATAATTGTTTTTGACTATCATCCAAATCACTTTGCTTATCACGAATTTGACTAGCTAAATTCTCGCGTTTAGCTTCCAAAACTGCAATTTTTGGATCTAATTCAGCCAATTGCTTTTGAATTTTTTCATTTAAACTCGTGAAGTTTTTAATGCGATCTTGAATTTCAGCAATCTTTTGCTTTGATGCTTCTGCGGCTTGCCCAAGCTCATCTTGTTTTTGATGTTCTTGTTCAATTTCCGCTTTAATCTTACTAATTCGCTCATCTCGTTCATGAATTCTTGAAGAGAAAAGCTTGTCAGCATCAACCAACCGTTTAACTTCTTTTTCTTGGTTTTGGAAAGTAATAGCTGCTTCACTTAATTCCTGATTTGCATCCTGCAATTCAGCTCGTGACTTATTCAATTTTTCATTGCAAGTTTCAAACCGATCAGTAATTTCTTCTAAATCGTGTTGATCAAGGTTTAATTGTTTTTCAAGCTTTTCAACTTTTTGTTTTAAAGCATTAATTTCTGCAGTGGTTTGAAGAGGCGAGTTACTACGTTGGTTTCTTTGACCACCCGTCATTGAACCACCTGGTGAAATAACATCCCCATCAAGCGTAACAATGCGATAGCGGCCCACACGCTTGTTAACTTTCATTGCAGTATCAATTGTATCAACCACCATAACGCTACCAAGCAAATAATTAATTGCTGGCGTTATATCGACATCACTACTACTTTCAACTAAATCACTAGCAATTCCAATAAAACCAGAGAAAGATTTCAAGGTTGTAATCGTTGATGATGGAATACTATATTGCCGCAAACCATCTAGTGGCAAAAAAGTAGCTCGACCAGCATGTTCTTTCTTAAGCGTGTTAATAGCGTTACGCGCACTGATTCTAGAATCACTGATTAAGTCTTGAACACCGCTACCTAGTGCAGTAGTAATTGCTGCTTCTAGATCGCTTGAAAACGAAATAAGTTCACCAACTGCACCAATTACGCCTGGATAATTATCTAAGTGATTCAACACATTTCTAACACCAAAATAGTATCCTTCATGGCGTTTTTGAATGTTAATCAAAGCATCTCGTCGAGCAATGTTTCTTTGCAATTCACTTTTTTCTGTATTAACTAATCCGCGTAATTTATTTTGTTGATCAAGTAAATCATTTTGTTCATTAGTTAGCTTTTGAACTATATCCTGTTTTTCTTTTCGAGTTGCAGTTAACTTTTTACCATTTTCACGTAACGCTTCTAAAGATGCTTGTGCCTTTTCCAATTGATTAGAAACATCATTGTTACGGTAACTAGTATCCTCATTAGTCCGCTTCAACTCGGTTTTCAAATAAACTAATTGGTTGTTGGAAGAAGTCTGATCTTGTAAAACTTGAATATAGTCATTACGCAAGTCCTCTAATTGCTTACTTAAATCATCCGGATTCTCAGTAACCTTCTTAGTAAGTTCCTTGCGATCAGCCTGTAAAGCTTTACGACTAGCAGAAATCTTGTCTTGCTCTTTCCTTAAAGAAACTAAACTTTCTTGAAGTTGTTTAATTTGCTCTTTAAGATCATTTATTTGATTTTTATATTCAGCCTTAGTTGCGTCATCAAACTGCTTTGATTGCTCTGCAATTTGCAAATTAGTATTCAGTTCAGATAACTTTTGAGTCAAGTTAAGCAAGTTAGTTTGAATCTCTTCTCGCTTATCTTGCAAAGCCTGATACTCTTCCCGCTTTTCACTGACGGCAGCTTGCGACTCTTTCACTTCATTATCTAATTTAGACAAAAGAACTTGATTCTTTTCAGCTTTTTGCTGAGTAGCTACTTTTTCTTCATTCAAAGTTTGAATTTGAAAAGCATATAGCATTTTAATATCTTTGTCTAAACCAGCTCTTTGAAATTTATATTCTTTGGCTAATGAACTTTGTTCATGAAGTGGTTCGATTCTCTGCTCTAATTCTTTAACCAAATCATTGATTCGAATTAAATTGTCGTTAGTCTTCTCTAATTGACCTTGTGCAGCCGCTTTTTGTTGTTTAAAGTGCAAGACACCTGCAGCTTCTTCAAAAATCTCTCTGCGGTCTTCTGGACGTGAATTTAAAATTTGATCAACTCGTCCCTGAGAAATAATTGCTAGACTATTTTGAGAAATTCCGGAATCCAAGAATAATTCTCTGACATCTTTTAGCCGCACGCTCTGGCCATTGATCAAATAATCACTATCGCCAGAACGGAGAATTCTTCTTGTGACCGAAACTTTGTCATCCTTGAAATTAAGTTGATGATCATGATTATCAAAAACCAAAGTAACTTGAGCACTATTCAAAGGCTTACGAAATTCACTACCGGCAAAGATAATATCCTTCATGTTATTTCCGCGTAAGCTTTTGGCACTAGCTTCACCCATTGCCCATCGAATAGCTTCAGTGATATTACTTTTACCACTTCCGTTAGGTCCAACAATTCCAGTTATTCCGTTATTAAAATTAATAGTTGTCTTTTGAGCAAAGGATTTAAAACCATCAATAATTAGTTCTGTTAATGGCAATTCGTCCCTACCTCCTATTCAAGCTCAGCTAACGCATTTTTGGCAGCTTGTTGTTCTGCTGCCTTCTTATTGTGTCCTTCACCCTTTGACTTAACTTCACCATTAATATGAAGTTCAACCACAAAGTGAGAAGGCAGTTGTGATTCACTGACAGTTACGTATTCGATATCAACAGGGCCATCTTTTTGCAATAATTCTTGCAAGTCGGTCTTATAATCACGAGAATCATCAAATTCACCTTGATCAATTAAAGGATAAACTGTCATATGAAGAAAATATTGAACCTTTTTCATCCCTTGATCTAAGAATAGAGCGCCGTTAAAAGCTTCAAAAACGTCTTCCAACAATGTTTTACGATGACGTGCGCCAGCTTTTTCTTCACCTTTGCCTAGATTAATTTCATTTTGAAAACCACATTCGATTGCAAATTCTGAAAAACCTTCGGTTCTAACAATATTAGAACGCATTCTGGTTAATTCACCTTCATTTAAATTAGGAAAATGGCGGTATAAATAATCTGAAATGGCCAATTCAAGGACCGCATCACCTAGAAATTCAAGCTTTTCGTAATCTCTTGCTCCTTCTGGATGTTCATTGGCATAAGAAGAATGAGTAAAAGCTTCTTCTAATAATTCAAGATTGTTAAATTTGATATTGTATTTGTCGTTTAATGATTTTATAAATTCTTTACTTACCATAGTTTCAACCTTTCATAATACTTTATTATACCGTTTTTAAGGCAAGCAAAAAAGACCACTCCGAGTGGAGTAGTCTTCGATAGATTTTTATTACTTAGTAAAAGCAACTTGTTGCCACATATTACTTGGAGCATCAGTAGCAGTAGTGTAACCAGTAAGTTTGCTGTTTACAGCAGTAATTGAGTATGAGTTAGTCAATGGAACAACGTAAGCTTGGTCAAACATGTACTTTTGCCATTCCCAAAGAACTTTTTTACGATAATTATCGTTAAGTGCCTTCTTACCATCCATATCATTAATCAATTGTGTGTTTCGGTCAGTTACGAAACGGGTAAAGTTAAATGGAGCATTCTTACCGTAAAGGTTGTTTTGTGAAGGCTCACCAGCTAAGCTCCATGCAGCCATAAACATATCGATGTTAGGAGCATCATTTTGAACCTTGTCGTGGAATGAGTTAAATTCAATTAAACGACCAGTAGTTAACTTAACGTTCAAACCAATCTTCTTCCATTGTTGAATGTAGTTTTGAACGATAGATTCTTGTGTTGAAGTACCTGACACAGCAGCTAAGTAAATAGTTAAAGGTTTGCCATTAGGTTGAACACGGTACGTACCCTTCTTCTTGTAACCAGCCTTGTCAAGCAGTTGGTTAGCTTTCTTAAGGTTGTAACTGTACCCCTTAATATCGGTATCTGAGTATTTACCGAACGCCTTTGGAACTAAAGTTGGAACTCTAAAAGTTAAACCTTGAGTATACTTTTGGTAAGCTTGGTCAACGTTCATTGCATATGCAATAGCTTGACGTAATGATTTATTATTCATCTTAGCATTCTTGTTCATTACGTTAGTTGACTTCTTAGAATCCCATTTACCAACCTTAAAACCAAGGTAACTGTATGACAATGGGGTATTTGCTACATAGTTGTAACCCTTCGTTCCCTTAACTTGTTGCCATTGTGAGTTAACCACATCAATTACATCAAATTTGTGTGATTTAATTGCTTGAGCTGATGAATTTGAAGAAATTACTGATTCAGTAATCTTGCTAATATGTGGCTTACCTTTGTAATAATACTTGTTTGGTGACCAAGTAATTGATTGACCACGAACGATCTTGTCAATCTTATATGGTCCAAAGAATAATGGTTTCTTACGTACTTGATCTGAAGATTCCAGCTTATTCATAGGAATGTCTTTCAAGTAGTGGTATGGTGACGCCTCCTTCCAGAAGTAACCTGAACCAATCATATTCATACCTGGGTGCATTTGTTTAAAGTGAAGGACAACAGTATCACCATTCTCACCCTTAGGCATTTCAATACCTGAAATAGTCTTAGCTTTACCATCGTGGAATTCCTTCAAACCAACAATATCTTGCAATGAATCAGTATAACGTGATGAACCACTCTTAGGTGAAGCAATTATTTCGTATGGATATTCAACGTCTTTGGCTACAACCGGCTTACCATCTGACCATCTAACACCTTTCTTAATGCGAATAGTAATGGTCTTTGCCTTAGTGTTAAGATCAAAAGTTGCAGCACCTTTATTATCAATGTTGTAACTGTTATCTTGGTGGAATAAACTTTCACTACCAAATTGTGAAACAGTATCATCAATAGCATCGGTTAACAACGTTGGTTCAAAAATACCCTTAAATGGTGTATCAGTTTCGATAGCATATCTTAAAGTACCACCATTCTTTGCTGTCTTAGTAGGAACAGCCTTTGGAAACTTATCTTTTACAGCATTATTTGAACTACTGTTGTTTTTATTGTTTCCACAAGCTGTTAATGCTAAAGCTGCACTAGCTACAAGAGCAATTGAGCCCAAAACCTTCTTATTTTTCATTTAGCAAAACCTCCACTTTTGGATCAAGTTGATATCTTATATAATAGCACGATATTAATTTAATGTTAACCTAAAATTAAATTACATTTCTTATTTTTTATCAAAAAAAGAAGAAATGAAAATTACCACACTAATATGTAAGCGTCAAAAACTGAAGTATATTGAAAAAGCAGCTTGGCAATGATATGTATC
>NZ_AZFM01000028.1 GCF_001434335.1 Lactobacillus kalixensis DSM 16043
GTGATACATATCATTGCCAAGCTGCTTTTTCAATATACTTCAGTTTTTGACGCTTACGTAATAGCTTAAATTTTAAACGCTAAAAAAGCATAGAAGAACACCAAATTGTGTCTTCTATGCTTTTCTTTTTGTAGATAATTAATTATCTGTCTTCGTGATTAGTGAAGTAACGGTAATCCTTACTCTTATCAAAGATTACACCACGAGCATTTTCACCATTTGATACTGAGAAGATTGCATCAGGATACTTGTTCTTAACTTCGTCTTCAATCAAACCACGCATCATTTCGTTGTTTGCAAGAACTGAACCAGTCAAAGCAATCTTCATTGGCTTTGGATCTTCGTAATGGTCAAGACCGATAATAATATCACGTGCCAAAAGGTGAGCTTGGTCCTTAATAACTTGGCTAGCGTGCTTGTCGCCACTATCAGCGAGCTTAGCAACATGAACGGCCATACCAGCAACTTCAGGGTTCTTCATCTTGTAGAACTTAGCGTTACATTCATCCATGTGTTCAACGCCAAATAATTCAGTGAACATAGGAATAAGTGCGTTTTCTTCACGCTTGTCCCAGCTCAAAAGTGCTGACTTCATTGCAGCAACTGAGATAGCGTAACCTGAACCTTCATCACCCAAGATGTTACCGTAACCACCAACAGCAATTAAGTGTCCATCTTGTAAGCCGTTGAAGACTGAACCAGTACCAGCGATAACTAAGGCACCATCATCACCTTCAAGACCGTTGTACAAAGCAAGTAAAGAGTCAGTAATTGCACGAGTTGGCAAGTTGTTGATTCGTGAAGAAATAGTTGCAGCAACTTCAGGAGCGTTACCAACAACAGACAAACCAGCAATACCAGCTAAAACGCGTTGGCAGTCGCCATCAAACTTATCTAATAATTCATTAACAACTTCAGCAATGTTGTTAATACCGCCTTCGTAATCGGCATTGATTTGACCTGGTCCGCCTTCAGCACGTCCAAGTTCCTTACCGTCCATGTCATAAGCGATTGCAGTTGAGTGAGTACCACCTGCATCGACACCAATTTGATATTTAAGAGCCATTTATTCACTCTTCTTTCTAATTTTAAATTCTCAAAAATTTGTTAACGCATTCATATTTTATTACAATAAGTTAGCAAAATCTAGTTAAAATAGTTTAAGAATAATAAGACTAATTAATGAAAGTAAAATTCCAATCAAGAAAATCCATGGTATATAAACAAATGTTAATTTATGTTTACCTTTTTTCAAGTCAGAAGCTAAAAAAGTTTTGAGATAAGATTTTGTTTTTAACTTTTTACCATTATCAAAAATGAGCCAATTTCTGCTGTAAGGAATCGTACTGAGTAGGCGCATGTTTTTCTTGGTTGAAAAAGTATTAGTTGTTAGAGTTAACGCCTGCTGCCTTATTTCTGGCTGCCCATTCTTAAATCTATTAATAATTTGTGACATTTTTTCAGTATTCAAGCGGAAAAGTTTGACCTGACTTAAATCAAGTTGGTCTTGTTTCATACCAAATTTAATCATAATCCTAGTGCCTTTTTGATTGTGACCTAAACTGATTAAGCGAACTTGATTATCGCGTACACTCAGGTCGATTTGGTTATTATTAACAGTGAGAGTAGTGTCATTTTCACCAATTCCGTTTGGTAGTTCAAGATAGTAGGCATCATTTGTGTTAATTTTGAGAAGATAAGTGATTTCGCCTTGAATTTTATTTTTATTTTGAGTAAAAGTGTTTTCCGATTCTACCTTATCTTGATGGGCATTTTTCAACTTTGGCTTCGGTAATTTTATTAAACTAAAGAGATTTTCGTTTGAACCTGTCATATTTTTAAACAAAGTCGATTGATTATGGATCGGTTGATCTACATAAAAGTCGGTCTTTTGCTTAGAAGTTGGACTAAAGAAAACTAGAGGCAAAGCTGTATTATTTTTAACTAAAATGAGCTGCTTAAAGTCCTTTTGAATAGCATAACTATCAAGATCCATGCGGTGATTATCGTTGTTATAGACCATTTTTTGATGAGTAGGGATGTTTTTATTAGTCAAATTAGGTTCTATATAATATTTGATTCCTAAGAGTGAATCAGTCAAAGTTGTCCCACCGTTATTAGTGTAAGAATTACTGTTGTGTAGATAACCTAGGTTCGACAGCATAGTCATAGTTTGGCTGTTAGTAATCGAATTAAAATTGGTGATACCGTTATAACCAGAGGTGAAGGGATCATTATCTGAGCGATAGAAAGTCTTTTCAGTTCTATAAAGACTAGAATTCGTATTTTTTAAATAATTGACTACTTGCTGGCTATTTGTCTGGTAATTTTGATAGTCATAATTATTTTGGAAAGACAGGTTGTTCAAAGAAAAAGTTAGGTTGATCGCTGCTTCTAGAATTACGATTATTGATAAAAAGATTGGATCAAATTTGTGTTCAGAATAAATAAAGTAGATAAAGATAAGCGTTAAAGCTACAAATAAAGTTGAAATGAGCAAAGTGGTTTCATCTAAGAAGGCAACATCGTTTTGGACAAAGTACCAGTAACTCACAAGAGCGATACTTAATAAGCCGATGATAATTTTCTTACCCCATTCTAGTGCTGCTTGCTTAGCTAAAAATTGCATCCCTAAATTCAGGCAAAAAAAGATCAAAATAAAGCTAAAACGACCTGGATACCAAACAGGAAATTGTCCTAGGTGCCACAAAAGAACAAATGGTGTAAAAGATAGCGATAAGATCAAAAAAAGTAGTAGAGTTCCGTTAACGAGCCTCTTTTTCCATGAGATTTTTTTACACAGGAAATAGCAAATTGCCAGTAATAAAAATGGCGTAGTCATGAAAATATTAGGTAAGCCAGCTTCCATCTCGTGGAAACTATATGCTCCACTAACTAGCTTGGTTAATTCTTGTTGTAAAGGAAATTGCCAGGATAGAGCCCATTTAGCGGAAGTGTCGGCTTTTCCTTCCAGCATTTCAAAGAATACTGGTAACAGTACAAAGCTGCTTAGAAAGGAAGCTAGGACGCTAGATTTGAAATAATTAAGAAAAACTGGCCAACGTAATCTTTTTTCTTGAAAGAAAAGCTTACTTAACAAATACAAGAAACCAAAGAAAAGCGCCATAACGCCAGTGTAAAAATTAGTAACCCACAAAGCAAAAGTGATTAAAATTAAGTGGTTCTCTTTTCGCATTAAAATTCGGTCAATTGCATTAATTAAAAGCGGCAAAAAAATTACCGAATCTAGCCACATCAAATTGAAATAATTAGCTACCATGTAGCCAGATAAGGCGTAAGCACAACTAGCTCCAAGCGAATAGGCAATTTTATTTTGTTTTTCGCGTCTCCAATAGTAATATGAGGAGAGACCAGCTAGCCCAAATTTCACGCCAATTACCAAATAAACAGCAATTGGCAGTAAATTCTGAGGAAATAGAAATAATATGAGGTTAACCGGGCTCAATAGGTAATAAGCATCGGTAGCAATCATTGAACCTCCAAGACCATTTTGAAAGTTATAAATTAATTTTCCAGGATCGGTCAACAGGTTTTTTCTAAAAAACGAGAGAAAATCAATATATTGCTGTCCTAAGTCAACTGTTAAGATGTTGAACTTTTGAAAGGCAAAATAAATCATAAATGCGGCAAATGGCAGTAAAAAACTGGTCCAATATGTCCAAGTTTGTTTATTTTTTAATTTAGTAGTTAAGAATTTGAAATTTTTATTGTACATCTTTAAATTTTGGCAAAACTCCATTGAGAATCATAGAATTAAAGTATTCTTTTTGTTAAAATAATTTCAGTTTTAGTAAGGGAAGATTTACGTGAATTATTTTAGAAAAAATAGTGGAACTGGTTCAAATAAACAAGCTTCCACACCAATCAGAATGAAGATCATTCTTGGTATTATTTTTGTGTTGTTTGCGCTATTAATCGGCCAGCTTGCATACTTGCAACTAGCTTATGGTTCGAGATTCAAGGCAGAAGTTGCTAAGACTGATTCAACTGTTGTATCAAATCAAGTGCCAAGAGGTGTTATGTATGACGCTAAAGGCCGGATTCTTGTGGGAAACAAGGCAAATAACGCCATCACCTATACAAAGGGTGCATCCACTTCAACTAAGCAAATTTACAATATTTCCAATGCCCTGAGTGCCTACATTAGACTAAATGATGAAAAGCCAACTTCTGAGCAACTAGCTGAATACTATTTGGCAGATCAAGCTAATTCTACAAGAATTCAAGCTAAAATGCCAAAGTCTCAGTTAGATACCAAGAAATACAGTAATAGTGAAATTTATCAGAACGAAATTGCGGCAGTTAAGAAAGAGAAGATTAATTTTACTGATCGTCAAAAAACAGCTGCATTAATTTTTAACAAAATTTCTGGAGCGTATACTTTATCAACGATTTACATCAAGAATAAAGGTCTGACTGATAAAGAAATCGCTGAAGTTGGTGAACACTTGTCAGATTTGCCAGGTGTTGGTATTGGTACTGACTGGGAAAGATCATATCCAAATGGTTCTTCAATTCAAAGTATCATTGGCTCTGTTTCTACAGAAAAATCAGGACTTCCAAGTGACAACTTACAATATTACTTGTCTCAAGGCTATTCTCGTAACGATCGAGTAGGTACTTCATATCTTGAAAAAGAATATGAAAGTTTGTTAAAAGGATCAAAATCAACTAGCGAAGTAATTACTAAAGCTAATGGTGATATCCAACAAACTAAGACGGTTTATAAGGGACAGGCTGGTTCTAGTTTAGTTCTAACAATTGACGCTAAGTATCAAAAACAACTCCAATCAACTTTGAAGAGAGTTTATAATTCTGCTCTAGCTTCTGGTGCTGCTAGATATTCAAGTGGCGCTTACGCAATTGCAATGAATCCAAAGACTGGTGCACTCCTTGGGGTTGCTGGCTTAAGTCATAATCCAAAGACTAATAAAACTGTTGATAATGCCTTAGGGGTAATTAATCAATCCTTTGTTATGGGATCTGTTGTTAAGGGTGCGACTGTTTCTGGTGGTTTGATCAATAATGTTATTACGCCAACAAATAATACTCTTTCAGATGCTGCGGTTTACCTTCCAGGTTCAGCTGTGAAGAAGTCTGTGTACCCAATTGGTACCTTCGGTTCATTAGATGCACCAACTGCGCTTGAAGTTTCAAGTAACATCTACATGATGCACTTAGCAATGAAGTGGGTAGGAGCAAAATATGTTCCTAAGCAATATATTTCAATGCCAAGTAATTCATTTGAAATTTTGAGACGTAACTTCAGTATGTTTGGTTTGGGACAAAAGACCGGTGTTGACTTACCAGGTGAAGTTTCAGGGATTGAAGGTAAAAGCTTTGACTCACAAGGTCGTCTTTTGTCAGGGTCACTTCTTGACTTAGCTTACGGTAACTATGATGCTTATACACCGATTCAATTAGTGCAATATGTGTCAACTATTGCCAATGGTGGTTATAGAATGCAGCCTTACATTGTCCAATCAGTAGGTAGAACCGGTAATAACGGTAAGATCTATGTTAACTACAACAAGAAGCCTAATGTCCAACAAAGAATTCCATGGACACAATCAGAATTAAACGTTGTTCGTGAAGGTTTCTACAGAGTTGTTCATGGTACTAATGGTTGGGGTACCGCTCACCCACTTAAGAATGTTAAACCTTCTATTTCAGGTAAGACTGGTACTGCTCAAACATTCTACTATGATCCAGACAATCCTAATCGAAAGAATCCACCAGAATTAATTAACGCAACCTTTGTCGGTTATGCTCCATCAAGCAATCCAAAACTTGCAATTGCGGTTGTCTTCCCTGGACTTGATCCTGATATGGAAGGTACATACACTTTGCAAGTGGCAAAAGCAATGGTTCAAGATTACTTTAAACTTCATAAATAAAAAAATACTGGTAAAATTGGATTAAAAATGCTATCCTAATACAGTCAGAATAAAAAATTATGTAGGTGGTGAAAGAAATGGCAGATAACATCATTTTGGAATGCACCGAATGTGGCGATAGAAGTTACTTATCTAAGAAGAACAAGCGTAAGCATCCGGAACGTTTAAGTTTAAAGAAGTATTGCCCTGTTGAAAGACACGTAACACTTCACCGTGAAACTAAGTAATAAACCAAAATAGCAGGTTTCTACCTGCTATTTTTTGTTATATAAGGAAAATTGAGATTGAATAAGAAAGATTTGAGAAAAAAACAATTAGCTATTTTGAATGAATTTGCTTTAACTGGCGAAAAGAAAAAAGAAGATCAGAAGTTACTTAATAAATTAATCAACTCTAAGCTACTTGAGAATGCCCAGACAATTGGAATTACTTCATCTTTAAATCAAGAAGTCGATACTTCAAAAATCATTGCACATTTATGGGATTTAGGTAAAGAAGTATATTTAGCTAGAACTGAACCTAATCGGGTCATGCACTTTGTTTATTATACTTATCGCTCAAAACTTACTAAGAATAAGATGGGGATTGAAGAAATTACTGATCAAAATGCAGAAGTTAAAGATGATTTAGATTTATTATTGGTACCTGGTTTGGCTTTTGCATTAGATAGCCATCAAAGATTAGGATTTGGTGGCGGATTTTACGATCGCTTTTTAGAAAAACATGCAGAAATTAAGACTGTATCTTTAGTCAATTCCAAAATGATGTATGAAACAGCCATTTGGCCTCTTGATCAAACAGATATTCCAGTTGAAACTTTAGTAACTACTGATAAAATTATTACTAATTAGTTTTTTGAAAAAGGGGGATAACATGGACCAAAAAAATTCTTTTCGACAGTCTTCAATCCGGGGCACCATTATCGTAATCTCTGTTTGTGTCGTTATGTTCTTACTTGAGTGCGTAATGAGTGGTTCACAAAACACTACAACTTTAATGAGACTTGGCGCAATGAATAATATTGCAGTTGCAGTAGCCCATCAATGGTGGCGGTTATTTACTGCACAATTCTTGCACATCGGTGTTTGGCACTTAGTTACTAATATTGTCATGATCTATTACATGGGAACATTAATTGAGCCATCACTTGGATTAACGCGCTTTTTAACAATTTATTTATTATCAGGTATCGGTGGTAATTTATTCAGCTTCGCTTTTGGTAGTGATACTTCGGTTAGCGCCGGCGCTTCTACAGCTTTATTTGGGTTATTTGGCGCTGTAGTAGCTTTAGGACTCAGACATCGCGATAATCCCACTGCAGCTTTTGCGGCTCGTCAGGCCTTTGTTTTAGCGCTTATCAATTTGGCAATTGATCTCTTCTTGCCAAATATTGATATTTGGGGTCACCTTGGTGGTTTAGTCTTTGGCTTTTTATTAGAGTTCTTACTAGCCGATCGCTTCTTCAAGAAAGTTAATCCGAAACTTTTCAGTGTTGTCTTGGCAATTTTGATTTTCTTAGTTGTGGTTGCTGTAAGATTAGGGATGGTAATTAATTACTAATGAAAACTTTATATGATGTCCAACAACTTTTAAAAAAATATGGTGTCCTAGTGCATGTTGGTAAGAGAAAATGGGACATTGAATTAATGGCATTAGAGCTTGATAATATTTATCACACTAATTTGTTGGATAAGCACGATTATCTAGTGGCAAAAATGATCTTGCAAAGAGAATATGAGTACGAGCAACATCATTCAGATGAATTCAAAAATGAATAGCTAACTTGCCGATTTAGCGGTATCATACTTATTGAGAGATTTTTAGAAGGACGAAAATATTTTATGAATAGTTTTTTAGTTATTTTAGATATTATTTTAATTATCATTTTATTAGCTTTTGCTGGAATCTGGGCATGGAATAAGATTCAAGCGAAAAGAATTGGTGGACAATTAGATAATGATAGCTTCAAGCAAGGGATGCGTAAGGCTCAAATCGTCGATTTAAGAGAAAAAGCCCCATTTAAGCGTAAGCATATTGATGGTGCTAGAAACTTGCCTTACACTATGATTAAGTACAATTATTCAGAACTTCGTCCAGATTTGCCTGTTTATTTATATTCAGATTCACAATCAATTACTTTAAGAGCGGCAAGATTCTTGAAGAAGAAGGGTTTTACTTCAATTCACTGGTTAAAGGGTGGCTTTGACCAATGGGATGGGAGAACTAAAGCCTCAAAATATTAATTAATAAGAGTTTGGCATAATACCAGACTCTTTTTTGCTATTAGTAAAGGATAAAAAATGCAAAAAGTTTTAGTAATTATTGGTCCAACTGCGGTTGGTAAAACTGCTCTAGCGATTGATTTAGCTAGAAAACTGAACGGTGAAATCGTTTCTGGAGATTCAATGCAAGTTTATAAAGAAGTCTCTATTGGAACAGCAAAGGCGACTGCAGAAGAGCAAGCCCAGGTTAAGCACTATTTGGTTGACACGCGTTCAGTTTTTGAAGAATTTTCGGTAAAAAATTTTGTTGATGAAGCTACAGCTGCAATTGATGAAATTACTAAAAAAAATAAATTGCCAATTGTTGCTGGTGGAACGGGCTTTTATGTTAATGCTTTGCTCAACAAGCTGCAATTAGGTGAAAAAACGCCTGAAGAAACGCGAATTACGAAAAAATGGGAAGACTATTTGGCCGAAAATGGTCCACAAAAGTTGTGGGATGAATTGAATAAAAAAGATCCAGAAGCTGCTTCCAAAATTCCGGTAAATAATGCTCGTCGAACCTTGCGCGCGTTAACTGTTATTGATCGAATTGGTAAAAAGTTTTCTGAACAACAAGAAAAGATCGAACCAAGGTATAATTATCTTATTATTGGGCTTAATTCTGATCGTAATAAAATCTATGAGCGAATTAACAAGCGGGTTGACCTAATGATGGATGAGGGAATTCTTGATGAAGCTAAATTCATTTATGATAGTCAAGATCGTGAATACCAGGTACTGCAAGCAATTGCTTATAAAGAATTCTTTCCATACTTTGAAGGAGAACAGACTTTAGAAGATTGTGTAAACCAATTAAAGACTTCTTCAAGAAGGTATGCGAAAAGACAACTGACATATTTTAGAAATAAGTTACCAGTGGTCTGGTTTGATCCGTTGAAAGATAAAAATTATGAGAAAGAGATTTTAGAAAGAATAGAAAGGTGGCTTAAGAGCTGATAAAAGTACACTTTGATAAAAATAAAGAATCTATAAAAATAAAAAAATATTGTTAGACCAATTTGACTTTTGTTAATTGGTCTGCTATTGTAATAGTCAAGTTCTAAGACAACAAATAAAATTGCAAATAGAACTAGACCAATTGATAGTTATTATGATTTTTTAGGTGAAAAACTATGACAAAAACAGTTACTGCAGATGATATTAGAAAAAGTGTTGAAGAAAACGATGTTCGTTTCTTAAGATTGTCATTCACTGACATAAACGGAACTTTAAAGGCTGTTGAAGTTCCAAAGAGCCAATTAGACAAGGTTTTATCTAACGAAATTCGTTTCGATGGTTCTTCAATCGATGGTTTCGTTAGAATCGAAGAAAGTGACATGGTTTTATATCCTGACCTCTCAAGTTGGATGGTATTGCCATGGACAGACAAGACTGGTGGTAAGATCGGTCGTTTGACTTGTTCAGTTCATAAGACTAATGGTGAACCATTTGAAGGTGATCCAAGAAACAACTTGAAGCGTATTCTTAAGCAAATGGAAGACATGGGCTTCTCAGACTTTGATATTGGTTTTGAAGCTGAATTCCATTTATTCAAGTTAAGCGAAGATGGCAATTGGACTACTGAAGTTCCAGATAACGCTTCATACTTCGATATGACTTCAAGTGACGAAGGTGCAGAATGCCGTCGTGATATTGTTGAAACTTTGGAAAGCATTGGCTTTGAAGTTGAAGCTGCTCACCACGAAGTAGGTGCTGGTCAACAAGAAATCGACTTTAGATTCGATGATGCTTTAACTACTGCTGACCGTGTTCAAACTTTCAAGATGGTTGTAAGACAAATTGCAAGACAACATGGCTTGTATGCAACCTTTATGGCTAAGCCAATTGAAGGTGAAGCAGGTAACGGTATGCACAACAACATGTCATTGTTTAAGGATGGCAAGAATGCTTTCTACGACGCAAATGGTGAATACCACTTGTCAGACACTGCTTTATTCTTTTTAAACGGTCTTTTGGAACACGCACGTGCAATTACTGCAATTGCTAACCCAACTGTTAACTCATACAAGCGTTTAATTCCAGGTTTTGAAGCTCCAGTTTACATTTCATGGGCTACTAAGAACCGTTCACCACTTGTACGTATTCCTGACGCTGAAGAAATTAACACTCGTTTGGAAATGCGTTCAGCTGACCCAACTGCAAACCCATACTTACTTCTTGCCGCATGTTTAGCTGCAGGTTTGCAAGGTATTAAGGAAGCTAAGAAGCCAATGGCTCCAATTACTTCAAATGTTTTTGAAATGAGTGAAAAAGAAAGGGAAGAACGTGGTATCAAGCCATTACCATCAACTCTTCACAACGCTCTTAAGGCTTTCAAGGCTGACGATTTGATCAAGAGTGCCTTAGGTGAACACTTAACTCAAAGCTTCATTGATTCTAAAGAATTGGAATGGTCACAATACAACCAATCAGTTTCAGATTGGGAAAGAAACCGTTACATGGGCTATTAATCGGTCTAACTTAACAAAAATAAAATTTATAAGACTAGTTTCTTTGACTAGTCTTATTTTTTTTGCTTAAAAATTGTTACAATAGATAGAAAGAATAGAAAATAAAGTGAGGAAAAAATTATGGCAGATGAAATTACTGTAAACTTCGAAGCTAAAAATCCAAGTGGAATTAAATTATTGAATCGTTTGTACGAAGGACATTTAGTATTAAATGATATTGGTGTTCGCTTAGATGAACAATTGACTAAGGGTGAAGAATTAACTGTTCCAACTGAAGAAGACATGAAGAACATTAACGAAACCTTTGGTAAGACAGTTAGTGCTTTCACTGATATTGCTGAAGCATATGGCGACGTTAACAACTTTGCTAATAATTTTGCTGGCGATACTAAAGACTTCGCTGAAAAGTTGATTACTGAGATGGTTAACTTCAACGATGGTGTAGCCGATATTGCGGATACCGAAGGCGGACTTGCAGCTTATGATGACGACAAACTTAATGATTGGGTTAATCGAGTAATGGGCGACATTGTTGAAACCAATGATGCCTTCAATACTTTGGTTCAAGAAGATAAAGACTAAATCATGAAAAAAAGTATTTATACTAAAGATGTAATCTTGGTTATGTCCGCTTCTTTCTTCTTTATGTTTAGCGTAATGTTTATTAATCCGTTAATTAACGGTTATGCAATTCATTTAGGAGCAAGCAGCGCATTTGCTGGACTAGTCGTTGGTATTATGAGTATTGCTTCCATGTTCCTTCGGCCAGTTGCCGGAAATTTAACCGATAAATTTTCAAAATATCGCTTATCTCTAATCGGTGGGATTTTGATCTTCTTGGGAGTGTTAGGCTATATTCTCGCTCCTTCAAGTGGCTGGCTATTATTATTCAGATTGATCAATGGGGCAGGATTTGTTCTTTGCACGGTCTGCATGACTACGTGGCTAGCGTTTTTAGTTCCACGCCAGTATGTTGGTCAAGCGATGGGCTTTTATGGCCTAATGAACGCTTTGTCAATGGCCGTTGCACCAGCGATTGCAATTAATACCTATAAGACTATTGGGTATCGTGAGTCGATTATTATTGCAGCGGTAGCGGCCTTACTCATGGTGATTTCCATTCAATTTGTTGGTGATCATGCCGTTCCAAGAACTAATAATCAGAAGAAAAAGCCAAAACGCGGGTTCAAGATTATCCAGATGAATGTTCTTCCAGTAGCAATTTTGACAACTTTGTTCTCACTGCCATATTTTACAACCCAAGCCGATATTGTAACTTACGTTGAAAGACGGCATGTAAATGTGGCGGTTGGGTCATACTTCTTGATCTATGCGATAGTGTTATTAGCAATTAGAATTCTTCTAAAATCTAAATTTGATACAGTTCGGTTTGGAATTTGGTTTTGGATCAGTATTGTTTCAACCACACTCTACATTTTGCTTTTAGGATTTATGAAAACCAATTGGGAGATGGCATTAGCAGCTGCTGGAATGGCTGCAGGGTATGGAATTATTTATTCTATTTTGCAGTCAACCGCCTTGTTGTTGGCACCGATTAGTGAACAGGGACTAGCTAGCTCGACTTTTTATTTAGGGCTTGATATCGGGATGGCTTTAGGTCCAATCTTAGGAGGAATTATTGCCAGCAGTTTACCAGCAGAATTATTCTATCCAGTTGAATTAGTCCTTATTCCTGTCGCAATTTTAGTATATTTTATTTATCGCAAGAGATTGAATGGCGCTATTGATCACCATTAGGAGAAAAAATATGAGTGAATATTTAGTAAAAAGTCATTTAGGTAAAGAAGAATGGCAAATTTTCAATCAAGTTCGCGATCATGAATTCGTGTGTGATACTGTTGAAAATGATGCTGGTCCTAATCCAGTTGAATATTTAGCTGGTTCAGTTAATTCTTGCATAGTGATGTCTGCAGGGATGGTCGTTAAATCTCGGCAGTTAGATGTGACGAATTTTAGAGTTGAAAATACTGCAGAAACCGAAAACTTGGGGCATGGTAAATCAATAGTGTCCAAGATGGCGATTAAGGTGTTCTTTGATAGTTCAATGACAGATGAAGAAAAACAAAAGTTTTTAGATTTTGTTTTGCATGTGTCAACTGTCTATCAAACAGTTAAACAAGCAGTTGATATCGAAGTGAAAATTGCATAAAAAAAGCCGCTTAACGCGGTTTTTTATTTTGTACTATTTTCCTTTTTGAATTCGTAAAGCTTCATAAATTGGGCGACCACCAATTAAGTCTAGAACGTAGTAAGCAACAAAAGTGGTGATGACCATTGGTAGAACTTGCTCGACAGTTCCCACCATTTCAGTAACCAAGATGATAGCTGTAAATGGTGCTTTTTCAATTGCGCCGAAATATGCGGCCATTGAAATAATTACAATATGTGGGAAATAGGTTGAGCTAATTAAGTTGCACTGGATTAATGAATTAGCAAAGAAGACCCCCAGCAAGGTACCCAAAACAAGAATTGGCATAAAGATACCACCTGGCACTGATGAACCATACGATAGCATTGAGAAGACATACCGAATTAAAAATAGGAGAAGTGGCATCAGTAACAGTGAAATTGAACCAAGATGAGTATTCGTAATCAAATTTTGATTAAACAAAGTTGTAATTAAAACGTGAGATCCACCCAACAATTTTGCATTAAAAATACCAACCGGGATGATTAATAGGAAAGGAATAATGCTATGATATTTTGCAGGAATAATAGTAAGTTTTGAAAAAATTGGCTTTAAACTTAATAAACAAAATTGGTAAACATAAGCAAGTAAACCTAAAACAATACCGATTAATGGTAAATAAATATATGCAGTTAATGGTAAATATCCTTTGACAGGTAAATAAAGGCAGGGTTTAGTACCCAAGAAGAATACGGTTACTAAGTCAGCCGAAAAACAAGCAATTAATGCGGAAATGATTTTATCGGGTTTAAAATTAAAAGTGATCTCTTCAACTAAAAAGATTGCTCCTGCTAAAGGCGCACTAAAAGCCGCGGATAATCCAGCCGCTACTCCCGCTTCTTGAAGTGTTCTTGCTTCATCTTCATCAACTTTAAAGGCACTTTCTGCGTAACCTTGGCCAATCATTGCTCCCATTTGAATACAAGGACCTTCACGCCCAAGCATCAACCCGGGACAGATTGCAAGCAATCCTCCGACAAATTTTCGCCAAAGAATCTGCCACCAGTTCATTTTATTTTCTCCGAGCAAAGCTGCTTCCACTTGAGGGACACCAGAACCAACTAGATTATCAAGATAAGGACCAGTGATTTTCCCTAGAAGAAAACAAATAATTACCATTAATAAACCATATGGAATTATCAAAAGCCAATTACGACTCATTTGCGGATAGATTGTAAACAAGAGATCCATTGTATGATCAATAATCCAACGAAAGATACTGACGACCACTCCCGTGGTGACACCCACAATCAAAGAGTGGAATAATAGACCGATTCTGTTAGAAGTAAATGGCGGGTTTAAAACCTGTGTTGCTTTTTTTATCATATGTTCCTCACGTATTATATTTACATAACTTTATCGTAGCACAAAAAAAGACCTAAAGTATCACCTTAGGTCATTTGATTTGAATTATTTTTGACTTATTTCCAGTTCCATGGATCTTCGTGCCAGTGGCGTAATACTTCGTATTGATCGCTACTGATGTGGCTTGATTCTTTTTCCTTCTTTAATAATTCTGGGTAAGAAAGAAGTGGCGCATATTTGACGTTTGCCTTAGCAAAGTTTTTCTTAGCATCAGGTAAGTAGTAAGTAAAAATTGAGCTAACACCAATAACTTGGCCGCCGTCTTTTTCAGTTGCCTTTACAGCGTTTAAAACTGAGCCGCCAGTAGTAATTAAGTCGTCAATTAAAACAATCTTATCATCTTTAGTAAAGCGGCCTTCAATTTGCTTGCCTTTGCCGTGATCCTTTGGCTTTGGACGCACATAAATCATTGGTAAGTGCATTTCTTCAGCAATCCAAGCTGCGTGAGGAATACCAGCTGTAGCGACACCACCGATAATTGTTACGTCAGGGAATTCTTCTTTGATTAATGTTGCTAAGTCTTGTGCAATCCAGTGACGTAATTCTGGGTAAGAAACAGTCAATCTTAAGTCAGTATAAATTGGTGAAAGCATCCCACTAGCGTAAATGAATGGCTTGTCAGGTGAGATAGTGATGATTTTTTCTTCAATTAATTTAGAAATAATTTGGTCTTTATGCATTTTAATTAAACTCCTTCTTGATTGCTTCATAAGCGGCTTGTGGGTCACTTGCTAAGGTGATGGGACGACCGACAACGATCGCACTTGAGCCAAACTCTTTAGCTTGACTTGGTGTGGCAATGCGAGATTGGTCATCGCTTGAATTTTCTTTAGGACGAATACCTGGAGTGACGTATAAGAAGTCGTCGCCAACTTTTTCTCTCAATTCACGCACTTCAAGTGGGGAACAGATCACGCCGTCTGCACCAGCCTTTTTCGCAGTTTGAGCAAGGCTGACAACTTGCTCATTCATTGGCAAGCTGCAATTTTGTTCATTTTTTAAAACTTCATCAGAAATTGATGTGAGTTCAGTTACTGCCAGAAGCTTCGGCACTGTTTTGCCAACAGGTGTCCCGGCAATCAAGCCTTCTTTTGCTGCATGGATCATTTGACTGCCGCCAAGAGCGTGAACGGTTGTGTAGGTAATGCCCAAGCGAGCTAATTGCTTCGCACCGTTATAGACAGTGTTGGGAATGTCGTGCAACTTAAGATCCAAAAAGATGTTATAACCTTGATCAGATAGCTTTTTAACCAGTTCACTACCGGTGTGGTAAAAAAGCTCCATCCCAACTTTGATAGTTGTTTCATCAGGTTTGCCTAACTTATCAAGAATTTTTTGTAATTTTTCTGAATTATCTACATCAAGAGCAACGATTACAGGTTTATTCATTTTTCCTCCGTATAGAAAAAAGCCTATTCTTGGTGCAGAGAAACGCAACCAAGGATAGACTTCGTCCTGGTTAATTTAAGTCGTATTATAACTTGCGGTCTCTCTGTACCGTTTAAAGTTTCATTTGAAATGAGTTTAACACCAGAAAAAATAAAAAACAACTATAAATTTTATATTTGAAAAAATAAAAATTGAGTGTACAATTAAGCAAAAAAATAAGCGAGTGTCTGTGAGCATTCATTTTTGGAGGAAAATTATGACTAATATTAGTGTAAAATTGCCAGGACTTAACTTGAAAAATCCAGTAATGCCAGCAAGTGGTACTTTTGGCTTCGGTGATGTACCAGCTGCTCAGAAATTTGATCTTAACAAATTAGGGGCAATGGTAATTAAAACAACAACACCTCATGCGACAACTGGTAATCCGCAACCGCAAATTCACGTCCTTGATGATGGCGTTTTAAATTCAGTTGGATTAACCAATCCTGGAGTTGATGTGGTAATTGATGAGAAGTTAACTGCGCTTAAAGAGAAATATCCGGAACTACCTATCATCGCAAGTGTTGGTGGTGATAGTGAAGCTGATTATGTGGAAGTAGCTAAGAAATTATCTGACTCCGGCTTGGTTAATGCGCTAGAAATTAATGTTTCTTGTCCAAATGTTGCTCGCGGAGGGATGAGTTTCGGTGTTCATCCTGATGTGGTTGAAGATTTAACTAAAAAAATTAAAGCAGTTGTTAATGTGCCAATTTACGTAAAATTAACGCCTAATGTGACTGATATCACGGCAGTTGCTAAAGCTGCAGAAAAAGGCGGCGCTGATGGCTTATCTTTGATCAATACAGTTCTTGGGATGGAAATTGATGTTAAGACACGTAAGCCAGTTTTAGGTAATAACATGGGTGGCTTATCCGGACAAGCGGTTAAAGCAATTGCACTAAGAATGGTTTATCAAGTAAGACAAGCTACAAACTTGCCAATCATTGGTATGGGCGGAATTGAGAGTGCTGAAGATATCGTTCAATTCTTGCTTGCAGGTGCTAATGCGGTAGCAGTTGGGTCAGCACACTTCCACGATTCTTTAGCGTGTCCACATCTAGCCGAAGAATTGCCGGCTCTACTTGAAAAGCTTGGTGTTGATGATGTCAATGACTTGGTTGGTCAAGTGGAATTGAATTAGTTGTGGCAGCTTCTAATTATTGACAAAAATATCTATCGACAGTATATTTAAAACGCTGACTAGCAAAGCGTTTTTTAACAGGTGAAAGACTTAATAAAAGCTCCTAGTCCATGTGATTAAGGAGCTTTTTGTATGAAAGGAAAAAAGATGACAAAAGAAATCTGGGATGCGTTAGCAATGAAACGTGCGTTGACACGTATCACTTATGAAATTATCGAACGTAATAAAGGTACTGAAAATTTGGTACTTGTTGGGATTAAAACTCGTGGTGTTTATTTAGCTAAAAGAATTCACGATCGTATTAAAAAGCTTGAAGGAGTAGACGTACCTTTAGGCGAACTCGATATTACTTTGTATTGTGATGACCGTCATGACGCTTCTTTAAAGCAAGATCCAGTGATTAATTCAGAAGAGATTGGCGTTGATATCGATGATAAGAATGTTGTCTTGGTTGATGATGTAATTTACACTGGTCGAACTATCCGTGCCGCAATGGATGCTTTAATGGATCAAGGGCGTCCAAGTTCCATTGCAGTTGCCGTTTTAGTTGATCGTGGCCACCGTGAATTGCCAATTCGTGCCGACTTTATTGGTAAGAATATCCCGACTTCTGCAGACGAACAGGTATCTGTCAGCGTTATAGAAAAAGACGGCAAGGATTCGGTCGAACTTAAGGCTTTGCCAAAGTAAAAGGGGAGGTGAAATTTATGGAAACTTCAGGATCTATTATGTATTTTTTATAATTTTACTATCTTACAAAAAATTAACTGAGTTAAAACCACCTGACAAACGTTGCTAATTAAAGTAACTTTAAATCAATAAATGTCCTTTAAAATTAGTCCCGTGAGGCTAGCAAGGCAGACTTAAGTTTCTGTTGATGTATCGAAAAGGACGGCAAAGATTTCTTTGCCAATGTAAAACTTAAAATCAAAAGTTCAACCATTTAATTGACTCCAGAGAGGGCCAGAAGGGTTGCTGAATTTTTCGCATACATACACTTGTGAAGAAGAAGCCTGGAGCAATTAAATGCTTCAGGCTTTTTTTGCTAGAAAGAATTTTGGAATGGAAACTATTAATTACGTCAACTTGGAAAATTTTGTTAGTGTTGAAGATTTATCCGAAGATGAAGTTACAGCTTTGATCAAGCGTGCTGAGTACTTCAAGCAAGGCGGTGCAGTACCTAAGTTAACTAAGCCAGTGTATGTAACCAACATGTTCTTCGAAGATTCAAGTAGAACTCACACCAGCTTTGAAATGGCAGAAAGAAAGATGGGCTTAACGGTTATTCCTTTTGATCCGGCACACTCATCAGTTAACAAAGGTGAAACATTGTATGACACCTCGCTAATCATGAATGCATTGGGCGTTGATCTTGAAGTAATTCGCCACTCACAAAATGAATATTACGAAGATCTTATTCATACTGGTGACTACCAACATTTAAACATCGGTATCGTTAACGCCGGTGACGGCAGCGGTCAACATCCCTCACAATGCTTACTTGACATGATGACGATTCATGAACACTTCGGTCATTTCAAAGGCTTGAAAGTCGCAATTGTCGGCGACATCACTAATTCCCGCGTTGCTAAAAGTAACATGGAGTTACTTAACCGCCTTGGCGCAGAAGTTTACTTCTCAGGTCCAGACTACTGGTATGATTCAGCCTTTGATAAATACGGTAAATTCGAAGAACTCGATAAGTTAATTCCAGAAATGGACGTCATGATGTTGCTCAGAGTCCAACATGAACGCCACGCTGGTGACCCTAACGAAAGGAAATTTGACGCACAAGCTTACCATGAGAAATACGGCATCAACCAAAAGCGGTACGATCAATTGAAGGATGACACGATCATCATGCATCCCGGTCCAATCAATCATGATGTTGAACTAGCGGGCAAATTGGTTGAAGCACCTAAATCAATGTTTTTCAAGCAAATGCAAAACGGCGTCTTCATGCGAATGGCAATGATTGAAGCAGTTATGCGCGGTAGACACTTGGGAGGACTCAACTAATGACTACAGTAATTAAAAATGGCACCGTTTATCAAAACGGCAGATTAATCAAAGCGGATGTCCTTATCGAAAATAATAAAATCAAAGCGGTTGGCGAAAATTTATCAGGTGATCAAGTAATCGATGCTACCGACAAGCTTGTAAGTCCTGGTCTAGTTGATCTGCATGTGCACTACCGCGAACCTGGTCAAACTTACAAAGAAGACATTCATACAGGAAGCATGGCAGCAGCTCGCGGTGGGTTTACCACAGTTGGTGCAATGCCGAACGTGACTCCAGTTCCTAACACTCCAGATTTAATTGAAAATATGATCAAGCTCAATCATGAAAAAGGTCTAGTTCACATCTTGCAATATGCACCTGTGACTAAGGATCAAACTTCAGATGAAGTTTTAGATTATGCAGCTCTTAAAAAAGCTGGCGCCTTTGCCTTAAGTAATGACGGTCACGGCATCCAAAACGCTCAAACAATGTACTTGGCAATGAAGAAGGCTAAGGAAAATAACTTGATCATTGCAGCTCACTGCCAAGATGATTCCCTTTATCAAAAAGGTGTCATCAATGAAGGGGCTAAGGCTAAAGAATTAAACTTGCCAGAAATTTCAGGACTAGCAGAAACCACACAAATTGCCCGCGACTTACTTTTAGCTCAAGAAACAGGTTGCCACTACCACATTTGTCACGTTTCAAAAGCTGCTAGTGTGGAACTTGTTCGCATGGCAAAATCCCGCGGCATTAACGTTACCTGCGAAGCTGCACCGCACTACTTACTGTTAACAGATAGCGACATCCCTAGTGACAATGCTTACTACAAGATGAATCCACCACTTCGCTCAAAAGAAGATCAAGCCGCTTTAGTCGTAGGTTTGCTCGATGGCACGATCGATTTCATTGCTACAGATCACGCTCCACATGCTAAGAATGAAAAAGATGGTGGCTTTATGAAAGCTGCCTTCGGAATTACCGGAAGTGAAACTGCTTTCTCAACTTTGTATACCAAATATGTCAAAACCGGCATTATCAAGCTAGAAAAATTGCTTAGTTTAATGTCAGATGCACCAGCAGAGAAGTTTGGTTTAACTAGCTGCGGCCATTTGGAAGCAGGAGCTGAAGCTGACATTGCAATTTTCGATTTAGAGCACGAAACAACTTTAGAAGAAAAAGATTACGCTTCTAAAGGCGTTAATACACCATTTACTGGAAAAAAGGTATATGGTGAAACTGTAATGACAATGGTTAGCGGAAAAGTAGTTTATACAAGGGGTGAATAAGGAATGCTGAGATATTTAATATTAGAAGACGGCAGCGTTTATGAAGGCGAAGCCTTTGGTGCTGATAAAGAGACAATGGGTGAAGTTGTGTTTACAACAGGGATGACAGGTTACCAAGAAGCCATTACGGATCAGTCATATGCCGATCAAATTCTGGTCTTTACTAATCCATTAATTGGGAATTACGGTATTACCTTAGCCGATTACGAATCACTTGAGCCCCAGATTAAAGGTGTGATTTGCCACCAAGTTGCCAATCGTCCAACTAACTGGCGTATGCAAACAACTTTGCCAGAATTTTTGAAGAATATTGATGTTCCTGGAATTCAAGGTATTGATACACGTGAATTGGTTAAAAAACTCCGTGTTCATGGTACTTTAAGAGGTAAAATTTCTGATAGTAAAGATGATGCTGATAAAGTTGCAGCAATCTTGCGCCAAAAGAATGTTACTCAAGGGATTATTTCTAGAGTTTCAACTAAAACGCCTTATCCAGTACCAGGTTCTAAACGTAATATTGTTGTAATTGACTTCGGAATTAAGCACAGTATTTTAAGAGAACTTGCAGAGCGCGACTGTAACTGTATTGTTTTGCCATATACCGCAACTGCCGAAGAAGTCCTTTCACTTCATCCAGATGGAGTACTGCTATCTAACGGCCCTGGTGATCCGGAAGAAATGGCAGCCAATGGCGCTACCGATATGGTTCGCGAAGTCGAAAAGCATGTGCCACTCTTTGGGATCTGTATGGGGCACCAAGTTTTCGCTTTAGCTAACGGCGCAAAAACTTACAAGATGAAATTTGGTCACCGCGGCTTTAATCACCCAGTGCGTGAAATTGCTACAGGTAACATTGGTTTTACTTCTCAAAATCACGGCTATGCCGTTGATGGCGATTCAATTGATAAAGATAATTTGATGATTACTCATATTGAAGTAAACGATGATACTGTAGAAGGACTTCGTCATAAGAAGTATCCAGCCTTTTCAGTCCAATTCCACCCAGATGCCACTCCTGGTCCACACGATGAAGAATCATTATTCGATGACTTCATGGCAATGATTGATCAAAGAAAGGAAGAGAAGAACAATGCCTAAGAGAAAAGATATTCATAAAATTATGGTGATCGGTTCTGGTCCAATTATTATTGGTCAAGCAGCCGAATTTGATTATTCTGGTACCCAGGCTTGTCTTGCTCTTCGTGAAGAAGGATACGAAGTTGTCTTAGTTAACTCAAACCCTGCAACAATCATGACTGATACCACGATCGCAGATAAGGTCTACATTGAGTCATTAACTGTTAAGTCTATTTCAAGAATTATCCGTCAAGAATATCCAGATGCAATCTTGCCAACACTTGGTGGACAAGTAGGGTTGAACATGGCTCTAGCACTTTCTAAGAGCGGAATTTTGGATGAATTAAATATTGAACTCTTGGGTACCAAGTTAAGATCAATTGAACAAGCTGAAGATAGAGAAGAGTTCAAGGAATTGTGTAAGTCATTGGGTGAACCAGTTCCACCATCTCTGACCGTTCATCATGTACAAGAAGCTTTGGACTTCGCTGATAAAATTGGCTACCCAATCATTGTTCGTCCAGCCTTTACTATGGGTGGTACTGGTGGTGGTATCTGCAGCGACCGTGAAGAACTTGAACGTATTTGTAAGAATGGTTTGGAACTTTCACCAGTAACTGAGTGTTTGATTGAAAAGTCAATTGCGGGCTACAAGGAAATCGAATTCGAAGTTATGCGTGATAGTGATGATAATGCCATGATTGTTTGTTGTATGGAAAACTTCGATCCAGTTGGCATTCACACGGGAGACTCTATTGTCTTTTCACCAGCTCAAACATTGAGTGATAAGGAGTACCAAATGCTTAGAGATTGTTCTCTTAAGCTTATCCGCGCTCTTAAGATTGAAGGGGGATGCAACGTTCAGTTAGCTCTTGACCCTAATAGTTTTGATTATGATGTAATCGAAGTAAATCCGCGTGTATCTCGTTCAAGCGCGTTAGCTTCTAAGGCAACGGGATATCCAATTGCCAAGATGGCTGCTAAAATAGCGGTTGGGATGACTTTGGATGAAATTAAGAATCCGGTAACTGGAACTACTTACGCTGAATTTGAACCAGCACTGGATTATGTCGTATGTAAGATTCCACGGTTCCCATTTGATAAATTCCCTAAGGCTGACCGCAATTTAGGTACACAAATGAAAGCTACTGGAGAAGTTATGGCAATTGGTAGAACTGCAGAAGAAGCTTTTCAAAAGGCAGTCCGCAGTCTTGAAATTGATGAAAAAGATCTCTATTCTCGCCATGCTCACAAATCAACGGATGATCAGATTGATGAAAAGTTGGTAAAAGCACAAGACGACCGCCTTTTCTACATTGCCGAAGCTTTCAGAAGAGCTTATAACATCGAAGATGTCCATGAATTAACTAAGATTAACCTTTATTTCTTAGATATTGTGAAGCATATGGTTGATCTTGAAAAGAAAATTCAAGAGCATCCAAGTAATGTTGAAGTTTTGAAGACTGCTAAGAAGTACGGCTTTAGTGATGAAACAATTGCTAGCTTATGGCATGAAACTCCAGATCAAGTTCGCGCTTTACGTAAAGAAAATAAGATCATTCCAGTTTATAAGATGGTCGATACTTGTGCGGCTGAATTTGAATCACAAACGCCATATTTCTACTCAACTTATGATAATGGTGAAAATGAAAGTCACAAATCAGGTGAAAAGTCAGTTTTAGTTATTGGTTCAGGTCCAATCAGAATTGGACAAGGTGTTGAATTTGACTATGCAACAGTTCACTGTGTTAAGGCACTTCAAAAGATGGGCTACGAAGCAATAGTTGTTAACTCTAACCCAGAAACTGTATCAACCGACTTTTCTGTTTCAGATAAACTTTACTTTGAACCGTTAACTCTTGAAGATGTTTTGAACATTTGTGATTTGGAAGAGCCAGAAGGAGTAATTGTCCAATTTGGTGGTCAAACTTCAATTAATTTAGCGGCTGGACTTGAAGAACACGGCATTAAGATCTTAGGGACTAGCGTTGAAGACCTCAATCGTGCTGAAGATCGTGAACTGTTCGATGAAATTATTAAAGATTTACATTTGAATCAACCACAAGGTTTAACTGCAACTACTCATGAAGGCGTAATTGAAGCTGCCAATAAGCTTGGCTATCCAGTTTTAGTTCGTCCTTCGTATGTCCTTGGTGGTAAGGCAATGGAAATTGTTTATAACCAAGCTGAACTTGAAGAATATCTACATGATCACGTAGATATTGCAGCTGATCACCCAATTTTAGTTGATGACTATCTTGATGGGCGTGAATGTGATGTCGATGCAATTAGTGATGGTAAGACTGTGTTATTGCCAGGAATCATGGAACATATCGAACACGCTGGGGTACACTCAGGTGACTCCATGGCTGTATATCCACCACAAACTTTCGATGATGATATTAAACAAAAGATTACTGAAGTAACTCGTGAACTTGCATTAAAGCTTAATTGTAAGGGGATCATGAACATTCAGTTTATCGTGCGTGATGGTGAAGTCTATGTTATCGAAGTAAACCCAAGAGCCTCAAGAACTGTTCCATTCTTGAGTAAAATTACTGGCATTGAAATGGCGCAAGTTGCTACGCGTGTGATTATGGGTGAAAGTTTGGCCGAGCAAGGTTACAGCGATGGCTTAGCTCCAGAGCCTGAAATGATTAGTGTTAAAGCTCCAGTCTTCAGTTTCAGTAAGTTAGCTGATGTTGATTCATACCTTGGGCCTGAAATGAAATCAACTGGTGAAGTAATGGGAAGTGATCACACCTTTGCCAAAGCTTTGTTTAAGGCATTTGCAGGTGCAAAGATGGAATTACCAGAAAATGGTAACGTCTTGCTTACAATTGAAGACCGCGATAAGGAAAAGATTTTGCCAATTGCAAAACGTTTTGCAAGAATTGGTTACCGTATTTTTGCAACAGAAGGAACGGCGAAGTTCTTGCGCGAACATGGTTTACATGTTGATGAAGTTTCCAAAGTTAGTGAAGCTGGAGACAACAACATCTTAGATGAACTACGTGATGATAAGATTGATCTTGTAATTAATACGATGGGGCATGATCTTGAAAAGACTTCTGATGGTTTCATTATTCGTCAAACAGCGATTCAACAGAATGTACCATTAGTAACGGCATTAGATACAGCAGATGCGTTACTTACTGCACTTGAGAATAGATCATTTGCTACTGAAAGTTTGGATTAGTAATAAAAAACTGGGTACAAAACCCAGTTTTTTTGCTATTTCCTTACAAAGTAAGGTAAAATATATGTAAGAAAAAGTAAGGAGGTATTAGCATGATTGTTGACGCAAAAATGACTTCAAAAAATCAAATTACTATTCCCAAAGCAGTTCGTGATTTTTTGCAACTCTCGGAAAACGATACTATTGAGTTTAATGTAGAAGATGATGGTGTAACAATTCAACGTAAAAAAGATGATTTTTGGGGTGTCGCTGAAAAACAAAGAGTTAAATATGGAGTTGTTAATACTCCAGAAATTGATTGGGGTAAGGATGTTGGCTCGGAGGTTATAGATTGATGTATAGTCAAGGTGATGTGTTATGGATAGATCTGAATCCTACGAAAGGAAATGAAGAAGGGAAAAAAAGACCGTGTATTGTTGTAAGCAATAATCACTATCAAGATTTTTTTAACACGGTTATTGTGATTCCGATTAGTTCATCTGAGAAATATCGTAAAGAAAAGAGATATACTAAATCAATGTTTTTTGTACCTATTGCAACCAAGCATTTTGAAGGTACAGCTTTACTTCAACATCTTAGAACTATTGATCCTCACATTCGTGCGCAAAAATCTCCAATCGATCATCTTGATAAGATAACTATGAGTAAGATCACAAATGTTGTAAAGCATTTTTGGTAAGAACGTTTTTTGACCTGATTCGCCAGACAGCGATTCAACAGAATGTTGCTCTTAATTAATTATTTGAATGAAATTAACAAAGTCTATTAAATCTTGGTGTTAATAAAGCCTTGATTTAATAGGCTTTTTTTGTGTAAAACAAAGTAATTTAAATTAAAGCAATAATTTTTAGTCGTATTCGAAGAATTTGGGACACGTGAAAATGGTTGTGATAATCTTTATCACGAAATATATGGGACAAAGTGTAAAAGTGATAGTTAAGCAAAATTAGATGGCAAAATTAATATCATTTAGATATTAGGGAATAGAAAGAGACTATGAGAAATAAAAAATATTTTTTAGCAATTATTGGTGGAATAATTATTATTTTTGTGGCCTTTATAGTGATTTTTATTAATCAAAGTAACAAAGAAAACGATTTTCTTGCTAGAAATAAAAATTCTGATACTGGATTGAAGTTTGAAAAAACAAAATCTAGTCAATCTAGTTCTACTAAGTCTAAAGACGGCTTTTCAAATGATGAATGGATGTTTATGGGGTACATGTCCTATGCACATGATAATTATGTACAAAGCCGCCATATAAAAACATTCTAAGCTTAATAGTGAATTAATTATCCGACGGGATAATTGATTCAC
>NZ_AZFM01000029.1 GCF_001434335.1 Lactobacillus kalixensis DSM 16043
AAAAGCCAGGAAACATGCGAAAAGAGCATGAATCTTAGCTTTCAAGTTTCAGTTAAAATCTGAAAATTAATAGTAGGTAGCCTACTCCGGTTAAGATAATTAAACCGATGAATTGCATAATGGTCCATTGTTTGAAGAACTTAGATTTAGAAACAGAAGCGTGTTGATTGAAAGTCTTCAAAACAAGCATGTTGGCCATTGATCCAATTGCGGAACCAAAGCCACCGATGTTGGAACCCAAGAATAATGCTTGAGCATAGTCAGTAAACTTACCAACAAGAATGGTTGAAGGAACGTTACTCATTACTTGACTGGAAATAATTGAAGTCAAATAAGTAGAATTCTCTGAGTGAACGAACATGTGAATTACGCCAACAATTGCTGGAATCTGTTGGATATCACTGATAAAAATGAAGAAACCAGTGAAAGTTAAAAGCAATGCGTAGTCAATCTTGAGCATGATGCGTGGATTGATCAATAAAGCTAAAGCAATTGCGACTAACATTGGCCAAATAATATTGACGATTCGGAATACACCGAAGAAGAAGAAAATGAAGACAACTGTTGTGATGATGGTTGGACGCCAGCTTATCTTAATACTTTCTACTTTTTGTTCAGGGATTTTTTCTGTGGGGATGAAGAAAAAGACAATGCCCATAATTACCAAACAAGCAAGTAGGTATGGAACTGACCATCTGAAGAATTCGGCTGGACCGACATCATAACGGCTAACTAAGAAGATGTTGTGTGGATTACCCCATGGAGTAAAGGCAGCTCCGACATTTGCGCCCATACCGATTAAAGTAACCGGTAAGATCTGTGGCAAATTGTACTTCTTAGCAATGTTCAAATATAGCGGTATTAAAGTTAAACAGGTAATATCATTTCCTAAAAACATACCAGCTACAACGGCAAGTAATGAGAACAAGATATTAAGCTTACGTGTGTCATCAGCAATACTTGTCATTTTGTAAGCTAAGACATCAAGTACGTGCAAGTACGCATAAATTTGAATAATCGTTAGCATCGCTGCAACCGAAAAGAGCGTATGCATGTTTATATCTGCAAGCCTCGGTCTAGCAAAAAAAAGACTAACTATTGTGATTAAAACAGTTATCTGTAAAATTCTATCTTTAGCAATATTCTTTAAGACGGTCATAAAAGGTCCCCCTCACGTGTTACAATCGTCTAAAAACCCTATTTATCATTTGGAGCCTTTTTATTAATGTTCGCAATATTAATTTGAGAAAAACTGAAAATTGGTTACATTTTTTAAGCAGTTTTTTTGTATATTGTTATTCGTGATGCTATACTTTAGTAAGTGAAACAAAAGATAAAATTTAAAAAGAAGGGGAATAAATTATGACGGTTTCAATAAATATTAAGCCAGAAGCTCTTGAAATTATTAAAAAGAAGATGGATCCAGACCATCAAGTAGTTTTACTTGCGTTAAACGATGGTTCAAATAATTATTCCAAGCAAGGCGGTACCTGCACAATTGGTGCTAATTTCCAATTTGTGATTTTGGAAAAAGAAGATCCAGCATATAATATTAAGATTGAAAACAACGCGGGCTTAAACCTGTCAACTTCTGAAGCTGAATTGGGCTTCTTAGAAGATGGACTAGTCGTTAATGCTAGAAATGCAAGTATGAGTTTGTCTGACAACAGCGGAATTATTGATGGCGCTGTTACTGTAGATCAATTCACTCCTTCTGATGTCACTAAGAGCGATCTTCTCAACGGAAAAACTTGCTAAAAACTATAAAAACAAAGAAATTTACAAGATCGGCAATTAAGTCGGTCTTTTTTTAGTTAGAATAGGAGTATCACTAAAAAAGGAAAGGTAATAATGAAGACACAAATACAAGATTTTAAGCAGAATATTTTTAGCTATCTAACGCTATTTTTAGGAATTGAACTTTTTAATTCATTATTACTATTGCCAACTTTTCGTTTTCTTATAGGAAAAATCTTCATTTTAGCAGAACTACCTTTTGATTCAATTAGGAACATCCAGATAATTATTTCAGAAAGACCGCTAGCTTTTTGCGGTTTTATCGCCTTGCTTTTGATTTTATTGTTAGTTTTGAATGTTGAGTTTATTTTCTTAATTAACTGTATTAAGGAAATTCATCAACAAGATTTTTCATTTAGAAAGATTTGGAATTTTAAATCATTTAATCTGAAAAATTTTTTGCTTTTTTTAGTTTATGGCTTGTTTGTCGCATTTTTCTTAAGTATTTTCTTTAGAACGCCGCTTCTAGTAAATTTGAAAATACCAGAATTTGTGATGGATTATATGAGTCGATCATGGTGGTTGCTGTTAATATTAGGAATCTACTTTTTTGCCAGTTTGTTTTGGGCGATACGTTGGCTTGAGCAGAGGGGCGTTTTAAAAATCGTTGGTAAAATCATCGCTATTACAGTTGGTGTAACTATCTTATTTGATGTGATCATCTATTTTTTACAAAAGGCATGCGCAATATTTCCTGGGAAATATTTAAAAATATTAGCAATTTTCAACCTAGATTTGATTCAGCTGTTTAATGAAATAGCGGCGATATTCTTATTAGCAGAAGTGATTAATTTGCTAGTAAATACAGGTCAACGACTGAAAAATACTAAAAAGGAATATTTCTTTGTGATAATTTGTCTTTTAGCATTTATTTCACTAACAACTGCAAGTAACATTTCATATTTCAATTCCAACATCTCTGGACTAGTACTGATCTCACATCGCGGAGTAGATCAGGGAAATGGTGTGCAAAATACCATTTCAGCTCTAAATAAAACGGCAAAAAAGAGGCCTGATTATGTTGAGATTGATGTCCATGAAACTAAAGACGGTAATTTTGTTGTGATGCATGACGAAGATTTGAGAAAGTTAGCTGGATGCAGTGAAAAACCACATGACTTAACATTGAAGCAATTAACGAAGATAACGGTTAGTGAAAATGGAAAGAAAGATAAGATTGCTAGTTTTGACCAATATCTCTTAGCTGCTAAAAAACTTCATCAAAAATTATTAATCGAAATCAAAACAACGCCTAAGGATTCACGGCTATTCTTGACTAGATTTAATAAAAAATATTCCCGTGTCATTTTGGAAAATAATTATCTTGTGCAATCTCTTGATTTTCATGTTGTTGAACAGCTGTACAAAATCAATCCACGTCTTAAAGTTTTCTATATTCAACCATATAATTTTGCTCAACCTGATACATTACCTGCAGGATTTGCAATGGAATATTCAACACTTAATGCAAGGTTCATCCGTGTAGCTCATCGCCATCACCAACAAGTCTATGTCTGGACAACTAATAGTAAAACAGTAATGAAAAAGATGCTTTATGAACATGTCGATGGAATTATTACGGATAATTTGTCACAAGCAAAACGTGTTGTGAAAGAATATCAAAGGCAGTATTCATATGTAAAGCAATTGAAAAATTATCTCTTAATTGAACCAGCTCAACTTGATTTTTTGGTATAGACTTGATCTATCAGCTGTTGCATGGTAAACTAAACTAGATTTTCGAAAATCTGAAAGGAAGTATAGTACTATGCGTAAAGGTGAAAATTACAACACTGGTTGTGAACCAAACCAAAGACCTAAGAACAAGAGAAATGCAAAGAAGCGTGTTGCTCACGTAGCAGCAGTTGTTGCTTTCTTGAACAAGGCCGCAGAAGACGAAAACAAGTAATCTTTTGTTAATAAAGACCAAAAGCTAGGATACATTCCTAGCTTTTTTATTTTTCTCTTTAATTTTTAACTGGATCTTGTATTCCAGCAAATGCGCGCTGAAGTGCTAATGAAACCAAAAAGGCTAAAATATCAATTACGATAAAGACAATTAAAGTTACATAGTAATTATGCAAAATTTGGTGTGTGTATGATAGTAAAACTGGGCCTACCATACCAGCTGCAGCCCAGGCTGTTAAGATATAGCCGTGAATTGCACCCAATTCGCGAGTTCCAAAGACATCGCCTAAATATGCCGGAATTACTGAGAAGCCAGCACCGTAACAAGAAAGCAGCAAGCATAATGCTAAGGCGAAGATAATAGGCGTCTTGCACAGAACCAAAATGATCAACATCACGATATCGAGAATGAAGATCGCACTATAAGTTTTAGGTCTACCTAAATAATCTGATAGAGTTGCCCAGGCTAAACAGCCAAAACCGTTGAATAAGCCTAAAATTCCGACCATTAATGCGGCAACACTAACGCTCATATTAGTCATTGATTGGGCCATTGGTGAAGCTGCTGATACCAGGCCAATTCCAGTAGTAATGTTGATAAAGAACATTAACCATAATGCCCAGAAAATTGGAGTTTTAACGGCTTCATTAGCAGTCATATTTTGCCCGGTAAGGCTGAAATGACTTGCTTTTTTAACAACGGCCTTTGGCAATTCGTTTGCGCGCGGTTTTTTAATGAACTGAGCGGCAATGAGCATGACGATAAAATAAAAGATCCCTAAAATATAAAAGGTATTGGATACACCGAAATTTGCCATCAAATTTTGAGCAACAGGACCAGTTAGTAATGCGGCAAAGCCAAAGCCCATGATGGCTAAACCTGTAGCTAGGCCTCGTTTATCAGGGAACCAACGAATGATTGTGGATACCGGGGTTACATAGCCAGCACCGAGACCAAGACCACCGATTACACCATAAGCCAAATAAAGTAGCCAGAGTTGTTGATTTTCAATCGCAATTCCTGTCAAAAAGACACCTAAACCGTAACAAATACTGGAAATAGTTCCAGTTACTGTGGGGCCGAACTTTTCTACTAAGCGGCCCATAAAAGCCGCAGACATTCCCAAAAAGAAAATAGCTAAACTAAAAGCAAACGAAACGGAGGTCTCTGCCCAACCAGTCTGTTTTACAATTGGAGCGGTAAAAACGCTCCATGCATAAACGCCACCAATCATTAAATGCAACATAATGCCTGCAAAGGCAATAATGTATCTATTTCTGGTTTTTATCATAGGTCCTCTTTCTAAAATACGAACAAATATAGCTGAATATGAATATTAAGTTAGCATCTAAAAGATACAACAAGATTAAATAGTTAGTCAAGCCATTTATATTATCGTGAAAGCGAACTATAATATTAAATGTTAGATATGAGATTAGTTGCATCTTACTTTGATTTTTGGTAACATAGTAAAAATTTTTAAACAAATTTATATAATACGAGGAGGAGTAAATATGGGATTAAATGCTTACATTCAAGGGTTTAACAGTTTAGAATCAATCGATCGTGCACCAGGTTACTTCAAATACCACCACCACTCAGTTGCTGATCACTGCTTCAGAACCGCTGAGCTTGCTCAAATGATGGGAGACATTGAAGAAGTGAAAGGTAAGCAAAAGATCAATTGGAAAGCTCTTTATGAAAAGAGTTTGAACCACGATTACACCGAGCGCTTCATTGGTGATATTAAGACTCCTGTTAAATATGCAACACCACAATTACGCAAAATGATTGGTGATGTTGAAGAAACGATGACTAGCAAGTTTATTAAGGATGAAATTCCTAAGGAATTTCAAGCAATTTATACCAAGCGCTTAGCAGAAGCCAAAGATGATACTTTAGAAGGTAAAATTTTATCAATTTGTGATAAGCTTGATCTGCTTTATGAAGCATATGGTGAAATCGAATTGGGGAATCCTAACCCTGTTTATATGCAGATGTTCAAGGAAAGTTTGGAAACAATCAAGAAGTTCGATGATCTTGTTTGTGTTCAATATTTTATTAAGCACATTTTGCCAGACCTATTTAAGGGTGATTTTGCCGGAAAAGATAAGATGCAAAGAATCGCTTTTAGCATTTTGCTAATGGGGGAATAAAAGGTGAAATTTCAATGTAGTTCATGTGGTTTAAGGATGGACTCACTACATTTTAAGCAGCAAGGCTTGATTAATCCGAAGCTGACCAGTATTTGTGATATTTGCCTTCAAAGAGGCGAAGACGCGGAGCAATTTGCCAATAATACTGTTCAGACTTTCGCGACGACTTTGCTGTATTCCTTTGTAGGAAAAGATGGTGATGATAAACAAGATCCATCTTTTTTCGTTAAGAAAAAACAATCACGTAAGTTCTATGAAGGGTTCTTGCAGGATTATGATGGTAATAGTCTAGCTCAACAGCAACTGGATCGAAAGGAATTTAATCAAGCAATTATAAAAAGCGAAACAGGCGTGGTTGATTTTGTTCCTAATCCTGGCTTGGACTTCAATACAAATTTGCAAAAATTAGGGCTGCAAGTTGATTTTCAATTAAATGAAGTTGATTATATCGATCGAGAGCGTATTAGAGCGAAGTACAAATATCGCTGTCAGTATTGCGGCAGAAGCGGACGTAGTGTAGATCACAAGGATCCAGTTTCTTTATCACACAATAATGACTTCGATAATTTGATTCTGTCATGCAGTGAATGCAACCGGATCAAGTCAAATATGCCGTTTAAATTGTTTACTGAATTAAATGATCAGATTCCAGAGATCAATAAGCAACTAGTGAAGTATGAGAATACGCTGAGGAGCTTACAGGAAGAGTTCGAGCAGAGGAGAAGGAAAATTGCGGCAACAATGCACTTGAAGGGTGTTGTGCAAGATCCGGAATTAAATGCGATGCGTAAGCAAAATAAAAAACTGCAAGATGCGATTGACAGCTTGCAGAGTGATTATGATTCTTTAAGAAAAGTTCGTGAAAATCATTTTGTTAATGGTTGGAAAGTTGCGGAACTTGAAAAGGAAGAAGATATTATTTAAAAAATGGGAGACATGAATTTCATGTTTCCCATTTTTAAGTTACTTATTAATTTGATCTTTATGCTTGAATAAATAGTCATCCCAATCGTTATCGTTGTTAACTGATGGGTGGAATAAGAGGAAATCAAGCAAGAGAAACCCGATGTATGGAACAATGCAGATCCAGAACCATGCACCGTTGAAGTTGGCATCGTGCAGACGTCTTACTAAGTGACCTAGTTGAGCAATCAAAGTCCAGATTAACCCAATTGTTGAAGCTACAATGGTTATTCCCAAAAGAATAACCATACCTGTATCAATTGAGATGTATGGTGACTTGATTACAAGCAGAGCAACACTAAGTCCGATAAATAAAGCAAAGCAGCAAGTTGCAATTACACTAACGGCAGATCCAATCCAAAATGAAGTTCTGGTTGAGCGAGCTTTCCAGTTAAAGCAATCGAAGTAGTGCTCTTTAATAATTTGACCAACTGTTGGCACTGGAGTGAGATCTATCGGCTCAGTATCTTCATTGTAAGCTTGTAAATAGTAGGCAGAACCCTTTTGATTTGGATCAATGAATAAGTAGCCACCCCACTTAACAGGACGCTGTACAGAAGGCTGTAGAGCTAAATAGAATAAGAAGTAACCACCTGCAGTGAAGAGACTAGCCCAATACCAGTAACCACTGTAGTTAAGGTCATGCAGCCGGCGAATAGTTTGACCTAAGCTAGCTAAAACGCCCCAAATAGCAATGATGGCAATAACGATCAAATCGATCCACTTTAAACCAGTGTTAATATCACTATCTAAAGCAATTGGCAAAATACTTCCACAAATAAAAAATAAAATGATATTTATTAAAGTACTAATCCAAAATGATCTTCTAGTTGTTCTCGCATTCCAAGTGAAGGGATGCATGTAAGTTTCATTCAATATATCATTAAATGATTCCTTAGGTGGTAAATCATTTGGATTATCATAAGGTTTAATAAAATAATAATCTGAATTCATAATTTTCATCCTCCATTCCAAGATAATAATTCAATTCTATCAAAAAAGCGCCAAAAGTAACTAGCTTTTGACGCTTTTGATAGAATTTAAAATTCATTGTTTCTAAAGTTGCTTAAGAACTTTTGTGTCTTTTGATTTTGTGGGTGATCGAAGATTTCTTCAGGTGAACCTTGTTCAGTAATTACACCGTCGCTGATGAAGAGAACACGGTCTGAAATGCTCTTGGCAAAGCCCATTTCGTGGGTAACAATAACCATAGTTAAACCTGTTGTTGCAAGCTTTTGCATAACTTCGAGTACTTCACCAACCATTTCTGGGTCAAGGGCACTAGTAGGTTCGTCGAATAACAATACTTCTGGGTTCATTGAGATCGCACGGGCAATCGCAACACGTTGTTGTTGACCACCGGACAATTGTTGTGGCTTAGCCTTGATGAAAGGAGCCATACCAACCTTTTCTAAGTTTTCCATAGCAATCTTACGTGCTTCATCCTTAGAACGCTTCAAGACCAATTCTTGGCCGATCATGCAGTTCTCTAAGACGTTCTTATTTTCGAATAAGTCGAATTGTTGAAAAACCATGCCGACCTTTGATCTAAAGGTGTTACGGTTGTAGCCAGGATTTAAAATATTTTCTCCGTGGAAATCAATCTCGCCACCAGTAGGCTCTTCAAGTAAGTTAATGCAGCGAAGAGTAGTAGACTTACCACCACCAGAAGGACCGATGATAGTTACGATTTCACCTTTATTAATATCAACAGAAATATCTTTTAAGACTTGGTGATCACCGTAAGCCTTTTGCATGTGCTTTAAAGAAATAATAGTTTCATTTGATTCAGTCATTAATTATTTGCCTCCGTATCCTTTGGAGTACCAACTTGGATTTGGTTAGCCATCAAGTTGTAGTTCTTGTTACCTTCAAGTCTTCTTTCAATTAAGTTGAAGATTCTTGTAATAGTAAAGGTCAAAATTAAGTAGATTGCTGAAATCATCAAGTATGTTGGGAAGAATTGGAATGATTGACTCGCAATTGTTGTACCAACAAAGAATAATTCTGAAACTGAGATAATACTCAATACTGAAGTATCCTTGATGTTAACGATGAATTCGTTAGTGATAGATGGTAAACAATTCTTGATAGCTTGAGGTAAAATGATGTGCCACATTCTTTGATTATGAGTCATACCAAGTGCGCTAGCAGCTTCAAATTGTCCTTCTGGAGTAGAAATAATACCACCACGGATAACTTCCGCAAGGTAGGCACCGGTGTTAATTGAAACGATAATTAAAGCAGCAACTGTTCTGTTCAAGTTTAAGTGCCAGAATTGAGCAATACCGTAGTAAATTACGGCTGCTTGAACCATCATTGGAGTACCACGGAATACTTCAACGTAAACTGATAAGAGCCACTTTACAAAGTTAAGTGCCCATCTCTTACCGCGGGTAGTTGGGGTAGGGATAGTACGAACAATACCTACTAATAAACCAATGAAGAAACCAACAATTGTACCGACTAAAGCAATCAGCAAAGTCATACCAACACCTGACATGATCATGCCGCCATATTGCTTCCAAGTAGTAACTAACCAATTTTCTTTTTTAGTTTCGTTACCTGCCTTAGGTTGCTCTTTAATAGCTTGAGACATTAATTGGTTACGCTTTTTGGTAGAAATAGTTCTTAAAGTAGCGTTAACTTCGTTTAGAAGTTTAGTGTTACCCTTCTTAACACCAATACTAGTTACAGAATCATCATGATCAACCTTGAAACCTGCCATCTTGTTCAAGTTTACTGCAATGATATTAGGGTTAACGTTGTGGTAGCTTTCGAATTCAATATCTTCAGCTACGTAACCATCGATAGTACCTGATGCCAGACTTTGTCGCATAGCAGCAAAATCACGCATAGCAGGTTCTCTATGTACGCCCTTTAATTGTTTAATTAAATCGTAGTGTAAAGTACCTTGTTGAGCAGTTAACTTAGCCCCTTTGAAATCTGACAAAGTTTTAGCATTTGAATACTTGCTTGCTTTATTAGTAATTACAACAAAAGTGCTTTTACGGTAAGGTTCTGAAAAGTTGATAGCTTTACGTCTTTCTGCAGTAGGACTCATGCCGGCAATAATTAAGTCAATCTTGCCTGAAGTTAAAGCTGGAAGAAGACCGTCCCATTGAGTCTTTTCAACAACAACTTTTTTGTGCAGTTTTTTACCAATAATCTTAGCGATTTGAACATCATAACCATTAGCATATGAGTTTGAGCCGTCGATTGGCACTGCACCATTAGCCTTAGTAGGTTGAGTCCAGTTATATGGTGGGTAGTTAGCTTCCATCCCAACTTTCAAAGTGCCAGAGTCGCTTTTAGCAGCTTGAGTTTCATGACTGTTAAAAGTGAACCCGATAAATAAGGTGAGAATCACTGTTAAGAAAGCAGCGATCCAACGAAATCTTGACTTCAATGAAAAAACCTCCAAATTTTTTTACTAAAGCCAATACAATAAAAAGCGTAAATAAAAACCTCGCTTATTCTTGCAGCGAGGTTCATTAATAATCATCAGTATTAAAACCAAATCTTATAGCGCTCCCTGGGGATTATCCAGGACAGTCTGCAGCATATTCTACTGCAGCCCAACAAAACTAATTCACGAAAACCGTTTCGTTTCGGCGCTGACTCTAAAAATTATGATCATTGAATTCGTGTTCTTACATAATTCTTGTAGTCATCGCGACCTCTATTGCATTGGAAAAATTATTTAACTGCTGAAAAGATTAAACGATTTTTAATTTGTTGTCAAGTCCAACCGTTATTATTTGCGTAATTGTGTTTTTTCATACCTGAAACATATGGATTGCCTGAAACAATGTAGCGTAATTTTTTCTCAGCCCAATATGGATCAGATTGATTAATACCAATACGAGGTGTAGCAATTATTTCCCGGGGAATTTTTCGTTTATTATCATCTAGATCTATGCTAAAAGGCGACTCTTCTAAGGGATGCAGATCCCAATTACGACTATGAATACCGAAGGCTTGCATCATTTTGCCAGGACCATTAGTAAGTAAAACGCCATCTTTGCCGCTGCGATTTTTAATCATTTGCTCAATTCCCCAAACTGGTTCAATTGCGCGAATCAACACTCCTTGTGGTTCGTTTTCTTCTTGGCAAGCTACATCAAAGAAGAAATACTGACGCTGAGAATAGATATAGATTGTTCCGCCCGGCCGATATAAGCCTTCATTAGCTGGAGAGCGGCGGCCGCCATAAGAGTGGGCTGCTCGATCTTTTCTTCCCATATATGCTTCAGCTTCAACGATGTAACCACCGAGAACTTGATTATTTTGATTGGTAAAAGTTAACGGCCTACCAATCAAGTCGCGGGTGATTTGATCAGTAGGCCGATTAGTAAAGTATTCTGAATAATTCATATCTTTAAAGGTGTTTTCTACCATGTTTTTTAATCCGACAAAAGTGGAAAATAATCGTTAAAATTAAAATACCAAAAACAATTATTGCAAATGCAGTATTTGGCATTTCCCATCTAAGAGGCGGCAAAGCAAGTAGTAATTTTAAGGCGATAATTCCAATTAAAACATATGCCATTGGCTGCAACTCCGGAATAATATCCATTAACTTGATAATGATTTCTGCTACACCTCTCATGCAGAGAATACCGATCATACCACCGATTAGCACAACTACAGGATTATCTGAAATGGCTAATGCTGCCAAAACAGAGTCAATTGAAAAGACGATATCCATTGATTCAATCGAGATAACTGTTCGCCAGAATAGTGATAGGACATGCTTTCCTTCTTTTTTAGTAGGGTGGTTACTTTTGCGCTCAGCTTTTTCACGTTCAGCTTCTTTTTCTGGATGGCGCTGGTCATAAAAGAATTTGAATGATAGGTAGAACAAGTAAATGCTACCAGCTAATTTAATTTCCCAGAAGTTAATTAAATATGTTCCGATTCCGATAACGATGAATCTAAACAGGTATGCTCCCCACAGACCGTATAATAATGACTTTTCTTTTTCTGCTTTAGTAGGTAAAACCTGAGTTTGTGCGGCTAAAACAACAGCATTATCAACTGATAATAAACATTCCATCAAAATTAAAGTTAAAATGATCATCCAATCTTTACCACTAGATAGAACGTGTGCCCAATTATTTAAGTCAAAAAAAGGAGCGTACATTTTAAGAATGCTCATGAATGAAACTCTTTTCTAAATTTAGCAATCTTGCTTTTTCTTTAGATCCCATCCGATACCCACCAATTCTCCCAGTTGAGAGGACTACACGATGACAGGGGATAAAAAGTAAAACAGGATTTAATGCAATTGCGTGTGCGACCGCTCTAACACTTCTTGCACCACTCAGTGAAGAGGCGATATCACCGTAGTTAACGACCATACCATAAGGAACATTATTGACAGCCTCAAGCACTTGACGTTGAAATGGCGTCCCAAATTCTGAAATATCAATTGGAAGATCGAATTTGCGGCGCTTACCAGAAAAATATTCTTTTAGTTCGGTTACATAGTCCTTTAGACGTTCCGGATCGTGTACAAGCATCTTATTAGGATAGTAACTGAAAATTGGGGGCGGTTTCGTCACCTTTCAAACCCACATAGGCAAGGCCTTTGTTCGTTACGGCTAATAAGTATGTCCATGGTTCGATTGTTACGTAGTCATAATAAAAAACGCCTGCCAAAAATATCACCACCTGGTTGTTTAGGGTTGGAATCTACCTCAAAATAATTTATTTAAGAATAGCAAGATTAACGAGCTATTTCAAATTTATTTTTAAAAAAACATTACGAGCATCATCAATAATTGAATTGATTCCGGATGCTGCTATTTCTGTCTTGTTAACCGACCATACTTTTGCGTTTGGTTTGCGATAAGCAAGCAATTGGGCAAAAGGATAGACAACGAAACTGGTACCGACGATAATGACTAAATCTGACTTTTCCATTGCGGCAACTGATTTTTCCAGAGTTGCAGGGTTAATGGCTTCACCATATAAGACAATGCCTGGTCGAATAATTCCGCCGCAATCTTTGTGAAGATAGCCTTGAGCGTAGTCATCATAAGTTAGATGTTTATGGCATTTAGTACAATAAATGTTGTATAAATTACCGTGAAATTCAATGACGTGTTTATTACCAGCTCTAGTATCTAGTGTATCAATGTTTTGGGTAATCAACGTTCCTTTTTTGTTAGATATTTCTGCGATTTTTTTATGAATCAAATTCGGCTTTGCATCAGGAAAATACATATTGTTCATGACAAAATTATAGAAAAATTGTGGTCGATTAAACAAAGTATCATCACTTAAGATAGTTTCCGGGCTTTCAGCTACTCCGTTGTAAATACCACCTTTAGAGCGATAATCGGGAATTCCAGAGTGAGTTGAAACGCCAGCTCCTGTTAAAAAAGCAATATGCTTAGCGTTATTGATGTCTTCTTGTAAAGCTTTAATTTTATCTGTGTCCATTTTGCTTCTTCTTTCTAAAGGGATCATAAATTAATTATATTCCTATTATTTGTTATAATAGCGGTATATGTTTGCGAGGTGGGTAAAATGCAGGGGATGTCTAGTTTTTATTTAGTTGTTAATGTATTATTGGCAATTTATGCTTGCTATAGCTGGTATTGGCAAGCAAGACTTGAATTAAGAGGAAAGTTTCGCATTTCAGTATTGATTTGGACACTGTTGATTATCTGGCTCGGCTTTAGTTGGAATTACATTGAAAAAGGCGATCCAGGAATTAATGTTTTCTTAGCTTTACTATTATTTGTCAGTATCATTGATGGTTGCACCGGCTTTGCACCTAAGAGAGCAGTTGTTTCAGGATATTTCAAGCGAACTGTTGCTTATTCAGATATTAGTAAGGTGTTCTTGATCAACATTCCTACGCCTAAGAAGCCATCAGTTATCTGTTTATTAGGTACAAAAAATGGGCGTCAATACAACTTACAATTCCAAGGACAAATGACGGACGTGATTAATACAATCAAAAAATATATTGATCATGATATTGAAATCGAAATAAAAGATACATTTTAAAAAAGTGGAACAGCGCTGAAACTGTTCCACTTTTTGTTTCGAAAAGATTTATAGAATTGGTGAGAGCATTCTTGAAAAGCTCTGCAATGTTCTAAGCCAACGTCCCTGCTTTTTGATCATTTCTTTGGTCAATAAGGTTGAATTTGCCATATCACGTTCAAAAGACTCCGCCATTTCTTGGTTAAACTTAGTATCGTAAAAGATAACGTTATCTTCGAAGTTTAAATTATAAGAACGAAAATCTTGATTCATTGACCCAACTGTTGAATAAAGGTTATCAATAACTGTTGTCTTGGCATGAAGGAAACCGTTATTGTAGATATAAATTTTTACACCTAGTCGGGTTAGTTCATTTGCGTACCATTGAGTTGCTCGGTAAATAAATGGATGATCTGGCTTAGATGGGATCATAATTCTAACATCAACCCCAGAAGCGGCAATTGTTTGCCAAGCCGCAAACATAGCGTCATCAGGAATTAAATATGGAGTTTGGATCCACAATCTCTTTCGCGCTAGTAGCATAAGGCGCATCATACCGTTACGCATATATGCCTCATCACGGTCAGGCCCGTCAGAAATTACTTGTGCAGCTATATTGTTGCTGGCTGTAATTTTGTTTTCATCTAAATCTGGAAAGAGCAGGTCATTATAAGTGATGATTTCGGTATTCTTATGAATTGAAGCGTTCCAATCCATAACAAAGCGTTCTTGAAGTAGTAAAGATGCTGAACCGATAATTCGCACTTGACTATCGCGCCAGTAGCCAAACTTCTTCTTTTTGCCTAAATATTGATCACCAATATTGAAGCCGCCCGTCCAAGAAATAATGCCGTCAATTACGACAATCTTGCGGTGCAAGTGGTAATTAATCCGGTATCTAGTAATCGCGTTACGAGAAGTAATAAACTGCAATACTTCGCCACCAGCATCACGCAATTGATCAAACCATGATTTGGTAGCTCCCATTGAGCCCCAAGCATCATAGAGAACACGAACTTGGACGCCGCTTTTAGCTTTTTTGATTAATAAATCAAGGATTTGATTACCGATTTCATCATTATAGAAAGTGTAAAACTCAACATTAATAGTTTGTTTGGCATGTTTAATATCTTTGATCATGGCCGCAAACATTTTTTCACCATCATCATAGAGCTTTACATTATTATTCTTGGTTAAAGGGGAATCGTGATCTTTATTAAAGAATTTAATCGCGATTTTAGCCTTATTTGAACTATCAGTTTTGCTGGCTTTTTTAGGGGCTGCCGTAATTGTTTTTTGAACATTTTTTAAGCCAATGTGGTGCTGCTTATTAATTGCAAAAATGTTCTCTTGTGAGATTCCACGTCCAAAAAAGGCATAAATTGTTAGTCCAATGACCGGTAAAATAAGTAAGATGATGAGCCAGGCCCAGGTGGTAGAAACAGATCTACGCCTATGAAAGACGATATAGAAAGCTAAGAAAGTATTAGTGATAATAATAATTCGCAAAAAATCGTGCAATAAAAGCAAAGTGTCCTCCAAAATAGGTTTAGTTAGTTTTTAATGCCAATAAATTTGTCGACAATCTCGATTACGAAAGGATTATCATGCATCCAGCTATGTTCAGCGTATTTTTCACCGCGGATTTCAACTTCTTGATATAAATGAGCTGCGGGTGCCAAAATATAGCGAATGCTTTTAGCAGAAACTACTGAAATGAACTTGTCAGTGTTAGTATCGTCTAAGACATTGCCGTAAATATTAAGTACTGAAATATTAGAGTTAAATTTTTTCCGGTTAAATAATAAATATAGATAGTGCGGATTCATAACGGTGGGGCGGCCCTTATCATTGAGAACATTAACGTTAGGGATATCTCCTAGATAAGTCACGCCATCGAAGGGTCCGGCAATGAAAGCACATTTGTTTAAATGTGGGAATTTTTTTTGACGAGCATGCTTCATTTCGGTGCGAATAATGCAAGGACAAGCTAGCGAATGACCTACTGCGGTATAGGTTTTAAAGTTGTAACGTTTGGATAAAAAAGGTAAAACAAAACTTAAATAATAATCAATTGCATAGATCCCAGCTATTCGTTGTCGAAACGCAACTTGAACAATCGGCTGCTTGTCGTTAGTCCAGGCGCCTTCTAGTTTGAAATTTCCAAGTAAATCAACCGTTACTTTTAAGAACTTATCGTTATTCTTATCAGCAAGAGCTTGCTTGATCATAACTCGGGTTGTATAATCACCGCCGCGAAAGCCATGAAAATAAATAATTGGTATTTGTTCAAAATCACCGCTTTTTTCTTCGATAATTGAGTGATCTTCAATATGTTTTTTGTGCATACGCAAGAATGGACGGGTGGGTGCAAAACTAGCTAAGAGGCCTAATGAAATCATGTTAAACATGCTAGGTTCTTCTGAAAGATCATTTTTATGATTTTTTTCTGCTTCTTCTGCATATTTTCGTGTATTAAAGAACATGTCACACCGCCTTAAAAATTCTGATAGGATTAATATATATTCTATCATTGAACAAGATTAATATCAGGAGATACAAATATGAAGTTTTACGCAGTTAAAAAAGGTCGTACCCCTGGAATTTACCGCACATGGGAAGAATGTAAGAAGCAAGTTGACGGCTTTTCTGGTGCAGAATATAAATCTTTCACCAAAATTACGGATGCAACTGATTATCTGGGGTGGAATGAGCCAGCCGAAAACAATGAATTGATCAAAAAAGATCAAGATACTTTGCAGCATGCAATCGAGAAGATTAAGAAACAAAGTAAAAAGAAGAGTGAAAGTCATAATTATTACGGCAAAATCTATACTGATGGTGGTAGCCGCAACACCGGTGTTCATGCTGGTGGTCATGTCAATAAGACAGATAAAGCAGCTTGGGCTTACCGGATTGAATGGGAGGGTCAAGAAGTTCACGGCTCAGGTGGTGAATACGGTGCAACTAACAACAAGATGGAATTGACCGCGTTAATTAATGCTTTCAAAAAGGTAATTGAACTTGGAATCAATGACAAAAAATTAAAATTCGTGTTAGATTCACGATATGTCTTAGATGGTATTAACAAGGGTTGGATTAAGAGTTGGAAAAAACGCGGCTGGAAGAAGGCTAATGGCCCATTAATTAACAAAGAAGAATGGCAAGAAATTGACCGTCTGCTGCCTAACTTTCCAGATTCTGTATTTAAGTGGACTAAGGGGCATGCTAAGAATAAAGGAAATGAATTCGTTGATCATTTGTTAAACCAATATATGGACGAAAAAATGTAGAGAAAAGTGTCTGGGAAAAAAGTCGATTTTTAGTTAGTTTTCGACTTTGACTCAAAATAAAAATCCTAGTAAATCAAGGTTTATTACTACCAAGATTTAGTAGAATTTTTTAGATTCTGAGTTTTTTCCCAGACACTTTTGTTTTTTGTATAAAAAATAACCAAAACATTAAAAAAATATTGTAATAAATAAAATGTAGTATTAAAATTAATTAAACCGAAATGAAAGAAGGAAACAAAATGTCGAAAGAATTAGAAAAATTGGTAAGTGATTTACAGGGAAATGTAAATGTTGTTTCACGTTTTTATACTAATATGGATGAAGTTGCAAAGGAATATGGCATTTCTAAAAAAGAACTTAGCATCTTGAAAGCACGTGATATTGATGGCTTGGTAAAGTTAGGTCTTCAAAAACAAGAAGCTGTAGGTGCCTTATCAAATGCGCACAGTAGTACTTGTGGCCCAAGGACAACACGCATTTAATGTTACGGAAAGATGTAATTCATAGAAAAGTTGCACACAGTATTAAAAAAACACTTTATCATTTTGTTAAGAGAGCCCGGAATAGCAACACTATTAATAGCCCAGAAGTGATGAAGTGTTTTTATGATTTTATCGTCAAATCTTATGAAATTAATTATTTGAATAGATATAGTGTGTCAATGCTAGCAAAGAAGCTAAGGCGCAATGGTTTTAATGATGAGCAAATACAAGAATTAATAACAGTTTATATGCATGGAATGTTTGTTTTAGCCACTTTTTACAAAGCAGACATACTAGACGGAGAATTTTTTATATGAATTATGATGAAATGATAAAAAATTATGGGCTAAAGAAAGATAAAAATAGTATTTGGGCATATCCAGTTAACCAAGATGAATATAATTATAATTCAAATGACTTTGGTATAAAGATTCATATATCGGCTTCTATCATAAACTATAAATATATTCTAAAAAAATTTATAAAATGGAATAGTTACAATATTGGATATAAAGTTGTTAATTCTTTTGATAATTTATGTAAGTTAAATTCAGGTCGATATGGCTACTCTCAAACAGGTAAATTCATAACAATCTATCCAAAAAATAATTCGAAATATTTATTAAAAATTTTAGAAGAGTTGTATAAAATTTTTGCGGAATTTCAAAGTCCTAGAATTCCATCAGATTATCCATTTTTAGATAGTAAAGTTGTGTATGTAAGATATGGAGAAATTCATGGTAATTCTACGAATTCTCTTGATAAAAGGGATGGAAGCATACCTGAAATTGCTAAAAAAATTTTACCAACATTGGCAATGAAAAGTTATAAGAAATTCCCTGATAATCTAATTGTATTAAGTATATTAAGAAAAAATGCAAAAGGTGGAGTATACAAAGCGCTGGACTTAAAGTTAAAACAAATAGTTATCTTGAAAGAAGCTATGTCTAGAAATACAGTACTTTTTGATGGTACTAGCTCAGTGCTTAATTTATTTCGAGAAGGACAACTTTTAAAAAAATTTAAATTTGATCTAAGTCCCAAATTTATTGATATATTTTGGATTGGTGAAAATTTATTCTTAGAAGAAGAGTATATTAAGGGTCCAACATTAGAAAATTTAATAGAACAACAATCAATTAAGGAAAATGATAAAAATAATATAATGCTTGCACTGCTTGATGCAATAAATAAGTTTCATAGTGAAACTAAGATGATAATTAATGATATTTCGCCAGCTAACATTATCATAACGAATAATAACATTAAACTTATAGACTTTGAATTTAGTGTTGAGAATAGGTCTAATATACCATTAATATATGGAACATCGGGATTTCATGATGATGAGTATAATTTTAATGACTATACAGTAGATCATTATGGAATCTGTATGTGCTATTTTTACATATTGAATCCTGAAAAATATACTAAAAATCTTAAGATCAATAAAGATATGATTTCAAGATATGAAGATAATTATATTTGGTTTAAAAATTCTATAGATCATAAATATGAGAATGATATTGATTGGATAAGAGGGTTCAAAAGGGAATTTCTTTAAATGATAGATAAGTATTCAATGATTTACGATTTTTCAGTATATCATAATAAGTTAAAAGTAGGTTTCTTTGATAATACGAGCACAAATTTAACAATAAATTGGCTTCAACCGAAAAAAGTACAGATAAAAATTTATCAGGGATGCTATTGTTCAAAGATAATAATTGATAAAAAAATTATTGATAAGTTTTTTCAAAATAAATTCTTTATATTTAAAGCCTATGAGGTAGATGCAGGGGTTTTAGCTTTAGTGTCAACTATCAAATACATTAGGGCAATGATATTCATAAGAAATAAAAATGAAATCTATAAATTATCTGATCATGGATGGGAAAAAATAGATATCAACGAGTCTGTCTATGAAGAATCAAAAACATATTATTTTAAAAATAGGCTAAATATATATCAAACTACTTCTAAAAATAAGAAAATAATTTTCTTTTTACATGGAGGCCCACGTGATTATATAAATTATGGAGTGAATGAATTTTCTTCTTATTTTTTGAAAAATAATTATGATGTACTAACAATTAATTATCCAGTCAATTGGAAAAATAAAGTCAAAAAAATAGGTGGAATAACAGATATTGATTATATTAATAAATTAATTGATCAATTTTGCAAAAATAGCGCAAAAATATATGAAGAAGTATTAGTTTTTGGGGAAAGTTATGGTGGCTATCTTGCAAGTATAGTTACTTCTAGTTATGTAGATAAAGTGGTTATGTTGGGAGGTTTTGTGAGCATAGATTATCAGAAGCTCGCTTCTTCTGAGAGAAACTTGGTATGTAATTATATCAATGAAAGTGCGCTTGATTTTAAAATAAAAAAGTTAGATATCAATAAACAATATTATTTCTTTTTTGGAAAAAATGATTATAGAGTTCCATTAGGACAAGTTGCTTTAATACCTAATGAAGATAATATTCATATAAAGATACTTGAAATGGGGCATTACTTATCAAATTATGCTGAATTTTCAATGTTTTATAAGGAACTTGATATCAGCTTAAATAAATGGGAGGAAAAATATGACGATAAAACAGGTGCTGAGAAGTAGTTATCGTTCACTGTTGATTATCTCGTTAATAATTGCGTATGGAATAGCATACAACTTACCCCAATACTTTTACATCTTTGCCATTAACGAATTATCAAGAGGTAATCTTTCGCAATTTATTGGTTGGCAATTTGTCCAATTCTTGATCGGAATTTTGAGCGGAGGACTATTAGCTCTTAATTCCGTTATCTATGAAAAATATATTCAAACTTATCTCCAAAAAATCAGAAATAAATTGATCACTAATTATTATCGGTCTTCAAAAAATGACCTAAGCGCTGTTGAAAATAATTTAGTGAATAACTTAAACATGATAAAAGAAAATGGTGCTGATAATATTTTTAAATTGTTGAATCAAGTATCAATCTTTCTCTTTTCATTTCTGATTATTACGACGATCAATTTCCAATTTACTCTTATAGTCATTCTGCTTGCTATTTGTACAGCTTTTGTGCCAAAGATTATGGATTCAAAGTTGAACTTGGCTGCTCAGCGTGTGTCTACTGCTAATCAAAAATTTCTTGAAGCTATTAATTCCTGGATTAGCGGGTTACATGAGTTAACTAATTTCAATGCTTTTAATGTTTTAAGTGGAAAAATCGGCGAATCCAGTACAACTTTAGAGCAAGCTAATGTTAAAAGGCAAAAGGTCCTAAATTTTTCTTTGTTTCTAAATGGGCTAATTAGTGCACTTTCACAGATTATTGTTATGGCAGTTGGAGGATATTTATTCTTTGCTAGAGATATATCTTTAGGTACTTGGGTAGCTGCTAATGACTTTGCTTTTGCAATTTTTTCTTCATTATTAATGATTATCAATTTAAGTAATCAAATTAGTTCAGTGCGAGAAGTTAAAAATAAAGTTAATAAACAATTACTAGAAGATAGTACCAAGCAAGAGCAAGAAGATGAAAAAGGTGCAGGAGTTCCTACAAGTTTTAGCCTGAAGAATTTAAGTTATAGTTATGATGACAACACAATTCAATATCCTAATCTTAAAATTGCTCAAGGAGAAAAGGTATTGCTGGTTGGGCCAAGCGGCGCTGGTAAAACAACTTTATTTAAATTGTTACTTGGTGAGTTAATTCCTAAGACTGGTGAGGTTACTTTCTTTGATAAAGAAAATAAAAAGGTGAAACCAAATTATCAGAGAATTGCGTATATTCCTCAAAAGCCAGTTCTTTTTCCAGATACTATCGCTAATAACATTACGATGTTTAATAGTGAACTTGATGCCAAAGTTGATATGGCAATGGATGAAGTGGCACTAGATTTAGACAAAAATTCATTCTTAAAAGATGCCGGAAGCAACATTTCAGGTGGTCAAAAGCAGAGAATTGTTTTAGCTCGTAGTGAAATTCATGATTCTGAAATTGTTTTATTAGATGAGGCAACCTCTGCTATTGATCAGGCAACTTTACCGATGCTTTTAAAGCAATTGATAGAAAATAATAAAGCGTTAATCATGATTGAACACAATCTAAGTGCTGATCTAAGAAAATATTTCGACAGAATAATCGAACTAAAGTGAAAGGAGTAACCAATGACAATTAATGCATTATTTAAGGTTAACCAACCTCGCTTTGTTGCTATTATTTTGGCCTACTTAGTATCTTCATTAACACTTGTTCTGAATTCATATGTTCTGATGTATGTAGTTAATTACTTAAAAAATAGAGATTTAGCTAAGTGGACTCAGTTCATGCTACTAGAATTGTTGATTTCTGTAGGAAGTTATCTTTTTCCTCGGTTAGCTACATATTTAGTTCAACAACAAACACAAGATTACAACCATAGTGTTCGTCAAGGCATTGTTCGGAGTTATTACACTCATAATAAGCATGTAAAAGTTCCAGAAGCGCAGAATCATTTGATCAATGATTTGAGCTTGGTTAATGATAATTACTTAAGCAATTTTTTCTTTGTGATTAGTGACGTATTTACGATTGCACTTGCTGCAATTACTTTATTGATGATCCATTGGGTGCTTTTGCTAGTTACTCTTATCATTGTGGCCGTTTCGATATATTTACCAAAATTTCTCAATAAAAGATTGATCAATGCAACAAACCGGGTTTCAACGAGTAACCAAAAGTATTTAGAAACTCTCCATAACTGGCTTGGCGGCATTGATGAATTGAGGCATTATTTAGCAGGAAGTAAATTGTTCAAAGTTACTAGATATGAACAAAACAAGCTAAGTGATGCTTATGTTAACTATGCGAAAAAGCAGCAATTAATTAATTTGCTAAATGAATTTTCATCAAACTTATTTTCATTGATTCTTTTTGTAGTAGCAGGAATTTTAATCAAAAATAATTTGATTATTTTCGGAACTATTGTCGCGATTGGAAATTATCATTATTACATTAGCGGAGCAATCGAAGATATTAACTTCAGCTTGCAAGGGATGAAGAGTGTGGAAGAACTTAATCTCAAACTAAAAGAAGAAACAAGCTACATACCGATCAAAGATGAAAAGAAAAAATCTGGAGCAATTGGTATAGAACTGAATGGTCTTTCGTACAATTACCCAGATAATCATATTGATTTTCCCAATTTAGAAATTAAACCTGGCGAAAAAGTTCTACTGACTGGCTCAAATGGAAGAGGCAAGTCGACTTTGCTAGATATTATTTCTGGTGAAAAATCTGATTATGATGGTAAGCTTAGTTTTAAGAATCAAACTAGAGCAATTGAAGATTTTGATAAATTACAGATCAATTATATGAAACAAGAATCGACGATTTTTCCTGGAAATGCCGTAGATAATATTACGATGTTTGATACTGCGTATCAGAAAGACGCTGTTAAGGTGATTTCTGAACTAAATCTTAATTTGAATAAAAGTGGCGAAAAGTTTTCTGGAGGACAGAAACAGATTATTTCAATTTTGCGTAACGTAGTTAATCCAAGCAATATCTTGTTAATAGATGAAGGGTTAAGTGGTGTAGATGATGCTAACAAAGAAAGAATCCTAAAGTATCTAAGCAATCTACCACAAACTGTCGTTTTAGTAGAACATAATTTAAATAAAGATTTAAAGCGATATTTTACTCGAGAGATTACTGTTTAGTTAATATCCCAAATGAAGTGTATTAGTTATTTACGAAAATAATTAATACGCTTTTTCTTTTTAAGAAGTTGGAAAATATTTTGAGGATACAAATCAAATTGCAAGATCTATGCTATGATATTGTTTCTAGAAGGGAGCAAGGATTATGGCACGTGAATCCAGACAGGAATATCGAAGAAGAAAGCAAAAACAGCAACAATTAAATGCAACAAAAGCAAAAAATGATTTTTCAAAATCTTGACGTGAGAACTACCAAAAATTTACTCAAAAACGTGAGTCGCTAAAAACTGATAGTAGAAATATTGCTAATTCAGCACGGACAGATTATCGCACACATCAATTAAACTTTTGGTCAATCTTCTCTGATAGGCCTTATGTTTCTGTCTTTTTGATTGTTCTGGCAATATTTTTTGCCTTGATTGAATTCTGGTGGGGACTGGTCATTCTTTTTGTTCTCGTGATTATCGGAATTTATATCATTGGTCACAGTCACCATCCAAATCAAGTATTGAGTCTTGAATTTAGGCTGAAAGCGTCAAGAAAATTAAGTATGCTCAAAGCAATTCAGCTAGGAACTGCCATGATTATGTTTTTAGCAACTTATATGAGAAGAGTTGTGAGTGTTAATTTTTCAGCAGCTGGATCAACAGATAGTTTGCATATTGTTGAAGGAATTCTCTCTAATCAAGGTGGCAGTTATGGTCAACAAGGTGCATATTTTTTGAACTTGTTTAATACGATATCCGGTGGATCATTATGTGGATCTTATCGTTATGCAACAAATACCGCTCAAATGATGGATTCTTCAGCTGGACGAGCTATTATTATGTGGATTCTACTCTTAATGATTGCACCGGCATTCTGTGTGGTTGCACAATTTTTTAAAGATCTATATTCACGTAATGCAACATTAGTAGGATCGATCATCTCTACAATTAGCTTATGTTTAACCCCAACTTTGATGAGAAGATGGGTGATTGAATATGGGATGCAGAATAATGTGAGTCAACAAGCAGCTGCAAAAGCAATTTCAGTTGGTTCAATGGCTTATGTAGCAATTATTTGTTCATTTGTTTTGCTCTTCATATCGCTATATCGTTTTATTAAAAAAGATAATTTTGAATAAAGCACAAAAAACAGGTTTGGAAAGGTTCCAAACCTGTTTTTGATAGGATGTTCTCATAATTGATATTTAATAAAAATATATTAAAGGTTAAATTTAGTAGTTAATATCAGAAATGGAAACTGTCAAATATTATGTGTAAATAGATCTTTTTTTGGTGATTGATTTTTCTACGTAAAGTCAAGCTCCGTCTAGGATTAGACCTGATATTTTTAGATAAT
>NZ_AZFM01000003.1 GCF_001434335.1 Lactobacillus kalixensis DSM 16043
ATGACCTTTTTTAATTTAGGACATAGTGTCCAACTTCATTTTACAATCGGCCGAAAAAAGAGTTATTTGAAAATAAATAACTCTTTTTTTCTGCAAAAAAATTCGAGAAACATAAGTGAAACCCTTGATATTTAAGGGGAGACCAAGTACAATAGTCTTTGTGCATTTGGGCAAGTCTGCTCTAATGCCTAGAATTGTTGTAAAGCGTTGACGCAAAAGGTTGCGGCACGCCAGGCTGCATTGCCACAGTGGTGTGCAGGGAATTTTTGCCGAGCTAGTCATCTTTTAAAGAAGACGTTAAGGAGGTAATTTAATGGCAAGTCAAACAATTCGTATTAGACTTAAGTCTTACGAACATGGTATTCTCGATGAATCAGCTGCTAAGATCGTAGCTAGCGCAAAGAGAACTGGTGCAGAAATTTCAGGTCCAGTTCCTCTTCCAACTGAAAGAACTTTGTTCACTGTTCTTCGTTCACCACACAAGAACAAGGACTCACGTGAACAATTCGAAATGCGCACTCACAAGCGTTTAATCGACATTTTGAATCCAACACCTAAGACTGTTGATTCATTAATGAAGCTTGATCTTCCAAGTGGCGTAGACATCGAAATCAAATTGTAATTTAAATAGAAAGAGGTGTAATCATGACCAAAGGAATCTTAGGAAGAAAAGTTGGTATGACTCAAATCTTCACTAAAGATGGTATCCTTGTTCCAGTAACTGTTATTGAAGCAACTCCTAACGTTGTTATGCAAGTTAAGACTGTTGAATCAGACGGTTACGAAGCAGTTCAATTGGGTTACCAAGACAAGCGTGAAGTATTGAGCAACAAACCAGAAAAAGGTCATGCTGATAAGGCAAAGACTTCACCTAAGCGCTTCATTCGGGAAATCCGCGGTGTTGAGCTTAAGGACTACGAAGTCGGCTCAGAAGTTACTGTGGATACATTCAAGGAAGGTGACGTTGTAGACGTTACTGGTACTTCAAGAGGTCATGGATACCAAGGTAACATTAAGCGTTGGGGTCAATCCAGAGGTCCAGAAACTCACGGTTCAAGATACCACAGAATTCCTGGTTCAATGGGGTCAATCATTAACCGTGTACCAAAGGGTAAGAAATTACCAGGTCACATGGGCGTTAAGACTGTTACTATTGAAAATTTAGTTGTTGAAAAAGTTGTAGCAGATAAGAATGTATTAATGATTAAGGGTAACGTTCCAGGTGCTAAGAATTCATTAATCGTTGTTAAGACTGCTTCTAAATCTGAAGATGCTGCTAAGTAGGAAGGAGGACTAGAATGGCTAATTTTAAAGTTATCGATCAAAACGGTAAAGACTCTGGTGAAGTTACTTTAAACGACAAGGTTTTTGGTATTGAACCTAACGAAAGCGTTGTTTTTGACGCAATTATTAGACAAAGAGCTGGTAAGCGCCAAGGTACTTCAAAGGTTAAGAATAGATCTGCTGTTCGCGGCGGTGGTAAGAAGCCTTGGAGACAAAAGGGTACTGGTCGTGCTCGTCAAGGTTCTATCAGATCTCCACAATGGCGTGGTGGTGGTGTAGTATTTGGTCCAACACCTCGTTCTTACGCATACAGCATGCCAAGAAAGCAACGTCGTTTGGCTATTAAGTCAGTTCTTTCCCAAAAGTTGCTTGATAAGGACTTAATTGTTTTAGACAAGTTGACCATGTCAGCTCCTAAGACTAAGGAATTTGTTGCTATGTTAAACAGCTTGAATGTTGAAGGTAAGGCATTAGTTGTTTCAGACGACAAGAATGTTCAACTTTCAGCAAGAAACTTGACTAAGGTTAAGGTTGTTCCAGTTAACGGTTTAAACGTTGTTGACGCAGTTAACTACGACAAGTTGATCTTATCTCAAGATGCTGTAAAGAGAATTGAGGAGGTTTTGGCTTAATGAACGCACGCGATATCATTTTAAGACCTGTCATTACTGAAAAGTCCACGAACTTAATGGATGATAAGAAGTACACTTTCGACGTGCTTTTAACTGCAACCAAATCTCAAGTTCGCAACGCTGTTGAAGAAATCTTCGATGTTAAGGTTAAGAGCGTTAACATTATGAACGTTCGTGGTAAGGACAAGCGAGTAGGTCGTTACACTGGTAAGACTGCTCGTCGTAGAAAGGCAATCGTTACTTTAACTAACGATTCAAACGACATCAAGATTTTCCAAGACGAAAGTAATTCAGAAGATTAGTAATAGGAGGTCAGTCAATTGGCTATTAAGATTTACAAGCCAACCACAAATGGTCGCCGTAATATGACTTCTTCAGACTTTGCAGAAATTACTAAGAGTAAGCCAGAACGTACTTTGCTCGAAAGTAAGTCACACACTGCAGGTCGTAACTCATACGGTCATATTACTAGTAGACACCGTGGTGGTGGTCACAAGCAAAAGTACCGTATCATCGACTTTAAGCGTAACAAGGACAACGCAAAGGCAGTTGTAAAGGCAATCGAATACGATCCAAACAGAACTGCTAACATTGCTCTTCTTCACTACACTGATGGTATTAAGGCTTACATTATCGCACCTAAAGGTTTAAAGGTTGGCGATGTTGTTGAATCAGGTGAATCTGTAGATATCAGACCTGGTAACGCATTACCATTGAAGAACATTCCTACTGGTACTTCAATCCACAATATTGAAATGAGACCAGGTAAGGGTGCTCAACTTGTAAGAAGTGCTGGTACTTCAGCTCAAGTTTTAGGTTTCGATGGTGCTTACACTTTAGTTAGATTACAAAGTGGTGAAGTTCGTAAGATTTTATCAGAATGTCGTGCAACTATCGGCGTTGTTGGTAACGAACAACACTCATTAATCCAATTAGGTAAAGCTGGTCGTAGCCGTTGGTTGGGCAAGCGTCCTCAATCACGTGGTTCTGTAATGAACCCTAACGATCACCCACACGGTGGTGGTGAAGGTAAGGCTCCAGTTGGTCGTCCACAACCTATGACTCCATGGGGTAAGAAGTCTCGTGGTATCAAGACTAGAAACGTTAAGAAGGCTAGCGAGAAGTTAATTATTCGTCACCGTAAGGGTAGCAAGTAACAGAAGGAGGGTTAATTAATGAGCCGTAGTATTAAAAAAGGTCCTTTTGCTGATGCATCCTTGTTAAAAAAGGTTGATGCACAACAAAGCGCAGAAAAGAAGCAAGTTATTAAGACTTGGTCACGTCGTTCAACTATTTTCCCTTCCTTTGTTGGTTTGACTATAGCTGTTTACGATGGTAGAAAACACGTACCTGTATACGTAACTGAAGATATGGTTGGTCATAAGTTAGGTGAATTTGTTCCAACAAGAACTTTCCGTGGACACAAGGCATCTGACGACAAGGCTACTAAGTAGAGGAAGGAGACACATCTAAATGGCAGAACAAATTAGTTCAGCTAAGGCAGAAGCAAGAACTGTCCGCATCGCTCCAAGAAAAGCACGTTTGGTTATTGACTTAATCCGTGGTAAGAGCGTTGCTGAAGCATTGGCAATCTTGGAATTTACGCCTAGAGCTGCTTCCCCAATCGTTGAAAAGGTATTGCGTTCAGCAATCGCTAACGCAGAACACAACTACGATCTTGAAAGTGCTAACCTTTACGTATCTGAAGCATACGTAAATGAAGGTGCTACTTTAAAGAGATTCCGTCCTCGTGCTAAGGGTATGGCTTCTCCAATTAACAAGAGAACTAGTCACGTAGTTGTTGTAGTTTCAGAAAAGAACGATTAAGGGAGGTTTATCAATGGGTCAAAAGATTAACCCAAACGGTTTTCGTCTCGGTGTTATCCGTGATTGGGAATCAAAATGGTATGCTGACAGAGGTTACAAAGAAACTTTAAACGAAGACCTTCGTATCAGAAAGTTCATTTCAGAAAAATTAAAGGATTCCTCTGTTTCAACTGTTGAAATTGAACGTGCAGCTAACAGAATTAACATTTCAATTCATACTTCAAAGCCAGGTATGGTAATTGGTAAAGGTGGTTCTGAAGTTGAAGCTTTAAGAAGAGATTTAAATGCTTTAACTGGTAAGCAAGTACACATCAACATTGTAGAAATTAAGAAGCCAGATCTTGATGCAGAATTAGTTGCTGATAGTATCGCTCGTCAATTAGAAGCTCGTGTAGCATTCAGACGTGCAATGCGTCAAGCTACTCAAAGATCAATGCGCGCTGGTGCTAAGGGTATCAGAGTACAAGTTTCTGGTCGTTTGAATGGTGCTGACATGGCTAGAAGAGAATGGCATACTGAAGGTCGTGTTCCACTTCAAACTTTAAGAGCTGATATTGATTACGCTTGGGTAAATGCCTTCACTACTTACGGTGAAATTGGTGTTCAAGTATGGATCAATCGTGGCGAAGTCTTACCAACTCGTAAGAACAAGCCTGCGAAGGGAGGAAACAAGTAATGCCTTTAGTACCAAAGCGAGTAAAACACCGTCGTGAATTCCGTGGTAAGATGCGTGGTGCTGCTAAAGGTGGTAAGTATATCGCCTTTGGTGAATACGGTTTACAAGCCCTCGAATCACACTGGATTACTAACCGTCAAATCGAAGCTGCCCGTGTTGCAATGACACGTTACATGAAGCGTGGCGGTAAAGTTTGGATTAGAATTTTCCCTCAAAAATCATACACTGCTAAAGGTGTAGGTGTACGTATGGGTTCTGGTAAAGGTGCACCAGCAGGTTGGGTAGCTGTAGTTAAGAGAGAAAAGATTATGTTTGAAATTGGTGGCGTTGATGAAGCAACTGCTCGTGAAGCTTTAAGACTTGCTTCAACCAAGTTACCAATCAAGACTAAGTTTGTGACTAGAAGTTCGGAAGTAGGTGGCAATTCTAATGAAGGCTAAAGATATCAGATCATTAACCACTGATCAAATGTTAGAAAAAGAAAAGCAATACAAAGAAGAACTCTTCAATTTGCGTTTCCAACAAGCAACGGGTCAATTAGAAAACACCGCTCGCTTGAGCAAAGTCCGTAAAAACATCGCAAGAATCAAGACTATTCTTAGCGAAAAAGCATTAGAACAAAATTAATGGAAGGGAGCAATTAACTTGAGCGAATCAATCGAAAGAAATCGTCGTCACGTATATCAAGGTCGAGTTGTTTCAGATAAGATGGACAAGACTATTACTGTAGTTGTCGACACTTACAAGAACCACCCTGTTTACAGCAAGCGTTTTAAGTACTCAAAGAAGTTCTACGCACAAGACGAAAATAATGAAGCTAAAGTTGGAGATACTGTTCGTATCATGGAAACCCGTCCATTATCTCGCACAAAGCGCTTCCGTTTAGTTAAGATTGTTAAGAGATCTGTTTAATTTTTACGGATTTACTGAAGGGAGGATTTCACAGTGATTCAAAACGAATCTCGTTTAAAGGTTGCTGATAACTCTGGTGCCAGAGAACTCTTAGTCATCAGAGTCTTAGGTGGTTCAAAGCGTAAGACTGGTAATATTGGTGACATCGTAGTAGCCACTGTTAAGCAAGCAACACCAGGTGGCGTTGTCAAAAAAGGTGACGTCGTAAAAGCTGTCATTGTCAGAACAAAATCAGGCGCACGTCGTGAAGATGGTTCATACATCAAGTTCGACGAAAATGCTGGCGTAATTATTAACGCTGATAAGAGCCCTCGTGGTACTCGTATCTTTGGGCCAGTTGCACGTGAATTGCGTGAACACGACTACATGAAGATCGTGTCTCTTGCCCCTGAAGTTTTATAATTGTTAGTGAGGTGCACTGATGTTTGTTAAAACTGGTGACAAAGTAAAGGTCATTGCCGGTAAAGATAAAGGTAAAGAAGGTACTGTTCTTTCAGTTAACGTTAAGAAGAACCGCGTTGTTGTTAAGGGCGTTAACATGATCAAGAAACACCAAAAGCCTTCACAAACCAATGCAAATGGTGGTGTAGTTGAATCAGAAGGTTCAATCCACGCATCAAATGTTAAGGTTATTTCAAAGGCAGATAATAAGTAGAAGGGAGGACGCAAATGGCAAGTTATTTAGCTACAGAATACAAAGAAAAAGTTATGCCTGCATTGCAAGAAAAGTTTAACTACAATTCAGTAATGCAAGTACCAAAGATCGACAAGATCGTCTTAAACATGGGTGTTGGTGACGCTGTTTCTAACGCAAAGAACTTAGACGAAGCTGTTGAAGAATTAACTTTGATTTCAGGTCAAAAGCCATTAATCACTAAGGCTAAGAAATCAATCGCTAACTTCCGTTTACGTGAAGGTATGTCTATTGGTGCTAAGGTAACCCTTAGAGGCGATAGAATGTACGATTTCTTATACAAGTTGATCAATGTTTCTCTTCCACGTGTTCGTGACTTCCGTGGTGTTTCAGATCGTTCATTTGACGGTCGTGGTAACTACACTTTAGGTATTAAGGAACAATTGATCTTCCCAGAAATCGATTTCGATAAAGTAAATCGTACTAGAGGCTTGGATATTGTTATTGTTACTACTGCCAAAACTGATGAAGAAGCCCATGAACTTTTAGGTCAATTTGGTATGCCTTTTACAAAGTAATTGGAGGATATTAATGGCTAAAACATCACAAAAAGTTAGAAATCATCGTCCTGCTAAGTTCTCTTCACGTGAATACACACGTTGCGAGAGATGTGGTCGTCCACACTCCGTATACCGCAAGTTCGGTTTATGCCGTATTTGCCTTAAGGAATTAGCACACAAGGGTCAAATTCCTGGTCTTAAAAAGGCTAGTTGGTAGTATACGGTTAGGAGGATAGCATAAATGGTTATGACAGATCCGATCGCAGATTACTTAACTCGAATCAGAAACGCCAACATGGCTAAGCACGATTCAGTTGAAATTCCTGCATCAAACATCAAGAAGTCAATTTCAGAAATTTTAAAGCGTGAAGGCTTCATCCGCGACTACGAAGTTGTAGATGACAACAAGCAAGGCGTTATCAAAGTTCTATTGAAGTATGGTCCAAACGGAGAACGCGTAATCTCAGGTTTGAAGCGTATTTCTAAGCCAGGTCTTAGAAACTACGTTAGTGCTGAAGATTTACCTAAGGTTCTTAATGGTTTAGGTATTGCCATCGTTTCTACTTCTGCCGGTGTTATTACTGACAAAGAAGCTCGACAAAAGGGCGTTGGCGGCGAAGTTATCGCTTACGTTTGGTAATTCTGACAGAAAGGAGAAAATTCAATGAGCCGTATTGGTTTAAAGACTATTGAAGTACCTGACAGTGTCACTGTTACCAAGGAAGGCGACAACATCACTGTTAAGGGCCCTAAGGGTGAATTGACAAGATACTTCGATCCAAAGATTAAGTTCGAACAAAAAGATGGCGAAATTAACTTTAGCCGTACTAGTGAAAGTGATAAAGCTCTTCACGGTACTGAAAGAGCTAATTTAGCATCAATGATCGAAGGTGTTGTTGATGGTTACAAGAAGACTTTGAAGTTAATCGGTGTTGGTTACCGTGCTCAAGCACAAGGTAACAAGATTACTTTGAATGTTGGTTACTCACACCCAGTTGTTTTGACTGCACCTGAAGGTGTTACTGTTAAGACTCCATCAGCTACTGATGTAGAAGTTGAAGGAATCTCTAAGCAACACGTAGGTCAATTTGCAGCCGAAATCCGCGCCGTACGTGCACCTGAACCTTATAAGGGTAAGGGTATTCGTTACACTGACGAATACGTACGTCGTAAGGAAGGTAAGACTGGTAAGTAATAGTTAGTTATTTTTGAGGTGAAATTGTGATTTCAAAACCAGATAAAAACAAATTACGCTTAAAGCGTCATAAACGTATTCGTGATAAGATTTCTGGGACCGCTGAGCGCCCACGCTTAAGTATCTTTCGTTCAAACAAAAACATCTACGCTCAATTAATTGATGACGTAGCGGGTGTAACGCTTGCAAGTGCCTCAACTTTGGATAAGTCTGTTTCACAAGACGCTAACAAAGTAGAACAAGCCGCAGCTGTTGGTAAAGCAATTGCTGAAGCAGCAAAGGCAAAGAACATTTCAAACGTTGTATTTGATAGAAGTGGTTACTTATACCACGGCCGTATTTCAGCTTTGGCAGATGCCGCTCGTGAAAACGGATTAGATTTCTAGGAAGGAGAATAACACATGGCAAACCGCAACGATTCTCGTAATAATCGTAGAAACAAGGACGATATCGAAGATCAATTAGTCGCTGTCAACCGTATTACTAAGGTTGTAAAAGGTGGACGTCGGATGAGATTTGCTGCCCTTGTTGTCGTTGGTGACAAGAAAGGCCGTGTAGGTTTCGGTACTGGTAAGGCTCAAGAAGTCCCAGAAGCAATCCGTAAGGCTGTTGAAGCTGGTAAGAAGAACATGATCAATGTTCCTAAGGTTGGTACTACTATTCCTCACGAAGTAATTGGTCATTATGGTTCAGGTAACATTATGTTGAAGCCAGCTGAAGCAGGTTCCGGTGTTGCTGCTGGTGGTGCCGTACGTATCGTTATGGATATGGCTGGTATCGCTGATGTTACTTCTAAATCACTTGGTTCAAACACTCCAATCAACGTTGTTCGTGCAACAATTGATGGTTTGAAGAAGCTTAGAACTAGTGAAGAAGTTGCAAAACTTCGCCAAATCACGAACGAAGATTAGGGAGAGGTTACTAGATGACTGATTTAAAAGTTACTTTAATTAGAAGTGTTGCTCACCGTCTACCTAACCAAAAGAAAGTTGTTAAAGCTCTTGGTTTAGGTCGTATCAGTAGTACTGTTGTCGTTCCTGACAACGCTGCTACTCGCGGTGCATTATTGAAAATTGCTCACTTAATCTCTGTTGAAGAGATTAACAAATAATTGAATCAAGGAGGTGCCAAATAAATGAAGCTTCATGAATTACATTCAGCAGAAGGCTCACGTCGTGCAAGAAAGCGTGTAGGTCGTGGTACTTCAAGTGGTTACGGTAAGACTTCAGGTCGTGGCCAAAAGGGTCAATTAGCTCGTCAAGGTGGTCATACTCGTTTAGGTTTTGAAGGTGGTCAAATGCCATTATTCAGAACTATGCCTAAGCGTGGTTTCAAGAACGTAAACCGTAAGGAATATGCCATCATTAACTTAGACGATTTAAACAAATTCGAAGACGGCAGCGAAGTAACTGTTGAAAACTTAAAGGACAATGGCGTAATTAAGAAGGAATTGTCTGGTGTTAAGTTACTTGCTGACGGTGAAGTAAAGGTTAAATTGACTGTTAAGGTCAACAAAGTTTCCGCAGCTGCTAAGAAGGCAGTTGAAGCTGCCGGCGGAACTGTTGAGGTGATTTAATGATTTCAACCTTGAAGAACGCCTTTAAGGATAGAGAGATTAGAAACAAGATTTGGTTCACTCTTTTTATTCTTTTGTTATATCGGATCGGTGCTAACATTACCGTTCCTGGTGTAAATGCAAAGGCGATCACTCAAGTTGCACAAACTGGTTTAGTTCCAATGCTTGATACTGTTACTGGTGGTGGGCTAGACAATTATTCAATCTTTTCACTAGGTGTTTCTCCATACATCACAGCGCAAATTGTTATTCAATTGCTACAAATGGATATTGTACCTACTTTAGTTGAATGGGGAAAACAAGGTGAAGTTGGACGTCGTAAGACCAATCAAGTAACCAGATATTTAGCGCTGGTTATTGCATTCGTACAAAGTATTGGTATTACACTTGGGTTCAATGCTTTAACTCAGATGGGTTTGGTTAAGAATCAAACACCACAAACTTATATTGAAATAGCCATCATTATGACAGGTGGTACTATGTTGCTTAACTGGCTCGGTGATGAAATCACTGATAAAGGTTTAGGTAATGGTATTTCTGTGATCATTTTCGCTGGTATTATCGCAAGATTTCCAGCTGGAATGTATGACATTTATAAAGAAGAAATTGTTAACACCAGTGCTAGTGATCGTTGGCAAGGTATTTTGTTCTTCATCGCGGTAATCGTTGCGATTCTTTTGATTACGCAATTCGTTACCTGGGTTGAACAAGCTGTTCGTCGTATTCCTATTCAATATACTAGAAGAGCGACTATCAGCGGGTCAGAAAGTTTTCTACCTTTAAAGGTTAACGTATCTGGAGTTATTCCGGTTATTTTTGCCAGTTCGTTCATCGTTACTCCGGCAACAATCTTAATGGCTTTCCAGAAAAACCATGGAGATGCTCAATGGTATAAAGTTTTAACTACCATTTTTAGTATGCAAACTACTCCTGGTGTTATCATTTATACTCTTTTGATTGTTTTATTCACTTTCTTCTACGCTTTCGTTCAGGTAAATCCTGAAAAGCTTGCTGAAAATTTGCAAAAACAGGGAGCATATATCCCAAGCGTATGGCCAGGGAAAGATACACAGGATTATGTTTCAAGATTATTAATGCGGTTATCAACTGTAGGTGCACTATTCTTAGGTTTAGTTGCCTTGATACCACAGCTTGCTACTAATTTCTGGAACCTACCTAGTTCGATCGGACTTGGTGGTACTAGTTTATTGATTGTTATCGGTGTCGTTTTGGAATTATCTCGTCAAATCAATGGTTTATTGATGAAGAGAGAATATGTTGGATTCATCAGATAGGAAAGAAAAATGATTAACTTAATTCTTTTAGGTTTACCAGGTGCAGGTAAAGGCACAGCGTCTGAACAAATTGTTGATAAATATCATTTAACACATATCTCAACTGGGGATATGTTTAGAGAAGCAATGGCAAATAAGACCAAGGTTGGTCTGGAAGCCAAGAGTTACATCGACAAAGGAAACTTGGTACCTGATGAAGTTACTGCTAAGTTAGTTGAAGAACGTTTAAGTCAACCTGACATTAAGGAAGGTTTCATCTTGGACGGTTTCCCAAGAACTACAAAGCAGGCTGAACTTTTGGAAGGTATCACTGAAAGACTTAACAAGCCTTTAACAAATGTTATCTCACTTGAAGTTAACCCAGACATTTTAGTTGAACGTTTATCTTCAAGATTCATGTGTAAAAATTGTGGCGCAACTTATAACAAGATCTCAAAGATGCCTAAGGTTGAAGGTACTTGTGATCGTTGTGGTGGTCATGAATTTTATCAACGTGAAGATGATAAGCCAGAAGTTGTTAAGAATCGTTTGGAAGTTAACGAAAAGATGAATGCACCTTTGAAGGACTTCTATCAAAAGAAGGGTTTGCTTACTGTAATCAACGGTGAACAAGAACCTGAAAAGGTATTTGAAGATATTGATGCGGTATTAAGTAATAACAAGTAATAGAAGGCTTGTATAATTATTTTTCCGTGTTATAATTGCAAAGTATGACTGTTTAATTGCGGAGGAACAACTTTGGCAAAAGATGATGTCATTGAAGTAGAAGGTAAGGTAGTTGATACCTTACCTAATGCTATGTTTAAAGTTGAATTGGAAAATGGAGCTACTATTTTAGCTCACGTTTCAGGTAAGATCAGAATGCACTACATTCGCATTTTGCCAGGAGACAGAGTAACTGTAGAACTTTCTCCATATGATTTAACAAAAGGTAGAATTACGTATCGGTTTATTAAGTAATAACGGAGGTAAACATGAAGGTTAGACCATCTGTTAAACCAATGTGTGAACATTGTAAAGTTATTAAGAGACATGGCCGTGTTATGGTTATTTGCCCTGCAAATCCAAAGCACAAGCAACGTCAAGGTTAAAAATTAGGAGGTGCAATTTATGGCACGTATTGCTGGTGTTGACTTACCAAGAGATAAAAGAGTTGTTGTAGCTCTTACATACATTTACGGTATTGGTGAACCAACAGCTAAGAAGATTTGTAAAGACGCTGGTGTTTCTGAAGACATTCGTTCTAAGGATCTTACACCAGAAGACCAAGAAAAGCTTCGTGTAGAAGTTGACAAGTACCGTGTTGAAGGTGACTTGCGTCGTGAAGTAAGCATGAACATTAAGCGTTTGGTTGATATCGGTTCTTACCGTGGTATTCGTCACCGTCGTGGTCTTCCAGTTCGTGGTCAAAACACTAAGAACAATGCTCGTACTCGTAAGGGTACTAAGAGAAACCGTTAATATATTATAAGGAGGTTTATAGATGCCTAAAACAGCACGTAAGCGTCGTGTGAAGAAGCATGTCGAAAGCGGCGTTGCTCATATTCATTCTACGTTTAATAATACTTTAGTCATGATTACTGACGTTCAAGGTAATGCAGTTGCTTGGTCTTCAGCTGGTGCATTGGGCTTTAAGGGTAGTCGTAAGTCTACTCCATTTGCAGCTCAAATGGCAGCTGAAGCAGCAGCTAAGAGTGCAATGGACCAAGGCATGAAACATGTAGAAGTTTCTGTTAAAGGTCCTGGTGCTGGTCGTGAATCTGCTATTAGATCACTTCAAGCAACTGGTCTTGAAATTACTGCAATTCGTGACGTTACGCCAGTTCCCCACAATGGTTCCAGACCACCAAAACGTCGTCGTGTTTAATTTTGTCCTAGTAAGAGGACGTTACGTTTTGAAAGGGGCCTAGTAATGATTGAATTTGAAAAACCAAATATTACCGTTGTTGAACAAGAAGATTCTTACGGTAAGTTTGTTGTTGAACCACTAGAACGAGGCTTTGGTACAACTTTGGGCAACTCTCTTCGTAGAGTATTGCTTACTTCAATTCCTGGTACAGGACTTGTTTATGTACAAATTGACGGCGTTTTACACGAGTTCTCAACAGTTCCTGGTGTACGAGAAGATGTAACCAAGATTATTCTGAACTTAAAGAAACTTGAATTGAAGTCTCTTTCAGATGAACAAAAGGTTATTGAATTGGACGTTGAAGGTCCAGCCACAGTAACTGCTGATGATCTTAAGGTTGATTCTGACGTTCAAGTTTTGAATCCAGACCAATATATTTGCTCCATTGCTGAAGGTGGACATTTGCACATGCAGATCGCAGTTAAGAACGGTCGTGGTTATGTTGCTGCAAATGACAATAAGAGTGATGACATGCCAATTGGTGTTATTCCAGTAGATTCATTGTTCTCACCAATTAAGAAGGTTAACTACCAAGTAGAAGCCACTCGTGTTGGTAAGAGAGATGACTTTGACAAGCTCACTTTTGAGATTTGGACTGACGGTTCAATCAACCCTAATGACGCCCTTAGCTTTGCTGCTAAAATTTTAGTTGAACACTTCAAAGTATTTGAATCAGCTGATGCAAGTACTAAGTTTAACGAAGTAATGGTGGAAAAAGAAGACGACAAGAAAGAGAAGAAACTCGAAATGACTATTGAAGAGTTAAATCTTTCAGTTCGTTCATATAACTGCTTAAAGCGTGCAGGTATTAATACTCTTCAAGAATTGACTGACAAGAGTGAATCAGATATGATGCGTGTACGTAATTTGGGACGTAAATCATTAGAAGAAGTTAAGAATAAATTAAACGACTTAGGACTTTCACTTCGTCAAGAAGATTAACTGAAGAAATGATAAAGGAGGCAAACTGATGGCATACCGTAAATTAGGTCGCGATAGTGCACATAGAAAAGCAATGCTTAGAGAAATGACTACTCAATTGATCATCAACGAACGCATTGTTACTACTGAAGCTCGTGCTAAGGAAATCCGCAAGACTGCTGAAAAGATGATTACTCTTGGTAAGCGTGGTGACTTAGCTGCAAGAAGAAGAGCCGCAGCATTTGTACGTGATGAAGTTGCTGATATTCATGAAGAAAATGATACAGTTGTTGTTAAGTCAGCATTGCAAAAACTTTTCTCTGATATTGCACCTCGTTACAAGGACCGCAATGGTGGTTACACCAGAATTATGAAGCTTGCTGTACCTCGTAAAGGTGACGCAGCTCCAATGGTTATCCTTGAATTAGTTTAATTCAGATAACACAACTTAATAGCTATTAAGAATTATCCATGAAAGTGAGAATAAGCGCGATGATGATGGCGAAAGCTTAGTCTAGCTTAGATGTTTTTCATCCCTCTTCATGGATGATTTTTTTTGCTCTTTTTTGGTACAATAGTCATAGTTTGATAATCGAGGTGGAGTTAGTGGAAAATATCGTTACTTTTAAAAATGTTTCCTTTACATATAGAGAAGCCAAGAAACCGGCAGTTAATAATATTAGTTTTAGTATTAAAAAGGGTAGTTGGACTTCAATCGTTGGGCATAATGGTAGTGGTAAATCCACCATCTCAAGATTGATTAATGGCTTACTTGTTCCAGATGATAATCCAGAGACAGAAATAGTAGTTGATGGTATAAAATTATCAGATGATACAGTTTGGGATATTCGTAATAATGTTGGAATTGTTTTTCAAAATCCAGATAATCAATTTGTCGGAGCAACTGTAGCAGATGATGTGGCTTTTGGACTTGAAAATCGTGGCATTCAACGTGACAAGATGATTGAAATTGTTGACACAGTTCTTAAAGAAGTGAACATGAGTGACTATAAAAATTCTGAACCATCAAATTTATCTGGTGGTCAGAAACAACGTGTGGCAATTGCTGGAATCTTGGCTATTGAACCCAAGATAATTATCTTGGACGAAGCTACCTCAATGCTTGATCCTCAAGGAAAAGAACATATTATTGAATTAGTTAAAAGGATGAAACAGAAGAATGATTTAACAGTCATTTCGATTACTCATGATATCAATGAAGCTGCTAATTCCGATCAAGTTTTAGTAATTAATGACGGTAATTTGGTAACAAGTGGTAGTCCAAATGAGGTTTTTATTCAAACAAAGATGATTAATGAAGTTGGACTAGAGGAACCATTTATTTTTAAATTACAAGAAAAACTTAAGGCTGTGGGTATTGATTTACCTCCAAATTTAGATACGGAAGAAAAGTTGGTTGATGCTTTATGTCGATTAAATTCAAAAATGTAAGCTATGTTTATTCACCAGACTCACCATTTGAGAAAAAGGGGCTAGATAATGTTAGTTTTGAACTAAAAGAAAATTCCTTTATAACATTGGTGGGTCATACTGGTAGTGGTAAATCTACGTTGATGCAGCATTTTAATGCATTGCTCAAGCCGACTAAAGGCGAAATTGAAATAGCAGGTATGACAATTACTCCGGAAACTAGCAATAAAAATTTAAAAGAGTTGAGAAAGCATGTTAGTTTGGTTTTCCAATTTCCGGAAGCACAACTTTTTGAAAATACTGTTGTTGATGATATTGCGTTTGGCCCAAAGAACTTTGGCTATAGTGAAGAAGAAGCAAAAGATTTAGCTAGAAAATGGATTAAGAAAGTTGGTTTGCCAGAAAATATCGCTGAAAGATCCCCATTTGACTTATCGGGTGGGCAAATGAGAAGAGTTGCTATTGCTGGGGTTATGGCGTATTCACCAGATATTCTCTGTTTAGATGAACCAGCAGCAGGCTTAGATCCTAAAGCTAAGAAGCAAATGATGGATTTGTTTAAAGAGTATCAAGAAGAGGGACATACGGTTATTCTGGTTACTCACAATATGGATGATGTTGCTGAATATGCTGACGATGTCTTAGTCCTTGAAAAAGGTAAATTAGTTAAGCATGATAATCCAGAGAACACTTTTGCAGATTCAAATTGGGATAGAACACATTCACTTGATGAGCCAACTCCAAGTATATTTGCAGATAAATTGAGTGGATATCATTTTGATAAAAATCCTTTAACTTTGGATGACTTAGTTGCTGGGATTAAAAAAAATTTGAAGAGGTGAGAATGTGAGTAAAATAATTATAGGACGGTATATCCCAGGAAATTCAATTATTTATAAATTGGATCCGCGTGGTAAACTACTTGCATGTATTCTCTTTATTTTTGTGATTTTTCTTGCAAATAATTGGATAACGTATGGTATCATTTCGGCATTTGCTTTAATTGCTGTTGCGGCAACTAAATTGAAGCCAAAGGTATTTTGGGCTGGAGTTAAACCGCTGGTATGGCTGATTTTTTTCACCTCAATTCTGCAATTATTCTTTACTAGTGGTGGGACAGTTTACTGGAATTGGTGGATTTTCACTTTATCTAGTTATGGAATAACAAATGCCATTTATATTTTCATTCGTTTTACTTTAATCATCTTGATTTCAACTGTAATGACCGTTACTACAATGCCACTTGAAATAGCAGACGCGATGGAATGGCTATTAACGCCTCTGAAGCTATTTAAGGTACCAGTAGATAAAATAGCTTTAGTGATGTCAATTGCGCTAAGATTTGTCCCTACGCTTTTTGATGAAACATTAAAAATTATGAATGCACAAAGATCTCGAGGAGCAGATTTTAATGATGGTGGATTAATAAAAAGAGCGAAAGCCATCTCACCTTTGCTGGTACCATTATTTATTAGTTCATTGGAAACGGCCGTTGACTTATCCACAGCTATGGAATCCAGAGGTTATCGTGGCAGCAGCGGTAGAAGTCGATATCGAGTACTCAGTTGGTCGAATGTCGACTGGATTAATTTAGGATTTTTTATTGCGTTAACTATATTACTATTAATATTTAGGACACATTAAAATGACAACAAGGTACAAAATGTTGATGGCTTACGATGGCCATCTTTTTCATGGCTTTCAAATTCAACCTAATGCACGAACTGTGCAGGGAGCGATTGAGGAAGCATTAAAGAAAATGACAAAGGGGAAAAGGATAATCGTTGAAGGATCAGGGAGAACAGATGCTGGAGTCCATGCATTGGGGCAAGTGATTCAATTTGATTACCCGGGAAATAAAATACCTGCCGATAAGATGGTCTTGGCGCTCAATTCAATGATGCCGATGGATATTATTTTTAAGGAATGTGAAATTGTCGATGATGATTTTCATGTTCGTTATGATATTAAAGGTAAGTGGTATCGATATCGCATGAGCTTGGATCACTTTGTTAATCCATTTAAAAGATTTTATACCGGGCATTATCCATATCCAATTGATGTGGAAAAGATGCAAGAAGCAGCAAAGGATCTGTTAGGTACACATGACTTTACCAGCTTTGCGGCAAGTGGTGGACAAATTGTTGATAAAGTCAGAACGATGTATTATGTGAATATTGAAAAAAATGAAGAGGAAAATGAATTAATTTTTGATTTCATTTGTTCAGGTTTTTTATATAACATGGTGCGAATCTTGGTTGCAATGCTATTAGAAATCGGCAGTGGTAAACGTCCAGTTGACGATATTCCGCGGGTGATTGCAGCTAAGAATCGATTAGAAGTTCCACAAACAGCTCAAGCAAGTGGATTATATCTTTATCATGTTTTTTATGATGAAATGCCAAAGAAATACCGGCAAGATCTTGATTTATAATTGACTTTTTCCTAAAAAGGACGTACTCTAGTATAGTATGTTTGTCCACGATAGGCCCCGGAAACTTATTGTTTTCAAACTGCAAATAAACGGAGGAATTTAAATTGCGTACTACACCATTAGCAAAATCTAGTGAAATCGAACGTAAGTGGTACATTATTGATGCAACAGACGTATCTTTAGGTCGTCTTTCAACTGCTGTAGCCACTATTTTGAGAGGTAAGAACAAGCCTCAATATACACCAAATGTTGATACTGGTGACAATGTCATTGTTATCAACGCTTCAAAGATTAAGTTGACTGGTAAGAAGACTACTGATAAGTTCTACCACCACCACTCATCATGGCGTGGCGGCTTGAAGTCAGTATCATACGGCGAATTGCTTGCTAATAACCCAGTTAAGATGGTTGAAATCTCAGTTAAGGGTATGCTTCCAAAGAACACTCTTGGTCACCAAGAATTCTTGAAGATGCACGTTTATGCTGGTGAAGATCACAAGCATGAAGCACAAAAGCCTGAAAAGTTAGATATTAACAAATTAATCTAGGAGGTTAAAAATGGCACAACAAGCTGCATACATCGGTACTGGTCGCCGCAAGGATTCAGTTGCGCGTGTTCGTTTAGTACCAGGTAACGGTAAGATTACTGTTAACGGTAAAGATGTTGACGTATACATTCCATTCCCTAACTTAGTTAAGGATTTAAAGCAACCTTTGACATTAACTGAAACTGACGGTCAATACGACGTTCGCGTTAATGTTAACGGTGGTGGTTTCTCAGGTCAAGCTGGAGCTATCCGTTTGGGTATCGCTCGTGCACTTCTTGATGTAGACCCAGATTTCCGTGGTCCACTTAAGAAGGCAGGTTTCTTGACTCGTGACCCAAGAATGAAGGAAAGAAAGAAGCCAGGTTTGAAGAAGGCCCGTAAAGCTTCTCAATTCTCAAAGCGTTAATATTTTATATTACGTTTATCAAAAAGCATTCGCATCATTGCGAGTGCTTTTTTGCGCGCAAAAAAGTATACAAATACAAAGAAATGCCGTTAACATATCCAAGAATAGCCTTATTTAGTGGTATAATAAAACTTTATTGCTTGCCAATAAATAAGAAGGGAGTTTTTCTTTTTGGAAAAACAAAATATAGATACAGCTTTTTTCGGACAACCTAAAGGGTTATCCACACTATTCTTCACTGAAATGTGGGAACGTTTCAGTTACTACGGCATGCGTGCTATTTTACTATTCTACATGTACTACGCAGTCACTAAGGGTGGTTTGGGAATGGATCAAACCACCGCTGCTTCGGTCATGTCGATTTACGGCTCGCTGGTTTATTTGTCAGCCCTAGTTGGGGGCTGGCTTTCAGACAGAGTATGGGGTTCAAGAAAAACTGTCTTTTATGGCGGTGTTCTAATCATGCTAGGTCACATCGTTTTGGCATTGCCAGCAGGTATCGGCGCCTTATATAGTTCAATTGCTTTAATTGTGGTTGGTACCGGATTATTGAAACCTAATGTTTCTGATATGGTTGGTGGACTTTATTCAGTTGAAGATCGCCGCAGAGATGCTGGGTTCAGTATTTTCGTCTTCGGAATCAACCTTGGTTCGTTTATTGCTCCATTACTTGTTCCATGGGCGAGTGAGGGCTTCGGTTTCCATGCTTTTGGCAATGAATTAAATTTCCACGCCGGATTCTCGTTAGCTGCAGTCGGAATGTTTTTCGGTCTTGTACAATATGTCTTAGGTGGTAAAAAGTACCTGCCAACTAGCAGTTTGGAACCAAACGATCCAATCGATCGAGGCGATTTACTCAGAATTGTGAAATGGGTCGTTATCATTCTAATTGCAATTGCGGCATTCTTAGCTGCTTTAGCTGGTGTTGGTCAATTAAACATTAACAACGTCATCACCATGTTAACTATTTTGGCAATTGCGTTGCCAATCTACTACTTCGTAACTATGTTACGTAGTCCAAAGGTTACTAAGATTGAGCGCTCACGTGTCAAAGCTTATATTCCACTATTCTTTGCTGCAGCTATTTTCTGGGGAATTGAAGAATCAGGTTCAGTTGTTTTGGCATTATTTGCTGAACAAAGAACTGTGCTTCACATTGGTAATTGGCATTTTGCAGCCGCTAACTTCCAATCACTTAATCCATTATTCATCATGATTTTAACGCCAGTCTTTGTTTGGCTGTGGGAACACTGGAAGAAGCAACCATCTGCTCCAGGTAAATTTGCTGCCGGACTTGTTTTTGCCGGTTTATCATACATGTGGATGGCAATACCTGGGATGCTTTACGGTACAAGCGGTAGAGTAAGTCCTTGGTGGCTAGTTGGTTCATGGTTTATTGTTGAAATTGCAGAAATGTTGATTTCACCAATTGGGTTATCTATCACCACTAAACTTGCACCTAATGCTTATCGTTCTCAAATGATGAGTATGTGGTTCATGGCAGATGCTACAGGACAAGCCATTAATGCTCAAATCGTTAAGTTCTACTCAACTAATACTGAAGTTCAATACTTCATGGCAATTGGCTTGGTTAGTGTAATTTTCGGTGTAATCATGTTCTTATTAGTTAAGAATATTAATACCTTAATGGAAGGTGTACATTAATAAAAAAAGGAGACGTCCAACGCGGATGCCTCCTTTTAAAATACCTAATTTTATAAGCTGTCTTGAATGTTATCAGCTAAGTAGTTGTATAACATGCCTTTCTTTAATGCCTTAGTGTCAACATCGAGTGCTTCAGCGATTGCGTAACTAAATGCCCAAGCAGTTGCAGGACCGCGGCTAGTTACAATCTTGTGTACCTTGTCAGTAACAGTAATCTTTTCAGAAAAGTGCGCAGATGAATCGTACTTTTTACATTCTTCTTCAATGCCTGGGTAGCAAGTGAAATCTGCATCATTCAAAACACCATATTTAGCAAGAGCACGAGGTGCAGCGCACATTGCTGCATCCCACTTACCTGCTTCATGACGCTTAACCATCAAGTCGCGAAGCTTTTCATTGTCACGAAGGTTGGCAGAACCAGTCATCCCACCTGGAAAAGCAACTAAGTCATAATCAAGAAGTGAATCATCCACAACTTTGTCACAAGTAAGTTCAATATGGTGGTCGCCGTCAACCTTTTTACTAGTTAAACCAACCATGTCACATTCAACGTTCAAACGGCGAAGGGTATCAACAACACTTAAGCCTTCAACTTCTTCACAACCATCTGCGAAAACAACAGCAACTTTTGTCATATTATCATCCTTTCAAATAATCACTTATACTTATTATCCAACATAATTATTCAATATTTAAGTAAAATGCTAAATCTGATAACCTTGATAAATGTAATGTTGGGTGAGGTACGATTGGAATTTTTTCCTTCTTTGGGGCAAGCCAAAGTGATTTTAAACCACTATTTTCTGCACCTTGGATTTCTTCACTTAAAGTTGAGCCAATAATTAATGAGTTATCAGGATCAACACCAAGGTCTTTAACCACATTGATAAAAATACTCTTATCTGGAAGTATCTTGTCGAAATCATCTGCAAAGAAAAGAGCATTAAACTTATCCACAATGCCGCTATCGTTCAGGCGAGGGAGTAGCTGTGATTTACTTTCCTTACCGACGCAAACTAAGGTGAATTTGTCCTGAATTTTATTCAAAAATTCTGCGCTATCTTTAATTAAACGGTGTTGCTTTTGTAGGTCTTGATTGAAAACTCGCTCAGCTTCATTCAGTTCGTCATAGAAAAAATTTTGTAAAAGTAAATTAATTTGCTCTTTTCGATCTAATAATTTGAAAGATTCTGATAATTTCGTATACTTAATACTTTCAGAAGATCCAAAAGAGCGGTCAAAATACTTAAGAGTTTTGCGTAAGGCATTTTTTATAGCAAGCTTTTCGTTTAACAGAGTTCCTTCAGGAACAAAAATCAAAGTTTCAAAAGTATTCATTGAATCACCTCATTACTATTGTATAATTTATCCAAAGATTGACACAATTGGGAGTTTAATATGGGAACAGTTGGAACATTTATCTTTCTATTAATTGCTGGAGTCTTATCAGGAGTTGTTTCTGCCGTTGCAAGTATGGCGTCATTAGTCTCATATCCAGCTTTATTAATTGCTGGCGCATCGCCAGTTTCTGCTAATATTACTAATACAGCATCATTAATTTTCACAGGAATCGGCTCAGCAGTGTCTTCTCTTCAAGATATGAAGGGACATTGGCGTGAAATGTGGAAATATGGAATTTTTATTCTCGGCGGTGCTCTTTGTGGGAGCCTTTTACTTCTTGCATTTCCTGGGAGCGTTTTTGAAAAATTAGTCCCGTTTTTTGTGATTTTCTCTGGTGGGATGCTCTTTTTGAGTGGTTCAAAACGCTTCTTCCATATGGATGAAGAACATAGCCAGTTAAAAATTTCTGCTGCATATATCGGAATGTTCTTCGCTGGAATTTACACCGGTTATTTTGGTGCAGCTGCTGGTGTTTTAAACTTAATCTTTTTAACTTATGTTAGTGAATGCAACTTTGTAACTATTAATGCGATGAAGAATATTTTAGGTTCTTTAGGAAATTTAGTAGCTTTGGTTGTCTTCATTTTTGGTGCTAAAATCAATTGGATGATGGTTCTTCCCCTAGCAATTGGCTTATTTATTGGTGGGTTCTTGGGACAAAAGAGTATTAAATATATGTCACCTGCTGCAGTTCGGTTGATTACAGCAATTCTTTCCCTCGTTTTGGCAGGATATTTGTTCTATTCAGCCTACATTGCATAACTAAATTTGGTAAAATAAAAGGAATAGTAAAAAAGGGGGATTGAATTGGCAACAGAAGTTTATTTAGTACGCCACGGAGAAACAATGTTCAATCAGCTGAATAAAGTTCAGGGCTGGTGTGATTCTCCGTTGACTGTAAAAGGAATTGACGATTTAAAGAGAACTGCAAGAGCATTATCTCAAGTCCACTTTGATAATATGTATTCATCGGACTTGAAGCGAGCAATTGATACTGTTCATTTGATGAAAGATGCTAATGTTGTTTCGAAGATCGGAAAAATTAGAAAATTACCCGAATTTCGGGAAGTATTTTTTGGCAGTTTTGAGGGTGATGATATTGATCAAACCTGGATACAAATTGCTGAAGAGGCTGGTCTAGGCCCAGAAAGAGATGTACAAAAAATCATTAATCAAGTAGGGATCTACAGATTCCGTGAGGCTACAAAAAGGGCTGATCCGCGTCATTTAGCAGAAAATACTGAAGAACTTGATGAAAGAATGACGCGCGGGATTGAAAACTTACAAGATTTGACTAAAAATGAGGATCGAGTATTGCTGGTTTCTCATGGTGATTTCATCAAGACACTTGCTATTAAGTATTGGGATAAAAGTGATGGTAAACATGATATTGAATTTCCTAATAATGGTAGTGTTACCCGCGGAATTTTGCATAAAGATGGTCAATTTGAAATTGTTGATTACAACAAAGATGCAGAAAATTTATAAAGGACTGAGAATTTCAGCCCTTTTTTGTTTGTATAAGATATTTGGTATATGATATTTTCTATAATATATCGAGGGAGAATTTATGAAAGAAAATAGTTCTGTAAGGTATCTGATAGTAACAGTTTTTAATATTATTATTACAGTTGCCGAATTCATTGGTGGCTTTATGTCCGGGTCACTTGCTCTAATCTCTGACGCTGTTCACAATTTAAGTGATGTAGGTTCGATTATTTTAGCTTTTATCGCTAACTTAATTGCACGTAGGCAAAAGAATACGCGCAAAACCTTTGGTTATGAGAGAGCAGAAACTCTTGCGGCTTTTACGAATGGGATTATCTTAATTGTAATTAGTATCTATTTATTCATTGAAGCAATCCAAAGATTTTCTAATCCAGAGCCAATTCAAGGTAAGATTATGTTCATCGTTTCTTTGATTGGGCTTGCTGGTAATGTGATCTCAATGCTAGTGATGATGATCGATACCAAAGGTAGTTTAAATGCCAGAGCCTTGTTCTTAAACATGGCCTCTGATGCCTTATCAAGTATTGCGGTAGTTGTCGGATCGATTGTAATTTCTATCTGGAATATCACAATTATCGACCCAATTTTAACCTTACTTGCTTCAGTCTTATTACTCTGGGAGGCAATCAAGGTGACAATGAAGGCCGCGAATATCTTGATGGAAGGTAATCCTGATATTGATTTAAATAAAGTAAATGCGATCCTAACTTCTTTTGCAGAAGTGAAAAATGTTCACCATGTGCACGTTTGGCAATACAGTGATGATATAATTATGCTTGATGCACATATTAATGTTTCTAAAAGCATGCAAATCGAAGAGATAGAAACATTGTATGGTCAAATTGAAAAGAAACTTAAAAAGGAACTAGGAATTAGACACGTGACTCTTCAAGCTGAATGCGAGCGAGGAAAGAATGAAAAGATGATTGTTCCTGGGAAAAATGATTAGGTGATTAGATGGGGTTTCAAGTTAATATTTTTACAGCAATAATTATGTTAATTGTAGGAATTTATGATGTTTCCTACGCAATTAATCGGCGTCATCAACCAAATAAGAGACCGATCTATGCTTATTCAATTTTGGGCGCAGTTTTCATTATTGGTGGATTAGTATTATTAATTCTTCAATTACTTGGTATCAAGGTGAAATAACATGGTAAAGTTAGTATTAGTTAGACATGGTGAAAGCATTGCTAATGCTGAAAATGTGTACACTGGATGGAATGATGTTCCTTTAACTAAAAAAGGCGAAGAGCAAGCTCGACAGGCAGGTAGACTGATTAACAAAATCGATGATTTTCAGCCCACCCATATCCATACTTCGGTTTTATCGCGGGCAATTATGACAGCCAACCTTGTAGCTGATGTCTGCAATATTTTGTGGTTACCAATTACTAAGACTTGGCGCCTAAATGAACGCCACTATGGTGCTTTAAGAGGACTAAATAAAGATATTTCGCGTAAAGTTTTCGGAAAAGAGCAAGTATTATTATGGCGGCGTAGTTTCGATTCGATTCCGCCTAAGCAAGGCTCACCGATTATTGATTGTCGTTACAAACTATGTGATCAACACTTGATGCCGCGAGCAGAGAGCTTACATCAAACGCAACTTAGATTAATGCCATATTATTATGATGAAGTTGCTTCAAGAATGTTAATGGGGGAAGATCAATTAATTGTCGCGCACGGATCAAGCTTAAGAGCATTAATTAAAAAGCTAGAAGACATTAATGATCATGATATTGTTAAGCTTGAAGTGCCAAACGCCCAGCCAATTATTTATACGATGGATGACCAATTGAACATTATTGACAAAAAAATCTTAAAATAGTGCACGAAAGTGCACTTTTTTAGTGTACTTAATAAGGAAATGGCTTTAAGTATGTTAAAATTTATTACGATATTAAATAATTAATTTCTAGTTTGGAGTATTCAGTATGCGTAAAATATTTTTACTAAGAGGCGCACCTGGCTCCGGTAAATCTTCTTTTATTGCTCGCCATCACTTACAACCATATGCGATCAGTCGTGATCAAATTCGGTTATTATTGGCGGATTTAACAGTTTATTATCAAGAGGAAGCCGATTACTTACACCAGGTCATTCCGCGTCATGTTACCGTACAGACGCAAAAGATGGTAGACAATCTTGTTGAGCATAAAATGTCTTATGGAGAAACCGTCATTGTTGATGGTACGCACATTGTGCCTAGTGCGATTGAACATTTTAAGCCATGGGTTGATAAATACCATTATGAGTTGTTTGTTGTGGATTTAATGCAGCACAACACTTTAGAAAGTTTGCTTAAACGAAATCAAACAAGAATGCACTATGATTGGGTAAAGCCGGAAATCGTCAAGCAAATGTACCGCTCATATGAGGCTCATCCAGAAGTCCCATCTTGGGCACATGGAATTGTCCCTAACCAAATGGAAAAGGCTTTACAGCAAAAAGAGAGTAATTTAGATCGTTATTCACATGTTATTGCTGTTCCTGATCAAGTTAAGGAAGAAGATTTTCCACATGTGCATATTTCTAATTTCTACTTTTCTTTCAATGATAAATTTACAGAAAAGTATGGCTCATATCGCAATGTTGTGACAATTGCCAAGACTGAAGAAGAAGCTGTGCAAGAATTCAAATTGCCATATTTTGTTTTTAAATTCCACCACAAGCACTTCTTGATTTCCGCATATCCTATTCGTAACGAAATGCTAGACCCAATTAAGAAAGTGCATGGGGTTTGGTCATACACAACTGGGCTTTACAATGTGGCTGATTATTTGAAGGAATTCCCGGAGAACAAGCAGCAACATGTGCACCAATTTAATTTGAGCAAGCTTGATCCAACAAGATTGCTCCATATTTGGTAAGAAGAAAGATTTAATTTCGATTTTTTCGGAGTTAAGTCTTTTTTAATGCGCTAGGAATTTAGCTGTCTTTGTGCTAATCTTGGAATTCAGGAGGAAGGAAAAATGGCTGGGAATTATAGAAGCGTTTTTGACATTATTGGGCCAGTGATGATTGGACCATCTAGCTCACATACTGCAGGTGCAGTAGCTATTGGACAAGAAGGATATAAATTATATGGTGGCGTCCCTAAAAAGGCGACAGTCCATTATTATGGCTCGTTTGCTCAAACGCACCGCGGACATGGGACCGATTATGCGATTGCAGCTGGTATTCTTGGTTTTGCAGCTGATGATCTGCGTGTTCCTAAAGCACCTGAGATTGCGCGAGAAGAGGGCGTAGACTTAAGGTTTGTCGAAGAAGAGGGACCTAGCCCAATTAATCACCCAAATACAGCCATTTTGGATTTATCAGGTCCTGGTAAGAAAATGCAGTTATCAGGCTGTTCAATTGGTGGAGGAGTTATTGAAATTCGTCAAATTGTAATCTATGGCATTACAATTAAGCCTTTGGGTACCTTGCCAATTATTTTAAAAATTGAAAAAGATCAAGAAAGTGAATCAGAAGCGGAATTGACCGATTTTTTAGAAAAGAATGCGCCATTTAAAAGACAAATTATTTATAAATCTGGCAATAGTAAAATCTATGAATATGACTTGATTAACTATCTGCAGGACACAACAATTAAAGAATTAAAGCAGAAATTTAAAAACATTATCTGCCTATAAAAAGAGTAAGCAACTATGTATAAATATATTAAAGAGATCGTAGCTGATGCAGAGAAAAAGCAAAAACCAATCTCTGAATTAATAATCGAACAAGAATGTGAAATGTCAGGCTTATCAAGAGAAAAAATCTGGCAAAGAATGAAATATAATTTGGAAACGATGCAGAGAGCTGTGGAAAAAGGGCAAGAATGCGACGGTGTTTTCTCCAAAACTGGGATTTCCGGTGGAGAAGCTGTGAAAATAAAAAAATATCGGCAAACTCATAAGACTTTATCTGGTGATTTCATCATGAATGCTGTGCAAAACGCAGTGGCAACTAATGAAGTTAATGCAGCAATGGGGATAATTTGTGCAACGCCAACTGCGGGTTCTTCCGGTACTTTGCCAGGCGTAATTTTTATGCTAAGAAGGCGTTTTGAACTAACAGAAGAACAGATGATTCGCTTTTTATTCACAGCCGGTGGATTTGGTTTAGTGATTGCCAATAATGCAGTGATTGCTGGAGCTACTGGAGGATGTCAGGCAGAAGTAGGGAGTGCTTCAGGAATGGGAGCAGCTGCAGCTGTGGAAATTGCGGGTGGCACGCCGGATCAGAGTGCACAAGCAATGTCCATTGCTTTATCTAATTTGTTAGGTCTAGTTTGTGATCCAATTGCAGGCCTAGTGGAAGTGCCCTGCGTGAATCGAAATGCAATCGGTGCAAGTAACGCATTGATTGCGGCTGATATGGCTTTAGCTGGTTGCAAGAGTGTGATTCCAGCAGATGAATGTATTGATGCAATGAAGAAGATCGGTCAGGATTTGCCATCCTCTTTGAGAGAAACTGGAATTGGTGGCTTAGCCGGTACTCCAACTGGACAAGCAATTAAGGCGAGAATTTTTGGTAAAGATGCATAGGAAGGTGATTGGATGAGGGATGCAGAAACGATCAAAAATGACATCATTTATCGCCTGTCACAAGTCATTGATCCAGAATTAAATATTGATGTAGTAAATTTGGGTTTGATTTATTCGCTGGATCTAGATGAAGATGGAATTTGCCTAATCAATATGACTTTGACAACACCGGCTTGTCCGCTAACTGGCTACTTGATTGACGAGATTAGTAAGTCGGTTAAACAGGTAGAAGAAGTCAAGAATGTCGATGTGGAATTTGTGTGGTATCCAGTATGGACGCCAGATAAGATGAGTGATGCAGCTAAGGCAGCGTTAGGGATGAAAAAAAGTTAGAGAGAATAATTGTTCCCTCTAACTTTTTTAATATATTCAATTACCGTCAATTAAAACTTAAATGCTAAAGCACCCATTGGATCCCATGGCAACAATTGAATTGGATCCTTAACACCTTCATCGTAGGCCTTCTTCAAATCATCAGGTAAGATATCCTTGTTGATAACTGCTTGGTAAACAAATGAGTCAAACCACTTGTCACTCATGACGAAGTAACCCTTGAAACCTGGCTTTTCGCCCCATGAATTTTCAATCTTCCACTTAGTTGGCTTGCCATCAACAATATCAACACCAGTGATAACCATTGCATGGTCCATCAAACTTTCACCAGAATCAAGCTTGTCAGCCTTGGACATAGTGAAGTCAACATCAAACAATTCATCTCTTCTGTAAAGGTCAGTGTCAAGAAGACCTGCACGACGTTCAGAATCCTTAACAACGTTTGAGCCGAACCAAACAACTTCGCCGCTCTCCAATTGCTTAATGATCAAGTCCTTCATTTCGTCGATCTTGAGGTTCAAGTGACGAACTTGACGACCGCCTTCAACATTACCTAAGTATTCCACAGAGAATACCTTGTGGAAAGGCTTATCATCAGTTGGTGCGTTAATTGTGGAAATGTGGTTTGATAAGTCCATACCAACGTACTTGTCGAAGAATTCCTTAGGAGTAATGTCCTTGTCAATGTGGTAATTCTTGTCATCGTCGCGGTATTCAAAGTTGAACTTCTTAGGTGGAACACCAAGTGAAATTGCCAAAACGCGGAAGACATCGTTAAGCATTTCTTCCTTGCGAGCTTGAACTTCATCTTCTGACTTACCATCTTGAACTAACTTACGAAGTTCCAAACCATCTTTTCTGAGTAAAGTGTTCAAAGTATCATTTAAAGCACTGGAGTTAGTTGAGTTAGCAGTTTCTGGGTAAACGCTCTTTGGAACGATACCGTATTTTTCAATAATGCCGCAGAGCATGTCCCATTGACCACCATCTTGTTGAGGAGTGGTGAACAAGAATGCTACCTTACGATCGCCTAAGTCCTTATCAGCAGTAGCAATCACATTTTCAAAGAACCAGTTTGACTTTTCGAATTTGTCCCAGAAGTTAGTGTAGTTTTGAGATAATTCGAAGTCCTTTAAGCTAAACTTCTTTTGAAGTGGGTGACGCATGGTGTTCAAAGCACTGAACATCCAGCAGCGACCTGATTGCTTTTGGTCAGATGGTTTACCAGTCTCAATTTCGATTGAGAAGGTTGGGTCAAGGTCGATCTTAGTTTGCAAATCTTGACTAGCTTTGAAAATGCCGTTTTCTTGAGCGGCACGGCTAGCTACTCTGTATGCAGGGTGGTTAGTTAAATCATTTTCAAATTTTTCAATAGTTTCATTTGAGATTTCTTTAGTCATAAAAATCCTCCTTTTATGTACACATCTAAAGAACATTTTAGCCTATAAAAATAATGTCGTCTATTTAGAAAATGGACGGTGGTACCAAATTGTTTCGTATTCGGGATGCTTTTCAAAATAAGTAATAGCGATGGGATCAAGTGGCCAGATTGGATAGCCAGATTCTTGTATGTAGGAAATTACTTTCTCCATAAGCAGGCTTAATTCATGTGGATCATGTTCATCAGGATTTAAAAAAATATGATTCATTATCCAGACTGTAGCGTCTTTTCGCTCAATTAAATCAATATCAGTACTTGAAGTGATTTGATCATCACTAGTTTTTAAAGTGAAATATTTTTTCTTTTCAATTTTTTCAGACATTTTTGACCTTTTCTAAAAAATATTTGGTGTTTTTTGCGTATATTATTATGTAAGGAAATTCTGTTACTTCTTACTTTGATAAAAACATTGTAAAATAGATAGCTGTAAAAAGAAACGAAGTTCGACATGGAGTGTAATGTAGATAAATGAAAACACGTGGATTTGAAGTTGTAGAAAAATATCGTGATCAAAATATCACCTTGCCGCGTAGGCAAACATTGGCTAGTGCCGGGTATGATCTTGAGGCTGCCGAAGATATTGTCATTCCAAGCATTTGGCGCTTAGATTTTGTGCGTATTTTTAGATTGATCAGAAATGGTCACCAGATGTTTGAGCGTGATTACGAAATGGCAGATAAGATCTTAAAGCCAGTTTTGGTTCCAACCGGGCTTAAGGCATACATGCCAGATGATGAGGTCCTGATTTTAGCAAATCGCTCATCTAATACTTTCAAGAAGAATCTGAGTTTACCTAACGGAATTGGGGTAATTGATGCAGATTACTACAATAATCCTAATAATGAAGGCGAAATTTTCGTCCAAATGATTAATTACGGGGTTAGACCGCTTCACATTCACAAGGGTGACCGCATTGCCCAAGGAATTTTTATGCAATATCTTAAGACAGATGATGATGATCCAATTAACCGCGAACGTGTCAGCGGCTTTGGATCAACGAATAAGAATAAGGAGAATTAATGGCAAGAGTAAAAACACAATATAAATGCCGCTCATGTGGCTATATTTCAGCAAGTTACTTAGGACGCTGCCCTAACTGCGGCGCCTGGAATCAATTTGAAAAAGAAACTCAAGAAGTACAAAAACGTTCAGCTAAAGTTGCACCAAGTCAATTGATTAAGAAGACTGGGATTAATGAACCAGTAAATCTTTCGAAGATTAAGGCTGAAAAAGAAGAGCGAATTGTGACAAAATCTGAAGAATTAAATCGCGTGCTTGGTGGCGGAATTGTTCCAGGATCACTGGTCTTAATAGGTGGTGACCCTGGAATTGGAAAATCTACTTTGATGCTACAAGTAATGAGTGAACTTTCTGAAAAATACAAAGTTTTGTACGTTTCAGGGGAAGAATCAGCCAATCAAATTAAGTTAAGAGCTGATCGCTTAGGCCTTGGCGGCAGTTCAATGTTGCTTTATCCAGAAACTGACATGCATGATATTCGCGAGCAAATTGATGAGGTTAAGCCAGATTTTGTCGTTATTGATTCTATTCAAACAATGAATGAACCAAGTCTTGATTCGATGACAGGTTCTGCTTCACAGGTGCGTGAAGTTACTAGTGAATTGATGAAGATTGCTAAGATGGATGCAATTACGGTCTTTGTTATTGGGCACGTGACTAAAGAAGGGGCAATTGCCGGACCTAAGATTTTGGAACATATGGTGGATACAGTGCTTTATTTCGAAGGGGATGAACACCATTCCTACCGCATTCTGCATTCAGTAAAAAATCGTTTCGGTGCTGCCAATGAAATCGGTATGTTTGAAATGGTGAACGAAGGATTGCGTGAAGTTACCAATCCATCTGAAGTTTTTCTCGATCAGCGACTTCCAAATTCAACAGGTTCTGCTGTGGTCGTTTCACTTGAAGGAACGCGGCCACTGCTTGCAGAAATTCAAGCTTTAGTAACACCGACAGCTTTTGGTTATGCTAAGAGAACAACGTCAGGAATTGACTATAACCGAGCAGCTCTATTGCTCGCAGTTCTTGAAAAGCGGGGCAACTTAATGTTGCAGAATCAGGATGTTTATTTAACGGCAACTGGCGGGATTAAACTGAATGAACCAGCAATTGATTTAGCGATTGCGATGGCAGTAGCTTCTAGTTACACTAACAAAGAAATTTCACCGACTGATTGTTTTGTTGGCGAAGTTGGTTTGACTGGGGAAGTGCGCCGAGTTAATCGCATTGATTCAAGAATTCAAGAAGCTGCTAAAGTGGGCTTTAAGCGTATATTTATTCCAAGACATAATATGAGCGCAAGTTTGAAAAATTATGGCATCGAAGTGGTGCCAGTTGCAAGTGTAGCTCAAGGTTTAAAATTAGTTTTTGGCTAAACAATTGAACTTTTCTTATTTAACGCGTAAACTATTCTTGTTTGAATCTACTATTTTTGAAAGAGGTATGAATTTTGGCTAAAGAAAAAATCCGTGTAAGATATGCACCTAGTCCAACTGGTCACTTACACATTGGTAATGCACGTACTGCACTTTTTAACTATTTATTTGCTCGTCACAATAAGGGTACCTTTGTTTTAAGAATTGAAGATACCGACCAAAAGCGTAACGTTGAAGGTGGTTCAAAATCACAAATGGAAAACCTTCACTGGCTTGGTATCGATTGGGATGAAGGTCCTGATAAGGGCGGTGAATATGGTCCATACCGTCAATCAGAAAGAAAAGATATTTACAATAAGTACATCAAGCAATTGATTGATGAAGGTAAGGCATACTACTCATACAAGACTGAGGAAGAACTCGAAGCACAACGTGAAGAACAACGTGCTATGGGGATTGCACCTCACTACACTTATGAATATGAAGGTATGACTGCCGAAGAAATCAAGAAGGCTCAAGAAGAAGCACAAGCAAAGGGCCTGAAGCCAGTTGTTCGTATTCACATTCCAGAAATGGAAACTTATGAATGGGACGATATTGTTAAGGGTCACTTAAGCTTTGAAAGTGACACTATCGGTGGTGATTTCGTTATCCAAAAGCGTGACGGTATGCCAACTTACAACTTTGCTGTTGTAGTTGACGATCATTTGATGAAGATTACCCACGTTCTTCGCGGGGATGATCACGTTTCAAATACTCCAAAGCAATTGGTAGTTTACGAAGCATTAGGTTGGCAGCCACCTAAGTTCGGTCACATGACTTTGATCATTAACTCAGAAACTGGTAAGAAGCTTTCTAAGCGTGATGAATCAGTTCTTCAATTTATTGAACAATACCGTGACCTTGGTTACTTACCAGATGCAATGTTCAACTTCATCACTCTTCTTGGTTGGTCACCAGTTGGTGAAAACGAAATCTTTACTCAACGTGAATTTATCAAGCAATTTGATCCAGCACGTTTGTCTAAGTCACCTGCTGCCTTTGACCAAAAGAAGCTTGAATGGATTAACAACCAATACATTAAGCAAGCTGACCGTGATACTTTGCTTGACTTAGCTTTAAACAACTTACAAGAAGCTGGTCTTGTTGATGAAAATCCAACCCCAGAAAAGATGGAATGGGTTCGTCAATTAGTAAACATTTACTCAGTTCAAATGTCTTACACAAAGCAAATTGTTGACATGGCCAAGATCTTCTTTGAAGATGCTAAGGACTTGACTGACGAAGAAATCGAAGAAATCAAGAACGATGACGGTCGTCCTGCAATTGAAGAATTTAAGAAGCAATTGGACCTTATTCCAAGATTTACTTCAGTTCAAATTATGGGTGCTATCCAAGCAACTCGTCGTGAAACTGGTATTAAGGGTAGAAAGTTATTTATGCCAATCAGAATCGCTACTACTAGATCAATGGTTGGCCCTGGTATCGGTGAAGCCATGGAACTTTTAGGTAAGGAAAAAGTGATGAGTCACTTAGACTTAACCTTGAAGCAAATGGAAGAAAACGGTCTTTAATTGATATTTTTTAAAAGAAGCTGCCTTCAAAAGGTGCAGCTTCTTTTTTCTTTGGTAAAATAAAAATAGCAATTTTAAGAAAGGACAGTGCAAACCGTGAAAGTCTTTAACACTTTAACAAGACAAAAAGAAGAATTTAAACCATTAGTACCTGGTCAGATCAGTATGTATGTCTGTGGACCAACGGTTTATAACTATATCCACATTGGTAATGCTCGCAGTGTCATTGCCTTTGATACTATTAGACGCTATTTTGAATACAAGGGATATAAGGTTAAGTATGTTTCTAACTTTACCGATGTTGATGACAAGATGATTAACGAGGCTAGAAGTGAAAATACAACTGTCCCAGAATTAGCAGAACGCTACATCAAGGCTTTTTTAGAAGATACTGATGCTTTAAATGTTGAACCAGCAACTCTTCATCCGCGTGCTACTCATGAAATTGAAGATATTATTTCTTTTGTTCAAACCTTAATTGATAAAGGTTACGCATACGAAGTCGATGGGGATGTGTACTATCGCGCCAAGAAATTTGCCCATTATGGTGAACTTAGTGACCAAAACATTGATCAACTTGAAGAAGGCGCTTCAGAGCATATCAATGATGAAGAACAAAATCGTAAGGAAGATCCAATCGATTTTGCTTTATGGAAAGCTCAAAAAGAAGCAGATGAAATCGCTTGGGATTCACCATGGGGCAAGGGTCGTCCAGGTTGGCACATTGAATGTTCTGTGATGAGCACTAAATACTTAGGTGACACTTTCGATATTCACGGCGGCGGCCAAGATTTGGAATTTCCACACCACGAAAATGAAATTGCCCAAAGTGAAGCAAAAACTGGTAAGAAGTTTGTTAATTACTGGCTTCATAACGGTTTTGTTACTGTAGGAAAAGACCAAGAAAAGATGTCTAAATCACTTCATAACTTTGTGACTGTGCATGACATTCTTAAGAAGGTTGATCCACAAGTTTTGCGCTTCTTCATAGCAAGCGTGCAATATCGCCGTCAAATCAATTATTCTGAAGAAAATCTTGAACAAGCTAAGAATATTCTTGATCGCTTCAAGAACACTTTGACCAACATTAACTTTCGCTTGCAAGATGATACTGAAGCAAAGCAGTCAGATGAATTAAGAAAAGCTGTCGCTCAAACCAAAGAAAACTTTGATTTGGCAATGGATGATGATTTTAATGTTCAAAATGCTTTGACTGCAATTTATGATGTATTGCCAGTTGTTAACGCCAATACCAATTTAGCAAATGTTGATAAAGAAGCACTTGAAAACTTCAAGCAAGACCTCAGTGAATGGCTCAGCATTTTCGGGATTGATTGTGAAAAGTTGGCTGCTCGACAAGAAGCAACTAATGATGATGAAATTGACAACTTAGTTAAAGAACGTGATGAAGCCCGCAAGAATAAGGACTGGGCTCGCAGCGATGAAATTCGTGATCAATTAAAGGAAATGGGGATCACTATTCAAGATACCCCTCAAGGGACAAGGTGGAGTCGTGATTAAAATAAAAAAACTCGAAGAAAAAGAAGTCGATCCTAATACTTTAAATGGGCAAACTTTAGCCTATTTAGGTGACGCTGTTTATGAAATTTATATTCGTCGTCACTTAATTAAAGGTGGAATTGTGAAGCCGCAAATGTTGCAAAGGGATGCGACACATTATGTTTCTGCTAAAGCACAAGCTGGGTTAATCACTAAGTTGCAAGATGACGGTTTAATTTCTGAAGAAGAACAAGCTGCTTTTTTAAGAGGTAGAAATAGTAAAAGTCATACAAAAGCTAAGAATACTAGTCTTAAGACTTACCAACTTTCAACCGGTTTTGAAGCAATGATTGGCTTTTTGGATTTAGCTGGGCAAAAATCAAGAATTGATGAGTTAGTTGCTTGGTGCATTAAGACTGTTGAGGATGGTGGACTAGATAATTATGAATTCAAATAAAGATTTTGTCTTTGGTCGACACGCTGGGCTTGATTTTTTGAAAACTCAGGGTTCAGACCGAATTAATAAGGTTTTCTTGCAACATGGTATTCAAGAAGACTTTGCTAACCAAGTTTATTCTTTAGCTAAGAAAAAGCGGTTAGTAATTCAAGAAGTACCTAAAAATAAACTTGATCGTTTGGTTCAAGGTGGTAATCACCAAGGTCTTGTTTTAGCTGTTTCAAGTTTTGAATATGCTGATCTTGATAACTTGCTCAATAAATTTGACGATGAAAACCGCGATGCCTTCTTGTTAATGCTTGACTCAATTGAAGATCCACACAATTTAGGCTCAATCTTGAGATCAGCTGATGCAACAGGTGTTGATGCAATTATTATCCCTAAGCGTCATGCGTCTGGGTTAACTTCAGTAGTTGCTAAAACTTCAACTGGTGCCATTGACTATGTGCCCGTTGCACGCGTTAATAATTTGGTTCAAACAACTAAAGAATTAAAGAAGCGCGGTTATTGGATTTTTGGAACCGATATGGCTGGGACAGATTATCGCGAATGGAATGCTAATGGGAAAACTGTTTTGGTAATTGGTAATGAAGGTAAAGGAATCTCACCATTACTTAAAAAGCAGATGGATCAAACTTTGACTCTACCGATGGTTGGACACGTTCAATCATTGAACGCTAGTGTAGCCACGGGGATTTTGTTATACCAAATGTTGAACAGCAGAAATCCATTAAAATAATAATGAATTAATAGGCTTAGAACTTTTATGTTCTGAGCCTTTTTTGCACAAAAATAAGTAATTGAGCATTATTTTTGTGCAATTTTTTCTTTCTGCTTCAAAAATCTTCAGAAAAGATTATTTATAGAAATATCCTCAGTAGTATTAAACATGAGAAAAAATACGGGAGAAAATTATCTTATGAAGATTGTGAAAGTGACTGAGGAAAAGGAAAGAGAATTAATTGCAGCTGTTGCTGAAAATAATGAGGAAGCACTCTTAGAATTGTTTGAACTGCATAAACCAATTGTTGAGCACAGTAAAAAAATGTATTGGATGAGGAGCTTTGATTCACAAGATTGGGATCAGGAAGCGTTGATTAGCTGTCATGAGGCAGCCCTCAGATATGAGCATAGTCGAGGTAGATTTGGAACTTTTTATAAAAGACAGCTCCACAACAAAGCAATCTCATTTTTGCGTCATAGTCGGGCAAAAACGCGGGTGGCAAATGAGCAGGCGATATCTTTGGAAAAATTAACAGAAGATAGTGATATCGAAATAAACAAAGACAATATGGAGGAAATATGCATTATTGATTATTGGCAAGGAAATAAATTTTTCAGCGAATTGACTTTATTAGAACTTACTGCGTTTAAGGTTTTAATTGGAGAACTCACTTATAAAGACGCAAAGCAGTTTTTTAATTATTCAGAGGTTCAGTTGAAAAGAGCTGCAAATCGGGTTCAACAGAAATTTGATCGTACATTATTGATCGTTTAGTTAAGCGCTTAAAGTAAATTATTGTATAATAAGGTCTGTAGGATATTATTAGGAGGTAATTTAAGATGGCAGACGAAATTTTAAAGACTGCATTGTTAGACCGTCACATGAATGAAGCTTTTGACTGGAGTGATTCAGATATGCCAGTCAGAGATGCCCTTTGGGACTATTTCATGGAAAAGAATGGTAAAGATACCATGAAGACGGAGGAAGATATGCTTCCGTTCTTGAAAGACTCTGACGATAAGATCGAAGCCTTCGTCAACGAAAATCTTAAGAAGTAATCCGACTAAACAACAATGTTCTACGCACCGTGGTCACGCATGTTTGACCACCAAAGACAGTTGCTCTCCTAGCAGCTGCCTTTTTTTTGTAAAAAATTGAAAAAATAGTGTTCTCATAATACAATGTGGAAAATAAAGAAAATTAACCACCTTTAATTGGAATGAATAATATTATGAGTAAAAAGAAAGAATTGAAGAAAAAACGTAAAAAAGCTAAGCAAACCATTGAAGAAATATTAACAATTCAAGATTTTTTGTATGAAAATACACCGTATTATATTTTGGATTATCAACCAGATATTTCTATTTACACTAAGGGAATGCAGAAATTCTACTATGAAGATGGTGGATATGAAGATTGGCTAGACGAGAAGTATTTGCCAATTTTTGCAGATGCAGTTACCAAGATTGCTTTTGAATTGATGCAATATAATTATTCAGAAGTTTATTTAGATCCAGTAGGTGATTTTGATACGAAATATAAAAAGTACGTTGGCTATAATATTCGAAAAATAGGTCTAGCTAAATTAGACGAAATTATCCACCATATTATTCTGGATTGGCAAGATAATATGACGATCAAGTTTATAGACCGGCATCATAATATCTTTTTTATGGAAATCAAGGATGAATGGGAAACTACCTTTACTAATTTACGTGGCGATAATTTAAAGCTAATCAAAAAAATATCTAAAGCAGAAGGATTGTTTTTGACAAAATGTCAATATGATGAAATGGAGTATATTGATGCTCCGAAGTCATGGCTAGATAAAACGGATAAAAAATGGAAGAAGTTTTATAGTTAAAAATGAAATATATTATTGGAATGGATGTTGGTACGACTGCTACAAAAGGAACTCTTTATGATGAAAACGGTCAGTCGATTGCAGAAATGCAGCAGGGATATCCTTTGATTCAGGATAAAGTTGATCAAGCTGAAGAAGATCCTAATTTGATTTTTGATGCTGTTCAAGATGTGATTTTTACTTTAGCCAAAAAGGTGAGCGGAGAAATTGCTGCAATTTCTTGGTCGAGCCAGATGCATTCGCTGATTGGGCTAGATGAAAATAAGCAGCTGTTAACCAATAGCATTACTTGGGCCGATAATCGGGCAGAATATGTTGTAGAAGAAGCCAAAAGTAGTGGTTTAGCACAACAAATCTATGAGCGAGCAGGGATGCCAATTCATCCAATGGCTCCAATTTATAAATTAATTTGGCTCAAGCAAAAACATGAAGAGCTATATAGAAAAGTTAAGTATTGGCTAGGTATCAAAGAATATTTGATCTTCCGCTTAACTGGAAAGATGGCGATCGATATCCCGATGGCGGCTGGGACAGGGTTATTGAATCTGCAAACTTTGACTTGGGATCCTGAACTTTTAAGAGCAGTTGAAATTGATTCTGAGCAATTACCAGAGTTGATGCAGCCAGTAGCTATCGTTGGGACAATTTTGCCGGAATATTCACAGAAGTTGAATTTACACGATACGCAAATTGTTTTAGGTGCAAGTGACGGCTATTTGTCGACGATTGGAATTGGCGTTTTGGATCAACATAGCTATGCATTAAATGTTGGAACTTCAGGTGCGGTTAGAACGATTACTAGGCAACCAGTTTTAGATAAAAAGGCGCGCTTTTTTTGTTATGCTGTTGATGAAAAACAATATTTACTCGGTGGTCCAGTTAACAACGGTGGAATTTCCTTTGCTTGGGCTAAAAATGTAATTTTAAGTTCTGAAGATACTGCAGAAGACTTTTTGAATTTAGCTCAAACTGTGCCTGCAGGTAGCGCTGGACTATTGTTTTTGCCATACTTAGGAGGAGAGCGGGCTCCAATTTGGGATGCAAATGCTCGAGGCTCGTTTGTAGGCTTAACGCGAAATCATACTAAGCCGCAGATGGCGCGCAGCGTTTTAGAAGGAATCATATTCAATCTTTTAGGTGCAAGCCATGCATTAACTGAAAATATTGGTAAACCAAAAGCTATCCGTATTACCGGTGGTTTTGTTAAAAGTGACTTTGTCAGACAAATGCTTGCAGATGTATTTAATGTGCCGATTGTTACCTTGAATAACGATCAAAGTGGTACTTTTGCGGCTATGTTTTTAGCTAGGTTAGCGTTAGGCTTAAGTAAAGATATGGCAGAAATTAACGATTACATCAATGAAGAGCGGATCTATTTTCCACAAGAAAAGAATGTTCAAGTTTATCAGGAACTTTTACCAATTTATAATGATCTTGTTCACAGTATTCAGGAACATTATGAAAAAATAGCTAAGTTTCAAAGTATGCATCCAGAATTATTCAATAAAACTTTGTAATATCATATTGTTGAAAGTGGCTTGCAATTGCTTTATAATGCAATATCTGGTAGAATAACGGAAGTTTGGAAGTGAGATTTATGGCAGTAAAAAAGGCAGCCTTAGCCTGCAGCGTTTGTGGGTCAAGAAACTACTCAATCACCGCAAGTAAGAATCGCACTCAGCGACTTGAGTTGAACAAATTTTGCAAACACTGTGGAAAAATGACATTGCACAAAGAAACGAGGTAAAATCAGAATGATTAAATTCTTTAAGAGTGTCGGTCAAGAAATGAAGCTTGTTACTTGGCCATCATTTAAACAAAATCGTCGTGACACCACAACGGTTATTATTTCATCACTCTTATTTGCTATATATCTAGGTGCACTTGATTGGGCATTTAACGCATTAATTCAAAGACTCGTTTAAGCAAGTTTGACGTAGCTAATCGATTACTAGCGTGGTATAATAGCTTAACGAAGAAAACCTCCGAATGACGGGGTTTTTTTGTTTGCCAATAATTTAAGGAGAAAAGAAATGGTCGAAACAGCAAAGAAACAATGGTATGTTTTACACACTTATTCTGGCTATGAAGATAAAGTTAAGTCAGATTTACTTTCACGTGCACAAAGCATGGGAATGCAAGATTACATTTTCCGTGTAATGGTTCCAGAAGAATCAAAAGTTGAAACTGTTCGCGGTAAAAAGCAAGATGTAGAAGAAAAAATTTTCCCAGGATACGTTTTAGTTGAAATGGTAATGACTGACGAAAGTTGGTTTATTGTTAGAAATACTCCAAACGTAACCGGATTTGTTGGCTCACACGGTGGTGGTTCTAAGCCTTCACCACTTCTTGATGAAGAAGTGGAGCGCCTTCTTAAGAACCAAGGTGCACCTGCTAAGAGATCAGCTGATGTGGACTTTGAGTTAGGAGAATCAGTAACCATTACTGAAGGTGCATTTAATGGTATGGAGGGTAAGATTACTGACATTCAACCAGATAAGTATAAAGTTTATGTATCAGTAGATATGTTTGGCCGTGCTACTACTGCTGAACTTGATTTTGACCAAGTCAAAAAGTTAGAAGACTAATAAAATAGGTATTGTAATTGCGGCTAAACGATGGTAACATACGTAAAGTACGTTTATTATTGTGGGAGGAGAAGTAGGTAAATTCTCCATTTTAACCGCATCACGGAATCAAGGAGGTTTTGACCGTGGCAAAGAAAGTTATTAACGTAGTTAAGTTACAAATCCCAGCTGGTGCTGCAACACCTGCACCACCTGTTGGTCCTGCATTGGGTCAAGCTGGTATTAACATTGTTGGTTTTACTAAGGACTTCAATGCTAGAACTGCTGACCAAAAGGGCATGATTATTCCTGTAGTCATCACTGTATATGAAGATCGTTCATTCGAATTCATTACTAAGACTCCACCAGCACCAGTATTGCTTAAGCAAGCTGCTAAGATCCAAAAGGCTTCTGGTGAACCTAATACCAAGAAGGTTGGTAAGGTAACCAAAGCCCAAGTCAAGGAAATTGCCGAGACTAAGATGAAAGACCTTAACGCTGCTGATATCGAAGCTGCTATGCGCATGGTTGAAGGTACCGCTAGAAGTATGGGTATCGAAGTCGAAGACTAATCCTGTTATTCAATTAACACATTAGGTGGGAGAGCTAAGAGAAAGCTCGGTTGACCACATATATAAGGAGGAAATCAAACATGCCAAAGCATGGTAAGAAATATTTAGAAGCTGCTAAAAAAGTAGATGCAAACAAGTTATATTCAGTAGCAGAAGCTATGAAACTTGTTAAGGAAACTTCATACGCTAACTTTGATGCTTCAGTTGAAGTATCATACAACTTGAGTGTTGACCCTAAGCAAGCTGACCAACAAATCCGTGGTTCACTTGTTTTGCCTAACGGTACTGGTAAGACTCAAAAGGTTATCGTATTCGCTGAAGGTCCTCAAGCTGAACAAGCTAAGGCTGCAGGTGCAGACGAAGTTGGTTCTGATGAATTAGTTGAAAAGGTTCAAAACGGTTACTTGGACTTTGACGTTGTTGTTGCAACCCCTATGATGATGGCTAAGGTTGGTCGTTTGGGTCGTGTACTTGGACCTAAAGGTTTAATGCCAAACCCTAAGACTGGTACTGTAACCATGGACATCGAAAAGGCTGTTAAGAACGTTAAGGCTGGTCAAGTAGAATACCGTGTTGACCGTCAAGCAGCTATTCACGCAGCTATTGGTAAGGTTTCATTTACTGAAGAACAATTAGCTGAAAACTTTGATGCTTTACGTGACGTAATTTTACGTGCTCGTCCTGCATCAGCAAAGGGTCAATACATTAAGAGTGTTGCTGTTGCTGCAACCTTTGGCCCTGGTATCAAGCTTGATCCATTAAACTTGAACTAAAATACCTAAGATTATAATTATCTTTAAAAGTACTCCGCAATATTGCAGAGTGCTTTTTTTATATGGTATCATTAATTGATTTTAAGCACGTTTAAAGGAGCAGTCCATGCATAAACATCGTTTGACTTACATCACTATGATTGCAATTTTAGCAATGGTATTTTTAACAGGATGTAAAAATAATAGTTCAAAAATTACAATTGTTGGTTCAAGTGCCATGCAGCTACTTGCTGAACAAGCAGGTAACGACTATCGTCTCGCCCATCCTAATAGCAATATTGTTGTCCAAGGTGGTGGATCGGGGACAGGGTTAAGTCAAGTACAAGCAGGAGCAGTTGAAATCGGAACTTCGGATGTTTTTGCTGAAACTCAAAAGGGTATTAAAGCCAGCGCATTAAGAGACCATCCGATTGCAGTTGTTGGAATTGTACCTATCACAAATAAAGACACAGGTGTCAAGAACTTAAGTCGGCAACAATTAGAGAAGATTTTCTCAGGTGAAATTACTAACTGGAGGCAAGTTGGTGGAAAAGATGAGGAAATCACGGTTATTAACCGGTCAAAAGGTAGTGGTACGAGAAGTTCTTTTGAAGATATTGTGTTAAAAGGGAAAAAGGCAGTTAGATCTCAAGAGCAAGATTCTAACGGTACTGTTAAGAAGATCGTTAGCTCAACTCCAGGGACTATTTCATATATTTCTTTCCCATACGCAAATGATAAGAATATTCAAAAGATTAGTTTGGATGGTGTTAAACCTACCAATAAGAATATCACCACTAATGCTTGGCCACTTTGGTCATATGAGCACATGTATACTAAGGGAAAGCCAAATAAGCAAATTCAAAAATTCATCAATTATATGTTAAGTGACAAAGTTCAAGATGAATTGATTCCTAAGATTGGCTACTTAAGTGTTAACCAAATGAAGGTTAAAAGAGATAGTAACAACCGAATTACAAAGATAGGTAACTAATAATGGATAAAAAAGATCAATTAAAAGAGGTAGTTGATCAGGCAATTGCTGATCAAAAAGTACCTCACGTCAAACTAAATAAATTAGGCCCAAATGGGGTTAATGTAGATAAGTTAACTAAGCCCTCAAAAGAAACCAGACAAGAATATTGGGGTAAAGGGTTAACATATCTAGCAATTTTATTAATTATTGTTTTAGTTGTTTCCATTATTGGTTTTGTTGGAATCCACGGTTTAGCTACCTTTTTTGGCGATCATGTTAATATTATTCATTTCCTAACTTCAAGTGATTGGGATCCAGGCGAAGGTAAAAACCACGTTGGTGCGGCTGCAATGATTGTTACATCATTTTCAGTAACGCTTTTGGCAGCATTAGTTGCAACACCTTTCGCTATTGCTGTAGCAGTCTTTATGACTGAATATACTTCTAAAAAGGGTGCAAATTTCTTACAATCAGTAATTGAATTGCTGGTTGGTATCCCATCTGTTGTATATGGTTTCTTAGGGTTAACGATTGTAGTACCAACAATCAGAAAGATTTTTGGTGGTACCGGGTTTGGTATCCTGTCGGCAACACTGGTATTGTTTGTGATGGTTTTACCAACGATTACTTCATTGACAGTTGATGCGCTAAAGGCAGTTCCGGGTCATTTTAGACAAGCTTCTGCAGCACTTGGGGCAACGCATTGGCAAACTATTTATAAAGTTATTTTAAAAGTAGCTACTCCTAGAATCTTAACTGCAGTTATTTTCGGGATGGCAAGAGCTTTTGGTGAAGCCTTAGCAGTACAAATGGTTATCGGTAACGCAGTGTTGATGCCAAGCAACTTAATCAGTCCATCAGCTACTTTAACTAGTCAATTGACTAGTCAAATGGGTAATACTGTCATGGGCACACTACCTAACAACGCCCTATGGTCATTAGCATTACTTTTATTGATTATGTCACTAGTCTTTAATATCTTAGTGCGTTTAGTAGGAAAGAGAGGTCAGAAATAGATGAGCGAGAAGAGTAAAGATAAAATTGCTACCGGAGTTATTTACTTCTTAGTAGCAATTGTTGTTCTAATCTTAGCTGGTATTCTTGGTAACATTCTGATTACTGGTGTACCACATCTATCTTGGCATTTTTTAACTTCTGAAGCTTCATCTTTTCAAGCAGGAGGCGGGGTCAGAGATCAGCTTTTTAACTCTTTATATTTATTAGTCTTAACAACTATCATCTCTTTACCTATTGCTTTAGGTGCTGCCATCTATTTGTCTGAATATGCAAAAGATAACTGGTTAACTAGTTTAATCAGAACAACTATTGAAATTTTAAGTTCATTACCATCAATTGTAGTTGGTTTGTTTGGCTATTTACTTTTTGTTATTCAATTTGGCATGGGCTTTTCAATTATTTCCGGGGCAATTGCCTTAACTTTCTTTAACTTACCAATTTTGACAAGTAATATTGAAGAAGCGATTAAGGGTGTACCTCAAACGCAACGTGAAGCTGGTCTTGCCTTAGGCTTATCCAATTGGAAGACAATTCGCGGGATTGTCTTACCTGCAGCATTACCAGGTATTTTAACTGGACTTATTTTAAGTGCCGGAAGAATCTTTGGTGAAGCTGCCGCACTAATTTATACAGCTGGACAAAGTGGGTCAACTGTTAATTATGCAGATTGGAACCCATTTAGTCCAACTAGTCCATTAAATGTGATGCGGCCAGCCGAAACTTTAGCAGTTCACATTTGGAAGGTAAACACTGAAGGTATTATTCCAGATGCAACAGTTGTTTCAGCTGCTACTTCTGCTTTATTAGTCATTGTGGTTATCTTATTTAACTTAGGTGCAAGATACTTAGGAAATAAGTTGTACCGGAAGTTAACTGCTGCAAAATAAGGAGGGAGCTATGGAAGAGAATTTAACGCCAAGTTATATCAAGACTTTCGATAAAGATGAACGTGCTCTTGCTACGGAAGACTTAAGTGTTTTCTATGGTGGCAAGGTGCAAAAGCTGTTCGATGCTAGTCTCCAATTTAAGAAAAATTCGATTACTGCTCTAATTGGAGCATCTGGTTCGGGTAAATCAACATTCCTTCGCTCTTTGAATCGAATGAATGATAAGGTTGCTAAGATTGATGGTAAAATTATTTTTCACGGATTAGATGTTAACAAGCCAGATATCAACGTTTATGAGCTGAGAAAAAATATTGGGATGGTGTTCCAAAGACCTAATCCATTTCCTAAGTCAATTCGTGAAAATATTGTTTACGCTTTAAAAGCAAATGGTAAAACAGATAAAAATGAGTTGGATCGAATTGTTGAAGAAAGTTTAAGAGCAGCAGCACTTTGGGATGAAGTTAAAGATAAACTTGATAAAAGTGCTTTGGCCTTGTCTGGTGGTCAGCAGCAGCGTTTATGTATTGCGCGAGCTTTAGCAGTTCAACCGGAAATTTTACTTCTTGATGAACCAGCAAGTGCGCTAGATCCAGTTTCAACTTCAAAGTTAGAAGATACGCTCAAGCAGCTTCGTTCAGAATATACGATGATTATGGTTACTCATAATATGCAGCAAGCTTCAAGAATTAGTGATCATACTGCATTTTTCCATTTAGGACATGTGATTGAATATAATTCTACAGCAGAAATTTTCACTAATCCTAAAGGCCAGCTGACTGAAGATTATATTCAAGGTAGTTTCGGTTAAAGGTAATAGAATGAATAAAGAAGTTATAACTGCAAAAAATGTCAAATTAAGTTATGGTGAATTTGAAGCTTTACATGGCATCAATCTAAATTTTCATGAAGATGAATTGACCGCATTAATTGGTCCTTCAGGATGTGGAAAGTCAACTTTTTTACGTTGTCTTAACCGAATGAATGACGATATTGAAAATATCAATATTACTGGTGAGATTTTATTTGATGGTGAAGATATCTATGGTTCTAAAATGGACTTGGTAGAACTACGTAAGAATGTTGGTATGGTTTTTCAACAGCCTACGCCATTTCCATTCTCTGTTTATGATAATGTGGCTTATGGTTTGCGGATTGCAGGAGTCAAAGACAAAGAACTGATCGATCAAAGAGTTGAAGAGAGTTTAAAACAGGCTGCAATTTGGAAAGAAACCAAAGATAATTTGAAGCGTAATGCACAAGCTTTTTCAGGTGGACAACAACAGCGTATTTGTATTGCTAGAGCTTTAGCAGTTCGTCCTAAAGTTGTTTTACTTGATGAACCAACTAGTGCGCTTGACCCAATTTCAAGTAGTGAAATTGAAGAAACATTAATGGAGTTAAAGCATCACTATACTTTTATTATGGTGACTCATAATTTACAGCAAGCTGGGCGAATTTCTGATCAAACTGCCTTCCTGATGAATGGTAATTTGATTGAAGCCGGTAAGACAGAAGAGATGTTTATTGCACCTAAGAAAGATATCACTAGTGATTATCTTAACGGTCGTTTTGGTTAATTGGAGAGAAAAAGATGCACGAAATATTTTTAGATGAATTAAAGAAACTAAATACTGAGTACATGGAAATGGGTGTTTCGGTTAATGAATTAATTGATCAAGCTACCCGTGCTTTTGTTGACCATGATAAGAAAAAGGCCCAAGAAATGGTTGATGACGAAGAAAAAATCACTATTGGATCATTGGATATTCAAAAGAAGGCTTTGAAATTAATGGCATTGCAGCAACCTGTTGCAACTGACTTTAGAGTTGTTATCAGTATTTTAAAGGCTGCAACCGACCTTGAAAGAATCGGTGAAAATGCTATTAGTATTGCTTTAGAAACCATCCGTGTAAAAGGGAATACAAGAATTCCTGATGTTGAAGAAATTATCTCTAACATGACGCACAACGTTCGCCATATGCTTATTCAAGTATTGACTGCTTATGTTCAAGATGACAGTAAGATGGCTAAAGAAGTTGCAATTCAAGATTCAACAATTGATCACGATTACGTTCGTGCTCGTAAACTAATTGTTGACGGAATTGAAAAAGATCCTTCAACTGCGGTTGCTTCATCCAGCTATTTTGTAGTTACTAGATTACTTGAAAGAATTGGAGATCACATTGTTAACTTAGCAATGTGGGTTGTTTACAAGACAACTGGTGAATTGAGTGAACTATACAACTCATCTGAATTAAAGACTATTTAACTAAAAAAGATCTGCTATTGCAGATCTTTTTCTTTTATAGGGATACAGGAAGCAATAAAAATTATTCCGAAAAAGATAATTAAATTATTTTTTCCTGCTAAATAGGCGATATTAGCTAAAATTAGACTGGCTAAAATAAAAATCCAATCAACAATTTGCACCTTACGAGCTTTATTAGGTATATTCTCCAAACTCTTTTTAATTCCAATTGCACCTTCGACAATCACGATTAGACTTAATAAAAGCCAAATGGTGTTGGCGATAATTGAGCCAAAATTCCCATGAGCTTGGATAATGCTACGAATACTTAAAAAGAAAACAGTAATTCCTAATGTAAAGTAGACAATATTTTTGAGTTTATTCAAAATTCGCTCTTTTTTATCTTGATCAGTCATATTGATCCCCCCTCAATTCTTTTGTATTAATCACATCAAAAAAAGTACAAATTGTGCTTGCATGATGTATTTTAGGCTGCTATACTATTTAAAGTAAATTCTACCTAAGACTCGGGTGGCATGACGCCTCAATAACCCGCCGAGGCCAGAAGATAATGAAGATTTTTATGCTCCATGTCTTTGTGGCATGGAGTTTTTATATTGGCCTTTATAGAATTTATCAATGAAATCGTGGAGGTGAAATATAAGTGAGTAAAGCTGCTATTGCTGAAAAGGAAAAGCTCGTTAATGCTTTTGCTGAAGAACTTAAGGCTGCTAAGGCTATCTTGGTAATTAACTACTTAGGTTTGACTGTTGAAGAAGTTACTAACATGCGTAAGGAACTTCGTGACAACGACGTTAAGATGAAGGTTATCAAGAATACCTACTTAAGACGTGCTGCTGCTAAGGCTGGCATCGAAGGTCTTGACGATACTTTCGTTGGTCCTACTGCTGTTATCTACACTGACAACGCTGACGATGTTACTGAACCAGCTAGAATCGTTTCTAAGTACGAAGAAGATTTCGACGTTATCGAAATCAAGGGTGGTATGCTTGAAGGTAAGTTGACTTCAAAGGAAGAAATCAAGGAACTTGCTGCTATCCCTGGCCGCGAAGGTTTGCTTTCAATGCTTGTTTCTGTATTGCAAGCTCCTGTACGCGACTTCGCTTATGCTGTTAAGGCTGTTGCTGAATCAAAGGATGAAGAATCAGCTGAATAAGATTGACTATATTTAATATCTAAATTCTAATTTTTCGGAGGATACTTAAATGGCTTTAGATACTGAAAAGATTATTGAAGATTTGAAGGGTGCTACTATCCTTGAATTGAACGACCTTGTAAAGGCTATTGAAGAAGAATTTGACGTTACTGCTGCTGCTCCAGTTGCTGCTGCAGGTGCTGCAGATGCAGGTGCTGCTAAGTCAGAATTCGATGTTGAATTGACTTCAGCAGGTCAAGAAAAGGTTAAGGTTATTAAGGTTGTACGTGACATCACTGGTCTTGGCCTTAAGGACTCAAAGGACCTTGTTGATGGTGCTCCTAAGAACGTTAAGGAAGGCGTTTCAGAAGACGAAGCTAACGACATCAAGGCTAAGCTTGAAGAAGTTGGCGCAACTGTAACCCTTAAATAGTTACAGTCCAACTGGACGACTTTAAGAAGGAAGAACTTTGCAAATGCAGAGTTCTTTTTTTATATCAGAATTAATCATGAAAACTTTTCTAAAATCCAAAATATATAAATGGACTATGGCAATCTTAGCTGTCATAGAGATCGCACTTATTATTACTGATTTCGCAGCCATAATTGATATCAATATTAAGACTTCTAGATGGTTTTGGTTAAATAATACTATTCTGGTGATTTTTGCTATAGATTATTTCTACCGGCTTTATTTGGCAGAAGATAAGAAAAAATTCATTAAAACCCATATTTATGATCTTCTAGCGATTATTCCAGTGGGTGCAGCCACTAATTGGATGCAACTTGCCAAAATGGGTGATATTGCGCTATATTTTCGTTTGTTAAGATTAATTCGTTTAGCTGGACTAATGGGAAAATTGCATGAGATTATCCATACTAATGGAATTCTTTATATGTTATACTTCAGTATTGCCTTTTTGATGTTGGGTTCAGTGGCTATTTCAATTACTGAGCATGTGTCGCTTGATCAAGCCTTCTGGTGGGCAATTACAACTGCTAGTACAGTCGGGTATGGTGATATTTCGACAGATACGATTTCTCCTAAGAGTTTAATCGGTAAACTTGTTATTCTGGCAATGATTCTAATTGGAGTAGGTGTCGTGGGGATGGTTACAAGTTCAATCACAACTTATTTTATGAAGAAGAATTCGATGATCACTGCCTCAGAGAACAAGACTAATCTTAATTTGATTATAGAAAAACTCGATAGCGTTACTAAACAAAATGAACAATTGCTTGAAAAGACCAAGCGATTAGAAGAACAAATTCAGGAGCTGCAGGCTGCACAGAACCAAACGGAATGGCATAAATTTAAGGAATGGCTAGATAAAAAAGAATCCAAAAATAAAAGCGAGGAATAGATTATGGCAAACCAAATGTATTTTGCAGAAAATCCAGAGGCTAAACATGATGAACATGTTGTGGATTATCATGTGAATGGAATAGATTTAAAGTTCAATACTGATGCAGGCGTTTTTTCCAAGATGCGAGTTGATTATGGCTCAGGCGTTTTGATTAAAGCGATGCAAGGACAAGTCTTTCCTAAAGATGGAATTCTTGACGTAGGTACTGGCTATGGCCCAATTGGTCTGTTTGCAGCTAAATTTTGGCCTGATCAAATAGTCGATATGGTTGATGTAAATGAACGTGGATTGGCTTTAGCTAAGAAGAATGCGGAACTGAATCATGTGGATAATGTGAATATTTTTTCTTCTGATATTTATGCACAAGTGGATAAGCAATATGGTTTAATCTTAACTAATCCACCAATTCGTGCAGGGAAAAAAGTAGTTTCAAAAATTTTATCCGAGGCAAAATCTCATCTTGTTCAAAATGGTTTAATCTTAGTTGTTATTCAAAAAAAGCAAGGCGAACCTAGTGCCCGTAAGCTTTTAACTGAAACTTTTGGTAACTGTGAAATCCTTACTCGAGATAAAGGCTATTATATCTTAAAGGCAGTTAAAAGATAATTAAGAAAGCGGTTAAATAGCTGATGAGAGCAGGATTAAACTACTTTCAAAAGTGTTTTTTCTATCTATAATAGATTATAGAAAATAAAGATAGTTAGGGGAGACAATTATGAAAGCTTTGAAGTACATCATAGCAGCAATGTTTATTATTGGTGGATTCTTTATGTTAGGTTGGATTTTTGGTGATAATGAAACTGCTACACCAGCATTCGTAACCTTCCTATACATGATAATCGAAGGAATTTTCTTCTACCACTACTTCAGAAACCGCAGCGTAGGAAATTTATATCAATAAAATAAATTAGTCAGTCGAAGGGGCTGGCTTTTTTGTTAAGATAGATACTAGATTATTCAATAAGGAGTATTTTTGGTGTCTAGCGAAGATAAGAAGAAATACATGCAATTGGCCTTTGAAGAAGCAAAAAAGGCTGAGAAGCAAGATGAAGTGCCAATTGGTGCGATTATTGTCGATCCTGATGGAAATGTGATTGGTCGTGGTTATAATCGCCGTGAACTTGACCAAGATTCAACCCAGCATGCAGAAATCATTGCAATTCGTGAAGCTTGTCAACACTTAGGAACATGGCGCTTGATCGACTGCAGTTTATTTGTAACTCTTGAGCCATGTCCAATGTGTGCAGGAGCAATTATTAATTCACGGGTTAGAACTGTTTATTTTGGCGCGCTTGATCCAAAAGCTGGTGCAGCTGGCAGTGTCGTCGATTTGTTTGCTGTGGAAAAGTTTAATCATCATCCACAAGTTTATCGCGGACTTTTCCGTGAGCAAGCTAGCCAAATGCTGAAAGATTTTTTCAGAGAAATTCGTCGCAAGCAGAAAGAAGCAAAGGCTAAAAAAGAAATAGACAATAATAGTGGAAATCAGGAGTAAAATACGCTATTATATTTGTTGGGCAATGTTCGGCCTCTGAATTGTGTCAGGACCGGAAGGTAGCAGCACTAAGGTTGTTCGGGCATGTGCCCTTTATTCGATAATTAACAAACTCTTAGCTCTTAAGCGAGTTAGGAGTTTTTTTACTAGGAAAGAGAATTTATGGCTTATCAAGCGCTGTATCGTAAATGGCGGCCACGCACTTTTGATAGTGTCATTGGCCAAGAAGCCATTACCGACACTTTAAAAAATGCGATCAAAAGAAATACTATTTCCCATGCTTTTTTGTTTTCTGGGCCAAGAGGAACAGGGAAGACGTCCTGTGCCAAGATCTTTGCCAAAGCATTAAACTGCACTAATTTGCAAGATGGTGAACCTTGCAATGAATGTGAAAACTGTAAAGCTGCTGATGAAGGGGCAATGCCTGATATCATTGAAATTGACGCAGCTTCTAACAATGGGGTTGATGAAATTCGTGAGATTCGCGATAAGGTAAAGTACGCACCGACTCAAGGTAAATATAAGGTTTACATTATTGATGAAGTTCACATGCTCTCGATTGGGGCCTTTAATGCCTTACTTAAGACTTTAGAAGAACCACCAGAGCATGTGGTGTTTATCTTAGCCACAACTGAATTGCAAAAGATTCCAGCAACTATCATCTCAAGAACTCAGCGATACAACTTCAAACGAATTTCTAAGGCTGATCTAGAAAAACGGATGATGTTTATTTTGGATCAAGAACAGATTAAGTATGAAGATAAGGCTTTATCTGTTATTGCTCAAGTTGCAGATGGTGGAATGCGTGATGCACTCAGCATTCTGGATCAGCTTTTATCTTATGAAGCCGATTCAGTTAATTATGATGATGCTTTAAGAATTACTGGTTTTGCGGCTAAAGAAAATATTGAAAAAATTATGCTTGCCTTACTAAATGAAGATGCTGCTGAAGCGCTGAAACAAACGCAAGTAGCTTTAAATGATGGGGCAAGTTCTAAGAATATCTTGGATGAAATAATTGATTTAGCCACTAATAGTTTGATTGTTAATAAGGCTGGAGCAGACAATAATAGCACTTTTTTGACAGAAGATTTTGCTGAAAAAATCAAATCATTCTCAAGTAGCCGCTATTTTAAAATTATTAACTTAGCTAATAATGCCTTGAATGATTTGCGGTATACTAACCAGCAACAGATTCCACTTGATGTCTTTTTAGTGGCAGCTAGTCAAGAAGAAGCACCAGCAAATAGCACTACTGAAATTAGCCAAGTTACACCAGTTAAGCCAAGTGCAAATAATGACTTGCAAGCAGAAATTTCTGCTTTAAAGAAACAAGTAGTTGATTTAACTGAAAAGTTTTCTAAAATTTCTTCTGCACCAAGATCAAGCAATAAAGATCAAGTTTATAAGCTTCCTTCTGAAAATAATCACACCAAGCCTACTAAGACGCGAGCTGAAATTGCACAAGAAAAGACTAAAAAGCCAGTTAAGCGGGTTAAGAAGAACAATGAGCAAAATCGTAAACAGGTTTACCACGTGCTTGAAAATGCGACGCGCGAAGATCTTAATGCAATTAAAGATGTATGGCCAGACTTATTATCTGTTTTGGAAGTGTCAGAAAAGGCTTTACTTGATGTCTTAGAACCGGTAGCAGCTAGCCCTGATCAGGTAGTTATGAAGTGTAAATATGCCTTATGGTTTGAAAAAGCAAGTTCAGACAGCGATTTACTCGGCAAACTAACTGGTTATATTGAGCAGTTTACTAAGCATTCTTATGAAATTGTTTTAGTGCCTGATAATGATTGGATGGCCGTTCGTAATGATTTTGTCCAAAGTCATAAAAAAGAATTGCTAGCTAAAAAACAGCAACACATTGATGCAATTGAAGAAAAAAATGAAGAAGCTGAAGATAATTCAGAAATAATTTCTAAAGCTAAAGATTTATTTGGAGACTTAGTTAATATAAAAGATTAAAATAATAATTGATATAATTAAGTAGATGTAAAAAATAGTAAGGAGATTTTTTTATTATGAGTAGACAACCAAACTTTGGCGGAATGAACATGCAAGCAATGATGAAGCAAGCTAAGAAATTGCAACAACAAATGGCAGCAGAACAAGAAAACATTACTGCTCAAGAATTTGTTGGTAAATCAGCAGATGACTTAGTTGTTGCTACTTTCACTGGTGACCGCAGATTGAAGGACCTTAAGATTAATAAGGATGCAATCGATCCAGATGACCCAGACATGCTTCAAGACTTAATCATTGATGCTGTTAACAAGGGTATTTCAGAAATTGATGAAGCTACTAAGGCAAGTTTAGGTAAGTACACGAAAGGCTTGATGTAATTGCAATATCCTCTGCCAATTGCACATTTAATTGATTCTTATATGAAATTGCCAGGAATTGGTGAAAAAACAGCAACAAGATTGGCTTTTTACACACTCGACATGCCTGAACAAGATGTTAAGGACTTTGCCAAGGCACTAGATGAAGTAAAGCAAAACTTGCGTCAATGTTCAATTTGTGGCAATATCACCGAAAAGGATCCATGTGAAATTTGCTCAAACCCAAATCGCGATCAATCAACCATTATGGTCGTTGAACAACCAAAAGATGTAATGGCTTTTGAAGAAATGGGCGAATACGATGGTCTTTATCACGTTCTTCACGGTGTGTTATCACCAATGGATGGGGTAGGACCAGAGGAAATTAATATTAAGTCACTGATTACACGTTTACAAAAGAATGATCAAGTTAAGGAAGTTATTTTAGCACTCAATTCAACTCCGGAAGGTGAATCAACTGCAATGTACATCAGTAAGTTAATTAAACCTGCTGGAATCAAAGTTACTCGTTTAGCAGCAGGACTTGCTGTAGGGAGTGATATTGAATATGCTAATTCGATTACTTTAAAAAGAGCAGTACAAGGAAGAACATCATTATAATGGCAAAGAGAAATAAGATAAAAGAAGAAGGAGACCAAAGATTGATTACTTTGGTTGAAAAACTTCAAAATCAAATTGCTCTTCAGCAAGATTTAGATCAAACAACTTTAGACATGTCAGATGACAATGTAGTGGCAAGTAAAATTTTGCGTGCAAAATACAGTTTTTTGTACAATGAAGCTCGTCTTCGACACACAAGATTTAGTGGTATCACGAATGCCATTACTCAATAGTTTAAATAGAAAAGTCCATGAAAATGGGCTTTTTATTTTGGTGAAAAAATTTCAAAGTATAAGGGCTGTTAATAGGAGTAAAACTTCTGTAAAATAGACCCATGGAGGATTTTATGAAAGGTTTTTTTATTAGTCTTGAAGGTCCCGATGGAGCGGGGAAAAGTACAGTTTTACAGGAAGTTTTGAAGCAAATTGGTCCGGAGATGAAAACACAATATCTTGTGACGCGTGAGCCGGGTGGTTCAAAGATTGCTGAAAAGATTCGTGAGATTATTTTAGATCCTGAAAATGATAAGATGGATGATCGAACAGAAGCTTTGCTTTATGCAGCGGCACGAAGTCAACATGTTGAAGAAATTGTAAAACCAGCTTTAATGCAAGGCAAAGTTGTTTTTTCAGATCGTTTTGTGGATAGTTCATTAGCTTATCAAGGGGCAGGGCGTGATTTAGGAATTAAAGAAGTTAAAGAAATTAATGATTTTGCAACAGGTGGTCTAGAGCCAGATTTAACAATTTTCTTTGATCTTGATCCTGAAATTGGCTTGAAGCGAATAAAAAAATTACGGCCAGATAATGAAGATCGTTTGGAACAAGAAAAATTAGCCTTTCATAAAAAGGTTTATACTGGTTATAAAGAAGTAGAAAAATTGTATCCAGATCGTATCAAAACGATTGATGCTAGTCAGGCATTAGAACAAGTAGTTGAAGATACAGTTAATCTAATTAAGTCATATTTACCAGAACTGTTTTAATTTTAAGGGGTGATTTGATGAAGTTAGTAATTGCAATTGTGCAAAAAGATGATGCAAATAAATTACAACGTGCTTTTGTCAAAAATAATATTCGAGCTACTAAGCTTGCTACAACTGGTGGCTTCCTAAGTGAAGGTAATGTAACTTTCCTAATTGGTACCGAAGAAGAACATGTAGAAGACGTTCTTACGATTATCAAAGAAAAGTCTCAAGCTAGAGAAGAATATGTACAACCTAATTTGATTCCGACAGGGATGGAGCTGAATCAACCGGTACAAGTTACAGTTGGTGGTGCTACTTGTTTTGTAGTTAATGTAGATGAATTTAGACGATTCTAATGATTGATTTAAATAATATTGGTAAAAGGCAGGCAGATTTATTACGGACGGCTTTTAATAATAAACAATTAGCCCATAGTTATCTATTTGTCGATAATGATCAAAATAGAGCGTTAAATACGGCTTACTGGCTGGCTTGCTTGTTTAATTGTGTCGGTGAAAACAAACCAGATGGGACATGCATCAATTGCAAGCAGATTCTATCAGGTAACCATCCCGATGTTCTATTAGTTAAGCCTGAAGGTAAACAAACATTAGGAATTGATCAGATTCGTCCTTTAAAAGAAGAATTAGCTAAAAGTCCGGTTGAAAGTACAAGACGCTTCTTCTTAATTGATGAAGCACAAAGATTAACATTGCCAGCTGCAAATGCTTTACTTAATTTATTGGAAGAGCCTGTTGCACCTGTGACTTCGATTTTAATTACCAACAATGCTGATCAGATTTTGCCAACTGTTCGATCAAGGGTGCAAGTCGTTTCTTTTGATGAAAGTCAAGCCAGTGGTAAGACCGCAATTTTGCTAAAAAACGGCTTTTCTCAAGATGATCTTGAAGAATTAGGCGATACCCAAAAATTAGATCAGATGATTAAGTATTTTTATGAAGAAATGCTTGAACAAAATGATCTTGCTTTAGTTAGTGCTCATAAATTAGCAGATAGTGCGAAGACGTCTTCTGAGCAGCAATATGTTTTGCTCTTCTTAAAATTAACTGCACAAAAAGATCTGGATGATGATCTAAAGCGGCTAGCGGCAGCACGTATGCTAAAATATTTGATAGAAATAGATAAAATGCGTTTTAGCAATGTTAATTTTCGTAATTCACTAGATTATCTTGCTTTACAGTGGAAACGGTAGGTGTAGTGATGGATCCTTATTCAAAATTGCAGCAGCTTCATGATTCAATGGCTAAAATGACTAAGACAATTGAAAGCTTAGAAAACGACATTCTTGAAACTCTTAAAGAAAATACTGAACTGAAAGTTGAGAATCAGCTTTTAAGAGAAAAATTGGACAAAATGACTGCTAAGAGCACTGAGCCAATTATAAAAACGCAGAGTGGACTTGAGTCATTACGCCAGATTTATAATTCTGGTTATCATATTTGTAATATGTATTATGGCTCACACCGAGATCCCAGCTCAGACTGCATGTTCTGTATGGATATTTTAGATAATTTTGGTGAAAAGAAGAAACCAGCAAAGGATTAAAAGAATGCAAAGGCAAAGTAGTTACGCCAAAGAAGAGGGAAAACTATATTTAGTTCCCACTCCGATTGGCAACCTTGAAGATATTACTATTAGAGCAAAAAAAGTACTAACTGAAGCAGATTATATTGCCGCAGAAGATACTCGTACTAGCGGAATTTTATTGGAAAAAATTGGCGTTCATAATAAGATGCTATCTTTTCATAAATATAATTCTGTCCAAAGAGCGCCTGAATTAGTGCAAATGATGAAAGATGGTGCAGTCATTGCAGAAATTAGTGATGCAGGGATGCCAGTGATTTCTGACCCAGGTTATATTTTGGTACAAGAATGTATTAAAGAAGACGTTCCAGTAGTGCCACTTCCAGGACCATCAGCTTTTGCAACAGCTTTAATTGCTTCAGGCTTTGATGCTCAACCATTTACCTACTATGGCTTTTTGCCTAGAAAAGCTTCTGAGCAAAAGCCTTACTTTGAACAGATGAATAAAGCCAAAGCAACTTCAATTTTTTATGAAGCACCACATCGCTTAAGTAAAACTTTGCAAACTTTGGCTAGTGTCTTGCCAGTCGAACGCCAAATTGTGGCTGCAAGAGAATTGACCAAGATTCATGAAGAATTTGTCAGAGGGACTATTCAAGAAGTAAGTGAATATTTTGAAAATAATGCCCCTCGCGGAGAATTTGTGATTTTGGTATCACCTAATACTGAAGCACCAAAGCAATTATCTTGGCCTGAATTAATCAAGTTAGTTGATGGCTTGGTTGATCAAGGCAAGAGTAAAAAAGATGCAATTAAAGAAGTAGCTAAAGAACATCACGTTTCTAAGAACGAGTTGTATGATGAATACCATCAAGGCTAATGAAATGACGAAATTTACAGAAAAACATATAATAGAATTCAGTGACTGTGATGAAAACCAACATTTGAAATTATCTTCAATGGTAGATTTGATGATGCAGGTTTCAGAGCATCAATTGTCTCAAAAAAATGCCGGTTCTGAAGATTTACTAAAGCAAGGGATAGGCTGGGTCGTTACCCAATATCATTTTGAAATTAATAATTTGCCAAAGCCTGGTGATGAGGTGATTTTAAGTACTGAAGCTTCTGGCTATAATCGTTTCTTTGAGTATCGTGATTTTGGTATTAGTACCGCGGATGGGGAAATACTAGTTAGTGTTCAAAGCCGTTGGGTAATGTTTGACTTGAAGAAGCGGTCATTAATTCCATGTGATGAAGAGTTGATGCAAAGATTTAACGTGCCGCTTCTTAAAAAGCAGCCATTCTTTGCTCGATTACGACCACAAAAAGAATATTCTAGAAAGAGAAGATATCGAGTTAGATATGATGATCTTGATACCAACCATCATCTAACTAATAGCCATTATTTTAATTGGTTTATTGATATGCTTGATCGTGATTTTTTACGTGAGCACCTTGTTAAAACAATTGATATTAAGTTCGACAAAGAGATAGCTTATGGTGAAGAGCCTTTTTCTTGTGTAGTAATTAAAAAAGAAGACGCTGAAATTAAGACTTTCCATGCAATTGAGAATAGCGATGGAGTGGAAGAAACAGTTTCTGAAATTACGTGGAGACAGATTTAGGGCATGACTTTTGGTCATGCTTTTTTATCCAAGAAGGGAGTATGCGAATGAAGTTAAAAAAGTGGTTTGAAATTAGCTTACAAAACCTAGTTTTACTTGGAATTGTTGTAGCAATGGATGTTGTTTTATCTAAAATTTCTTTTGGGCCAGCAACTGTTCAAATTGGGCTGGGTTTTATTGGTAGTGTAATGTTGGGCTACTTTTTTAGCCCGGTCTGGAGTGCGATTGGCGGTGGCGTTGCAGATTTAGTAACTTCTGCAATTTTTGGGCAGCAAGGCGGCTTTTTCATCGGCTTTACGCTAACTGCGATGCTTGGTCCTATGATCTATAGTTTTTTCTTTTACCAGAAACCAATTAAAATCTGGCGTATTGTCGCAGCTGTTTTGTTAGTAACGGTGATTGTGAATGTCTTTTTGAATACACTTTGGATTCACATTATGTATGGATTAGACTTTAGAGCGGCATTGATTCAGCGTGCTCCTAAAGAATTGATTGTTCCATGGATTCAGATGGTAGTGATCTACTTTGTTTTAGAGGCACTATCTCGTGTTAAAATAAAAAAGTGATTATAAATAAGGGAAAGAAATTATATGAAAATTTTGAGTGTTTCAACAGCAACTAATCAGTTGAGTGTCGCCTTAAATGACGGACAAAAGATTATTGTTGAAAAAAATGAACAAGATCAACGCAATCATAGTGAACATCTTGATCCGATGATTGACCAAATCTTAAAAGACAACAATTTATCATTAAAGAATATCGATCGCTTTGCTGTAGCGATTGGACCTGGTTCTTACACTGGTTTAAGAATTGGAATAACTACAGTTAAAATGTTTGCTAGCATCTTAAACAAAGATGTTGTAGGAATTTCAACTTTAGAAGCACTGGCTAAATCAGCAGATACGGATGGCTTAATCGTAGCGGCATTAGATGCAAGAAATGATAATTATTTTGCTGGTGGATATGTTACAAATGAAAACCAAGTGCTGCAAAATGTTATTCCAGATGGTCATTATCATATTGATGACTTGATTAGTGCAATTAATGAATACGTTGAAGAAAATGATACTAAGAAAGTTATCTTGTTAGGCAATGATCTTAATACTCAAAATAAATTTAATGAATTAAAAACAGAATATCAATTTGGAAATAGTGATCAAAATGTACTGCATGCGGGTTTAATTGGTCAATTGGCCGAAAATGCTCCTACAGTTGATCCTGACGAATTATTACCACGTTACTTGCGCCGTACTCAAGCAGAAGTTGATTGGCATAAGAAGACCGGTAAGCCATATGGGTCAGATAGCGATTATGTTGAAGAAGTTTAAAAATATCAATCATTTTTTCCATCCTGATAATAATCATATTTCAACTGATTTTTCTCCCTTTGTTACTACAATTGGTGGGGAAAGATTGCAAGTGATGCAGGCGACAGATAACAATAATTCAGACCTGTTAGATCTTGAAAGAGAAGTTTACAAGGGAGAAATGCCTTGGAGTAGTTTTTCTTTTAAAACTGAACTACAAAAGACAAAAAATTCGTTGTACGTTGTTGTTTACCAAGCCTCAACCTTAGTTGGGTTTATTGGGGCGAGGTTTTTAACTAGAGAAGCGCATATTACTAATATCGCAGTCTCACCTGTTTTTCAAGGGCGCGGAATTGGGACTTTTTTGTTAAACCTAATGATACAGAAAGCCCGCGATAATAAGTGTGAGTGTATTAGCCTTGAAGTAAGAATTGACAACGATCGTGCTAAAAAATTGTATTCAGATTTGGGCTTTGAAGCGACCTTTATCAGAAAGAATTATTATCAAGATGATGTAGATGCCGTTAATATGGTTTGTTGGCTCATGCCACATAAATTAAAAGAAAGAAGTTAACACTGTGAGCGAAAAGAAAGACGTTCGAATCCTAGCCTACGAAAGTTCCTGTGATGAAACATCCACTGCAGTTATCAAAAATGGGCGTGAAATTGAAAGTTTGGTTGTAGCCACTCAAATTAAGAGTCATCAACGCTTTGGCGGGGTAGTACCAGAAGTGGCTAGTCGTCATCATATAGAAGTAGTTAGCCAAATCACTAAAGAAGCGTTGAGTGAAGCAAATGCTTCTTGGGATGACATTGACGCAATTGCGGTTACTTATGGTCCTGGTCTTGTTGGGGCACTTTTGATCGGGGTAAGCGCAGCTAAAGCCGCTTCAATGGCAACCGGTATCCCTTTGATTGGTGTTGACCATATTATGGGGCACATTATGGCTGCACAATTAAAAGATGAAATTGAATATCCAGCTTTAGCTTTACAAGTTTCTGGTGGTCATACTGAAATTGTTTTGATGAAAGATCCAGTTCATTTTGAAATTATTGGTGACACTCGTGATGATGCAGCTGGTGAAGCATATGACAAGATTGGTCGTGTACTTGGTGTAAATTATCCAGCTGGTAAAACCATTGATAATTGGGCACATCAGGGGAAAGATACATTCAACTTCCCAAGAGCAATGCTTGAAGATAACGATTATGACTTCTCATTCTCAGGCTTAAAGAGTGCTTTTATTAACACATGCCACCATGCAGATCAAATTCATGAAGAGTTAAATAAGTATGATTTAGCTGCAAGTTTCCAAGCAGCAGTGATTGATGTTCTTGCTCACAAGACGATTCGTGCAATCAAAGAATACAAGCCTAAGACTTTTATCATGGGTGGTGGGGTTGCTGCTAACCACGGTTTGCGCGAGCGAATGAGTGCAGAAATTGAAAAGTTACCTGAAAATGAACGACCAAAGGTAATTTTGCCAGACCTTAAGCTTTGCGGTGATAATGCTGCAATGATTGGTGCTGCTGCATATAACCTTTATAAGGATGGTCAGTTTGCAGATTTGAGTTTGAATGCTGATCCATCATTAGAATTACCATATGCTAATAGCATGTTGAATTAGAAAAATAAATTTTAAAGAATAGTTTTATTATAAAAAAATGACGGTCTCGACATATTACGACCGTCATTTTTTATATTATTCAAATTCCTTGCGAATCTTATCGCCATTTTCATCAAGTTTAGGTGCATCCTTCTCCAAACCATATGAGTTCCAAGTACCGTACTTCATCGGTGACCCCAGAACTTCATTGCCATCAGGCAACGTCTTAACCATGCCGCGGTCGATAATTTGATCAAGGCGGCGTGTTTTATCGACGTTTAGAACAAGACCTGCAGGAACTCCAGCTTCATGTAAAATTTTATCCCAATCTGTTGCAACTTTATTTTTGAGAACAGCTTGCATAACATCTTTAACTTTACGCCAATTTTTTTCTCTTAAGTCATTAGTTTCAAATTCTGCTTGCTCGATCCATTCTGGATGGTTCAAAGCATTGGATAAAAGTCCCCATAAGTGATCGTTACCGCAGCAAATAGCAATTGGAGCATCTTTACAATCAAAAGTATCGAACGGATACATGTCAGGGTGGCGATTACCAATACGGTGAGGAACTTCATGTGGCCCTAAGGCAAGCATGAGATCCTGAACCATTAATGAAAATGTCGAGTCTAGCATTGAGACATCAACTGTTGTTCCTTTTCCAGTGCGCTCACGTGCAACTAAAGCGGTCATAATTGCGCTATAGCCAATTATGCCAGCCACAACATCGGATACTGAAGTACCAACTCTAGTAGGTTTACCTTCAGGGGTACCAGTCGCATCCATTAAACCAGATACGGCTTGAATGATTGTGTCATAAGCAGCTTGCTTAGACCATGGACCATATTGTCCAAAGCCTGAAATCGAAGCAAAGATTAATTTAGGATATTTTTTTACCATTTCTTCTGGATCAAAACCCAGCCGGCCCATTACACCAGGGCGGAAATTTTCAACGACAATATCTGCTTTGGCAATCATTTTTTCAACCAATTGATGGTCTTTAGGATCTTTTAAGTCCAAAGCAATTGATTCTTTACCAGCATTACAGATTCTAAAATATTCACTTGAGCCATCGGCAAGGTAAGGTCCCATATGCCGAGTGTCATCGCCAGTTTTTCTTTCAATATGAATTACCCGTGCACCAGCATCAGCAAGCATCCGAGTACAAGTTGGTCCTGACAAAACGTGAGTAAAATCAATAACTAAAATCCCATCTAATGGGTAAGGTTTGGTTTTATCGAGATGTAAATTAGCTGCTTCAAGTTTTGCATAATTTGGTTCTACCATTTTTTCACGCTTTCTATTTACTCATCTACGCATATTTTAGTCTAATTTTTGTAAAGAAAAAACGAAAAGATTCATAAAATATGGAATGAATTTTTCTAAAAAAGCATCATTAAAACGCAAAATTATATTTAAATTATAGCAATATAAAGTTGACATAAAGTTTTAATCATAATATATTTTTTAAAAACATGAAGGGGATTACTTTGAAACAAAAAATTTTATGGTGGATACAGTTCTTCATCAATGAATGGTTTATGTTAAAATTATTGGTTTATTTGGCAGGCTTAGTGGATTATTTTGTAGACTATGATATTGAAGCAGGTTGGGATATTGTAATATGTTTTTTTTAGTAATTGTTTTCTTATTATTAGGATATGCATTTACTAAAAAATTTGAGAATGATTAAAGAGGACACGGAATGAAATTAAGAGGAAAAATTTTAATAGCTATTGTTTGAAGTAGTGTGAAAATATCTTAGAAAATTAACGTATTCAAACATAATAAGCAGACTAAACCAAAAGGGCAGAACTATATCAATCTTAGTCCTGTCCTTTTACTTTTTTATTCAAATTCTTCTAATTCAAGCATAACATTTTCCCATTCTTCATTTGCTTGGTCAATTTTATTTTGAACCTTAGTTAATTTTTCTTGTAATGGTCCTAATTTATCAAAGCTAGAAGCAATCTCTGGATTGGCCATTTCATCTTGAATTTCAGATGCTTGTTTTTCTAATTCATCAATTTGCTTTTCAGCATTATCAACAGCGCGCTGTAATTTTCTCTTTTGAGAATCACGCTGTTTTTGTTCTTGATATGACAACTTTTGCTCACTAACTTGTTTAACAGTAATATCAGCTTCATTGTCATTCAGATTTGTAGAAGCTGCAGCTTCTTGCTTAGCTTTTTCATCAAGGTAGTAAGAGTAATTACCGTCATATACTTTGGCATGTCCATTTTCAAATACGACAATCTTGTTAGCCAACTTGTTAATAAAGTAACGGTCGTGAGAAACAAAGAGTAAGGTACCATCGTAGTCTTGCAATGCTTGCTCCAAAACTTCTTTGGCATCGATGTCCAAGTGGTTGGTAGGTTCGTCCATTAACAAAAAATTATCATGTTCAAGTGATAAAACTGTTAAAGTTAAACGCGCTTTTTGTCCACCAGATAGTTGACCAACTGTTTTATCAATATCTTTAGCAGTGAATAGGAAACTAGCTAAAATTGAACGAACATCACGCTCAGGCATAGTCTTATGACGATCCCAGACAGTGTCAATTACAGTCTTAGATGGGTCGAGACCTTGAAGTTCTTGGTCATAGTAGCCGATATCAAGTGAAGCACCGTATTTAATTGAACCTTTCTTAGGAGTCAATTGCTTCATAATTGTCTTAAGAAGAGTAGATTTACCAATTCCGTTAGGTCCAATGACAGCAACACGATCCCCTTTATTAATTTGGAAAGAAATATTCGAAATCATTGTCTTGTCAGGATAGCCGACAGAAAGGTCATTGAAGATCAAGACTTCTTTTCCTGAAGGGCGTTCACTAGTAAAGTGAATTTTCACCTTACTCTTAGACTTCGGCGGGGTAATACGTTCAATTTTATCCAATTTCTTTTGGCGACTTTGTGCTCGTTTAGTTGTAGAGGCACGGACCATATTCTTTTGAATAAATTCTTGGTCTTTTTTAATTTCTTCTTGTTGCTTTTCATAAGCGGCTTGCTGCGTTTCATCGCGAAGTTCACGCTCAGCAACATATTGAGAGTAGTTACCAGTAAAGGCAGTCAATTTTCCAAATTGTAACTCGAAAATCTGCGTTGCCAAGTGATCCAAGAAATACTGGTCGTGGGATACAACTAAAATAGCACCGCTATAGTTCTTAAGAAAGCCTTCGAGCCAGTCTAATGTATCTAAATCCAAGTAGTTGGTTGGTTCGTCAAGTAAAAGTAAAGGTGGCTTCTTCAAAAGTAGCTTAACAAAAGCCAGTCTAGTTTTTTCACCACCGGATAAACTACCAATCATCTTTTGCCAAGTATTTTCAGGAAACTTAAAACCATTCAAAATACTCTTGATGTCAGATTGATATGTGTAGCCGCCTTCTTGTTCAAAGTCAAATTGCATCTGATCGTATTTTTTCAAGAGTTCTTGGTCTTCAGGATGATCAGCAATTTGCATTTGCATTTCTTCTAGCTTTTTTCCTTTATTAATCAAAGGAGTGAAGACTTCTTCCATTTCGTCCCAAATAGTCTTGTCTTCATCTAATGCATTTTCCTGAGCAATATAACCAACTTGAATTCCCTTATTAGTGGTGAATTCACCATGGGTTGGTTCTTGCTGACCAGTCATAATCTTTAATAATGTAGTTTTACCAACCCCGTTAGGTCCAACAAGACCAATACGAGCGTTAGAATCGATTGAAAAGTTAACGTTTTTAAATAATGTATTGGCACCAAATTGTTGTTCAAGATCGTGCCCTTGTGCAATAATCATAATTTCTTCACCTAACAATTATTTTAACATATGGATGAATTTTTTAGTTTCAATTAAATATATTGTGATTGTGAAAATATCGCTTGCAAAGATCCTCTAATACCAGGTATGATATATATGCTTGATTGTGTATTCACAAACATAAAGAGAATAGGAGGCTAACACTTTATGGAAAAAATAAAAATTCCAAAAGCCACCGCTAAGAGATTACCACTGTATTACCGTTACTTAATTATTCTTAATGAAGAAGGAAAGTCAAAAGTTTCTTCAACGGAATTATCTGAAGCGGTGCAAGTTGATAGTGCCTCAATTAGAAGAGATTTTTCTTATTTTGGCGCGTTAGGTAAGCGTGGATATGGATACGATGTTAAAAACTTGTTGAGTTTCTTTAAAAAAATCTTGAATCAAGATACTTTAACTAATGTTGCTTTAGTTGGAGTAGGTAATTTAGGTAGAGCTTTATTGAATTACAACTTTAAACGTAGTAACAATATTCGTATCTCATGCGCATTTGACATTAGCAAAGACATTACAGGTCGCATTTTGAGTGGAGTTCCAGTTTACGATATGGCTGATTTAAAGCAGCAATTGAGTGATCAGCAGATTTCTATTGCAATCTTGACTGTGCCATCTAGTGCTGCACAAAGGACAACTGATGAGATGGTGGAAGCAGGGATTAAGGGAATTATGAACTTTACACCAATTAGATTATCAGCTCCATCAAATGTTCGTATTCAAAATGTGGACCTAGCTACTGAATTACAGACTTTGATTTATTTCTTAGATTCAGAAAAAGAGAATGATTTATAAAATTGGGTAAATGCCTAAAGCAAAAACCACGCGGGTTAACGCGTGGCTTTTTTTATGCCGTTGTTCTACTTTTAATCAATTTAACTGGCAATTTATATTGCATTTGTTCAAGTTTTTTATTCGGATCACTAATTCTTTGAAGAAGTAAATCAACCAAAACTGTTGCAATGTCCTCAATTGGCTGAGCGATTGTTGATAATTCTGAATGGTAAGTTTGAATCTCTTGAGTTCCATCAAAGCCGATAACCTTTAATTCTTCAGGGACCTTAATGCCTAACTTAGCTGCTTCTTGTAACACCAAGATAGCGGTTAGATCATCTGTAGCGACTACGCCATCGGGATGATCGTCTTCTAGCATTTGATGAATACGCATATTTTTCAGTAAAACAGAATCAGAGAAGGCAACTGAGCGAATATGAGGTTCAAACTTGTTTTCTTTAGCAGCATCAAGATAAGCCTGCAATCTTTGGTCAGTTGGATTACCTTTTCTATTTTTATTTCCCAAAAAATAAATATTTTTGCAGCCAGCTTGTAATAAGTCATGAACTGCTAAATTGATTCCTTGATAATTATCGCAACTTACGATAGGTACCTGATTGGATAATTTTCTATCAAAAGATACAATAGGTAAGCCTAATTTTTGATATTCTTCAATCCCTAAATTGTGAGCACCAGCGATGATACCATCTACCTGATTGGCAGATAGCATTTTTAAATATTCGCGTTCCTTATCTTTATCTCTACCTGCGTTGCAAAGAATAACTTTATAACCTTTTAAGAATAGCTTTTCTTCAATTGTTTCAATTAATTCCGCGAAGAATGGGTTAGTAATATTAGGGAAAATCAATCCTACTAAGTTCATTCTTTTGCCTTGAAGAGAGCGAGCTAAAGAGTTGGGTTGATAATTCAACTCTTTCATTGCTTGAAAAACTTTATCTTTAGTCTTTTGACTTAAATAGCCATGATTATTAATTACTCTTGAACATGTAGTAACGGAAACCCCTGCTCTTTTTGCTACGTCAGATAACTTTACGGCCATCTTAATCACCTAATTACAAAATAGTTTTCATTTGCCAAAGTGTTGCTTGGTAGCTTGTTTCATTGTCAAAGACAATCTTTTGTGAGTCTTGGTTAGTGAAGAAACGACCGGTTAAGACGTGTTCACCACCGTTTACAAACACTTCGATTAATGAATGATCTACAAAAATATCTAAATCTAAATCTTTATTCTTAGCTAAAACAATCTTTCTACTAGTTCCGTAGTTGGCCGATACTTCGCCAGCTTTTGAACGATCTAACACTAATTCACCATTTTCAGTATCAAATGATAATTTAAGGTTTTCGCTAAGATCGCTGTTTGCTTGCAAATATAGATTGCCCTTTTGACCAGCAGAAATCTTCATCTTCAATTCGTATTGTTGACCAGCTTTAGTAGTTAATTCACGCTCATCAATGAAGGATTGTTCATTTTCACGTAATGACTTGATTGCATCAACTGGTTTTTGCAATAACTTACCATTTTCAATCGTTAATTCCTTAACTTGGCTCAAGCAATTAGCCCAATTTTCGTTATCAGTTGGATAGGAAATATCTGGTAATCCTACCCAGCTAACAGCATATGCTTTACCGTTAGGTGCATTGAAAGCTTGAGTTGCATACACATCGAATCCATCATCCAAGTTCTTTAATTGACTAGAATTCATTAACGTGTGGTTTTCTAAATCGGCTTGATCGGCTACAACGTACATATTAGGGTAGATATTGTCGTAGTCAGCTATTGACTTATCTAAGCCTTGTGGACAGAAAATCAAAACGTTTTTGCCATCAACTTCAACTAAGTTAGGGCATTCGATCATATAGCCCATATCTTTATCTGAAAAGTCTAAGAAACCAAGTTCTTTCCAATCCTTAAGATCTTCAGAAGACCAGACATCGACATGGCCATGCTTTTCTTTTTCATCTTGTGCACCTAAGATAGCGTAGTATTTTCCATCTTTCTCGATGATTTGAGGATCGCGGAAGTGTTCACTAATGTGATCAGGATTCTTAAATAAGATTTCCTTTTCGCCTAATTTGTTATCTTTATCCATCCAGACGCCAATTTGATAAGGGATGCGTTCCCAATCATCGGTGCGGTGGTTACCAGTATACATAATGAATAATTTATCACCAATTTGTTTAGCAGAACCAGAGTAAGCCCCGTGTGAATCAGCTTTTGCATCAGGTTCTAAGCCGATACCTAAGTTTTCCCAGTGAACTAGATCCTTTGATTTAAAGTGCCACCATGATTTAAGACCATGGACTGCTCCAAATGGAAATGATTGATAAAAGAGGTGGTATTCACCATTAAAGAAAGAAAAACCATTTGGATCGTTAACTAAACCAGATATTGGACGCAAATGATAGTGCATTTGTGCAGGAGAGTTTGCTGCTTGAGCTTGTAAATGAAGCAGAGTGTCTGCGTCCCATTTGTTATAAGGTAAGTATCTTTTTTCTTGTGTCCATTCCATAATTAATACCTCCGTGTAAGCGCTATTTCTAAAAATATTTTATTAGAAATGCCAATTTATGTCAAACGATTATCATATAATCAAAAGCCTATATTATCAGTGATTTTAGAATGACTAAAACTTTTTTGAAAAAATATATGTCAAACGATTGACATATTTTAAGAATACGCTATCATAGTTATTGAGAAAACAAATAAAAGCGTTTACATGTTTTTCGCGAGGGAGGAAAATTATGGACCATAAAAAAGTGGCTGAGCGAGTAATTAAGGATGTTGGCCGTGACAATCTTGTTGCAGCTGCTCACTGTGCTACTCGTTTACGCTTAGTGCTTAAAGATGATAATGACATTGATCAAAAGGCTTTAGATAATGATCCAGATGTAAAGGGTACTTTTAAGACCAATGGTCAATATCAAGTAATTATTGGACCAGGGGATGTTAATGACGTTTACGATGAGCTAATTAAGATAACTGGTCTTCAAGAATTGTCAACTGAAGATTTAAAGAAGGTTGCTGCAGGTAATCAAAAGAAGAATCCAGTAATGGACTTCATCAAGCTCTTGTCTGACATCTTCGTTCCAATCATTCCGGCCTTAGTTGCTGGTGGTTTGCTGATGGCATTGAACAACTTCTTGACTTCACCAGGACTATTTGGTCCTAAGTCAGTTGTTCAAATGTACCCAAACGCTGCCGGCCTTTCAGAAATGATTCAGGTTATGTCAGCTGCGCCATTTATCTTCATGCCAATTCTAGTTGGTATTTCGGCAGCCAAAAGGTTCGGTGCTAACCAATATCTAGGTGCTGCTGTTGGTATGATTATGACCACACCAGGTCTAGCAGGACCAACTAAGTTCTGGGATCTTTGGGGCTGGCATGTTCCTCAAACAAGTTACCAATACCAAGTTATTCCGGTTTTAGTAGCTGTGTGGGTATTGGCAATTCTTGAAAAGAACTTACATAAACGTTTGCCTTCAGCAGTTGACTTTACATTCACTCCACTTCTTTCATTAATGATCACTGGTTTCTTAACTTACACTGTTATTGGACCAGTCTTCAAGGGTGTATCTGACTGGATTACTGCTGCTATTGTATGGCTTTACAACACTACTGGCGCCTTTGGTATGGGTGTATTTGGTTTATCATACTCAGCTATTGTTACTACTGGTCTTCACCAAAGTTTCCCAGCTGTTGAAACTCAATTGGTAAGTCAATTCGCACAAAACCATGGTGGTGCAGGTGACTTCATCTTCGTTACTGCATGTATGGCCAATGTTGCCCAAGGTGCTGCAACGTTTGCAGTTTACTTCTTAACTAAGAACGAAAAGATGAAAGGTTTATCAAGTTCAGCAGGTGTATCAGCACTTCTTGGTATTACTGAACCAGCACTTTTCGGTGTTAACTTGAAGTACAAGTTCCCATTCTTCTGTGCCTTAATCGGTTCAGGTATTGCAGCCTTTGTTGCAGGATTAACTCACGTTACTGCAGCTTCAATGGGTAGTGCAGGATTCCTCGGATTCCTTTCAATTTACCCAAGAACTATTCCAGTTTGGATTCTATCAGTTGCTATCAGTTTCGTAATTGCCTTTGCACTTACTTACGTTTATGGTAAGTCACACTTGAAGGAAGAAGTTGCTGAACAAGATGTTCCAGTTAATGACGCAACTAGTCAAGCAGAAGAAACTCAAAGAGCTGAAAAAGTTTCTAAAGAACAATTAAGCTTGAAGGATGAAGTTATTGCTTCTCCAGTTGATGGTGAACCTGAAAGTTTGACTAAGGTAAACGACCAAGTCTTCTCAGCTAAGTTGATGGGTGACGGTGCTGCTGTAATTCCTAGTGATGGTACAATTTACGCACCAGTAACTGGTACTGTAACTATTGCTTACGAAACTAAGCACGCTTACGGTATTAAATCAGATGATGGTGCTGAAGTATTGATCCACGTTGGTCTTGATACTGTTAACTTGAAGGGTGAACACTTCGAAAGTTTTGTTAAGCAAGGTCAACGAGTAGAAAAAGGAGACAAGCTTGGTACAGTTGATTTAGATGCTGTGAAGAAGGCTGGTTATGATACTACTGTAATGGTAATCATTACTAACACTGCTAACTATGCTAATGTTTCAAGAATTAGTGATGCTGGTGACAAGCACGGCGACAATTTGATTGCTGTTACTGCTCACGAATAATTGCTTATACTCCTCTAGAAATTAAATATGCAATGAAAAAAATCGCTCAAGAAATATTCTTGGGCGATTTTTCATGCTATTCTAATGAAAAAGATAGGTAGTGATTTTAATGAACCAGAAAACAAAAAATATGTGGTTAGCTCTGCTCTTTTATTGGATCTTAGGAGCAGTCTTTGTCATTTTTGGTGGATTAGAAAATATTTCTAAAATATATGGTATTACTTTGCTAATTTTTACAAGTTTATTGATTATTCCAGCACTTTTAGTAAGTCTGAAAGTTAAGGTGCCCCATATTTTTGCTAATGGGTGGAGTTTTATTTTCTACTTTTTCTGGCTCCTTTCTTTAGGACTTAGCTATAAATTGCAAAGTTGGTTAGGGATTGTTTTCGTAGTATTTTTCATAGTTCTTTTCTTTATTTTAGGTTTGATTTTCACATTGCTTAAAACTTTACGCAGCAGAAAAAATGGCAAATACTATTTTACCGACGAAGAGCACAATAAAACTTACGAATATAGCAGTTTTGGAAAAGCTTATAAGAAATACTTGGAAGTCACTTTAACAGAAGGTGCAATTGATGCAGTTCTTACCGCTATTTTCTCTTGGTGGTAAAGAGGAAACCACTTAGCTAATCTATTTGACCACTTAGTCAAAACGGCTAGCTTTCCTTAATAAAACGCGGTGTAATAATGATATGGAAAATAAAAGATGAGGTGAAAATAGTGAAGGTGAAACTGGAAATTGATCCTGATAATCAAGAATCAGTCGTAATCATTAAAGCAAATAAGATCACGCCAGAAATTGAACGACTCTATCATAAACTCCAAGATGAATCTTCTCATCCTGACCAAATTACCGGAATAAGAGACAATAAAGCTTACTATCTTGATTTAAATCAAATTCTCTTCTTTGAGACTGCCGACAAACAGGTAATGGCTCATACTACAGACCATAGTTATGCTGTGAAATACAAATTGTATGAATTAGAAAATCTATTAGGCGGACAATTCATGCGGGTATCAAAATCGACAATTTTGAACCTTGATCAGATCTATGCTTTAACTAGATCAATTTCTAATTGCCAGATTCAATTTCATGAATCTTATAAAACCGTTTACGTCTCTCGACGTTATTATCGTGATTTAAGAAATAAATTAGATGAAAGAAGGACTAACTAATGAAAGCTAAATGGGGAAGAATTGTGTGGGGTGTTGGCTTTATTGCAGCCGCCATCTTTTTAGTGGTTGATCAATTAAATTTACTTCCAGTTGCAATCGGATTTTGGTCAATCTTTTGGACTGTTATCTTCACAGCAAGTTTAATCACATCACTTTTTAATAAGAATCTCTACGGTTCAATCTTTTCAATTGCATTCTTGTTGATTGTTTATGTTAAGCCGCTACATATTGAAGTTTTGTCACCTTGGACGATTTTACTTGTGGCGCTCTTAGCCTCAATCGGGTTAAGTTTGGTTTTTAGGAAAAGTTTCAAACCGACTGTGATCATCAACGGTGAGAGAGTTAATGCAAATTGGTCAGATTTAAAAAATGATCATTCTTTTAAAGCAGATAATGTTTTGAATGACACTAGCTTCGGTGTTAATAGTGACAATGTTGTAATTAGTGAAAAGATGTCGGATGCTTCTCGCTATGTTCATTCACAAAATCTGAAGACTATTACCATTAATTCAACGATGGGTGATATTGATGTGTATTTAGATGATGCTCGGGCTGCTGGGGATGAAGTAATTGTCAACATCAATAGTTCAATGAGTGATATTGCTCTCTATATTCCCAAGGACTGGCAAGTGGTTAATAACTTGCAAGGTGGCTTTGGTGATGTTGAGATTGATTATAGCAAGGCTGATGGTCCTAAGTTGATCTTGCAAGGTAAGCAGAATATGGGAGACCTTGGAGTACATCATATTAATAAGTAAAGAAGAAATTAGCACTTTTTATAAAAGAGTGCTAATTTTTTCTTGCATTCTTATATAAACATGTTAAACTAATAAATGTAAGTTAGCACTTGATAAATGTGAGTGCTAATCATTAACTAGAAAATAAAAAATTAAAAGATAATTCCAGGAGGTATTTGAACGTGTTAGAACCAATCGGAGATCGTGTAGTCGTTAAAGTTAAAGATGAAGAAGAAAAGACTGTTGGTGGCATTGTTTTAGCTTCCAATGCTAAAGAAAAGCCAACTCAAGGCGAAGTCGTTGCTGTAGGTAGCGGCGCATATGCTGACAACGGTGAAAAGTTGCCAATGACTGTTAAGACAGGCGATGTTGTTCTTTATGATAAGTATTCAGGCACTAATGTTGAATACGAAGGCGAAAAGTACTTAGTTCTTCGTGAAAAGGACATTTTAGCAATCGTTAAGTAATTGACTACTGGAATATAAATTAAGAGAAATAATCTAAACTAAGGAGTAATTAGTTTATGGCAAAAGATATTAAATTCGCAGAAAACGCAAGACGTTCACTCTTAAAGGGTGTTGATAAGTTAGCAGATACTGTTAAGACTACTATTGGTCCTAAGGGTAGAAATGTTGTTTTGGAACAAAGCTACGGCAATCCAGACATCACCAACGATGGTGTTACTATTGCTAAGTCAATTGAATTAAAAGACCACTACGAAAACATGGGTGCTAAGCTTGTTGCTGAAGCTGCACAAAAGACCAACGACATTGCTGGTGACGGTACTACTACTGCTACTGTTTTGACTCAAGCAATTGCTCGTGAAGGTATGAAGAACGTTACTGCTGGTGCAAACCCTGTAGGTATCCGTCGTGGTATTGAAAAGGCTACTAAGGCAGCTGTTGATGAACTTCACAAGATTAGCCACAACGTAGAATCAAAGGAACAAATCGCTAACGTTGCTGCTGTTTCTTCAGCATCAAAAGAAGTTGGTGAATTGATTGCTGACGCTATGGAAAAGGTTGGTCACGATGGTGTTATCACTATTGAAGACTCACGTGGTATTGAAACTGAACTTTCAGTAGTTGAAGGTATGCAATTTGACCGTGGTTACCTTTCACAATACATGGTAACTGACAATGATAAGATGGAAGCAGATCTTGATAATCCATACATCTTGATTACTGACAAGAAGATTTCTAACATCCAAGACATCTTGCCATTATTACAAGAAATTGTTCAACAAGGTAAGGCTTTGATGATCATTGCTGATGATGTTACTGGTGAAGCTCTTCCAACACTTGTATTGAACAAGATTCGTGGTACTTTCAACGTTGTAGCTGTTAAGGCTCCTGGATTTGGTGACCGTCGTAAGGAACAATTACAAGATATCGCAGCTTTGACTGGTGGTACTGTAATTACTGAAGACTTAGGTCTTGAATTGAAGGACACCAAGATTGATCAATTAGGTCAAGCACGTCGTGTAACTGTAACTAAGGACTCAACTACTATTGTTGACGGTAGTGGTTCAAAGGATGCTATTAAAGAACGTGAAGACTCAATCAGAAAGCAAATTGAAGAAACTACTTCAGACTTCGACAAGAAGAAGTTGCAAGAACGTCTTGCTAAGTTAACTGGTGGTGTAGCTGTAATCCACGTTGGTGCTGCTACTGAAACTGAACTTAAGGAACGTCGTTACAGAATTGAAGATGCCTTGAACTCAACTCGTGCCGCTGTTGATGAAGGTTACGTTGCTGGTGGTGGTACTGCATTAGTAGACGTTGAAAAGTCTATTAAGGACCTTAAGGGTGACACTCCAGATGAACAAACTGGTATCAACATTGTTCTTAGAGCATTGAGTGCACCAGTTCGTCAAATTGCAGAAAACGCAGGTAAAGATGGCGCAGTTATCTTGAACAAGCTTGAAAATGAAGATAACGAAATTGGGTACAATGCTGCTACCGACAAGTGGGAAAACATGGTAGAAGCTGGTATCATTGACCCAACTAAGGTAACTCGTACCGCTTTACAAAATGCTGCTTCAATTGCTGCACTTCTTCTTACTACTGAAGCTGTTGTTGCAGAAATTCCTGAAGAAAAGCCAGAAGCTCCTCAAGCAGGCGCACCAGGAATGGGTATGTAAAAGTTAGTTTATAATTTAAAGAGATAAGACATGAATACACTCTAGTGAAGTGATTACTAGAGTGTATTTTTTTGCGTTATTTTATATTTTCGAAAAAGTAGCACATAATCTATCCCTTAAGTTAAGCTGCGTTATTTAATACTTGAAATCAAACATTATTTGCAAGGTGTATTAATAACCTTATTTGCAAAATAAGACTATACTAAAAACAAGATGTAAGGAAAGGAGTTTAAAATGAATGAGGAAAAACAAACTGATTTAGAAAAAGCCGACATAAAAACTGTTTTGACTAAATTGGATGTTAATTCTCAAGTAGGATTAACTACTCAAGAAGTAAAAAAACGTTTAAATGAATACGGTCCAAACGATATTACCGCTAAACAAGAACCAATGTGGTTAAAGTTTTTGAAAAACTTCACTGGTCCAATTGCATATATGATTGAAGTTGCTGCACTTGTTTCTGCTTTTATTAGGCACTGGGACGACTTCATAATTATTTTGGCGTTATTACTATTTAATGCTTGTATTGAATTTTGGCAAGAAAGCAAATCTTCTAATGCCTTGGCAGCATTGAAAAAAGGTTTAGCCCCAACTGCTAATGTAAAAAGAAATGGCAAATTTGAAACAATTCCTGCAAAAGACTTGGTTCCAGGCGATATTGTAAAGGTGCGCCTTGGCCAAATTGTTCCAGCTGATATGCGATTTATTAGTGGAGATTATGCTTCAATTGACCAATCGGCACTAACAGGTGAAAGTTTACCTGTGACTAAGAAAACTGGTGATGAAGCTTATTCAGGCAGTATTGTTAAAGAAGGTGCAATGACTGGTGTTGTAATTGCTACTGGATCACATACTTTCTTTGGTAAGACAGCTAAATTGGTTGCCTCAGCTGGAAGTAAAAGTCGCGCCCAAGAAGCAATGTTTAAGATTGGTAACTATTTAATATTTGTGGCTGTAATTTTAGCCGTCATTATGGTTGCCTTTAGAGTTTACAATGACTTGGTTGCACATACATTTGGTTTGAATACCGCTTTAAGTATCTTGCAATTCGTGTTGGTCTTATTAGTAGCATCAATTCCTGTTGCGATGCCAACAGTCTTTTCAATTACATTGGCATTAGGAGCACTTAACTTATCAAAGAAGAAGGCAATCGTCTCAAAGCTTTCTTCAATTGAGTCAATGGCTGGTGTTGATATTTTATGTAGTGATAAAACTGGTACACTAACCGAAAATAAATTAAGACTAGGTAACACTGTCTTGATCAATGCAAAAGCTCCGCAAGATGTTATCTTGGTTGGCTCGCTTGCTTCAAATAAAAATAATAATGATCCCATTGATAATGCTGTTCTCAACGCATTGAAAGACAAGGATAAGCTTAATGAATGGGTGACTGATAAGTTTATTCCGTTTGATCCGGTAACAAAGAAAATGGAGGCTCATTTACATAATAAAAAGACTAATAAATCTCTTTGGGGAATTAAAGGTGCACCACAAGTTGTCGCAGCTTTAGCAACTGACGATCAGGTTAAAGATAAAGTTAATGAAATTACTGCTAATTTAGCTAAACATGGTTATCGTGCTTTAGGGGTTGCTGAAAGTACAGACGAAGGTAAAAATTGGACTGTACTTGGAATTTTATCAATGTTTGATGCACCAAGACCTGATTCAAAGAAGACGATTGCAGAATGTAAAGATGAAGGTATCGATGTCAAGATGATCACTGGGGATGATACAGCGATTGCAATTGAAACTGCTAAAAAGTTAGGTATGGGTACTAAGATTTATAATGCTTCAAAAGTCTTTCCGAAAGATCTAGATCCTAATAATGTTTCACCAAAAATAGCAAAATTAATTGATGAAGCTGATGGTTTTGCTAGAGTTTTTCCTGAACACAAATATGCGATTGTTAAAAGTCTACAAAAACAAGGGCATATTGTTGCGATGACTGGAGATGGTGTTAATGATGCGCCAGCTTTGAAACAAGCTGATTGTGGTACTGCCGTTGATGGTGCTACTGATGCAGCTAGAAATGCAGCAGCTCTTATATTGACATCACCGGGTTTATCAGTAATTCAAACAGCTATTATTGAGGCTAGAAAAATCTTCGCTAGAATTACTAGTTATACTGTTTATCGTGTGGCATTGACTATGAATATTATGTTCCTAGTTGTTTTGTCCTCAATTTTTCTCAATTTCCAGCCGCTTACAGCGATTATGATTGTGGTTATGTCACTTCTTGATGACTTACCAATAATGACAATTGCTTATGATAATACTTATATCAGTAAAAAACCGATTAGATGGAATATGAAGAGAATCTTGTCTACTTCTTCAATTTTAGGTTTGTTTGCTGTGATTCAATCAATGCTTTTACTTACCATCGGATGGTTATCAGTTAAGAACCCAGGTACAATTAGTTTCTTTACTGTAAATAGCACAGGACAATTACAAACGATTATGTTCTTGCAATTAGTAGCTGGTGGACACTTGCTATTATTTGTTACCCGTCAAACACGTTGGTTTTTCCAGAGACCATTTCCAGCTAAGATCTTATTCTGGGCGATTGTAATTACACAAGTTTTTGCAGCATGTGCTTGTTACTTTGGTTGGTTAGTACCCAAGATCTCATTAGGGATGATTGCTGAAGTCTGGATTTATAACATTATTTGGATGTTTATTTTGAATATTATCAGAATGTGGATTGAAAAAGTATATAACCATCAAGCAGCATGAATCGACAATACAACAAAAATGCTTAGTCATAATAAAATTACGGGTCTAATTTTGGACTAATAATTTCTTATTACTGAAGTAAAAGAAAAGAGGAAATTTAATTATGAAGACAAAGCAATTTCGTTACAGTAATAATATTTTTGATATTTCAAAAACTCCAACTTTTGTAGAAGATTCAAGTAAGGACCTTAAAAAAATCAAGGAGCAAATTAAGAAGAATGTAAAACGGATAAGAAAGGCTCAAGCTAAGTTATATGCCCGGCATGAATACAGTATTTTGATTATTTTACAAGGGATGGATTCTGCAGGCAAAGATAGTATGATTAAACACATTCTTTCAGGTGTAAATCCAAGTGGATTTAATGTTGCAAGTTTTAAGCAACCAACTGCTGAAGAATTGGCTCATGATTACTTATGGCGGATTAATAAAAAACTGCCAGCACGTGGACATGTCGGAATTTTTAATCGTTCCTACTATGAAGATGTATTAGCAACACGAGTTCACCCAGAAATTCTTTTGCATGAAGACTTGCCAAATATTCATTCATTGAATGATGTTGGTGATAAGTTCTTTAATAAGAGATATAAAGATATTCGCCATTTTGAAAATTACCTTACTAGAAATGGTTATGTGATTTTGAAGTTCTTCCTTAATATTTCTAAGCAGGAACAAAAGAAGCGTTTCATGGCAAGAATCGATACTCCAAGCAAGAATTGGAAGTTGTCCGCTTCTGATATTAGAGAAAGACAATATTGGAATAAATACCAAGCAGTTTATGAAAAAGCTATTAATTCTACCTCAACTAAGAAGAATCCATGGTATGTAATTCCATCTGATGATAAGTGGTATTCACGGTTAATCGTATCAGATATTCTGACTAAGCGGATTGAAAAATTACCATTAGCATATCCAACTATGTCACCAAACCAAGAAAAAGAATTAGAGTTAGCCAAGGAATTACTAGAAGATGAGGGGAAATATTAAGTAGATATTTACTAGTTGAATAGCAAAAAATGGTGGTTGTTATATGACCACCTTTTTTGATGCTTAATCTAGGTTGTGATGCAGTACTTGAATGTGTTGGTGCTGAAAGTGCTATCCAACAAGCAGGTCAACTTGCAAGAGCAGGTGCAGTTATTGGTAGAGTAGGTGTTCCTCAAACTCAACCGAATACTAACACAATGTTTTGGAAGAATGTTGGTCTACGTGGTGGTATTGCATCTGCAACTACTCACGACAAGACTTTACTTTTGAAGGCCGTTTTAGATGGTGAAATTGATCCAGGGAAGGTTTTCAACAAACGTTTTGATTTAGCTGATATTCAAAAGGCATACGAAGCAATGGACAAGCGTGAAGCGATTAAGTCACTTGTAATCGTTGCTGATAAGTAATAGAAATATTTTTTTAAAAGGCCGGATTCCGGTCTTTTTTCTTTTGCCTTTAGCAGCGTATAATTATTAGAGTACGTCTATTAAGAAAGGAACATTTAATGGCCAATGCAAGTAAAACTCCAATGATGGAGCAATATTATGAAATTAAAAAGCAGTATCCTGATGCCTTTCTCTTTTACCGCGTTGGGGACTTTTATGAATTATTTGAAGACGACGCTGTTAAAGGAGCACAAATTCTAGAATTAACCTTAACTCACCGCTCCAACAAGACTAAAAATCCAATTCCAATGGCTGGTGTTCCTCACATGGCTGTGGATTCATACGTTAATACTTTAGTCGAAAAAGGCTACAAAGTTGCTCTTTGTGAACAACTAGAAGATCCCAAAAAAGCTAAAGGGATGGTCAAGCGTGGAATTGTTCAATTAGTAACACCAGGAACCATGATGACAGAAGGCCCAAATGGGGCAAAAGATTCCAATTATCTAACTTCTGTTGTAACTAATAAAAGTGGTTTTGGCTTAGCTTATAGTGACTTATCAACAGGTGAAATCTATGCAACACACTTAAAAACTTTTGCAGGAGTTGCAAATGAATTACTTTCTTTAAGAACAAGAGAAGTTGTGTATAACGGTGTTTTAACACCAGACAACAAGGACTTTTTCCACAAAACTAATATTACAGTCTCTGCGCCAACGCCGCTTGAAGGAGAGCATGCCGAAATTTCTTACGTTGAGCAAGGTGTGCATAATCAGGCTGAAAAAGCTGCTGTAGAGCAATTAGTTGGCTACTTATTAACAACCCAAAAAAGAAGTCTGGCCCACCTGCAAATTGCCCAAAGCTATGAAGTTAACCAATATTTGCAAATGACGCACACTGTGCAAAATAACTTGGAATTGATTGCTTCTGCTAAGACTGGCAAGAAGATGGGATCACTATTCTGGGTCTTGGACAAAACTCATACTGCCATGGGTGGACGACTTCTTAAGCAGTGGTTAGCGCGTCCATTATTGTCACTTGAAGAAATTAACAAGCGCCAAGAAATGGTTCAAGCATTACTAGATAATTACTTTACTAGAGAAAATGTAGTAGATGCTTTAAAGGGTGTTTACGATTTAGAGCGTTTAACTGGCCGTATTGCCTTTGGTAATGTGAATGCACGTGAATTATTGCAGCTTTCACGCTCACTTAAAGCAGTGCCAGTAATTTTAGAAAATCTGTTGCAATCAGATAGTGATGTTTTGAAAGATTTTGCTGCTAAAATTGATCCGTTAAAGGGAGTAGCAGAGCGAATTTCCACAACTTTAGTCAGTGATCCGCCAATTTTGACCACTGAAGGTGGCTTAATTCAAGAAGGTGTTGATGCACAACTTGATCGCTATCGTGATGCCATGAATAATGGTAAAAAATGGCTGGCAGAAATGGAACAAACTGAACGCGAAAAAACTGGAATCGATAATTTGAAGGTCGGCTATAACAAGGTTTTCGGTTACTATATCCAAGTTTCAAATGGTAATAAGAGTAAGGTTCCGCTAGATCGTTATACGCGTAAGCAAACTTTAACTAATGCAGAACGTTACATCACGCCTGAATTAAAAGAGCACGAAAATCTTATTATGGAAGCGCAAAATCGCTCAACTGATCTTGAATACGATTTATTTGTAAAGTTGCGTGATGAAGTTAAAAAATTCATCCCTGATTTACAAAAATTAGGAAATCAATTAGCTGCCTTAGATGTTTTCACTAGTTTTGCGACAGTTGCTGAACAAAATAACTATTGCCGTCCTATTTTTCATGATGATGATCAAGAGATCGAAGTTATTGCTGGGCGCCATCCTGTTGTAGAAAAAGTTATGACTGAAGGATCTTACATTCCAAATGATATTAAAATGGGCAATGACACCAATATCTTTTTGATTACTGGGCCTAACATGTCAGGTAAGAGTACTTACATGCGCCAAGTAGCTTTGATTGCGATTATGGCGCAAGTTGGTGCTTTTGTTCCGGCAGACAGTGCTAATTTACCAATTTTTGATCAAATTTTTACCAGAATTGGGGCAGCTGATGATCTGATTTCTGGTCAAAGTACCTTCATGGTAGAAATGAGTGAAGCAAATGAAGCTTTGCAATATGCGACTAGAAGAAGTTTAGTTTTATTCGATGAAATTGGACGAGGAACGGCTACTTATGATGGGATGGCCTTAGCTGGAGCAATTGTCGAATACTTGCATGACAAGGTTGGAGCTAAAGCTTTGTTTGCGACTCACTATCACGAATTGACTGGGCTAGACAAGAGTCTTGAGCATTTAAAGAATATTCATGTTGGTGCAACTGAAGAAAATGGCAAGTTAATTTTCTTACACAAGATTTTGCCAGGACCCGCTGACCAAAGTTATGGTATCCACGTAGCCCAATTAGCAGGTCTGCCAAATAAGGTTTTACGTGAAGCAACTAAATTATTAAAGCGGCTTGAAGCTCAAGGTGCCAGTGAATTAGGCCCAGCCAGTGAACAACTTGATTTGTTTACTGAAAGTAGTACCAATAGTATCCCAGAAGTTGCAGAAGAAAATGATGCTCAAGAAGTTGTTTCTGACAAAGAAAAAGATATTTTGGATCAAATTTCTAATTTGTATATTGCCGATAAAACGCCACTTCAAATCATGCAAATGGTGGCTGATTGGCAACAAGATTTGAAGGATGAAGATTAGTAATGGCTAAAATTCATGAATTATCGGAAAATCTAACTAATCAAATTGCTGCAGGAGAAGTAATTGAGCGACCGGCTAGTGTTGTAAAAGAATTGGTGGAAAACTCAATTGATGCTGGAGCTAGTAGAATTAGAGTTGATTTTGTCGATGCTGGTTTAAAGGAAATCGTTGTCCAAGATAATGGTTCGGGAATTGCTCGTGATCAGATTGATTTAGCTTTTACAAGGCATGCTACTAGCAAGATTAACAATGAACATGATCTTTTTAATGTTTCAACTTTAGGCTTTCGTGGGGAAGCCTTAGCATCAATCTCTGCTGTTGCTCATGTTGAAATTGTCACTAGCAGCGGAGATGAAATTGGAACAAGGGCAGAGTTTAGTGGCGGCGTTAAGAAGAGTCAGGAAGATTCGGCAGCACAAAAAGGTAGTAAGATCACTGTTCGTGACTTATTTTTCAATACTCCTGCTAGATTAAAGTACTTGCGTAGTCCGCGAACTGAAACAATGAAAATTGTGGATATCATTAATCGTCTAGCTTTAGGGTATCCACAGATTGCAATTACTTTGTCTAATAAAGGTAAAATTCTGTTGAGAACGCCAGGCAATGGTAAACTTGACCAGACTGTTGCTAATGTTTACGGACGACATATTGCTGAAAAAATGGTGGCAATTTCTCAAAAAGATGCTGATTTTGAAATTTCAGGATTAATTTCAAAACCAGAGTTAACTAGATCAACGCGAAACTTTATTTCCATTCTATTAAACGGCCGCTACATTCATAATTTCAAATTAAATACAGCGATTATGGAAGGTTATGGCTCAAAGCTTGCTGTTAAGCATTATCCAATTGCAGTCATTAATATTAAAGTTGATCCCTTGCTTGTTGATGTTAATGTTCACCCAACTAAGCAAGAAGTGCGTTTATCTAAAGAAAAAGAATTAAGCAGACTAATTACTTCAGCGATTAGTGATAGCTTAATCGCTCGAACTGAAGAAATCAGTGGTTTTGAGAATTTAAATAATAAACGCGAAACTTTAGTCGATCAGTTGAAGTTTAATTTGAATAAAAATGTTGTCGACACTAGTCGATCTTTAGAAGTGCCAGAAGTCAACGATGAACCTTTTCAAGCTGAAGAAATTAGTCCAAAAAAAGAAGAAAAAGTTGTCACTAAATATGTGGACTTAAATCTGCCAAGAAATGATAGTCGTTATGTCATTACGCCAACTTGGAATGAAAATGTGACAAAGCAAAAGCAGTTAACGCCTTTTAGTGAAGGAAAAACCACTTCTGATATTATTTCTGACGGGGATGAAACTGTCGCTCATAAGATGCCGGAATTAATTTATCTTGGGCAAATGACATCTTACATTCTTGCTAAAAATCAAAACAATTTGTTCTTAGTTGATAAATTAGCTCTTGAGCGGCGGCTAGCTTTTGAAAGAATCTATCAAGCTCTATCTGCCAAAAAAATTGTTCAACAAGGTTTACTAACTCCACTTGTTTTAGAGTTTGGTAATTTGGACTTTATGCAGATCAAAGAAAAGATTGAAGATATTAACAAATTGGGGATCTTCTTAGAAGACTTTGGCCAAGATAGTTTTATTATTCGCTCTTATCCAACTTGGATTAAGGGGGATATTGAACAATCTTTACGCTCAATTCTTGATCGCTTTTTGAATAAGAACAAAAATGTAAATAATTTTTTTAAAGATATTGCGGCAAGCCAAGCTAAAAAAGAAATTAGCACACACAATTTATCTGATGCAGAAGCTAGTAATTTATTAGAAAAATTGCGCCTTACATCTGACCCATATCATGATGCGGAAGGCAATCTAGTACTTGTCAGAGTAAGTGCAAACGACTTACGAAAAATGTTTAAAAAGGATGAATAATTAATGTACGAATATTTTGAAGGAATTATTGCTGAGATAACGCCAAGCTATATTGTGGTTGATGTTAACGGGATCGGTTATAAAGTCTACAGTCCAACTCCTTTTGCTTATAAGCAAGGTGAAAAGGCTAAAGTTTATATTGAACAAAACTTTACTGATAATAACGGCTTTACTCTTTACGGCTTCGAGAATCAGGATGCTAAAGGATTGTTCTTGAAACTGTTAAGCGTTAGCGGAATTGGTCCAAAATCTGCTCTAGCAATTATGGCTGCAGAAGATAGTGATTCTTTGGCTGAAGCAATCGAACAAGGTGAAGTGAAGTATCTAACCAGATTTCCAGGTGTGGGCAAGAAGACCGCTTCACAAATTGTGCTTGATCTAAAAGGCAAGCTTGGTGATTATGTTCAAAAATTGGACAGAAAAGATGAAGAAGCAGAAGGAATTACACCAGCTCTGCACGATGCTCTTCTTGCTTTGAGTGCGCTTGGATACACCCAAAAAGAAATCGACCGTATTACTCCAAAATTGGTCAAAGTTGATGCAGAAACTGCTGATCAATATATTAAGCATGGGCTCTCGCTTTTACTTAAAAAATAATGCTATAATGTTTAATTGAACATTAGTTTGAAAATGACATAAGGAAGTGAATTTTGTGGTAGACAAAGATGACTCAATAACTTCAAAAGAAATGCAGGGTCAAACAGAAGAACAAATGGAATTAACTCTTCGTCCGCAAACTCTTGATCAGTATTTGGGACAAAAAAGAGTAAAAAAAGAAATGGCAGTTTATATTAAAGCTGCTAAGAAGCGTGATGAAGCACTAGATCACGTCTTGCTTTATGGGCCACCAGGACTTGGTAAAACGACATTAGCCTTTGTTATTGCACATGAATTAGGGGTTAATTTAAAAAGTACTAGTGGACCAGCGATTGAAAAAGCTGGTGATTTAGTAGCCCTTTTATCAGATCTTGATCCTGGGGATGTTTTGTTTATCGACGAAATTCATCGATTATCAAAACCAATTGAAGAAGTTCTGTATTCTGCCATGGAAGACTACTATGTAGATATCATGATTGGTGAAGGTGAAACTACTCATGCTGTCCACGTACCGCTTCCGCCATTTACTTTAATCGGGGCAACAACTTTAGCAGGACAGTTGTCTGCACCACTTCGCGATCGTTTTGGAATTGTAGAACACATGCAGTACTACACAATTGATGAACTCGAACAGATCATTTTAAGATCCAGTGATGTTTTCAACACTTCAATTGCGCCAGAAGCTGCTCATGAATTGGCTAGAAGATCACGTGGTACGCCGCGTGTTGCCAACCGTTTACTTAAGCGTGTACGTGATTTTGCTGAAGTAAAGGGCGAAAAAACAATTTCTTTTGAAACGACAACGCACGCTTTAAAGCAATTACAAGTTGATGATGAAGGGCTTGATCAAACTGATCGTAAACTCTTAAAAACGATGATTGAAGGCTATGGCGGCGGACCTGTAGGAATTAGAACTTTGGCAGCCAATATTGGTGAAGATATCGAAACAATTGAATCTTTATATGAGCCTTATTTACTTCAAAATGGTTTTATTTTACTCACGCCTCGAGGAAGAATGGTTACTAATAAGACCTATGAACAATTAGGATTGCCAATTCCTAACGAAGACTAGTGCAATAGAAGCTAGTTTTTTGTATAATTGTTATAATGTATATATTTTGATGAGGTGAAATAGTTTGAATACTTTATTTTTAGCAAGCAATGCTGGTGCAGCTGGCGGTAGTAACATGATGATGTTGGTAATGCTGATTATTATTGGTGTGTTCATGTACTTCGGCATGATTCGCCCACAAAAAAAGCAACAACAAAAGCGAATGGAAATGATGGACTCTTTAAAGAAGGGCGATCGCGTTATCTTAGTTGATGGATTGCACGGTAAAGTTGATTCTATCAATGATAAAGATAAGACTGTTGTCATCGACGCAGATGGTATTTACTTAACTTTCAGCAGAATGGCAATTCGTCAAATTCTTCCAGGCACTGATACAGAAGCTGCTCCAGTGAAGGCAGAAGAAAAATCAGAAGCACCTTCAGAAAACAAGACTGCAGAAACTACTGAAGAAAAGCCAGCTGAAGCTGATAAGTCAGAAGAAACTACTGAAGAATCAAAAGATTAATATTTTTGATAAAAACGTCTTATAAAGGCGTTTTTTATTTTGATTAAAAAGCTCGTGTTGTAAAATATAAGTAGTTTTGTAAAACATATAGGAGGTTGCACAAAATGAAGAATATCCCTGTAATTATGGTTCTTTTTGGGGGGAGCGGGGATCTCGCACACCGTAAACTTTATCCAGCATTATTCAATTTATATGAACAAGGATTAATTCATGATAATTTTGCGGTTATCGGTACTGCCCGTCGTCCTTGGTCTCATGAATTCTTCCGTGAACAAATTACTGATGCTATTCATGAAACTCATGATGAAGTAGATGAAAATGAAGTAAAGGATTTTGCTAGTCACTTCTACTACCAATCTCATGATGTTACTAATGTTGAACACTATGTAACTTTAAAGGAATTGGCTGCTGATCTTGATAGTCGTTATAGTGCACAAGGTAATCGCTTATTCTACATGGCGATGGCACCAAGATTCTTTGGCACGATTGCTACTCACATTAATGATCAAAAGTTGACTGGTAGTGGCTTTAATAGAATCGTTGTTGAAAAGCCATTTGGTCGTGATTTAACTTCTGCTGAAGAACTTAACAAGCAAATCACTGCTTCTTTTGAAGAAGATGAAATCTTCAGAATTGACCACTACTTGGGTAAGGAAATGGTGCAAAATATTTTACCTCTTCGCTTTAGCAACCCATTGGTTAAGAATATCTGGAATTCAGATGACATTAAGAATATTCAAGTTACTTTAGCTGAAAGACTTGGTGTTGAAGCACGTGGTGGCTACTATGAAACTTCTGGTGCCTTAAGAGATATGGTGCAAAACCACATCTTCCAAATCATCACTCTTTTAGCAATGCCTGAGCCAAAGGATATTTCAGCTGCTTCAATTCACGCAGCTAAGCAAGAATTGCTTGATAGTTTAATTATTCCGAATGCAGAAGATGTAAAGAAGCATTTTGTCCGTGGTCAATATGCAGGTAGTGATACTACTTTTGCTTATCGCAAGGAACCTAATGTTGCAGAAGATTCAACTACCGAAACTTTTGCGGCTGGTGAAGTTAAGTTTAATGCCGGTCCAATTGCAGGTGTTCCAATTTACTTTAGAACTGGTAAGGAATTTAAGGAAAAGAAAAACAGAATTGACATTGTTTTGAAGCACCACAACAACCCATATGGTCGTGCTCATTCAAACAATATTTCAATTGAAATCGATCCTGAAAGCAAGATTTTCTTCACTATTAACGGTAAGAAAATTAGTGAACCTGGAATTCGCCGTGAAAACTTGACATATGCCTTTTCAAAAGAAGAATTAGCTCAAGTTCCAGACGGCTATGAAAGACTTTTACATGATGTCTTTGTTAACGATTCAACCAACTTCACTCACTGGAGCGAATTAAAGCGCTACTGGCAATTCATCGATGCAGTTGAAGCTGCCTGGCAAAAAGAAAATGAAGCTGGGAATCCTGACATTCCACAATATTTGCCATACCGTATGGGACCAGTTGAAGCTAATAGCATCTTTGAGTCACCAACCTCACATTGGATTTATGAATAATAGCGATAATTTATTGCCTAAAAACGACATCCATCGCCGGATAATACATCTGGATATGGATGCTTTTTATGCTTCAGTAGAGATGCGTGATCACCCAGATTTAAAGGAAAAAGCAGTTGTTGTAGCACATGACCCACGTAAACATAATGGTCACGGAGTTATTACAACAGCTAATTATGTCGCGCGAAAATATGGGGTAGGTAGTGCGATGCCGGCAATGAGGGCGGTTGAGCAAGTTCCTAAAGATCAGCTAGTTTTTATTCCACCTAATTTTGAAAAGTATCGCCAAGTTTCTGCTCAAGTTCATGAAATTATGCATGAAGTAACTGATCAAGTGGAATCAGTTTCATTAGATGAAGCATATATAGATGTAACTCAGAACAAGTTGGGTAATTATTCCTCGATTGAGTTGGGGAATTACATGCAGCAGAAAATTTTTAAGACGACAAAATTAACTTGCTCTTTTGGGGTAACATATAATAAATTTTTAGCTAAGATGGCTTCGGAATATGCCAAGCCGTTTGGTAAGACCGTGATTTTGCCAGAAGAAGCACTAAATTTTTTAGCAAAGCAAGATATCAAGAAGTTCCCAGGTGTTGGTAAAAAAATGCAGGAAACTTTGCGCAGTATGAACATCAATACCGGTGAAGACTTACAAAAAACCAGCGTCCAAACTTTGATTGATCGTTTCAAAAAAATGGGCTATGTTTTGGCAATGCATTCACGTGGAATCGATTTAAGCCCAGTGCAAGCGGAAAGACAGAGAAAATCAATTGGAAAAGAGCGTACGTTTGAGCCAAGCATTTTTGAAGAGCAAGCTGCTTTAACGCAACTAAGAAAATACAGTAGAGAAATAACTGAGATGCTCAAAGAGCGGAATTTGCAAGCAGGTTGTGTTGTTTTGAAAGTGCGTGACACGAATTTTTATACAATTACTAGACGACGAATGCTTAAGAAAAAAACGCAAGATCCAAGAATAATTTATCAAGAAGCACGTGCACTGCTAGAAAGAGAAGAAGATTTCGTGACTCGCGGCATTAGACTTCTTGGAGTATCTGTAACTGATCTTGAACAAGAAATCTATGAAGAAACAAATCTGTTTTCGACATTATAAAGTTGGGCGCTTTTCTGTTAAACTAGATAAGAATAATATTAAGGAGAACAACTATAACTATGAGTACTTTTGATGAAATCTATGCCAAAATTAAAGAATATCCTACAATTATCTTGCACCGCCATACTAGCCCAGATCCAGATGCGATTGGTTCACAAGCTGGTTTGTCACGTGCATTAAAAGCAAAATTCCCAGAAAAGAGAATTTTATGTGCCGGTGAAAACGACGAAGGCGACCTAACTTGGATTAACACGATGGATGAAGTAACCCCTGAAGATTACAAAGGTGCATTAGTAATTACTACTGATACTGCTAACACTCCACGTATTTCTAACAAGAATTACGACAAAGGTGATTTCTTAATCAAGATTGACCACCACCCAGATGTTGATCCATACGCTGACATGAGCTATGTTGATCCAGATGCTCCAGCTGCAAGTGAAATTATTGTTGATTTCTTAAATGCAGAAAAATTGCCAATTACTGCTGATGTTGCTTATCCACTTTATGCTGGTATTGTTGGTGATACTGGAAGATTTATGTATCCAGAAACTAGTGCTCATACCTTTGATGTTGCATCTCAATTAGCAAATACAGGTATTAATATTAACGAAATCGCTCGTAACATTAGTGACGTAACTTTTGCTCAAGCTAAGCTTCAAGCAGCAGTTCTTGATTACATGACTGTTGATCCAAGTGGTGCAGCATACGCTGTATTAACTCAAAAAGACTTAAAAGAACTTGGCGTGACTGATGATCAAGCTTCCGTTACTATTTCTACACCAGGTCGAATTAAGGACATTATGGCTTGGAATGTCTTTGTTGAAAAGCCAGATGGCACTTACCGCGTTCACTACCGTTCAAAAGGTCCAGTTATTAACCAATTAGCTGAAAAGCATGATGGCGGTGGCCACGCATTAGCTTCAGGTGCCAATGCCAAAGATATGGACGAAGTAAAACAAATCTTTGAAGAAGTTGTCGAAGTAACTAAGAAGTACAATGAGGATCATGAATAATATTTTTACAGACTCAAGATTACGTCCTGAATTACAAGCAGGACTCAAAAAAATTCACTTTGATAAACCTACCCCAGTTCAAGAAAAGGTGATTCCGGCTTTATTAAGCCGTTTAAATGTTGTGGTGCAAGCTGCAACTGGATCAGGTAAGACACACTCTTATTTAGTGCCAGTTTTAAATGATATTGATGAAAACGCAAATTACGTTCAAGCAATCATTACCGCACCAAGTAGAGAACTTGCTGATCAACTTTATCAAGTTGCTAAAGAATTACGTAAGGCATCAGAGCTTGATATCTCAATCATGCATCTTGCTGGCGGAACTGACCGCGAAAGACAATTAGAACGACTTGAAAATAATAAGCCGCAATTAGTTATTGCAACTCCTGGTCGTTTGCTTGATTTTGTTCAAAAGAAGGCTTTTGCAGTTGATCAAGTTAAGGATTTCATTATTGACGAAGCTGATATGACTTTGGATATGGGATTTTTAGCTGATATTGATCAAGTGATGGCAAAACTGCCGAAGAATACACTAATTGCCGCTTTCTCAGCAACTATTCCAGTTAAATTATCAAACTTCTTACGTAAATATATGGCGCATCCAGATGAAATCGTCATTGATAATCCAACTGTAATTGCTCCAACTATTAAAAACGATTTACTCGATATCGGTTCAAAAGACCGTAAAAACATTTTGTACAAGTTATTAACAATGGGCCAACCTTATCTGGCTTTAGTTTTTGCTAATACTAAGCAAAAGGTGGACGAATTAGTTAATTACTTACAAGATCAAGGCTTAAAAGTTGCTAAAATTCACGGCGGAATTACTGAACGTGAACGAAAGAGAACTTTGCGCCAAGTTGAACAAGGACAATACCAATACGTTGTTGCTAGTGACTTAGCTGCGCGCGGATTAGATATCGATGGTGTCAGCTTAGTTGTTAACTATGAAGTTCCACGCGATCTTGAATTTATGATTCACCGAATCGGACGAACTGGTCGTAATGGCTTACCAGGACATGCAGTTACATTGATTCGCGAAGAGGAAATGGGCCGCATCGCTGAACTTGAAAAGCTTGGTGTTCACTTTGACTTTGTTGAAATCAAGAATGATGAATTAGTTCCACGTAAGCACTACAGAAGTCGTGATAATCGTCAAGCTAAGAATCGCAAACTTGATACTAAATTAGTAGGATACGTTAAGAAAGAAAAACGTAAGCGTAAGCCTGGCTATAAGAAAAAGATTAAGCGCGCAATTCAAGAAGATAATCGGCAAAAGCGTAAACTAGAACAACGCCATGAAGTTAGAAAGGCTAAGCGACAAAGAAAACGTCGCCGTGAACAAGGGCGTTGACAAAAGCGTAGCTTGTAGTACAATTATTTTCAGCTTAAGATATGCTTTTTAAAGTGGGATTTCAAAGAGAGAGCTAGTTGGTGAGAAGTGCTTAATCCGCTTTACTAAGTGCTCCTTTAAGTAATGAATTAAAGATAATTAAGAGGTAACAAACACTGTTGCAATCAAGGTGGTACCGCGAGTATTTCCCCGTCCTTGAATTAGCAATAGTGTTTTTTATTGTTTTTAAGGAGATAAAAATGAAGAAACTAACCAGTTCAGAGTTTCGTCAAATGTTCTTAGACTTCTTCAAAGAACATGGCCACATGATTATGCCTAGTGCATCACTTATTCCAAAGGATGACCCAACTCTTCTTTGGATTAACTCTGGTGTTGCCACTATGAAGAAATATTTTGATGGTTCAGTTGTACCAAAGAACCACCGTATCACTAGTTCACAAAAGTCAATCAGAACTAACGATATCGAAAACGTTGGTAAAACTGCTCGTCACCAGACTTTCTTTGAAATGCTTGGTAACTTCTCAGTAGGTGACTACTTCAGAGATGAAGCTATTCCTTGGGCTTGGGAATTCTTAACAAGTCCTAAGTGGCTTGGTCTTGATAAGGATAAGCTTTACTGTACTGTTTATCCAAAGGATGAAGACTCATTTAATGTTTGGGTAAAGGCAGGGATGCCAGCTGACCATATTGTAAAGCTTGAAGACAACTTCTGGGATATCGGTGAAGGTCCTTGTGGTCCAGATACTGAAATCTTCTACGATCGTGGTCAAGAAAATAACGATGTTGCTGAAGATGATCCAGAAAACTTCCCTGGTGGTGAAAATGCTCGTTACCTTGAAATTTGGAACATCGTATTTTCACAATACAACCACTTACCAAATGGCAAGTACGTTGATCAACCACATAAGAACATCGATACTGGTATGGGTCTTGAACGTGTACTTTCAATTTTGCAAGATGCACCAACTAACTTTGAAACCGACTTATTCATGCCAATTATTAATGCCACTGAAAAGATGAGCGACAATAAGAAGTATGGTGAAAATGCCGAAGATACTACTTCATTCAAGATTATTGCCGATCACGTTCGTGCAGTAAGCTTTGCGATTGCTGATGGTGCTCTTCCTTCAAACAATGGTCGTGGTTATGTTTTACGCCGTTTGATCCGTCGTGCTGCATTAAACGGTCAACGTTTGGGTATTAAGGGAGCATTCCTTTACAAGCTTGTACCAGTAGTTGGCGAAATCATGGAAAGTCACTACCCAGAAGTTATGGATCAAAGAGGCTTTATTGCTAATGTCATTCAAAACGAAGAAGAACGTTTTGGTGCAACTCTTGATTCAGGTTTGAATCTACTTGATGAATTAATTGATGATGCTCAAAATTCTGAAGAAAAGACGATTTCTGGTAAAGATGCCTTCAAGTTGTTTGATACTTACGGTTTTCCATACGAATTAACTTTTGAATCTGCTCAAGATGCTGGATTAAAGGTTGATAAGAAGGGCTTTGATGCAGAAATGGAAGCTCAAAAAGAACGTGCTCGTAAGGCTCGTGGTGATCTTCAATCAATGGGGCGTCAAGATGTAACTTTGATGAACATCAAGGATGATTCAGAATTTGAATACGGTGTTTATGAAGAACCACATGCCAAATTAATTGATATCGTTGTTGATGATAAGTTAGTTGATAAAGCAGATGGTGAACAAGCTGTTTTAGTCTTTGATAAGACTCCATTTTATGCAGAACGTGGTGGACAGGTTGCTGACCATGGTGATATTTACAATCAAGATGGTGATTTAGTAGCTAAGGTTACTGACGTTCAACACGCACCTAACGATCAAAACTTACACTTTGTTGATATTGTTTTACCACTTGAAAAGGGTCAAGAATACGTTCTTAAGATTGACCGTGAACGTCGTGAAGGCTTGCGTCACTCTCACTCAGCAACTCACCTTCTTCACGCAGCCCTTCGTCAAATCTTAGGTGATCACACTCACCAGGCTGGTTCATTAGTAGAACCTGATTACTTGAGATTTGACTTCACAGCAATGGAACCAATGACAGCACGTGAACTTAAGTCAGTTGAAGAATTGGTTAATCAAAAGATCTGGGAAGCAATTCAAGTAACTACCACTATTACCACACCTGAAGAAGGTGAAAAGATGGGTGCTTTGGCTTTATTTGATGGTAAATATAACGACAAAGTACGTGTTGTTCAAATGAGTGACTTCTCATCAGAATTCTGTGGTGGTACTCACTGTGACAACACTAGCCAAATTGGTATTTTCAAGATTACTTCAGAATCTGCAGTTGGTGCAGGTATGCGTCGTATTGAAGCTGTAACTTCAAAGAAGGCTTACGAATACTTAGCTAACCGTTCAGACTTATTGGATAGCATTCAAGCTGAAGTTAAGGCGACTAAGGTTGACGATATTATTGATAAAATTGATTCAATTGAAACTAAGTTGCACGATAGCCAAAAGCAAGTTGAAGAACTTAACAAGAAGATTAACCAAGCTAAGGCTGGTGAAATCTTTGATAACGTTCAAACTGTTGGTGATTTAACTGTTATTGCAGAAATTGCTGAAGTTGAAGGTATGAAGGACTTGCGTGAATTAGCTGATAACTGGAAGAGCAGTAACAAGTCAGATGTTCTTGTGTTAGCAGCTAAGAGTGATGACAAGGCTAACATGATTATTAGTTTAGATAAGAAGGCACTTGATAAAGGACTTAAGGCTGGAGACTTAATTAAGAAGGCTGCACCAATCTTTGGTGGTGGCGGTGGTGGTCGTCCAAATATGGCCCAAGCCGGTGGTAAAAAGCCAGAAGGTTTGGAAGACGCTATTAAGACTGTAGTTGCTGAAATTTCAGAAAATTAAATAATTGAGTTTAGTTCTTTTTTCAAGTAAAATTGTTGGCAGGAGGAATAAATATGAGTTCGCTAGATAAGACAATGCATTTTGACTTTAACCAGAACAAAGGAAAAAATGTTTATGACACTCTTCAAGATGTTTACAATGCGCTCGAAGAAAAGGGCTATAATCCAATTAACCAGATTGTAGGATACTTACTTTCTGGCGATCCTGCTTATATCCCACGCCATAATGATGCTCGTAATTTGATTCTTAAGCATGAACGTGACGAAATCATTGAAGAGCTTGTAAAGAGCTATCTCGGTAAAGATAAGTAATGCGTTTAATTGGTTTAGATATAGGTTCTAAGACAGTCGGAGTAGCTGTAAGTGATGAATTGGGCTTTACTGCACAAAAAGTAGAGACTATTTCGATTGATGAAAAACGTCACAATTTTGGAATGAAAGCTCTAAAAAAAGTCGTACGTCAATATGATGCAGACGGTTTTGTCTTAGGACTGCCAAAAAATATGGATGGTACTTCTGGGCATTCAGTTGAACGCAGCAAAGCTTATGGTAAGAGGTTAGAAGATAAGTTTAAATTGCCGGTATATTACTCAGATGAACGGTTAACGACAATTGAGTCAAGACGCGTTCTTGTTGAAGAAGCAGGAATGCATAATCGTCATGAACGCAAAGAAGTAATTGACCAAATGGCGGCAGTACTGATCTTGCAAAACTATTTAGACTTACACCGAAAGGATAAAAATGGTAGCAAACATGAATAACGATGGTGATAAGGACCGTCAAATTACTTTGATTGATGATCAAGGTAATGAAGAATTGTATGAAATTTTGTTCACTTTCCATTCAGATGACTATGATAAATCTTATGTGCTTCTTTACCCAGAAGCTATAGCTGAGGATGAAGATATTGAAGTGCAGGCTTTCAGTTATGATGCTGATGATGAAGGCGATGTTACAAGCAGCGACTTACATGAAATCACATCTGATGAAGAATGGGATATGGTTCAAGGAGTACTCAATACATTCTTGGATGATGACCGTTTAAGCGGTGAATAGTGAATAAAAAAGATGACTGGCTCAGCCAGTCTCTTTTTGTTATTACATAGAAATTAAGAACTTACAGGATATCAATGAATAAGAAAATTTTAGAAATTATGGAATTCAGTCGAATTACTGAACTCCTAGAGAATTTAACGATTACGGAGCCAGCAAAGAAAGAGGCTCAAGAATTATTACCAAGTACTGACTATGACAAAGTTAAATCACGTCTAGATCAAACTTTTGCTTTGGCAAATTTACTCAGAGTGAAGGGACAACTTCCTTTAACAGATTTTGAAGATGTTAAGCCAAGCACCAAGCGGTTAAGTGTAAAAGCAAATTTAAATGGACAAGAATTAGGTAATTTATTGCTTGTTTTGACTTTAGCAAATGAAATTAATATGTTCTTAGAAGATGTTGATAACGTTGACTTAAGCGCAATCGATAATTTACTTGATCAACTTGATGTACCAGATCAATTATATCGAGAATTAAAAAAGTCGGTTGACTATGACGGAACAGTTTTAGACACAGCTTCTTCTGCTTTAGCACGCCTTCGTCATGATCTGCGCAGCAATGAAGAAGAAATCAAGAATAAGATGGAATCTTACACTAAAGGAAATAGTAGTAAGTACTTGTCTGAGGGGATTGTAACTATTCGTGATGACCGCTATGTAATTCCCGTTAAACAAGAATATCGTGGAAAATTTGGTGGGGTTGTTCATGATCAAAGTGCCAGTGGTCAAACTTTGTTTATTGAACCAGAAGCCGTATTGAATTTGAACAATCGTCAACAAAATTTACTTGCTCAAGAAAGACAAGAAATTCATCGTATTTTGCGAAATTTGTCTGATTTAGCAAGAGAAGATATTGAAGAGTTAAATCAAATTGCGGAAGTTTTAACCCAATTAGATTTCTTGCAAGCTAAAGCAAAATTAGCTAAGCAAATGAAAGCGACCGAACCTAAGCTTAGTCAAGACCATTCGGTCAACTTACTTAAGGCGCGGCACCCATTGATTGATCCAGAAAAAATTGTGCCAAACGATATACGACTTGGTACTGATTTTGATACGATGTTGATCACTGGTCCTAATACAGGTGGTAAAACAATTACTTTAAAAACAGTTGGCTTACTTCAATTAATGGCACAATCAGGATTGTTTATTCCAGCTGAAGAAGGTAGTACAGTTGGGATCTTTAATGAAATTTTTGCTGATATTGGGGATGAGCAATCAATCGAACAATCCCTCAGTACTTTCTCCTCACACATTAATGACATTGTTGCCATTATGAAAAATGTGGACAAGAATACTTTGGTTTTGATTGATGAAATTGGAGCAGGGACTGATCCTGAAGAAGGTGCTAGTTTAGCAATTAGTATTTTGGACTTTTTACGTAAGAAAAATGCTAAAATTATGGTTACTACGCACTATCCAGAATTGAAGTTGTATGGTTATAATCGTCCGCGCACTACTAATGCATCAATGGAATTTGATTTAAAGACTTTGTCACCAACCTACAATTTACAAATTGGAATTCCAGGTCATAGTAATGCATTTGCAATTGCGCGCCGCTTAGGAATGCGCGAAGATGTTGTCAAAAATGCTCAGAGTTTGATCAAAGATACCGATTCAGATATTAATAAGATGATTGAGCGTTTAAATGCACAAACTAAGGCGGCAACAACTGCTCGTCAACGTTTAGAAACGAGTCTAGATCGAGCTCAAAAACTGGAAAAGAAATTGCAAGATGCTTTAGACTGGTATAATCAACGCTTGCAAAAACAACTTGATTTTGCTCAAGAAAGAGCTAATGAAGTTGTCGCTAAACGACGCAAGAAAGCTGATAAGATTATTGAAGAACTTGAAAAACAACGCAAAAACGGTGCTGGTATTCAAGAAAATAAATTGATCGATGCTAAAGGTGAATTGAATAGTTTGGAACGTCAAGCTCAGAATTTGGCAAATAATAAGGTCTTACAGCGTGAAAAACGTCGGCATCATGTAAATGTAGGTGACCGAGTAAAAGTGCTCTCATATGGTCAAACAGGGACGATTACTAAGAAGTTAACTGAACATGAATATGAAGTCCAAATGGGTATCATTAAAGTTAAAGTTAGTGATCGTGATGTTGAAAAAATTGATGGAACTACCAAGAAACAAAAACAACCAGTTAGAGCAACTAGTGCTTCGCTTAGAAGAAGTAATGCTCATAGCGAATTAGACTTGCGTGGTCAACGCTATGATGAGGCAATGACTAATTTAGATCGTTATATTGATTCTGCACTTTTGGCTGGGCTTAGCACTGTAACGATTATTCATGGTATCGGTACTGGTGCAATTAGAAAGGGAGTCTGGCAGTATCTTCGAAGTAGTGGACATGTCAAAGCCTTTAATTATGCTCCAGCAAATGAAGGTGGAAATGGTGCAACGATTGTTCAACTCAAGTAAGCAAATTACTTGTAAAAAGTAAGTTATCCTGATATATTATTAATATAGTTTAATTAATACGAGAGAGGTAATACTATGGTTGATGCAATTAACGACCAAAACTTTGAAGAAGAAACTAGTAATGGTGTAGTTTTGACTGATTTCTGGGCAACTTGGTGTGGTCCATGTAAAATGCAATCTCCAGTTATTGATCAATTGGCTGAAGAACGTCAAGACGTAAGATTCACTAAGATGGATGTAGACAACAATCAAGAAACTGCAAAGAACTTGGGAATTATGGCTATTCCAACTCTTATTATCAAGAAAGATGGTAAGATTGTTGATCGCTTGACTGGTTACACCCCAAAGGAAAAGTTAAACAGCATTTTAGATCAATATACAGACTAACTAATAAAAATCAGAACAAACAAAGAGGACGGCGAAAGCCGTCCTTTTCTAATTGGATTGTTTTTCTAAAATATCACGAATATCTTTTAAATAATCTTCTGCTGTAGGGGTAGGATCAACTTGTTGTTCCTCTTTTTTAATCACTTTGTTAAGTGATTTTACGATTAAAAAGACAACTAAAGCAATAATCAAAAAGTTAATAATAGCATTGATAAAATTACCATATTTAAATGTTGCGTCGCCAACTTTTACTACCAAGTTGGACAAATCGATTTTGCCAATAAATAATCCAATTAAAGGATTAATCAAGTCTTTTACAAGCGAATTAACAATTGCGGTAAAAGCGGCACCAATAATCACACCTACAGCTAAATCAATCACATTTCCACGTGCGATGAATTGTTTAAATTCTTTTATCATCAGTGTTCCTCCTATATTTCTTACTCATTTTTAAGTATACAGGAAGATGAAAAAATAGACTATTTAGTTGCCTAGCCAAAGCGTGCTACTAATTGTACTTTCTTTTCTTTTTCTAGAATAGCAATTTCACATTCGGTTGGACGATCCATTGTAGTTTGCACAGTTTCTGCAATCATACCACTTTCAAGTGAAAATTCTTTACTATCACTATTTAAACGGTCTTCAACAGTTTGACCACTTAATTCATAAGTAATAGAGGAACGACGTTCTTTAACTTTGACTAAATTACCAAATTCAGCCATGTTAAAAAACTCAACTAAATCGTCAAAAGAAGAAAGAGCGTAATGACGTGCTACGCGCTTACCAGCCCAGTAAAGAATAGCAGCATTATCGTCGCCTAAGATTTCTGGTAATAAAAAGTCACGATAGAGTTGATTAATAAAATATACATGTTCGTTTGGTTGTTCAGTATTGTTTTCCATAAAGTTTTCATCCCTTTTATTCTTTTTTATTTTACCGTAAACTAGTAACAGTAGAAAACAAAAATTTTTCTTTAGGGGGAATAATTATGGATAGACGTCCAATTGGACTCTTAGATTCAGGTGTTGGCGGCTTTACAATCGTTAAAAAAGTGATTAATAAACTTCCTAATGAATCGACAATTTTTATTGGGGATAGTAAGCACATGCCATATGGCGATAAGTCTCGTGAAGAAGTCATTGAACTAACTCGCAAGAGCGTTAATTTTTTATTAAGTAAGAATGTTAAGCTAATTATCTTTGCATGTAATACAGCTACAGCTGCTGCAATGGACATTATTCAAAAAGAAATTGATGTTCAAATTATCGGTGTAATTCAATCTGGTAGTTTAGCAGCAGCCAGAACTACGAAGAATAACAAAGTTGCAGTTTGTGCAACCCCAGTAACCATTAATTCACATGCTTATGAAAAAGAAATCAAATATAGAAATTCAGAAATTGACGTTACTGAAGTAGCAACACCTGACTTAGCTCCATTAATTGAACAAAGAAAGAATTTTGAAACTAATCTTAAAGCTGTTGAGCACGATTTAATTCCACTTAAGGAAAAAGATTTTGATACTTTTGTTTTGGGATGTACTCATTACCCAATTATTCAAAAAGAGTTTGCAGAAGTTTTAGGTAAAAATGTGCATATTGTTGATCCAGCAGATCAAGTAGCACAATATACTTTTAACGTTATGCGGCGCGATGGATTGTTTAACATTCATCCGTCAATTTATCATAAGTACTACACTACTGGAGATCCTGATAATTTTGCCGCAATGGGGCGCGCATTTTTAGGGGATCAAAATTTAGTTGCAGAACGAGTTGATACGGAGAATTTATAATGGCAAAAGAAATTTTATTTGCAACAAATAACCAAGGCAAGGTTAGAGAATTAAAAGAAGCCTTTAAAACTGCAGGTGTTGACTTAGATATTAAGACAAATTCAGATTTAGATAATCCACCACATGTTGCTGAAACTGGAAAAACCTTTGAAGCAAATGCCAAATTAAAGGCACATGCTTTAGCAGAATATTCAGGACTAGCAACAATTGCTGATGATTCCGGCTTGATGGTAGATGCTCTAGATGGTGCCCCTGGAGTCAGATCAGCTCGTTATGCTGGAGAAGCTCATAATGATGCTCATAACAATGCAAAATTATTAGCAGAATTAGGCGGCGTTCCTGAAGAAAAAAGAACTGCTAAATTTAATACCACCATTGTCGTTTCAATGCCTGATCACTTTGACCAAGACTTGGTTGTAAGTGGGCAGTGTGAAGGTAGAATTATGCCAGGACCACGCGGAGAAGATGGTTTTGGATACGATCCACTTTTCTATGTTCCAGAAAAGGGTAAGACTTTTGCGCAAATGACGATTGACGAAAAGAATGAAATTTCTCACAGAGGACGTGCAATTGAAAAGTTATTAAAAGAACTTCCTGCATGGCTAACGCAGTTTGATTAATGAGTTAGGTGAGCTGTTGTGGTATTAGAAATTATTTCTATTTATCAAAACTATTGAGATTAAAAGAATAAAATAAAACCGGAGATAGGTTCAAAAAATGAATTTATCTCCGGTTTATTTATTTTGCAAGAGTAGTTTTAACAACTGGTTCATCCGCAAATTTAATATTATTTTCTTGCAAGACTTGAATATATTTAGCTAAATATAGATTGCGAACAACGCTTTGTTTACCAGGTTTAACCTGAAAATGAATTTGGTAGACAAACTTTTTACCTGTTTGTTCAGTAATTCCGACAATTGTCGGTCCTTGAATAATTGTCTTTTTTTCTACCTTGATATCACGATTGCATTCCTTAATTAACTGTTCAACTTTATTAATATCATTGCTGGCATCAAGATCTAGAGTAAGGTCTAAGCCAATGCCGCCGTGAGCTAGGTTTTGCACAACAGTGATGTTCCGATTAGGGATATAGATCATTGAACCATCTGAAGCCTTAAGTCTTGTCGTTCTAAGGCCTAATTGGACAACTGTTCCAACGCTAGTTCCGATCTGAACTAAATCTCCGACATCATATTGATCCTCGCTTAGAATGAAGAATCCGTTGACTAAGTCGCTGACAAAGCCTTGTGCTCCCATCCCTAAAGCTAGGGAAAAAATTCCGGCACTGGCAAGTAGCGTTCCAACAGGTACACCTAAGATAGAGAGAACTCCAAAAAGATAGAAGAAAATCACGGTATATTGAAAAACACTGTTAATTAATGCTGTGATTGTTTGAGTTCGTTTATTGGTATTTCTTTTAGGCCGAGAATTTAGATATCGATTGATAATCTTTTTACCAAAATGAGAGATTAGATAAAAGATTATAGTTGTAATTACTAGCTGCCAAGTTATTGATAATAAATTATTACCAATCTTGTCCCAATCTAGGGAAATATTTTTTACTTTAATCCCTAAAGCATTTTTCATGGCTAAACTCCTCGTATTTTAAATTCTTGTTTATTATCTTAACAAATTACATATGGATTGAGAATAAAGCATTTTCATGCTAGACTTTTTTTAGATATAAATTTGGAGGTATAAGATGGCAATTTCATACGGCGCTCTTGCAGGCTTAATTGCTGCAATCGCATTTTTAATTTTAGTATTGTTTACTATTCCAACACTTGTACGCACTTCAAAAGCTTTAAAAGAAGTTGACCGCACTATGCAGACTACTAACAAGTCAATCCAAGAAATTTCGGCTGATGTAGATGGCTTGATAAAGCAAACTAGTGATTTGCTTGATAAAACAAATGATCTTTTAGCTGATGTTAATGGTAAAATGAAGACAATAGATCCAGTTGTTCAAGCTGCTGCAGATTTGGGAGAAAGCGTTTCAGAAATCAACGATTCTTCTAAGAAAATGGTAAAACGTTTTAATAATGTTCGCAGTGCAAGAACTGGAATAGTGTCTTCGATTATGACTGCTCTTTTGGCAAGACGTTTGCGTCGTAAGGGTGAAGACTAATTTTAATTAAATAAAGGAGGAATTTTAAAATGAGTAAGTTTACTAATTTCGTTGTTGGTGCCGCTTTAGGTGCCGTTGCAGGTTTTGTTGCTGGTTCATTATTAGTTGATGATGATCAAATTGATGACGTTAAGAAGAAATTCCAAGATAACGAAAAACTTCAAGACTTAAAGAAAAAATATGACAATGGTACTGAAATTGTGAAGAACCAATTGGCATCTTTTCCTAAGAGTGTAGAAGATGACTCAGAATTAAAGGACTTTGATGATATTGTCATTGATGATTCAAATAATGATGTCGATGATAATGCAGAAAATACTGCTGAAGATTTAAATAATGCAGAAAAAAATGATGATACTGCAGATGAAGGCGTAAATCAGCCAGCTGAATAATTACCTATAATAAAAAACTCATAGTTGCTATCACTTCAAGTTGATAGTAATTATGAGTTTTTATTTTAGTCTTTAACTGGAATATACTTTAATTCTTTGTCAGTATGAGTGAAAGTTTCAAAGCCATTCTTGGTTACTACACCGCAGTCTTCAATTCTAACACCAGCAACATTTGGAATATAGATACCTGGTTCAATTGAGAAGCACATGCCTTCTTCTAAGACAACATCGTTACCTTCCATGATCTGAGGAAACTCGTGAACGTTCATCCCAATACCGTGACCTAAACGGTGAATAAAGTATTCGCCATATCCAGCTTTTGTAATAATATCACGAGCAATCGCATCAAGTTCGCCTGCAGTCATACCTGGTTTTGCAGCGTCAATTGCAGCTTGTTGAGCTTCGCGGTCGATTTCGTAAATTTCCTTTTCTTTCTCAGTTGGTGTACCATAAGCAACTGTTCTACTTGAGTCTGATGCATAGCCGTTATGCATTGTACCTAAGTCAAACAAGACTAATTCGTTAGGTTCAATCTTGTTCATGGTAGGCCCTAAGTGCGGGTTAGCAGCATTGGTACCGGCTTGAACGATGGTTTCAAAACTGGTGTGCATAACACCTTTTTGCAATTTTAATTGATAGTCGATTTGTCCTGCAACATAACGTTCAGTAACACCATTTCTTAAGGCGTTAAAACCAATTTGAAATGCAAAATCAGCTTCAGCTCCGGCAGCTTTAAGTTGTTCAACTTCTTCTGGAGTCTTAATTAAGCGACTCTTAGCGATAAACGGTGAAACATTGCCTGAAAAATCAACACTTGGAAAGACACGTCTTAATTCTTCTAAGCGTTCAACTGAAAGGAAACTCTTTTCAATTGCTGCTTTTTGAGGATTGGAAACGTGCTTTTTAACTAAATCAGCAATTTTTTGCCATGGATCTTGGTGGTCTAAATAGCCGTATACATCACCATCCCAAGCAGAGTTCTTGGCTTCTTCAACATTTAATTCTGGTGCAAAGATGAAAGGAGCTTGATCTTTAAATGCAAGCAATGCAAAAATTCTTTCGTGTGGATCCATACTGTAACCAGTAAAGTAAGCAATACTGATTGGATCTGAAATATAAGCAAAATCGTTGTCTGTATCAATTAACCATTGACTCAATTTTTCTAAATTCATGATATGGCCTTTCTAAAATTAACTTGTTAATATTTTTCATCAAGTATATCATGAATAAACATGAAAAAATGAAAATAAAACTGCAAACGTTTGCATTGCTTTGGGCATTTGTGTTAAATTTATTGGGAACCAAATTAATAAGGAATGAGATATATGCATAAACAAGAAGTTACTATTTATGACGTTGCCCGTGAAGCTAAAGTTTCAATGGCAACTGTCTCTCGTGTTGTTAACGGTAATAATAACGTTCGTAAGGAAACTCGCGAGCGAGTTGAAGAAGTTATTAAGCGTCTACATTATCAACCAAATGCTGTAGCTCAAGGATTAGCTTCAAAAAAGACTACTACAGTGGGCTTAATTGTTCCAGATTTGACTAATTTATATTTTGCAGAATTGTCAAAGGGAATTGATGATATTGCGCTTTTGTACAAATACAATATTATTATTACCAGTATTGAAAATCGTTTAATGAAAGAAGATCAGGTTATTCAAAGCTTGCTTAATAAACAAGTTGACGGTGTGATTTATATGTCCAATCGTTTACCTGATGAAGCAGCAGAAGCTTTTAAGAGAACAGATACACCTGTTGTTTTAGCCGGTACTAAGGATAATCGTGCTGAATTTCCATCTGTTACAATTGATTACAAAAAAGCAGGAACTGAGGCTTACAATTTGATGTACAATGATGGCAAGAGAAAGTTGGCATTAGTTGTAGGTGACCCAGACGCTGTTGTTAACAGTGATAATAGAGTTACTGCATATCGGAAATTTGTTAAGGATCACGATATTTCTGAAGAACATATTTATACAAACGTTAACGACTATTCAGATGGTTACAATTTATTCTCACAGCTCGAAAAAGACGGTATAGATGGCGTGCTTGTAACACGTGATAGTACTGCAGTCGGTATTTTAAATGCCGCTCTTGATGCTGGAAAGAAGGTTCCAGAAGAGCTTGAAATCATCACTTCAAGTGCTACTCAAATTGCTTCTGTTGTGCGTCCTGCCTTAACCACAGTTAAGCAACCACTTTATGATATAGGTGCTGTAGCAATGAGAATGCTTACTAAGTTGATGAACAACGAAGAAATTGACGACACCCATATTGTAATGCCATATGAATTAGTTAAGAAGCAAAGTACTTTGAATTCTTAATTTGATATATTTACTTAATAAAAAAAGAGATTGATGTTCAATCTCTTTTTTATTGACGGTTGTAAATAATATTATTGAGTCTATTCATAATTGCGGTAAATGACTGACTTATTTTTGATTGAGGAAGTGGATAAGATAGTAACGCTATATTAGAGTAGCGACTTATTTTAGGTAAATTTTTCAAGATTGTTAATTCTGCTTTGTTAAAAAATCCGTAGAATAAAATATCTGATGCTTTAATCCAACCATCTTTGGTGTAAAGCCACATACTCTGTGGACTACCATTAAAGTTTTGAATTTTATAAGTTTTATCTGGATTAAGATATTTGTTGGTTTTAGCAGTATTTTCAGGATAAGTATAAAGCGGAACCTGTTTATTTGGCTTAGCCACAATGGACTTATTTGCATATGGGGTGATATTTTGTGGAGTAAGGTCAAGATTGACGAATTCTGCAGAAATAAAGCTCTTTTCAGCTACCTGATAATAAAGACGATCATCAACTCTAACACCATACATAATGTGTAATTTTTGGTTTGGATATACATATTTTTTCTTTGAGATACGAATATAAGGATTAGTTACAATCGGTGTTTTATCTTTACCCAAATAAATTGCGGTTCGGTCAATTGCGTATTTTTTTGTGCCCTGTTTTGCTAGTTTGTATTTAAAACCAGTCGCAGGGAAGTTGGTAACAACGCCGTCAACATTTTTGTTAATTAACCAATTCCATAAACTAGGTGACTCATCCATCTCTGCCCAAACAAAAACTTGGCGGTGAACTCGGTGGAGCCAGCGAATTAAAAAAGGATGATCCTGAATGATGTCTGAGGAAACATTAACAGCGTTTACTTGTGGTAAGTTGCTGAAATTAATTCGCTTTAAGCTACCAACAATTAGAATTAGATATGCATGTGGCATTAATTTTCTCAAACGAAATAAACTTGCTGCAGAAAAAGAATGAATCATGATTCTATTTTCCATATGATATTTTTTAACTACTTTTGCAATTTTATTTTCAAGTTCATAAGAATGATCAATGCTGTGATCAATTTTGGTTTCCAAAACAAATTTAGTATTTGGCCGGTTTTTGTAATATTTAAATAATTCATTTAAAGACATTACATGTTCACCGTTATCGTAACGTAGCTGTTTCAGCGATTGAAAAGTATTTTGTGATACAATTGCATGTGTATGAGTAACGCGGAATAAATCATCGTCGTGGGAGATTACCAGGACACCGTCTTTTGATAAATGCAGGTCTAGTTCGATATAGTCAGCACCGGAATTGAAGGCGGAGTTATCACTCTGAATAGTTTCTTCAGGATACTTAATTGGATCTCCGCGGTGCCCCACAACAGTGAAGCCGCTTGAAAAAATAAAAATAAAGCTAAAAAGCAGAACTTTAAGCAATTGGCTTTTTAATTTCATGTGTACACCTCTATCGCATATAACAATAGCATGGATGTACATTTTTTTCTATTTTTCGCAAATTCTTTAGAGTAGAACAGGTGTAAGGTATGGAACATCAATACGAAAATTTAGATTTAATTGAAGAGATAACGCGCAAAGATGGTAGTAAGTATTTTGAGATTTCTAATATTGATCAAAATGGAATTGCAGAGCTTGCAGCCAATCGCGGTTATATTAAAAGAGTGAAAATTTTACAAGTAAATATTGCTAGAACTAAGCCATTGATTACTTATGAAAAATATATCAATGATACTTATGATTTGCAGACTTTGCTTAATGAAGATGATTGGAAAGATCCAAAATGGATTGAATGGGAAAAACCAAAAGGAAAAATTTTAGATGCCTATAATATGGTGTTAAAGGCTAATCATATTGGCTAGAAAGCAGGTTTCTTTATGGAACAGATTCGGATATTGCATACTAATGATCTTCATTCACATTTTGAAAACTTCCCCAAAATTGGACGCTATTTAGAAAAAGCGCAAGCTGATCCAACAGTGGATGAAGTTTATACTTTTGACTCTGGCGATTTTATGGATCGCTCACATCCCTTAACTGATGCAACAGAGGGGCAGTTTAATATTAAGCTAATGAATGGTTTTAAATATACTGCTGGGACAATTGGTAACAATGAAGGGATATCTAATCCTCACTGGGTGTTAGAGCATCTATTTGATCATGTTGACTATCCCATTTTGCTTTCCAACTTACGTGAAGAAGACGAAACTATGCCTAAGTGGGCCAGAGATTACGAAATTATCACGACTAAACAAGGGGCTAGAATTGCTTTAGTTGGTTTAACTGCAGCTTATCCGATGACCTATGGTCCTAATCACTGGCATATTAAAATGCTAGGTGAAACGATGGATCGAGTTTTGCCTGAAATTGAGGGCAAGTATGATGTTTTGATTTTATTAACACATGTTGGTTTAAAGATGGATTGCTGGCTTGCTAAACATTATCCTCAAATTGACTTAATTGTCGGTGGTCATAGCCATGATTTACTCAAAAATGGCTTGGAAGTTAATGGAGTCTGGATTACGCAGACAGGTAAGTGGGGACATTATGTTGGTGATATTTTAATCGAATTAGAGGATCATAAAGTTAAAAAGATTGTTCCTAGAACTTTTGCTACAGCTGAGATGCCTGAAATGCCAGAAGATGAAGAAGTGATTCAAAGTTATCGCATAAAAGGCAAGGAAATTTTAGAGAGTGAAAAAGTTGCAGATTTACCTGAAAAATTTGAAGGTGATAAGATGGAAGCGATTCAAGTTTCTCTTGATGCAATTGCTGATTTTGCTAAAACTGATTTGGCGATTTTAAGTTCAGGGCTATTTTTGCATCCGTTCAAAGCGGGGATTTTGACCAAATTCGACTTACAGCACTCTTTGCCGCACCCAATGCATGTCGTGCGCTCAACTTTAAGGGGTAGCGACTTGTGGCGCTTAGTAATGGAAATTGAAAAGAATCGACATTATTTGGATCATTTTCCTTTGCAAGGGATGAGTTTTAGAGGGAAAATTTTTGGTCAAATGTACTATAAAGGGATCAAAGTCGATCTGGCTAAGCGAATTGTTTACGTGAATGGCAAAGAGATCGATCCACTGAAAGATTATCAAATTGCTGGTCTAGATCATTATGTTCTAGTGCCATTTTTCCCAACCTTGTCAATTGTTGGTGAAAATGAATTCCTTTTCCCACAATTTTTAAGAGAAGTTATTGGGAATTATTTAGCTAAAAAATATCCATTACCTCAAGAAGTGAAGTAAATGACTAAAAAAGAAGATCAAGAAAATAAATTAGAAGATAAAGAAAACCGTTTTGAAAAAGAACAACCTTTGCGTCATCCGATGGCTGCTGTTTCAGTTGATGGTGGGAGAATCAAGATTAATAAGCAAGTTTATCGAATTTTGATTAATAAAGCGGACGCACTGGATGTAGAAATATTACGTAGAAAATATGACCCATACTTAGATCAATATGATTTTTTGGTAGGGGATATTTCTAGTGAGCATTTGCGGCTGAAAGGTTTTTATAAAGACATTGTTCAGACTGCTATTGATAGAAAAGAAAGAGCAATTGCTGATTATTTGATTGAGTATTGTAATCCGGGCAGTGCTTATTTTGTGTTAGAATTGATTTCACCGGTGCATCGTTATTCTGGTAAGAGCCAAGAAAAAAATGCTTTTCACCGAAAGAGATATAATAAGCAGAATAAGAATAACTTTAAGAATAATTTCAAAAAGCGGAGAGTTCATAAGACAAACTTCAAGAAAAAGTCAGTGGCTGTACAGAAGGGGCACGGGCGTAAGCATGCTTTTGTAATTAAGAAGAGAAAGGATAGCAAGTAAGTGAAAGATTACCGTGTATTTTTAATCGATTTGGATGGAACTGTCTACCGAGGAAACGAAACTGTTGAATCAGGGGTACGTTTTGTTCATCGACTAGATAAAGCAGGCAAGGACTATCTTTTTTTAACGAACAATACTACTAGAACGCCGCAGATGGTAGTTGACAAATTGAAGGGCCATGGCATCGAAACGGATGTTGAACATGTTTATACCCCCAGTATGGCTACGGTGAGCTACATTTTAGAACATAGTCATAAGAAAAAAGTTGGTGTTTATATAATTGGCGAAATCGGTTTGTGGAGTCAGTTGTTAAGCCGGCCTGAATTTGAATTAAACGAGAAAAATCCAGACTATGTTATTGTTGGGATGGATACTGATTTGACATACCATAAAGTCCGCGTAGCAACGAGAGCAATTCGTAATGGAGCAACTTTTATTGGAACTAATGCAGATATGAATTTGCCTTTAGGGGATGAATTTGTTCCAGGTAATGGCTCTCAATGTGCAATGATTGCAGCCGCAAGCGGACAAGCGCCTCTGTATATTGGAAAACCAGAATCTATTATTGTTGAGATGGCACTTGAAAAAGTTGGGTACGATAAAAACAATGCGATTTTAGTTGGCGATAATTATGATACTGATATCAGAGCTGGTTTTAATAGCGGTGTTGATCAGTTACTGACTTTGACAGGTATTACTAAAAAAAGCGATATTGTAGAGAAAAAACAACCTACGATTGTTGTAAACAATTTAGATGAATATGAAATATGATGAAAAACAATAATCCTTTAATAGCCTTATATCATTTACTATTTGCCATATCTTCAAGTGTAGTAGGGGCAATTATTGCTAGTTGGCCCTTGCTTTGGATTTTTATGTTAGTGCAAAAAACTAATGAAACTGTAAATATGTCTATTTTAAAAGTAATGCATAACTACAATCAGTTGATGTGGTATTTGATGTGGCCTTTTAAAACAAAACTAAAAATGGATAACTTTCCTACGTCACGCGATGCTGCACAACATTTTGCAGATTGTAAAAGGCTATTTTTGCTGGCGATTGTTGTCTTTATTGTGTGCTTGATTATGTATTTGATTGCTCGAAAAGATCAAAAAAGGAACTTGCTTAATTTGGATAAAACTTGGGCATTACTTTTCTTAATCTTACCCGTGGCGATCTTACCTTTTGCTATGGCAAACTTTGATACATTTTTTGCAACCTTTCATCATATTTTTTTCTCAAATAGTAATTGGTTGTTTGATCCAACGACGGATCCGATTATCAATGTTCTGACCGAAGGGTTTTTTGCCTCTTGCTTTGCAGTAAGTGGGATTATCTATGAGTTGTTTTTTGCCGCAAAACTATTGCAAAAATAAAAGGAGTTCCTTAATGGAACTCCTTTTTGAGTGAAATTCTTTTTCTTAATGCAACGATTATGATCGGAACTACTGAAACTAAAATAATTGCAATAACAATCATTGAAAAATGGTCTTTTACAAATGGAATATTACCGAAGAAGTAACCGATTGTTGTAAATAAACCAGTCCAAAGTATTCCGCCGACAATATTGTAAGTGATAAAACGGCCGTAATGCATTTTGCTTCCACCAGAAATAAATGGGACAAATGTCCTGATGAAAGGAATAAATCGACCGACTACAATGGTAATTGGTCCATGTCGTTCAAAAAATTTTTCAGCTGCCAATCTATTTTTTTGATTAATGAGTTTATTAAACCAGGAATGCTTTTGTCCAGCATGAGTTGACCAATAACCAAGATGATAGTTTACTGTATCTCCAATGATTGCAGCTAATGTTACGACTAGATAAATCACCCAAATGTTGAGCTGATAGCGCGGATTCGCAGCCATCGCACTTGCGGCAAAGATTAGTGAATCACCGGGTAGAAAAGGAAAGATAACTAGTCCTGTTTCTATAAAGATAATTGCAAAAAGAATTAGATAAGTTGAGCTACCAAACTGATTAACAATTGTAACTAAGTGATCATCAATGTGAAGGATAAAATCGATCAGGTTCATATTTCTCTCCTACATACTTGTTGAGTGAATTGTTAAAGTCTTTTCTGGGAAAAGTCTTCGCATAATATCTGTAATTGCAATTTGAGCTTCACCAAAGCCAACACCAATAACAGGAACACGACCTTCATATGTTGCTATATCACCAATTGCATAAATTCCGGAAATGTTTGTTTCCATTGTGCGGGAGACATTAATCCCAGCTCCATTTAATTCAATTCCCCATTTTTTAACAAAACGATTGTCTGCTCTAAAACCATAGGCCACAACAATTTGATCAAATTCATGATATTCAATCTCTGAGCTTGCCATCTTTTTGAGGCCGAGCTTCAATTTATTATCAACTAGTTCTGCAGTTTTTGGAAGGTACGGCGTCAAAATTTCAACGTTTTTTAAACTACGTAAGTTTTCAACGCTCGACTGCATTCCGCGAAATTCAGAGCGTCGATGAACTAAAATTACATTTGCTTCTTTAGCTAATTCTTGTGCCCAATCTAGTGCCGAATCTCCGCCTCCAAAAACGCCAATCGTTTGCCCAGCGAAACTTTCAGGATCTTTAAAGAAATAATGTACACGTTTTTCAGCTTCTGGAGCTATTTTGACTGGGAATTTTTTAGGCTTAAACGCACCAGCCCCAGTTGCAATAATGATACTTTTTACTAAATATTCATTATCTATGATGAAACTATCCTCATTCTTTTCAATCTCATTTACTCGATGATTAGTTTCAATCTTTGCTTTTTCAGTGAGTTCTGAAGTGAGACGCTCAATTAATTCATCGGCAGTAATATGATTAAAGACAGGAATATCAGTAATGTCTTTAAATGGGTAGAGCATTTTAGGTTGTCCACCAATTTCTTCCATAGAATCAAAAATAACGGTTTTTAAGTTATGAAGATGAGCATAATTGGCAGCAAATAATCCAACGGGACCAGCTCCAATGATTGCTAAATCAAATTTTTTAATTTTAAAAACTCCTCTCAATTGCTGATGTATCAACTTTAACATGAATTTCTTTCAAATTCATTGAAAATTTTACTTGTCAAATCAGACAAAGTAATGTAAATTAATTAAGTCGGCTTCGTAAGAAGTTGATTCAACAAAAAAGATATTTGAAAAAGTTAAAAAAAGACTTGCATTCATCTTTTAAAGTTGGTAATATATTTAACTGTCGTCAGGTGATACAAATCACTTGAGCGACAGAAAAAATAAATCAAATTAATACTTGACAAGAGTTGAGTTGATTTGATAAAACATAAAAGCTGTCTGCTAGAGCAGACAGGCTAGTACCTTGAAAACTGAACAAAGTTTCGCTAAAGTGTGCGGGTGTAAGAACCCAAA
>NZ_AZFM01000030.1 GCF_001434335.1 Lactobacillus kalixensis DSM 16043
AAAAAGCCAGGAAACATGCGAAAAGAGCATGAATCTTAGCTTTCAAGTTTCAGTTATTTATTAATTATTTTTCTATTATCATATCGATTGGGTGATAATTAATGCGGAGAAAAACAATATCAAAACAACAAATTATTAATATTTCATATGATATCTTTTGCAAAAAAGGAATCGATTATTTAACAGCACGAAAAATTTCAAATATAGGTAAATTTTCGACTTTTCCAATTTATTATAATTTTAGCTCAATTAATGAACTGCATGATGCGATTATTGACAAAATACTTGAGCAAATCAATGATCATTTTCAATATATGTCATTTCAAAATATAGCACAGTTTAATTTTGAATTTATGGAATTTATTCAAGACAAGCCAGGAATTGGACTTTCATTTTTTGAAAATAGATATTTCTATCAAAAATTAAATCAAGAATTAGAAAAAATTTGTAAAATCACATTACTTGAACGTCCTAAGGCCGAAATTCTCGATTATAATCTGTCCTTTATCTTTTCAATTTGTGCATATTTTGGTTATACCAATTATTCTTCTGAAAAAGCTCATGTTATGCTTCAGATAATTATGAATTCATTCGCTACATATTAATTTTTAGCGATAAAAAAGCTTGATCCGCTAAGATCAAGCTTAAATTATTTGCTAAATTTTAGTACCAACCATTTGCTTGCCAGAAACTCTTAGCAGCAGTCCATGAACCGTAACGGCTCTTAACGTAATTATCAGCAACCTTTTCTTGGTTAGCAGCTGAGTAGTCACCATTTAAGTAGCTTGCGGAAAGTTGGTATTTCCCAATATATTGACCATTTCTTGCTGAGTATGAACCACCAGATTCACGACCAGCAATCCAAGCCTTAGCGCTAGCTTCTGAACCAGTTGCACTTGAAGTATATGAAACGTTACTTGTTGTAGTAGTGTTTGAACTGTAGTTAGTGTAACTAGTTTGTGTAGTATTTGCGCTGTTGTTTTGTGAGTAATTTGATGAAGTGGTATTTTGACTTGAAGTTGGAGCTTGACTAACAGCTTGTGAACCTTGAGTAGTTTGTGCAGGTACCTTTACCCATTGGTTCTTACCCAAGTCATACCACTTGTTACCTTGTGCATCATAAGCAGTCTTAATAACTTTCCATGAAGTATTAGCTGCTAAAACTTGACCGGTAGCAACACCGTTTTCGTAATTGTTGTATACAGTTGTTGATTGATGAACAGTATATACTGTAGTATCGTTTTCTACGACAGCAGCTTGTGCTTCGTGATTATTTGTAGCGTTTACTGCGGTAATACCTGCAACGGAAAGTGCAGCAACGGCAACTGATTTAGTTAAGATAGATTTAATATTCAAAAAAATTCTCTCCTTAAATGTAATAAGTTATTTACGAATTCTCATTTCATTTCGTCTGTCTTTACTTGACGATATATATACTACAGCCTTTAAGTTTCAGAACCATAACAGGAAGATCACTCACAGGTTAAGAAAAAGTTACTCAAAATAACAATTATGTAATATTTGTAATATACTTGTATATAAATATTCTTTGCCGTTTTCATTATATTATCGGGCTTTGTTGCTTGTTTTGCATAATAAAAGTTCATATGTTTGGTACTAGCAAATAGCGTTTATTTTGCAACAATTAGAAACACAGCTGAAAAGCTTAGCAAAATATTTTGTCTATCTTTAACGAGAAAGAATATAATAGAAGTAATAAAAAATAAAAGTGAGGTATATATTCGATGACTAAGTACGTTGTTAAATTTAGTGAAGAAGATTTACAAATGATTAAGGACTGCCACTCAAAGAACCCTTCAATTATGAAGGCTGTTGAAGAAGCTAAGAAAGAAGACTAGTCCGATAAGCATGAAAAAAGACTTGAGTTCATTACAGCTCAAGTCTTTTTTCCTTATTTAGAAAATTCGTCCAATAATCCACATAATAATATTGAGAGTCAATAAAATGATAATAGCAATTATAAAAAGTAAATAAATCCAAACAATAGAATTAACTAAGATTGCCGATGAAAAGATATGGAAACTTGCCAAAGAAGCTAAGAAACTACCGATTAAAACCAGTAGTAATAAAGCGATAAAGGCAGACTTTGCCGCTGATAGATCTGCTTGACTAAGATCAAAGCCGCCAAAACAAACACTAGCAACCAGTAAAATTTCCAAAATGGTCACGGGTAACGAATCTAACTGCAGTTGGAAAATTGAAAGCAATAGTTGGATAAGCCGCGCAGCCACAATGATATTGGAAGTATTTTGATGTTGAAATAATTCTTGCACTATTTGATTATGGACAGAAACTAGCGGTGCATCTAATTTACTGAGGATTAAGAAAATAATGAACAAACTACCAAAAACTGGCGCTACCCCGATAAAGACATTACCAATTGATTGATAAAATGATTTTGGATTCCAGCTGTGTTTAACATATCCTAAAGAGGTGTCAGATGGATTGTTTCTGTTAGGAATGCGGATCAAACAGACAGCGTCGATTTTGTGTCGAAAAATAATTGCTAGCAGCAAATGACTGAGCTCATGAATAATGATTCCAAGCCCACCGATGTAGATTTGACTATTAAAGCCTAAAGCATTTACTAACTGCTGATTTGCTACCCGGCTGAGGCGTTTAGTTAATAGGACCATTGCCGCAGGAATGATGATTAATATTAAGGTCGTTTGTAAGGAATAAATTAATGATGATTGCATATTTACTGTTTTTGATTACTAAAAATTTTACCTAAAGAAAAAACTACAAAACAGTCTCTCAACCATCTTGTAGCTTCCCACTTGTGCTGAATGCCAGAGTCGAACTGGCGACCTTCTCTTTACGAGGGAGATGCTCTACCAACTGAGCTAATTCAGCCTGTAACAGCAATTATACTAGAAGGGTCAGTTAAATTCAATATTCTTGAAATAGCTTTGTTAATAATAGTTACTATCCAGCTGTATGATATCGCTAAAATATAGTAGTCATTAATCGCCGATGGCGTTATCATGATCGTGCAAAGTATATGACGAAAAGAGGTTGATTGCTAATGACAATGATTAAACGCTTGGAAAAAAATACTAGTAAAGGTTTTATATTTCTTGTTCATCATTACGTCAAACTTTTTAACGAAACTAAGACAAACAATTTCTTCTTTGAAAGGATAACAGAAATACGATAGTAAAAAACAAAGCCAGCTCTTTTAGTGAGAGTTGGCTTTATATTTTACTTCCAGTCCATGCATAACTTCTGATGATGTAAAACTTCAATCAGATCATCACGATCAGTTTCATGATTATCGAGTTTAGCACCAGTAATTTGCTTAGTAAATGAATCAATTCGGCGATTTGCATCCCTTAAATCATAATAAGTCGTTACTACTTGATCATAATCCGCCAAATCCTTCACATCGATATTCTTTTTATAATCATTTTCAAAACAAGTAAACTCCAATGGTAAGCGTGGCTTCAATTGTGGGCTTTGATCTGGAACACCTACTTGCATTCCTAGTACTGCAAAAGTCAATTCAGGCAAATCCAAAATTTCGAGCATTTTCTTAGGATGATCATTAATGGTTCCAAGTGGCACATAACCTAGTCCCATACTTTCCACAGCATTAGCTACATTCTGAAAAGCAAGCAATGTATCTTCCATCGCTTGGAAAAAGATATCAGTAGTATGAACACGGCCATCATCTTTATTCAATTGCTTTCTAATCTGCTGGTTGCGGTATAAATCAACAACAAAAATAAACAAATCACCTTCAGCGCCCACATATTTTTGATTGCAAGCTTCTCTAATTTGCTTCTTTTTCTTTTCATCTGTTATGTGAAGCAAACTAGCATTTTGCATAAACATGCTGGTTGAAGTCTGTCTGAACACTTCATATAAGGTTTCGAGTTGTTCTTTACTTAAGGTTGTATCTTTGAATTTTCTAATTGAACGGTGGTTTAATTGCGCATCGATTGTTGAATTATGTATCATAGCTTCTCCTTATTTTTAATTAGTACATATTATACCAAATCATCATAATTCAGTCTTTTCGAATTCCATTCCGTAATCTGCCTGCTCACCATGTTCAGCCAAATCTAATCCAATTAGCTCTTCTTCTTTTGAAACTCTAATTGGGATCACCTTTTGTAGTGATAAGACGATTATCGTTGTCATAATTCCAACAAAAATAATCGTTAATAAAGTACCGCCAACTTGTACAATTAGCAAATGTGATCCGCCACCATAAAATAAACCATTTTCGACTTGCGGGTTAACAATCTTAGTTGCAAATAAACCTGTTAAAACTGACCCCATAATTCCTGAAACGCCGTGACATCCAAATGCATCAAGTGGATCGTCTAATTTTAATTTTGGCTTAATAACATGAATAAATATATAACTAGCAAGTGTACAAATAAATCCAATTGCAAATGCTCCTGCAACCGTAACATATCCTGCAGCCGGCGTAATGCCAACTAATCCACATAAGGCGCCTGTACAAAGTCCAATCATATTAGTCTTCTCTTGAATAAATATATCTAAGAACATCCAAACTACAAACGAAGTGCCGGTTGCAACAGTTGTCGTTAAAAATGCTTGCGTAGCAATATCACTAACAGTCAAAGCTGAACCAACATTAAAGCCATACCAACCAATCCATAGAATGCTGGTACCCATTAGCACCCATGCCAAATTATAATGCTTAACTTCATCTTCTGGATTAAAGTCAATACGTGGTCCAACAAAAATTGATAAAAACAATGCAGTAATTCCTGCGTTGACATGAATAACTGTTCCACCTGCAAAATCAAGCATCCCTGTTTTAGCTAAGATTCCGTTTGGCGTCCAAACCATATGCACCATTGGATAATAAATTAGAATTGACCAAATTACTACAAATACTAACAAAAATTTAAACTTCATTCTGCCAACAGTTGCCCCAACAAATAAGGCAGGAGTAATGATCGAAAACATCATTTGAAACATTAAATACGTTAGAAGTGTAATACCAGTATCTTTAGAATAAATTCGTTTCAAATCAAATCCATTTAGAAAGAAACTCTTACTTAAGCCAAAGACTCCTCCAACGTCTTTTCCAAAAGCTAAGTTATAGCCAAAAGCGATAAATAAGACAATTGCTAGTCCGGTAATCATAAATACTGAGATCATCGTGTTCACTGCATTTTTCTTTGAAACCATCCCCCCATAGAAAAAAGCAAGTCCTGGAGTCATAAAGAAAACTAAAACACTGGAAATAAAGACAAATAGTGTGTTGGACTGGTTAATCATAATTATCCCTCCAAAAATTAAAATGCTAACTTTAGTTTTATAATTGGTATAGTTCAATAAATACTTATATATAAGCAAAATTAGTTAAACTATACGTATTGGTTTATTTTTACCATTATACACTTAATTTTCATTTTGTCATTATTTTCTAAAAAATAAAGATGCATGTGATTTATTATCCATGCATCTTTTTTCGCTATTTAACTATTTTTATTTTGTCATCTCGCGCACGCACTTCTTCATCTCTTGCACGTCAAGCACGCTCTGAGCAAATTCTTTCCTAATCAATTCATCCGGCAAATATTCGTCATATTTATCAAACACTGGCACTTCTTTTGGATAAACCAAATCCATCGGATCAAAATCCTTCTCCGCTTCTTCACGCAAAATCTTGAAAAATTCCTCTTCACTTGCATCCATTGCAAATTCCATGAAGTACGGTCTTGATGAATTAAATCCGCGCAAGTTGATTTTGTCGCCGCACTTGATTCTAATTAAGCGCTCTAAGGCCAAAAAGGCATAGGATCCAGTCCAAGGAAACAGTGCCCACATTTTACCACCTAAATTAATCAATTGCTTATCAGGTATCCCTGCAATATTGCAAGTGTCGCGCATTTGCGTCAGTCTTGCTTTAGCATTATTAAGCAAATATGGATACACTGTACTTTCTGCAAGAGCTTTTCTCATTCTGTGCAAAATATGTGGATGAATATCACCAGCTACATCCCCAAAGTACGCTGGAATTCTACCATCGACTCCATGACAATATACCTGGTGACGCTTGCGGTCGATATCTTCAACCACCCACACGCGACCAGCAATCGCAATCTTGTCTCCAACAGGAGGTGGCTTAACGATCGTCCCCAATTCTTCACTGCCTGCATGCACACTGAACTCTTCATTTTCTTGGAAAACTGCGTAAAACTTAAAGTTATTCACAACTTTTTCACCAGCTAGTCCAAGAATCAAGCCACCATTCTCGGTACGCTGAATCTGATCAGACTTGATGAGGTGTCTAAGCAAAATCTTGTAATCATCTTGACTCACGTTTTTAAAATATGCCAGAGTCAATACTCTTGAAGCAAGTTCAGCTGGCGTCATTTCACCACTTGAAGCTAACGTACTCATCGTTTGGTGGTAAAGCAAGCTATATGGCAAACGGTTTGGCTGAGGTGGTTCCACCCATTTTTCTTCAATATAAAGCTGTACTAAGGCAATTCCTTGAAGCAGCGACCATGGGATTAAATCTGGCAGCATTGCCCGTGTTTCTGGATGTTCTTCACGCATGACAAAATGCATCTCAGGCGGATTACCACGCCGACCTGTTCTCCCCATTCGCTGCAAAAATCCAGATACGGTAAACGGTGCATCAATTTGATAGGCGGCTTCAAGTTGGCCGATATCAATCCCAAGTTCCAGCGTTGCAGTTGCACACGTCGTCATGTAAGAATCTTCATCTTTCATTGCAGCTTCAGCGGTTTCCCTAAGCGCTGGTGACAAGTTTCCGTGGTGAATCATAAAGCGATCTGGCTCATGATTGTAGCGGCAATATTCTCTGAGTTGCTGACACACGGCTTCACATTCTTCTCGGCTATTGGTGAAAACTAAGCACTTTTTCCCGCGGGTATGTTCAAAAATATAGCCAATTCCGGGATCGGCTAATTCCGGTGCTTTATCAGTTTTTGGTTCAATCATTGCTGGATCAAAGTTCTTAGAACTAGCTTGAGGATCAGTCTGGTAAAAGTGCTCCATTGAAAGACGCCAAACCTGCTTTTGATTTTGCACATGAGGAGCTACAGTTTCATACTTACTACCAGCTCCTAAAAATTCACTGGCTGCTTGCAAATTACCAATTGTAGCTGATAAACCAATTCTTCTAGGTTCAACTCCTGCCAGCTTTGACAAACGTTGAATTAGACAAAAAGTCTGCCCGCCTCGATCACTGCGTAAGAATGAGTGAAGTTCATCAATAACCACATATTTTAAACCATGAAAAAGATGTGGAATATCCATATGCTTGTTGATCATAAAGCTTTCAAGGGATTCTGGCGTAATTTGTAAAATTCCAGAAGGCTTCTTAAGCATCTTTCGCTTCTGCGATTGAGCCACATCCCCATGCCAGCGCCAAACTTTGATATCCGTATCTTCGCATAAATCCGTTAAGCGATCATATTGATCATTGATCAAGGCCTTAAGCGGTGCGATGTAGAGAACTTGAATCGAATCACTTTTTTCCTGGCTAATTTCTGACAAAATAGGAAAAAAGGCCGCTTCCGTTTTACCTGATGCCGTTGAAGCTGACAATAAAATATTGTGGTTAGTCCCAAAGATTTCTTCAGCTGCCGCTACCTGAATTGGACGCAGAGTTTGCCAGCTATGTTCATATATATAATCTTGAATAAATGGTGCATATTGGTCAAAAACGTCCATTTTTCTGTCCTATCTAGATTTCAAATTCGGTAAAATCATCATCTTTATTATCTGAGACCGCTTCACTCTTGGTGTAAGAGAATTGATCCGAATTAAGCAAGTCTTCAATCTTTTTATCAGGATTCTGCCACAAAATATCTAGCAATTCGATAAAATCACGAATCACTTCACGCGGAGTGATGTTCGTATCCGCACCAATTCGCGCATACTCAATCTTGATAAATTTCGCTAAATCTTCATCCGTAATTTTTTGTTCATAGCCATATAAGCTAGCATGCATTGCGGCCAATTTTTCGGTTAAAACTAGCATCTCTTCAGCAGTTAACGGTTCAAGCTTAATTACTGGAGCATACATATCGCGAGCTCCAGCTTGCGCAAACTTTCCTTCAGATAACCGGCTGCGCAAAGCTTCATAGCTATAAACGCCGCGGCGACGATCTTCAACTGCCTGCGGTGTCCCGCACATGATGATACCCAAGTATTTTGACTTACCTTGCAAAGTATCATGGTACATCGTCAAGATCTTCTCATAGTTATATTGACGGCTGATGCTGTTAGGAATCTTGTAAATATTAACTAACTCGTCAATCATGATCATGAGTCCGGCATAGCCAGCTTGTCTGAAGAAACTAGCAAATAACTTCAAGTATTCATACCAGTCGTCATCGGAAATAATAACGCTAACTCCTAACTCTTTCTTAGCTTCAGTTTTATGGGTATACTCGCCTCTGAACCACTTGATGACTTTAGCCTTGGTTTCATCATCGCCATCAAGATAAGCGTGATAGTACATTTCCAAAATTTTAGCAAAATCAAAACCGTGAACTAATTCATTCAAATTAGAAATTACCGCATAAATCTTTTTATCCACTTCTTGCGCAAATTTCGGATCGGAATCATTCAAACCTGTGTCTTGCACCACAGAGGTTTGCACAGAGTTTATCCACCGGTCCAAAATCAGGGTTAATGCTCCACCTTCTGGACGAGTTTTGGTGGATAAGTTTTGGATTAATTCTCGATATGTTGCAAGGCCTTGCCCTTTCGTCCCTTGGAGTCGGCGTTCTGGGGATAAGTCACCGTCAACAACTACGAAGTTCTTATCCATCACATAATTTCTGATCGTTTGCAGTAAAAAGCTCTTCCCTGAACCGTAGCGTCCTACAATAAAGCGAAAAGATGCCCCACCTTCAGAAATAATATCCACATCGTGAAGTAGTGCTTCAATTTCAGTCTTGCGTCCAACAGTTACATAAGGCAATCCAATTCGCGGTACTACCCCACCTTTGAGGGAATTTAACACAGTTTGCGCGATTCTTTTAGGAACACGTCTCTTTTTTTCTACCATCATCTATCCTTCTTCAAAAATATTTCATCTAAATCTTCTTGATAGTCTTCCACAATCTCAGGTTGATCTTGTTCATTAAATTCAATGACGCTGTCGCCAATTTCATCAAATAATTTTTCATTAATTGAGTCAGCTAAAATCGACGCCATCAAGTGATGCTCTTTTAAGTAATCCTGCCAATTCTCTTTTTTAATTAATGCCAATAAAAAGAATGTCTCATCTTGATCTAAACTATAATTATTTTCTGGTATTTCTTCAGGATCTTCTTTTTCAGGAGCAGGAAAAGCGGGTTCGAGTTCATCTCGTTCAAGTTTCTTTTCTTCCTCGGTCAGCAAACTGTCGCGTGTCACTGAAGCATCGGAGCGGATTTGCCCCAAGTTAGCAAAGTTAATCTCGATCTTAGGACGCTTTGCTTCCTCGTCTTTTCTTTGAAAGGCCACAATCCCTTCTTTGATTGCTTGCAGATATTTACCTTCGAGCTTTTTCGGCTTAATTGGGCGTCCGAGTTTAAAAAATTGTCTGATTAAGCGGTCTGCCTCATGAAAAACGAGATTAAGTTCAGTTTGCTGGCGACTAATTGGAAAGATAATCTGGTATTCGACTACACCATTTTTTACTTTATATGTGCGCTCGCTATCTACCCCGAATTCGAATGCTGGATTATTTTTATAATAAAAAACTGCTCCAGCAAATAAATTGTGATATTGTGTACTTCTTTGAGCTACATATTTTTTGAAAAAAGTCTCAGTATTAATTAGTTTTTGCCAGATCTGCACAATCACTTGTAGAAATTTTTGAAACTTCTCGGCAGTTTTGCACTTAGCCAAATATGGCGACAACTTTTTCAGTTCATCATAAACCTTCTCGTCATCATACTCTTCTGGATTCAGCAAAATATGATAGCTTAAGTCAGCATCTAATTCTTCCTGAAATGCATCCCGCTTTGAACTTAATTGATAAAAAATCACATAGTCTTTGATCCAAACTGTTAGATACTTTTCAATTTCAAGATCAAACTTCTTTACGTAATTTTCTAAAAAAGTGGTCAACTTCTCATAGCCGTCTTCAGGATCTTTGCAGCCAATATTATTAAGCACTTCATAGATGTAAACAAAGGCATATGAAGTATCAACTTTAGAATACTTGCCATCGCGCAATTTAGTACGCCAAGTGAAATAAGTTCTGAGCTGCTCATCACTCATATCATGGTAAGTTGGATAATAGCGCAGAAATGGGACAACTTTTGTGAAATTATCACGAAAATCTTGAACCACCATCCCTTGATGATAGAAATTCTTGTTACGACCCTTAGCTGGCAGAACACTGTAGTCATACGCCTTTTTCATCTTCCTAAGTTCTTCTGGAAGCTCTATTTCTTTTTTAACAATTTTCCTTCGCTTAGGAATCGCCTGCTCTTGATATTTTGAATCAACTTCTTCGCCGGGAATATACAAAAACGGCTGCTTATCCACAACCTTTTCACCGCCATTTATCGCCAGCTTGAAGGCATAGTCGAAGGCGTTTTCAATTGAACGCTTGTCTACTTTTTCAAGCAAAACGCCAACCCAATCATCGCTAGTTAAGCGAAAAGGCGTCGAAAAACCTGGTAAATCGCGAATTACTTCTGAAAAATCACCACAGCGCAAATCTAATGCTGCAAAATACCGCTCGCCGCTCTTGATTCTAGACAGCATCGCCCAATAAGATTGATCAATTGGAGAAGACAAAACATACAATTCTTTTGATCCAGGTAAAACTGGCTTAAATTTCAAACCATATTTTTGAAAAACAAATTTGTTTAATTCATTTGAATTCATCGCCAGTCTCCTTTCGCACATATGTTCAAATTATATCAGGTTTTCCCTTAATTTAAAAGCATTTTACCTATTCTCTATAAAAATAAACTATACAGTTATTTTCTAGAAAACATTCTTTTTTGTTATTTGTGTGGTTATGCACAAATTATTATGGTATTATAAACGTGTCAATAAGTGAAACCGCTTACTTGGTTTCGAAGGAGGAAAATTCGCTAATGAGTACTAAAGAACGTTATTCTCAAGATGAATTGAGAAAAGCAAACCCAATGTTCAGTCGCGTACGTGCGACTATTGAAAGTGCCTTTTATGGTAACAATGTGCATGAAGTAACAAGTGTTGCCGAGGCATATAATTTAGCAAAGAAGCAATCAGGTGTTATCGTTACTGATTTGCCAATTTTGCATACTAAGGAATTGGGCTTGCCTCAAGGCGCAACTCAACTTGTATATAACCACGGTAAAATTTTAGGTAGAACTGCTAGTGCACGTCACTTCACTGACGATCCAAACGAAGACGCAGAAGCATTGGCAGGTAATTTACGTGAAGATATTTACGCAGGTCACAACCAAAAGTATTTAAAGGCTACTGTTTTAGTAGGACTTGACCCATCATTTACGGTTAAAGCACACGTTATGATGCCAGAAGATCAAGCCTTCAACTTACTTTCATACATCTTGAACTTCCACTTCTTTGACGATGAAGCTGAAGAAATGTATAAGAAGTCCAAGTTCTATAATGAACCAGACATTTACTTCTACTTCGATCCAAATGTTACTGATCCAGATTATCCAAAGGGCTTAGGTGTATTTGACGCTCCACATAACTGTGCAGCTGTCTTCAGTCTTCGTTACTTCGGTGAACTTAAGAAAGGTACGTTAACCTTGGCTTGGGCTATTGCTCACCGTCACGATTACACTGCTTGCCACGGTGGTGAAAAGTCATTCCACTTTACTGATAAGGACGATAAGGTATTCGCATTCTACGGCTTATCAGGTTCAGGTAAGTCAACTTTGACTCACGAAATGTACGATGGCAAATATGACATTACTGTTCTTCACGATGACGCATTTATCATTTCTCGTGAAGATGGTTCATCAGTAGCCTTAGAGCCTTCATACTTTGATAAGACCCACGACTACCCAGCTGGTCATCACGAAACTGAGTATTACACTACTATTATGAACTGTGATGTGACCTTGGATGAAAATGGCAAGAAAGTCATTGTAACTGAGGACCTTCGTAACAACAACGGTCGTGTTATCAAGACTCGTTATACTAGTCCTCACCGTGTAGACTTCGAAAAGGCTCCAATTACTGCTTTGTTCTGGATTATGAAGGATGGTTCATTACCTCCACTACTTAAGATTGATGATCCAGTCTTAGCAACTACCATGGGTTGTACTTTAGCTACTAAGAGAACTTCTGCAGAAAGCTTACCAGAAGGTTTCGACATGAACACCTTGGTTATCGAACCATTTGCAGACCCATTCCGTGCTTACCCAGTATCTGGTGATTACCGTGACTTCAAGGAATTGTTTACTAAGCGCGGGGCAAGTTGCTACATCTTGAATACTGATGCATTCATGGGTAAGGATATTCCAAAGGAAGTTACTAAGAAGATTATCGAAGACTTGGCTAACGGTTCAATTACTGACGCTGACTTCAAGCCATTCGGTAACTTCAAGGGTGTAAGTTACTTACCAATTGATGGTTACGAAGTTCACCTTGACGATCCAGAATACCAAAAGACTTTAGCTAGAAGAATGCAAGATCGTTTGGACTGGCTCAACAAGTATGATGAAGAACATCCAAAGACACCTATCCAAAGTGAAGCTAAAGAAACTTTGGAAGGCATTATCAAAGAATTAAGCTAATTCATAGTAGACAATGACAAATAAAATTTCTTAATGACACAAAAAATAGAGTTGCTCGCAACTCTATTTTTCTTGCTTTATTTTTCAATATAATTTTGTGCTTCAGTTAAAATCTTCAGCTTGTCATGCTCAGTCAAATAAGCAGCTGCTTCATCTAAGTTAACCCATTTATTAGCCAGGATCTCCTCTTCTTGAGTGACAACTTCTTGTCCATCAACATACTTTGCTAAAAAGTATATTACATGCTTGGACTTATTTTTAGTTAAAGAATAGCTAGTTTCAGCAGAAAAATTAAAGTCAAATTCTGGTCTTAAACCAACTTCTTCTAATACTTCACGCTGGGCTGCTTTTTGCGGCGTTTCATTATTCTCTAAATGCCCTTTAGGAAAGCCCCAATTACGATTTACTATACTTTGAACGATCAAATATTCTAGTTGTCCATCAGGATGTTTGCGATAAATTACCGCACCGGCAGAGTGTTCCATCATGTTTGTCACCTTTCCCTTTTTAATTAAAAATATTATTAAATATTTATGAGTGAAAAGCAAGCAAAAAAAGCTGATATTTTTTACCAGCTTTTTGAGATAACAAATTTATTTTTACTTATTCAATTCTGCATCTGCTTGATTAACGATTCCTATTGCATTTAAGCTACGTGGGTACCCGATGAATGGTTCATTTTGAAGGACAACCTTAGTCAAGAATTCTTTGTCATTACCAAGACCAATATTTGCCTTAGCATGTGCTAAAAGCTGTGGTTCAACTCCACCTTGCGCAGCTAAATAGCAAAAAGTAATCATTTCACGGTCATTGTCATTTAAACCGTTTCTAGTGTAGTAATCACCGAAACAGTTGTCGACAAGCCACTTGTTAATGGTACCTTTGTCCGCAAAGCCTTTCATTTGAGGGCCAAACAAGCGGATTTGAGTTTCTTCACCTTTTGCAAGACGATTGTCAGGATTAGTAGTTGATTGACCTTCAAGTGGCAATTTAACCCCTCTTGAGAGCAAAATTTCATTAGTTGCTTTGATAAATGGTAATACTCGACCTAATCCTAAGTAATCAATTGCTTGATATACAACTTCCTTAGCTTCAACTGGAGTTACCTCATTATCAAGGGCAACGGGAAGCATAAGCTTGAATTCATCAAGGCCTTGGCAGCCAAGTAAATATGCTAAAGTTGAAAGCATTTTAGTTCTAGATGGTAAATCAACATCTTCTTGAACTTCATCGAAGGCAAAGTTATTTACGATTTCAGCTAATTCTGGATCTGTTTCATTAAGTAAATTTCTATGAGCATTTTGAGCACTATCTTTAATCGACATATGTTATCCTCCTGTTTCTTTACTTATATTAAAACCCATTCATCCCTCTTTGATAAATACTTATGCTTGATCAAATTGCATAAGTTTTTGTTATGCCAACTACTTTTTCTCTTGAATAATATAGATTGGACGATGCTTAACCTGCATAAAGATCTTACCAATATAGCGACCAATGATGCCAATACACAACAGCTGCAAGCCGCCTATCAGCAAAATAATACATACTAAAGACGCCCATCCAAAGACGGCAGAATTAGGACTAATGAAGTGGCGGACTAAAACTACTATCAAGCCGATAATTGAAGCAACAAAGGCAAAACCGCCGGTAAATACTGCAATATTAAGTGGTGCTTGTGAAAAGTCGGCGATTCCACTAAAAGCATACTTAAATAATTGCCAGGTATTCCAATCACTCTTCCCCGCCGCTCTTTTTACATTATGGTACTCAAGGTACTTTGTTCTAAAACCGACCCAAGAGAAAATTCCTTTCGAAAAACGACTATATTCTTTCAATTCTAAAACTGCATTCACCATCTGCCGCGTCATCATTCGATAATCACGCACTCCGCTAACAAACGATGTTTTTGAGATCAGGTTAATAATTCTATAAAAAGACGCGCTAAGTAGCGACTTAATTTTCCCTTCGCCAGTGCGATCTACCCTTCTAGTGCCAATGCAGTCCCACTCGCCAGTTTCTAGCAACTTAAACATCTTGGGTAAAAATTCGGGTGGATCTTGCAAATCAACATCCATGTTAGCAACATAATCACCAGTGACAGCTTGCAAACCTGCATAAATAGCAGCTTCTTTGCCAAAATTGCGTGAAAATGAAATATAGTGAACCCGCTCAGGATCTTTATCATGCAATTTGCGTAATTCAGTTAATGTATTATCATTTGAACCATCATTGATAAACCAATATTCTATTTGGGCATTTATTGTTTTAACTATTTTTTCTGTGGCCACAAAATAAAGAGGAATTGCTTCTTCTTCATTGTAACAAGGCACTACAATTGAAATTTTCTTCATCTTTTCTTCCGTCTTAATCTCTAAATCTAATCACTTATTCTATTTTATCATTACCACAATTTTCTAAAGAAATGACTATAAAAATAAAACCGACAAAGCAAAAATTTCACTTTGTCGGTTTCTTAAATTCGAAATATAGGATTTTAACAGTTATTACTTGATATCTTTGCCTTCATAGCAATCACGCATGAGTTCAGCAATTTGAACAATTCTTGGTGAAACTGGGTTAGTTACCGTATTTTGATCACCATAAGCTTCAACCGCTAATTCTTCAACCTTGTCGCTGAATTCTTTTTTATCGACTTTGTAGTCTTTAAAGGCCAACTTAATGTCAACTGAATGAGCTAATTCAATAATCTTCTGAACAAGCTTTTCAACCAATTCTTGATCAGTTGAACCAGTCAAGCCAAATGCTCTAGCAATGGCAGCATAATCACTTTCAGCACGATATACTGAGTAGTGTGGCCACATAGCAAGTTTTTCAGGACGCTTAGCGTTGAATCTGATTACTTGTGGTAAAACAATGGCATCACTAACACCTGATGGGATATTAAAGGTTGAACCAACAGTGTGGGCAATTGAGTGCTCTAGGCCTAAGAAGGCATTTGAGTAAGCCATCCCTGCGATAGTTGCAGCATCATGCATTCGTTTTCTAGCGTCTAAGTTACCATCGTAGGATGCCTTCAAGTTTTCAAAAATAGTCTTAATAGCTTCAAGTGACCAACCACGAGTAAAGTCAGTTGCCATTGTTGAAACATAACTTTCAATAGCGTGACCTAAAGCTTCAAAGCCTGACCAAGCGATCAATCTTTTTGGTAAAGTTTCAACAAATTGATCATCAACGATTGAAACGTCTGGAGTCAAAGCATAGTCACACAAAGTGTGCTTAATGCCTGTCTTAGCATCACTAATGATAGCAATTGGTGAAACTTCTGAACCAGTACCTGAAGTTGTTGGGATACATACTAATTGAGTGCCGTTAATCTTTGGGAATCGCACTACTCTTTTTCTGATATCCAAAAACTTTTGGTAAGCTTCTTCAAAAGTCATGTCTGGGTTTTCGTAGAACAAACGCATTGCCTTAGCAGCGTCCATTACTGAACCGCCACCAATTGCGATGACAACGTCAGGTTTGAAGATGTTCATTCTGTGAACACCATCTTTAATAACATCGTTATTGGGATCCAAAGTGACAGCCTTGAATACTTCATATTCTTTACTGCCGCGACGCTTTGAAATGATGTCAGTAATTTCATCAGCAAAGCCCTTGTCAGCAACCCTTTCATCAGTAACGATGAAGAAACGGTTAACATTAGGCATATGGCGTAAGTAGTTAGCAGCATTGTGTTCAAAGTAAGTCTTAGCAGGTACCTTAACCCATTGCATGTTGTCTCTTCTCATTGCGACAGTTTTGATGTTAAGAAGGTCCATTGCACCAATATTGTGTGAGAAGGTGTTGGCACCATATGAACCAGTACCTAAAGTAAGTGATGGCAACATGTTGTTGTAAAGATCACCAATACCACCTAGAGCAGCTGGGGAGTTCACAAGAATTCGACAAGCATCCATTTCCAAAGCAAATCTTCTAATAACTTCCTTGTCACTTGCGTGAAGGCCGGCAGTATGTCCGCGACCACCGTAGTCAAGTAAGTCTTTACAAATCTTAAAGGCATCGTCTTGAGTTTTGGCACGATACAAAGTAAAGACTGGTGAAAGTTTTTCAGCTGAAAGTGGGAAGTCGCGACCAACACCCTGGTATTCTGCAACGATTACCTTAGTATCTTTTGGTACATCAACACCGCAAAGTTTAGCAATATCATAAGCTGACTTACCAGCAACAGGACCAGCAACAGGACCTCTTCTTGGATCGATGAAATGTTCTTCAAACTTCTTAATTTCTTCCTTATTCAAGAAGTAACAATTCCACTTCTTAAATTCTTCTTTAACTTGGTCATAGATTTCAGTATCAACTACAACTGAATTTTCTGAAGCACAAACCATCCCGTTATCGAAGGTCTTTGATAATACAATGTCATAAACAGCACGATCGATATTAGCTGATTTATTAATATATGAAGGACCGTTACCAGGACCAACACCGATTGCAGGCTTACCAGATGAGTAAGCAGCCTTAACCATGCCTGGACCACCTGTGGCCAAAATAGTTTGAACACCTGGGTTAGTCATAAGATCGTTAGTTGCCTGGATACTTGGTTCTTCAATCCATTGAATAGCATCTTTTGGAGCACCGGCAGCTTCAGCAGCCTTTTGCAAAATTTTACCAGTTTCCACACAACATTTTTGAGCTTGTGGGTGAAAACCAAAGATAATTGTATTTCTGGTCTTCAAAGCAAGCATTGTCTTAAATATTACAGTTGAAGTTGGATTAGTAACTGGAGTTACACCCGCAATAACCCCTTTAGGTTCTGCAATCTTAATTAATCCTTGTTCTTTATCTTCATCAATCACACCAACAGTTTTTTCATGACGTAAGCTGTTCCAAATATTTTCACTAGCGTACATGTTCTTGGTGGTTTTATCTTCAAGAACACCACGACCAGTTTCTTCAACAGCCATTTTTGCTAAAGGATAAGCATTTTGTTCACCAGCAGTAGCAATAGCTTCACAAATCTTGTCAACTTGTTCCTGTGAGAAGTTGGCCATTTTGTCTAAAGCGACATGTGATTTCTTTACCAAATTATCAACCATGTCATAAATTTGCTTATTTTTCTCGTCTTCAGTGAGAGTTTGTTTTTGTTGTGCCTTAGCCATATCAATTACCTCTAAGATCTACTAATTCTTGTGAACTAATTTACAATGTTTACTATAGCACTTATCCCAAAAATGTAAACCGCTTTTATGCGAATGTTGCCAATGCACAAGCTACAGCACTTCCCTTATATTTGCAATCCGAATACCATGTAAACGCTTTTCAAAATAATTGTTTGTGAATTAACAAACTTTTATAAAAACTTATTGTATACTTACATCTACTAAGTTAATAAAAAATAATATTTATTAAAATTCGCAATTATTTCTTAATTATTTAGAACATGATGATAAAATAAGATTATTACATTCAAAATATGGAGTGATTGAAGAATGACAAAAAAAGAAAAAAATACCGAATCTAGCTCAGGATATAAGCGAACCTTAAGTAACGCTCATATTCAATTAATTGCGCTAGGTGGAACGATCGGAACAGGGTTATTCCTTGGGGTTGGTGATAGTATTCATTTAGCCGGTCCAAGCGTAATTCTAATCTATATCATCGTTGGGCTCTTCTTATTCTTGTTAATGCGGGCCTTAGGTGAATTGATTATGTCCGACCTGTCTAAGCATACTTATATTGATTTCATTGAAAAATATTTAGGAAAAAATATTGGCTTTATTACTGGTTATCTATACTGGATCAGTTGGATCTCATTAGGTATGGCAGAAACAACCGCACTTGGAATTTACTTTCAATATTGGTTCCCTAGTTTAAAACCTTGGATACCCGGTTTAATCACAATTGTTGCCTTACTTTTAATCAATCTGATTTCTGCAAGAGTTTTTGGAAACCTGGAATTTAGCTTTGCTATTATTAAAATTGTGACAATAATTGCTTTCGTTGTCTTAATTGCTTACCTACTCTTAACAGGTGGCAAAACAAGCTTTGGTCCAATTTCATTTGCAAACTTAGAAGACCACGGAGGATTCTTCTCACGCGGTACTCATGGATTCTTACAAGGCTTTCAAATGGTAATCTTCAGCTTTATCGGGGTTGAATTGATTGGTTTAACTGCCGCTGAAGCGCAAAATCCTCGCGTAACTTTGAAAAACGCGATAAATCAATTACCAATTAGAATTATTTTGTTTTACGTTTTAGCAATTTTAGCAATTTTACTTGTAATTCCATGGTCAAAAGTGGCAACCGATTCTAGTCCATTTGTTCAAGCTTTAGGAGCAACGGGTATCCGAAATGCTAGTTCGATTATTAACTTCGTTGTTATTTCGGCAGCTATTTCTTCTACTAACAGTTTTTTATACAGTGCTGGCCGACTTCTTTTTTCAGTTACCTATAATGAGAAAGGAAAATGGAACGAGACCTTCGGTCATCTTTCAAGACGGCAATTACCTCAAAACGCTTTGATCCTTTCAGCTGTCTTGATGGGATTATCGCCAATCCTTACTTTAATTATTGGTGACAGAGCCTTCACCTTCATTTCAGCAACTTCAACTAGTATGTTCCTGATCATATGGTGCTTAATGGTTCTAACTCACATTGCCTATCGTCGCCGCACTCCAGAAAGTGAACTTAATGATTTTAAGATGCCTGGATATCCATTTTTAGACTATTTCATCCTACTTTTCTTCATTTCGATGATTATTCTATTATTGGTCTTGCCAAGCCATCGTATCTCAATGATCGCAGCTATGATTACTTTCTTAATCTTGTATCTGATCACTAAAATTTGGGATAAAGAAAACAATGTCGAATAAAAATAAGGGTTGATCGAATTTGATCAACTCTTATTTTTTTAGCTTTTTAATTACTTTAGCAGGATTACCAGCGGCAATTGTATTAGCTGGTACGTCTTCTTCTACTATTGCCCCAGCTTTCACAATTGAATTTTCGCCAATAATTACCCCCGGCATAATAACTGCTTTAGGTTCAATTAAAGCATTTTTTTCAATTTTAATCCCTTTACCTTGAGGCTGTTCTCTTTTTTGGGGATTTTCTGGGTAAGTTACTGTATCTAACACCACACCCGGTCCAATTTGAACATCATCTAAAATGATTATTCCACCCAAATCTCGCATCGTGACAAAGCAGCTAATGTTAACTCTCTTTCCTAATTTGATGTTACGTCCATAATCAGTATAAAAAGGCAGCGCAATCCTGATCGATTCATCAATTTTCTGTCCAGTAATTTCACTAATTAATTGTCTAATTCCACTAACTGTGTGGCGCTGAGTGTTTAAATTTTGAACTAAACGTTGATTCTGCTTAATTATTTCATCTCTCGTATTCACATCATCAATAATCATTTTGTTACCTGCTTCATTCTTGATTGATATTAGTTTAGAATAGAAATTAATCGATGTAAAAAACTGATTCATTATCGTTTGTAATAACAGAAATTTATGGTAAAAAATGGAATTAAGAGTATTAAATTATTTTTTAGCAACTGCACAAGAATTGAATATGACTAAGGCAGCTGAAAAGCTTCTCGTGTCTCAACCAGCGCTTTCTAGGCAAATTGCGGATCTAGAAGATGAATTAGGCGTTAAACTTTTTATCCGCAAACCGCGGCAATTAATCCTCACTCCTGAAGGTCGATATTTACAAGAACAGGCTAAAGAAATTTTGACCTTAAGTGAAAAAACAAAACGAAATTTGCAATCCACGACAGTTATTAGTGGTGATTTAACGATTGCAGCTGGCGAAAGTATTGGCATGCAACGAGTAATCAATATTATCAGTGATATTATTCAAGACTATCCAATGGTTAAGATTCACATTTTAAGTGGTGATTATACCTTCGCTGAAAAGCGGTTAAATACTGGAACAGTAGATTTTGCTGTGATCATTGGAAGTTTACCACTGAATAATTATTATTCTCTGAAATTGCCCGAAACAGATCGCTGGGGCTTTTTAGTTAGATCTGACGATCCCTTAGCTTCCAAGAAATATATTGAGGCTAAGGACGTAATTAACCGTCCTCTTATCGTATCCCAACAAGTAATTGAACGGAACCTATTCGACAACTGGTTTGGTAATTATAAAGACCAAATTAATATTATCGGTACTTTCAACTTGAACTTTAACGGAATTTTGATGGTTAAGAATCGTGCAGCTATTATGTTAACACTAGATAACCTCGCTAATACTTCAAAGGAATCTGGTTTGAAGTTTGTTCCAATTAAATCCACCATTACCTCTCCAATTAATGTAATCTGGAAAAAAGAAACAACTCTGTCACCGGTTGCTCAATTGTTTTTAGATCGCTTATCAGCTTCAATTCAAGTTGAATAAAAAAATCGCAAGCTACATTTTTTGTAACTTGCGATTTTTTATACTTTATTTTTTACGAGTGAACCGTCGCTTCAAGTTTTGCCATACTGACAAAGCCTTGCGCATATGACTAGCAGGAATGTAGTTTCTAATTACTCTCAAGGCCTTTTTAGGATCCTTAGTTGCAAAGATGAAACTACCATTTCTCTTAGTACGAATTTCAAATCTCGGAATATATTTACCACCGAAGTGGACATCAGCAACTACATAAGTCACTTCATCCCAAGGAATTTGTACGAAGTCACCAACATTGCGTTCATTGTAAAATTCAAAAGCTTTATCACCGATCATAATTTTTCCGTAAGACGGCATACCCCTAAACCAGGTAGCATCTTGAGTTAGATCGACTTTTGTGTTAATTGATTTAACCATTTTTGATTAAAGAATTCCCCATACGTGGAAAAGAATACCAACAACAAAGATACCGATGATAATCCAGATTGGTGAAACCTTCTTCTTCAACAACCACATGCAGAAGAAAGTTAAAAGAAGTCCAGCCAAACCTGGGATCAATGAGTTCAAGTTGTCTTGTAAAGTAGTAACTTTAGTAGAAGTCAGAGACTTACCTTTACCCATGTTCCATTGAATAAGAGCTTCTTGGATACCCTTGGCACCTGATGAAAGCTTATCCCATTCGATGTAACCACCCTTTTGGATAGGTGTACGAGAAACAACAGGAGTGAAGGTAATGTTTACCCAACGTTCAATCAAGGCACCCAATACGAACATACCCATCATTGAAGCACCACGGGTAACCTTTTGAAGCAAACCACCTGACATGTCGTTAGTGATTGCTGAACCAGCCTTGTAACCAAATTCTTGTGAGTACCACAAGAAAGCAAGTCTGATTAAGTTCCAGATAACAAAGAACAAGATAGGTCCCATAATGTTACCTGAAATAGCCATTGAAGCACCTAAGGCACCAACGATTGGACGAACAGTGTACCAGAAGACTGGGTCACCAACACCAGCCAAAGGTCCCATCATACCAACCTTAACACCTTGAATTGCTTCATCTTCAACATCAGCACCGTTAGCCTTATCTTCTTCCAAAGCTAAAGTAACACCAAGAACAGGTGAAGCTAAGTATGGGTGAGTGTTAAAGAATACTAAGTGTCTTTGTAAAGCAGCAGATAAATCTTTCTTTTCTGGGTATAACTTTCTCAATGCAGGAATCATTGAGTATGCGTAACCACCGTTCTGCATTCTTTCATAGTTCCATGAACCTTGAAGGAATTGTGAGTGCCACATAACGCTAAAACGATCACGCTTGGTTAATTTAATTTTCTTATCAGCCATTATATAAATCCTCCTCTACGAGTTCATTTTAATAGTCATCAATGATATCGCCGAGTGGATCGCCGGTACCAGCATCGCCGGAGTTAGAACCGCCTTTACCACCTTTTTCTTCAAGAGCTAAGTACATCAAAGCCATTGAAAGACCGATAGCACCCAAAGCAATCAAAGTTAAGTCTTGGATTGCTGCTAAAGCAAAACCAATTGCGAAGAATGGCCATACTTCCTTAGAAGCCATCATGTTAATAACCATTGCGTAACCTACAGCAACAACCATACCACCACCGATGGTCATACCGTCTGACAACCATTGTGGCATCATTGCAAGCCAAGCTCTAACAGTTGAAGCTGGAATAGCAAGTAAAAGTGCAGATGGGATAGCAATTCTTAAACCTTGTAAGCAAACTGCAATCCATTGCCATAAGTTAATCTTACGCCAGCTACCCTTCTTAGCTTCTGCGTCCATGATGTGAACAATACCAGTAGAAATAGTACGTACAATCATAGTTAAGAACAAACCAGCAACTGCCAAAGGAATAGCGATACCTAAAGCAGTACCAATACCCTTAGTGCCTTGGCCACCTTGAACCAAGATAATTGCTGAAGCTACAGATGCCAAAGCTGCATCAGGTGCAACTGCGGCACCGATGTTAGCCCAACCTAAGGCGATCATTTGTAATTGACCACCTAACATAACACCTAATTCTAAGTTACCAGTTACTAAACCGATTAAAGTACATGCAACTAATGGTTGGTGGAATTGCCATTCATCCAAGATACCTTCCGTACCTGCAAGAAAAGCAACTACCACTACCAAAATCATTTGAATAGCGTTCATTTAATTTCTCCTATTTTTTATTTCTTTTGTTCGTCAAGTAATGTTTGAGCCTTGTTTAAGATAGCATCCATGTTACCTGGGTTGTCTGAAGGAACCTTACGTACATCAAACTTTATACCCTTCTTTTCGAGTTCACGGAAAGTATCTACATCTTGTTGGTTCATTGACAATACATTGTTGGCGTTAACATCGCCTTCCTTGTATGACATAGAACCAACATTTAAGGTCTTAATATCAATACCTGCATCAACAGCTCTTAAAACGTCTTCTACATTTTCAAACAAAAGAAGTGCATGAGTGTTACCAAATCGTGGATCTTTAGCAATTTCTTCCATCTTCTTCAATGGAACAGTATGTGCCTTAACACCAGCTGGAGCAGCATCGCGAATCATGTTCTTACGTAATTGATCCTTAGCTACACTGTCTGAAACTACAATAACACGATCAGGCTTCATTGCAGGGATCCAACCAGTTGCAACTTGACCGTGAAGCAAACGTGAATCAAGTCTGGCCAAAACGTATTTAATGTGACCATCACCGATGACAGTTCCTTCTGGAATACTCTTTTTAGGAGCTGAACCATCTTGAGCTGCCTTAACAGGAGCTTCATCTTCAGGCATCAAGTTTTCTGGTTTAGTCTTAATACCATCTTTACCAGGCTTAATAACGGCAGTTGCAATTTCGTGAGCAGTAGCCTTATCATTAACCATTCTTTGAGTTAATGCTTCAACTACCATTGGTAAGTTCATACCACTAACAATTGCCCATTTATCAGAGTGTTTTTCAACCAAAGTATTTGCTTGATTGAATGGTGTACCACCCCAAAGGTCAACGATGAAAAGTACTTCATCTTGACTGTCAAATGAAGCAATTGCTTCTTCCATTTTGCCACGGATATCATCTGGGCCTTCTTCAGGCTTCAAGATAACATGGGCAAAATTGGTTTGTTCACCAAAAAGCATTTGTGCTGATTGTGCAATACCATCAGCAAAACCACCATGGCTGGCTAAAACAATTCCTACCATGTATATTTCCTCCTCTAGATCAAAAAAATGAATCTGCTTTCATTTTAGCAGATATTGGATTTGAAAGATAGCTTTTTACCCAAAATTAATGAATTAAGTCACAAATAAAATCTTCACGTTAAATAGGGAATCTTAATACTTTTGTGTAACTTAAACTCATTAATTAGTGAAAAAATACACACAAAAAAAGGAAGACAAATAACATTGTCTTCCTTCATTTCGCTCCGGCTGTCAGACTCGAACTGACGACATCTTGATTAACAGTCAAGCGCTCTACC
>NZ_AZFM01000031.1 GCF_001434335.1 Lactobacillus kalixensis DSM 16043
AGGAAAAACCAGAACCGACGAGGGTTCTGGTGTATTTTAGTGCTTTCAAGTTTCAGTCATATTAATTATTATCTATTCTAAAGCTTTCTTACTACTTACACTATGAACTCTGAAGTAGTGGGCAAAAGCATAAATCGTGAATAGTACAAAAAATGTTGTTGAAATGAGCATTACTGATTTAGCATTTGAAGTTACGGCGTTCAAAATCATTGGTGAAACAGCACAACCCACATTAACTAAAACTAAAACAATAGTGGTAGCTAAGTTCACTGAATTTTGAGGTGCTGACCAATCAAGCCAATTATACATATATGGAACTGCTAAACCAAATCCAATTCCCAAGAGCAAATTACCGCTGGCAAGAATTGCAAAATTTGGTGCAAAAGTAATAATTGCAAAACTAATTGCGACAATCATGAAACCAATTGGAAAGACTTTATCATGCAATTTCTTAAAGAAGAAACCGAATGATGCACCTACAGGAATACTTACTAAGTTTAAAATACCTGTCAAAATCGAAAGTTCACTAACATTACCTAACTTTTCTTCTACAACTAATGCTGGTAATTTGAAACTTACTGGCATGTAGAATAAGAAAATTAAAAACATTAACACAGAAATCAAAATGACTTTTCCATTAATAGTTTGTCTATCTTTATTGTGTTTACTATTACTTTTTACTGCATGTGGTAGTGGAACAAAAATTGTGAACAGAATAAATGCTGGAATAACCAAGAAGTAAATTGCAAAAGCAGCATGCCAAGAAATTGTAATAAGGTAACTAATCAAGAATGAAGCAACTGCAGCACCAAGTCCGCCCATTACATTTTGAAAGCCAACCATGGTTGCTAGCTTTTCTTCATCATCCCCATAGAACTGTGGAATCAAACTAACAGCCAGTGAATTAAACAAACCAATTCCTGCACCAATTAAGAAACGTGAAACTAAAATTGGTGTATATGCTGTCGCATACATCGGAAATGTTCCAGCAAGTAATGTCAAAATTAATCCTGACAAAATTGTAGCTTTTTCACCAATGATTTTAATCAGAAATGGACTAATTAATAATCCAATCACAATACCAATATTGGGAATTGTAGCTAAAGTTTCAACCCCAGCTTGATTAATTCCTGGAAATGCGTGATACATTAACGGTAAAGCTGGTGAGATTGCTGGTGCCATCATTAAGAAGATTGAAATTGATAATAATGAAACTTTGAAGATCAAATGATCTTGTGTCCGTTTTTCTTTCATTTTCTATTTCTCCATTTCTAAATCATCTGTCTTCATTTATTCATATGCTTTTTAAAGAATTCAGCTTCTTCATCATTTGCTTGACTAGCCAAATCATCTTTTTGATTAATCAAGAATACGTGAGGTTCCGGATTATCTTTATCACCCCAAGATTTTTGAATAACTTCGACCCCTTTTGCTCTTAAAAATCCGTCTAATCTCACTGCACAATCATGAATAAAATCTTCGTTTGCAGTTGAAATAAAAGTTGGCAAGAAATCTTTAGTAATATATTTTTCAACATTTAATAAATCTAATGTTTTAGGGTCTTTCAATATTTCTGGCTTGAAGTAAGCATTAACTGCACCTGTGAGCATCCCCGGGTCAAGCATAAAAGTTGCTGGACTGTTCAAAGCAACTGCTCTAAAGTTCAAATCAGTTAAGGTATAGCCAAACTTTTCACGATATTCAGGATTTGTTAAAATCGTCGTGTATTGCTCTGCCATTTGACCACCAGCAGAATCTCCAATCAAAAATACATTATCCTTATCTAAGTTATATTCATCAGCATGGTCAGCTACCCAGTGAATGTATTCGTTAACTTGATCTAATTCTTCCGGAAATGTTGTTTCTGGTCCCAAGATATAACTTGGATTTACAAAGGCAAAACCACGTTTAGCCATTCCTAAGCCATAAAATTGGTAAGTTTCCTTAGTACCATAGACCCAACCACCACCATGAATATTAATTATAATCGGGATCTTTCCTTCGACATTTTTAGGAATATATAAATCAAGCAAATTCCATTTTGGATCTTTACCATATTGAAGATCATCAATCCTTTTTACTTCTGGAATATCATGTGGCAACCCACTATCACGTTTATCATCTGATTTCTTCCAATCAGTTCTCATTTGTTTAACAGCTTCTAAAATCTTTGAATCAGTCATGTTTATTTCTCCTCTTCTGAATACGCTTACATAATATCATAGCGAGAAAGATCAAAAAAAGACCAATATTAACTAAAAAGTGGCTAATATTGACCTAATTCTATTATTATTTTTCTCTACTATGCTTAAATTGCGAAGCAGTGATCCCATATAAATTTTTAAATGCTCTATTTAGCGATCTAACACTAGAAAAACCATTATCATAAGCAACTTCTGTTAAAGTCTTAAGCTTTGACAGTAGATCCTCATGAGCATGCTGTGCTCGAACATTAGAGATAAATTGATCTACAGTAATATCCATCTGCTTCTTAAAAAATCGTGACAAATATTCTTTTGAAATCGAGCATTCTTTGGCAATTTTAGTAAGACTAAGATCTTCTTGATAATGATCATTCACATACTGCGTAATGAACTGCAGACGCTGAATCTCATAATTTTTCCTTTTACCAATAGTGTCATTACTTTTTCTTTCTTTAGTAAAATACGTTAGCAATATCAGCAATATTTGATCAACTAAAGCTTGCTGTTTCAAACTCTTTTGCGGACTATCATCCTCAGACAGACTAATGAACTCATATAGAATACCTTGTAACTTACTATAGTTAAGTTTCTGCACATTTGAAAATTTCTCAGATTGATTAATATCAATATACTGATGATCGATTTCAGGATATAACTTTGAAACATAATTGAACGGAAAAATTATTGATATGCTTAATCCGGTTTTTGTTACATGAATGCTATGAATCTCTTGAGTGTTAACTACCAATATTTTCCCTGAATGAGAAGTATAGTGATGTTTTTCAATCAAAAAGTCATCTACTTCTCCATTAACTAAAAAACTCAATTCAATTCCGCGATGCCAATGCGGTGCAATATAAATAGGTGCATCATTTTTGTGAAAAACATAATACCAAACACTTAGTGGATCAACAGGTTTTACAATTTCATGTTCACTCACTGCCATTACAATTTCTCCCCATTAACATGGAGCAACAAATTATATAAAACACCGTACAAGTTAGCATCATTCTTAAACCTAGCATCCAAAATTTGAGGGCGCGTAAAGGTCATTCTAATTAATTCGCTAGAATCATACAACTTATCATATTGTCTGTTAATCTCTTTTACTACAATTGGTTGCGCAGAAATGCCGCCACCAATCGCAATGGCATCTAGATCAACAACTGATTGAACATTCACAATAATGCTTACAACGCGATTACAATATTCTTCAAAAATTTCCCATGCATCAGGATCCTTCTCATTAATCGCTTTAAATGCGGCTAAGCCATCTGTTTTATCAGAATTACCTAGTTTTTCATTAACTCTCGTAATCATTTGAACAGCAGAAGCGCGGGAACCAGCAAAGCTATTGAAGTCATTATCACTGTCTCTTAATTTCATAAAGCTGAGTTCTCCAGCTTGAAAATGTGCACCATTGAGAAGATGACCATCAACGATAATACCACCACCAACACCGGTACCCAGCGTAATCGCTGCACAATTCTTTATATCCTTCAGACTACCCAGCCAATTTTCAGCTAGAACACTTGCCTTACCATCATTAATAACTGCTACTGGAATACCTAGATCACGATATCTTTGAGCAAAATCAACACCATCAAGAAATGGCAATGATCCGCCAAAGTGAATTTTAGTATGTTCAATCTTTCCAGGCGCACAAAATGCTAAGCCTTTAATTTCTTTTTCGCTATATTTAGCAACAATATCATCAATAACCTTTAGAAATTCATCCTTATTATGGAAAGTTTTAACTTTGCCCTTTTCAATGATATGTCCCGAATCATCAAGCTCTGCATATTTTACATTTGTACCGCCAATATCAATACTAAGATAATTTTTCATATTATTTTCCCTTCAGTCCATTATTCTGTTATCGCTTACAATATCATTTTATTGCAATCAACAGAAATAACAAGTCACATATTGATATTATTTATGTAGTATCTTGATGTGTAATTTTTATCAAAAATTCAAAAAAAGTAGGCACCCGAAATGCCTACCATGAAAAATATAAAATTTCACCTTGTTAAATAGAATGGTCTGTCAATAGGTTTCATAATAATTTTCTCTACACTGAAAATTTCCAGATTTTTTATAATAATTTTCAGTATAGAGAAAATTTTAAGGATTTTTCGAGATATTTTCAGTGTACTGAAAATTCATCCATAAAATTACTTCAATTAAATGTAGTGCCAACTCCCCTTTAAAGGTGTAAAATTCTAAAAATAAGAGTTTTTACACTCTAGGAGGAGTACGAATGAAAAAACATAATTTTCGCCGCGCGCTTATCGCAACTATAGCGGCAATTTCAATCACTGCGGTGTTCAGTGTCAAGCCTGTTCATGCCGACACTGTCAATACAGATCCACAAGTTCAAGCAACCAATTATCAAATGAAAATTCACTTGAACACGAGAAAAAACAAGTTAACAGAAAAAGTGACAATTGATGTCGCAAATAATTCCCAAAATACTCTGCACCAATTGCTCGTTCGCAACATTGCAGCAGGTGTTTTGAAATACGACAATCAACATCGTTCAAAGAAGAATAAAAATCTCAAAACAACTGTAACTTCAATTACCGATGAAAATAATAAAAAGCTTAATTTCAAAGAAGCCGATCAACAAAGCAGTATCTATGTCAACTTACCTCAAGATTTAAAGCCTGGCGAAAAGACTAAGGTAACTATCAACGTCATAACTGATGTCCCTTATCGCGCTGACCGTTTCGGCTATCAACCAGTAATGGGCGGCAAAGTTTATAATCTTTCATTCTGCTTCCCATATTTGAGTGATTATCGCAACAACCACTGGCTCTTCCATCCTTACAGCGATGAAGGTGAGAACCGCAACAGCGCCGTAACAAACTATCACGTTTCTTTTTACGCACCTAAGTCATATACAGTTGCCGCAAGTGGTGATCATACAACTAATAAAGCTGGTAAAACTACTATTGAAGCTAAACAAATGCGCGATCTTGCCATTGTATGTTCTAACCGTTTCAAAGTTAGTCACGCTCAAGCAGATGGAATTAAGATCAACAATTTCTACTTTGCTAGCAAAAATGGCGCTAAATATAATCAATTAGCAAAACAATGTGCGGTAGATTCTTTCCATCTCTTTAATAAACAATTCGGAAAATATCCTTACAAGCAACTTGATATGACCGAAGCAGTTTTTGAACCATCAGCTGGCGGAATGGAATATCCTGGCCTAATTATGATTAGCGACGAAGGCTTTTTAGGTAAAAAGCCAAAATATTATGAATTAATTCAAGATGTTAGCCACGAAATTGCTCACCAGTGGTTCTTTGGCACTTTAGGGACAGACGAATATACTGAACCTTGGCTTGATGAAGGTATGGCTGAATATTTCGAAGATTTCGACTATAACAATCACGATTCTAAATCAATCAGGATGGTTCGCAATGAACTACTTAAGACTTCGAATAAAAAAGTACGTAAAGCTCTAAAGAAAACTAGCATCAAAACTAACATTAAATTATCTAAGGAAACCTTAGACAAAGTTGCAAAGTATTCTATGAAAAAACGCCATTACATTAACTATGCAATGAATGAGTTTCCTAAGAATAGCGGCGGCGAAGGCATAGTTGATTATGAAATGGCACCGATCTTTTACAACGCCCTTCGCTACTACATGGGCGAAAAGAAATTCTATGCTGCAATGAAAGATTACTGTCAAACTTATCAATTTAAACAACCAACAGGTCGAGACTTCTTGAATATGATTAAGAAATATGATGATTCTGCAAAGGTTCAAAAGGTAATTGATAATTTTATTGATCCACAATATTTAAGATAAAAAAGAAAACGTATCTAGATGACGTCAACTCGTTTCTTCTAGATACGTTTTTTAGCTCTTGCACAAAAAATGTTTAATATTAAATCCACTAATCAAGAGCTTGATTATCAGTTGATACGTATTCAGATTATGAGTGGAATTACTGAAAAATAATTACACGCAAAAAAGAGTTATCCACCTTTATGAAGTGAGATAATTCTTTTTTCTTTGTCGTTATCTACTCTTCTAATAACCAATCAATTAAATACTGCACATCAATTCCATCAACCTTACCTGCATCAAACTGTGATAAAGACAGCACTACTTTCTTATATCCATCTGGAATATATCTTAAATTATCCGTTTCTCTTGTATCATTTTCAGGTAAATGTTCAGTTACTTGATAATACTCAACCTCTTCTCCTTTTCTAGCAATAAAATCAATTTCTTTACCAGAATAGTCACCAACATCAACAGTATATCCTCTTCTAAGAAGTTCAATATAAACCACATTTTCAATTTGATGTCCGATATTGTCACGGTAATTTTTGTTCAATCGAGTATTTCTAAGCCCAGTATCTGCAACATAATATTTACCCAAAGTAGATAACATTTTTTTACCACGAATGTCATATTTTTTAGCTGCATAAAAAAGATACGATTGCTGTAACAAGTTTAAATATGAAATTACAGTTGCAGTTGTTGTTTTAAAGCCGTTACTTCTTAAAGTATTAGAAATATTTGTTGCTGAAATGGGACTGCCAATCTCTCCCATTAAATATTCAATAATTGCTACAATTGCTTTATCATCTCTAGTATTAGCTCGGAGTGCAATATCGCGTAAGACAACAGAATCGAAGATCCCATGCTTAAGCGCTGTCTTTAAATTATCACTTGGCGCAATATCTACTGCAGGAAAACCTCCATCGACAAGATACTCAGTAAACAGTTTATACGCTGTCTGCGGTGCGCCTTTTTTAAAATCATAGTATTCCTTAAACGACAATGGATATATTGTTAATTCCACATATCTGCCTGCCAATAAAGTAGCCATTTCACCTGATAATAAGTGAGAATTTGAGCCAGTAATATAAATATCTGCGTCCATATCGATCCGAAAGCTATTAATTGCTTTTTCCCAATTATTTACATTTTGAATTTCATCAAAAAATAAGTAATTTTTCTTGGTTTTATTTTCATGAGTATGAACATAATTATATAAATCTATTTCATTTTTTATCGTATTGAATGCCATGTCTTCAAAATTAATATAAATAATTTGACTTTCATCGATTCCTTCTTCTTTAAGATGGTCAATAAACATATTCATCAAAAATGTCTTACCTGAGCGACGAATACCTGTAATCACTTTAATTGCTTCGTTGTCTTTAAATTCATTCAAAAAATTCATATATTTGTCACGTGTAATGATCATGTTATCGCTCCACTGTTTTTCACAAAAAATATTATCAAGAAATTTTTGGTTTTGTTTTATATAAAATATTTTATCATCATTTCATTGATTTTGTATTCTATAAAAAACATTATTGCTATTTTTTGTATTCTATAAAAAACATTATTAGCCTAAAAAAATAGAAGACAAAGTTTTCAATTAACTTCATCTCCTTTTTCATTTATCCTTCTTTAACATAAGGACGAACAATATCTAATAAATCAACTAATGCTACAATATCTCGACTCTTCTGAACAGAGAATGGTCTACCTGGTTCTGCCGGCGTTCCGTTATCCAAAAAAACATAAGCTCGACCATTGAAGACGTCAATACTTACGCCTTGGTGATCAGATCTAGAACAATTTTCCTCTAACATTAATGCAGGATGCCCTAAATTATCGGTTAAGTGATGATAAATATTCCAATTTTCAGATTTCTTAATTCTTTCTTCAATCTTATTAAGAATCTCTTGATCAGTCATTTCTATTTCCTTTCTAGTCTAATTGATCTATCTTCACCTTTATATTAACACGCTTACATGTTCATTTTATTTATTATGACTCAGCTATTTTTCCTAATTCAATCTATAAAAATTCTATTTTCGTGTAATCAATATCACTCATATTTGCTTTACACATTTGCAAGTGCTTTAATGAGGGTGATTATAAAATTCAGTAATTAATCAGGTATTTTACGAGGAGAATTTTCAATGAAATTAGTCAAAAAAATTATTCTGGCTTCTATCACAACACTGATATCAGTCGGGTCATTGACTTTTGTTAGCAATCTAACGCCAGAAAAAGTCAACGCTGCAACAACCACAAGTGCTAAATTGATTAACAATAATAACCGAACTATTCCTACTTTTGATAAGAACGGTAAAGAATTGAAAAGCACCTTAAAAGCTGGCAGCACTGTTAATTATTATGGTAATCCTCTAATTTTGAATGGTAAAACATACCGTAATGCCTATGCCGTTCAAGCCAAACAAATAAATAAGAAAACCTATACTTCTTTAGGAGATGGCGGCTACATTTTAGCTTCAGCAACCAATGGAATGAACAGCAAGTTCCAATATAGAGTAGTCAAGAATACTACGATTGTTGATAGCAATGGTAAAAAGCTAAAGACCTATCGCGGTAAGAGTGCCAACATCAAGGCTACTTTTAAATCACCCGTTTTACTCAGTTTCGGTGGCAACACAGCTTATAATTTACCAGAAAGTTATTTAAAAATTGGTACTAACAAGTACATACGCACTTCTTATGCGACTCGATTAAATGGCAAGTATGTTATAGCTTTGGGTAAAGACACTTATGCATACAATAATCGTGGTCAAAAAATCCAAAAACTCACAAATCATTCAGTCTTAACTACTGATTCCAAGTTGCAAAAAGCTAATAAGAATAGTAAATACTTCTATTACACCAGTCCTAATTATAAAAATAATCAAACTTCAACTTTTAAATTCACAAAAATTAAAGGAAATGATTATTTCAAAGTTGGCACTAACAGATATGTTCCAGCTTCTAGTGTAATTAGTGCTAACGGCATGATTTTGTATACTAGACAGCCAATTACCGTTAAGCTATTAACTGATCGAACTGTATACAATAGTAATTATGATGAATTAAAAGAAACTTGCAAGGCTGGTACAACTGTTAAACTGGATCAGGCTGCAATTGACAATAGCTTAAGTGATCCTCAACTTTACTTCCGCATCCAAGGTACGAAGCATTACATCTATTGGGGTGACTACGGTGAATATCCTGAACGAGTAGCCAGTTACGATCCTGATTATAATGAACATAGTTCATTCATGTTCAGTCAATTCATGATTCCTACCAGACATACTGCACCTCACCCTGCAAGTGATTAGCAAAAATAATAACGTCGATCTTTTTTGAAGGTCGACGTTTTTTTCGTTATCAAAAAAGCTAATCGTCATAACGATTAGCTACACCAAATAGTCACATGTTAATTGCGATTGGAGTTAGTGAACTAGCCCTTCACTAGCTCCTTTTCTTTTATATTTTAACATGATTTAAAAATATTTTCAGAGAAATTATCATTCTGCTCTACTTGGAACTGAAATGGTAGCACTGTCAATTACATGACCTTCCATTTTACGCAAAAAGTCGTTTAACCAATAGCCTTCTTTTAGATCAAGTTTTGTATCTAATGCATATACAGTTAAGGTGTAATAGTGTGTCTTATCCGGTGGCATTGGACCTGTATAGCCTTCAACTGGACCAGCATTTTCACCCAAAAACTTGCTGATATTGCTATTATTTCCCTGAACAAAATCAAAGTTATTATTAGAGTGACTGATATTAGCTGGAACATCTTGAACTGAAAGGTTGGCTGCAAGCCAGTGAATCCAAGTAAATCCACAAACTGGAACTGAATCAAAGTCTCTAAAATATACAGCTAAAGTCTTTGCATTATCTGGTGCATCAGTAATAAAAATGGGGAAAGATCTACTAGGCTTTCCTTCAATTTTTTGATCAGCAAATTTACTATAACAATCCGGAATAAATCCGTTCATAGTTGGAATCTCTATTTTCATTTAATCACCTAATGATTATGTCCTTCAATAGCAACAATATCGCCCTTGCCATCTCGTTCAACAATCGCGGTTAACGCTGCAGTCAAACCTTTTACAATATCACCCAAGTTCATTGATGGCGTGCTTGGACGCTTCACTACTTGTTCCGGCAAGAATGGAATATGAATGAACCCCGCCTTGATGTTAGGAAATTCTTTTGCTCTCATATATTGCACCTGATAGAAAATGTGATTGCAGACATAGGTACCCGCAGTGTTTGAAATTTCTGCAGGAAGTCCAGCGTCTCTAATTGCCTTTGCTTCAGCTTTAATTGGCAACTGAGTAAAGTACGCAGTTTCACCATCTTCATGAATCGGCTCGCCCAATGGTTGATATCCATCATTATCAGGAATACGACCGTCATTAAGGTTGATTGCAACACGCTCGGGTGTTAATGCATAACGTCCGCCTGCTTGACCAACATTTAAAACATAATCAGGATGTTCCTTTTCAATCGCAGCTTTCACAACGTCAGCCGATTTATTGAAAACAGTAGGAATTTCTAGCTTCACGATTTCCGCTCCAGCAATTGTATCTGGCAATCTTTTTACTGCTTCAATTGCTGGGTTAATCTTGTCTCCACCAAACGGATCGAATCCGGTTACTAAAATTTTCATTGATAATTTCCTTCTCTCATTAAAATGCTAAAAAGTACATTAAACCAATTTGAACAATCAATAAAATAATTGCGATTGGAGCTTGTTGCTTAATTACGCCCATCTGATCCTTCATTTCAAGAAGTGCAACAGGCAATGTATTAAAGTTAGCAGCCATTGGCGTTAACAACGTTCCACAATAGCCTGATGTCATTCCAATTGCAGCAACAACGGCCGGATTTCCACCCTGAGCAATTACAAATGGAATGCCAATAGCTGCTGTAATTACGGCAAAAGCTGCAAAGGCATTACCCATGATATATGTAAACAGCGCCATTGATACACAGTAGAGTACTACCCCCAACAAATGATTTCCAGTTGGAAAAATATGGCTGAACATATCTGCAGTCAATTTCCCGACGCCACAAGTGGTGAAGACAACGCCCAGCATGGCCAACAATTGGGGTAAAACTCCTGCCGCACCAACGCTTCTAACCATTCTTTGTGAGTCAGTATACACCTGTTTTTCGTTGGTCCGTGTCAAAAATACCGCCAAAATCAAGGCACACATTGCTCCAATCCCAATGCCAACTTGTCCACCAAGAGGCGTGAATTCAGCAACTAAGATTGAAACTAAAGCAAGAACAATACTTGGTAAAAACACTTTAGCGCCAAGCCGTTTTGCTCCCTCTTTAGCAGTTTTTTCATTTATTTTTGGTAATTTTCCAACCTGAATTTGCTTAAACAATGCCAAAACACCGATAATAAAAATCATTAAACCAGTGATATAATTTGGAATCAAATTTCCAAAGGCAAAAATTACAGCAAGAAAAATCCAAAAGGTAAAAGTTCCAATTCTTGCCTTATTGCTTTTATCACGCAAGGTTTCGATGCCTGCCATTGCCATAAATAAGCCAATTAATGCATAAAAAATTTCTAATAAAAGATTGATTGTGCTCTGCATTAGGCTTCCTCCCATTTCTTCATTTGATGATCAAGGTACAAGTTATAAAGAAATACCAGAACAAATGTGATAATCGCAATTGGTATTGTATTTACAACAATTTGAACAGGATCCACATCATACTTTAATGAGCGCATAGTTGAAGAAATTAGCAAAACGCCAGAAGATGCCACAAAAAGATTTTGGGCAAAGAAATTACCAAAGTTTTCGATAGAGGCGCTTCTTCCTTTAAGCAAGTCAGTCTCTTCAGTAGTGAGTTTCTTATCAATTTGATCTTCGGCAGCCGCCGTTACCATCGGGGCAATAATTGGTCTGATGAATTGTACTTGACCTTGAAGCGAGATTCCGAAAACACCAGCAAGTTCACGAATTAATAAATAAATATTTAAAATTCGTCCAGCCGTAAGTTTTTTCATTTTCTTAATCGCATCAACTGCATAATGTCTTAACCCATGTGACTCGACCAAGCCGATCATTGGTAGCGTTAAGAAGAATAAACTAACCATTCGATTGTCAACGAAACTTTTGCCAATTGTACTGAGTAAATCGAGAAGATTCATTCCTGAAAAAAGGCCGGTTACAATGGCTGCGATAACAACCACAGCTGTCGTATCCCACTTCAGGACGAATCCAATAATTATTATCAAAATTCCTAGAAGTTTCAAGTATTCCATATCTATTTTCCTCTTTATCTTTATAATTTTTTCACAATTAATAATACCTAAATTTCAGGTGCAAAAGAAGACACGGTGTCACCTTTTTATATATTCTTATAGAAATACTAATATTGTATATAACAAAATATAACCTACTAGAAAAATCGACCCATTTTTAACTAATAACAAATAAGTTGTTTGCTTATCCGGCTTAGTAAAAAAGCGATTAAATTGTGGCATCAATAATGGTAACAAAATGCTAGAAAAAACAATTGGCCATGGCATAACTCTAACAATTACTAATAATATCGGCAGCAACATTGCAGTAATCACGATCGCTTTATCAAGCTTAAGTGCATCTTTTACACCAATATAACTAACCAAAGTCTTCCTACCATTGGCAAGATCCTCTTCTAAATCGCACAGATTGTTCCCTAACTGACAAGCGTACATAATCAACGTTAATGGCAAAACTCTTAAAACAATTATCCCTATTAATTGCCAATTTATCTGATAAGTATCGTAAATATTTACATAGACACCAACAATGTTGATAAAAGTCGAGATGAACAACGCAACTACTGCCTCACAAATCGGAGTTGCGTTGATAGGTTTAGGACCGGCTGTATAGAAAATGCCAACGAAGTAGCCAACCATCCCCAAAACGAGTATTTGCCAACCAGTACGATAAACTAAAATCAATCCAGGAATTATAGAAATAAGATATGATATGATGACTAAATTTCTCACTGCTGGCAAAGATAACTTCAATCTACCAATCGGATTTGTTTTCTTCAAAAAATGCTGATCCTTACCGTGCAAATAATCAAAATAATTATCAGCGATATTCACCGCTAAATCGAATAAAAAAACGCACGCAAAACATAATAAAACATTAATCAAATTGATCAAATGATACTGCTGATATGCAATTGCTGTAGCAAACATGAACCAAATCATGTTTAGTGGTGCAGTATAAATTTCAGATAATTCATAAAATACTGGCCAACTTAGAACTTTTTTCATTATTTCATTCCTCACTGTAAACTTATATTTTCATAAGTTAATTATAAACATTCTTTCGAGATTGCAATAATGAATCAAAGTATAAAAATAGGAGTTATGGAGTTATGACCAACTAAAGTTTAGTCTTAACTCCTTAATAATTCAGCTAATTCATTTAATTACAAGACTTTATTCAAAAAGTCCTGTGCACGTTTACTAGTAGGATGGTCAAAGAATTCTTCTGGAACCCCTTTTTCTTGCAAATAACCATCTGCCATGAACCAGATTTGATCAGCTACTTCACGAGCAAAAGCCATTTCATGTGTCACTACAACCATGGTCATCCCTGACTTAGCCAAATCTTTCATTGTAGTCAGAACTTCACCAACCATTTCCGGATCAAGCGCACTAGTCGGTTCATCAAATAGCATAACTTCAGGATGCATTGCTAATGCTCTCGCGATCGCTACACGCTGCTGCTGACCACCAGAAAGACTAGCCGGATACTGCTGCGCATGATCCTTCAATCCTACTTTACTCAATAAACTCAATGCTTCACTTTCAGCATCTTTATCACTCACACCTTTGACCTTCATTGGTGCAAGCTTAATATTTTCTATAACATTCATATTAGAAAATAAATTAAAGTTCTGAAAAACCATACCTATTTTTTCACGTAATTGATCTAACTCTTTGCCATCTTTTAGGCTTACAAGATTTTGCCCATCAAACAATATCTGACCTGAATTAGGCTTTTCTAATACATTTAAGCAACGTAAAAAAGTACTTTTCCCTGCTCCAGAAGGACCAATAATGCAGATCACCTGTCCTTGATCAACTTCTGCAGAAATATCTTTTAATACTTCAGTATTGCCGTAATTCTTTTTTAAGTGGTTTACTTCAATCAATTTAGCCATTTTTCTTCATCTTTCCTTCAAAGTAATTCAAAACTCTTGTCAAAATAAAAGTCATTACAAAGTAGATCATCATACAAATAAATAATGGTAAAACACCCTTATAAGTTGATGTTTGAACTAATTCTGTTTGGTACATTAATTCAGTTACACCAATTACTGATACTAATGAACTGTCCTTTAATAAAGTAATGAATTCATTCCCCAATGCAGGCCAAATATTTTTAATAGCTTGTGGGATAATTACGTATCTATAAGTCTTATTCTGACTCAAACCTAATGATCTTGCAGCTTCAGTCTGGCCTTTAGCTACAGCATCAATACCTGATCTAATATCTTCTGCCACATAGGCTCCTGAATTTAATCCAATGGCGATAATCCCCGCAACTAATGCAGATAAGTTAGAAATTAACATCCCTACACCGAAGTAAACGAACAAAATCTGTACCATTTGCGGAGTGCCACGAATGAATTCAATATAACAAACAGCAATCCAGTGAAGCAATTTGTTGTTTGATAATCTCATTAAGGCTAAGATCATCCCTAGCACAATACCAATTACTACTGAGAAAACTGTGATAATTAATGTGTAGCCCACACCAGTAACGAAGTAATTCCAGTATCTACTCATTGTGTTTGTCTTTTGGGTAGTCTTCATATACTTAGCAGCTTCTGGTAAGTACTTTTTAGTAATCAATCCTTGCTTGTTCGCCTTAGCAATTGTCTTATTGATTTGCTTGAGAAAATCGCTTTGTCCTTTAGCTACAGCAACAGCGTTACCAACTTCCGGTCTTTGTAAATCTGACTTAACTGCCAATAGATTAGAATTGTTTTCCGCATATGCTTTTGCATTTAATTCATCTAAAACAACGGCAGCCATTTTTCCTGATTGTAAAGCCAAAACCAGATTATTAACTTTAGACAAGCCTTTGAGCTTACTCTTCTTCATCTGCTTTTGGACCATTGTGTATTGCAAACTACCAGTTTGCGTACCAACGGTTTGGCCAGCTAAAGATTTAATATTAGTGTATTTATTCTTATCTCTTTTATTAATAAGGAAGTATTCACCATTTGGCTTGTAGTAAACTTTAGAAAAATCTACGCTCTTTCTTCTTTCAGGAGTGGCATTCATTCCAGCAATAACCATGTCGATCTTTCCAGTTTCTAGACCAACCAATAATGAGTCGAAATTCATGTTTTTAATAACAAGTTTTACGTTCAAGTCTTTAGCAATCTCTCTAGCTAATTCTATGTCAACCCCGACATATTCGGTCTTACCATTTTTACTGGTAGTAAATTCCATTGGAGGATAGTCTGCAGAAGTTCCTACAACCAATGTTTTTGTCTGTTTAACTTTCTTTAAGACAGTTCCTTCTGCTACATTCTTTTTACTAGTTGAACTCGCTGCATAAGCCGTTCCACTTAGAGAAAATACACTTGTAAATATCATTAGAATAGCCATAATCAAGGCCATAATTTTAGTCTTTTTCATTTTTCCACCTTATATTTATCCATTAATTATCTAAGACTTGAAATTGTGGTCGCTTACCTTCAACAATTGCAGCAACATCATTTAGTCCCATTTCAACCATATTTTTCATAGCTGTATCAGTATAAAAAGCACTATGAGGAGAGAGTAGAACATTTGGCATGGCATGAAGAATTTTGTAATCTTCAGGAATTTCTTCTGGAAGAGCCTTTTTCTCAAAAAACTGACCTTCATCAGCTAGGGTATCAAGTGCAGCACCAGCGATTTCTTTAGTCTGTAGGGCTTCAATTAGATCTGAAGTTTCAACAATGCCGCCACGAGCCATATTAATCAAATAAGATGTTGACTTCATTTTTTTAAAAACAGCTTTATTGAATAAATTTTTAGTCGAATCATTCAATGGCGTATGAATTGTAACTATATCTGCCTGCTTTAATAAAGTATTGAAATCAGTATATTCAAGATATGGAGCTAACTCTACACGATGAATTGGATCATTAGCGATCACTTTTGCGCCTAGAGCTGAATAAAGTTGTGCTGTCGCTCCTCCTATATGCCCTGCACCTACTACTCCAACAGTTAAGTTATATATTTCAGTGCTTTCAAGACCAGCCCAGCGAAAATCTAAATTATCCATTCTTTGATCATAATACCCAAGCTTTCTAACTAAACGCATTGCTTGAGTTAAACCCATTTCAGCAATCGCTCGAGGAGAATAAGCTGGAACATTGGTTACAATTAAGTCATATTTCTTAGCCAGCGTTAGATCAATCATGTCATAACCAACCATTCTTGCTGTTAATTGTTTAATACCATATTCATGAAGCTTTTGGTAAACAATTGGTTCAAGCGGATGTATTTGTTGAAAATTAATCCCATCAAATCCTTTTGCCATTATGACCGTCTCTGAATTCAAATTCTCTTTGACACACTTAACTTCAATATTTTTAGCTTTAGACCATTGATTAATATATTTCTTCTCTGGTTCTAAAACTGAATACATGATAATTTTCATTTTTCATTCCTCGTTTACCAATTGATCTGTTTTAACTTTTTTACAGCATCTTCTAACGTTTCAAGTGGCTGTGTCGCCGCAATTCTTACAAATTTCTTAGCGCATTTACCAAAAGCTGCGCCTGGAACAACCAAAATCCCCGCTTTTTCAAGAAGCTGATCAGCAAATTCTGTAGAATCCATACCGGTTTTACTAATATCAACGAAAATATAAATACTACCTTCAACAGGAATAACTTTTAGCCAAGAAATTTTGGCTAGCTCGATCTGCAGAAACAATATACGTTTTTCAAAAGCGCTAGTTAAAGGTTGTACTATTTCTTCATAGTGTTTCAAACCATAAATTGCTGCTTCTTGAGACATTGTTGGTGCAACAAAAGTCACGGCATCGTTGACTTCATTTGCCGCTGTTACTAACCAATCAGGACCAATTAGATAGCCAATCCTCCATCCAGTCATTGCGAAGCTTTTAGACATCCCACTAACAATCACACCATTTTCAGGAGCAAATTTGGTAATCGGGGAAAAGTGATATCCTGGCATAACATAATCTGAATAGATTTCATCACTAAAAATTAAAAGGTTGTTTTTAATAGCAACATTAGCTAAAGCTTGAGCATCTTCATCTGAAATTATTTTTCCGGTTGGGTTATTTGGAGTATTGATAATAATTGCTTTGGTTTTAGGAGTTATTTTTTTAGAAATTTCATCAACATTGATCTTAAAATCATTATCTGACTGGCCATCAATAATGACAGGAGTGCCATTAGCCATTTTTACTTGATTGATATAGGGTGGATAAGCTGGCTGTGGAATAATCACTTCATCTCCAGGATCAAGTAAAGCCTCTAAAGCAATAAATAAGGCATGCTGAGCTCCAATTGTAACTAATACTTGATCTTTGTCGAAGTATGTTTGGTATTTACTTGCATAATAATCACAAATAGTTTGACGTAATTCGGGTAGACCTTCAGCTTCTGTATAATGAGTCATTCCCGCCTTCGCTTTAGCAAAAGCATAATCAATAATTTCTTGAGAGGTAGTAAAGTTGGGATCACCAACTGACAAATCAATTACATTATTCATCTTTGCTGCCTTAGCACAAACATCAGCAAGAATATTAAATGCAGGCTTTTGATATTGTTTACTTAAAATTGAACTATCCATAACTTATTCCTTTTAATTCAAAAAATTTGCAAAAAAGTGCAAAAAAAACCGATGACAATTAATTAAGGGTTAACTGCCATCGATTTAAAAAGAATAAGTAAAGAATTATTAATTATAAATTACAATTGGAGATTGCGAAAAGTACAGGGTAGAAACATACCATGTGAAAATTCTTCATTATTCAGATCGTAGGCAATTGAACCCTGTACTCGTCGTAAATTTAAAGAACTTAACATAGTATTTTTCTCCTTTCTTTTCAGATATGTGTTTTGGAATTTCTTTAATAATACTCTTATAATTTTGTTATTGCAAGCTAATTTGTAAAAATATTTTAGGATATTAATAATATGCGTTGAATTACAAAAACAGTGAATTGACTATTTTTAAGAATAATCAATCGGCCAAAAATATCCATAATAGAATTGAAACCATAATTTTAACCTCTAATTCTTTTTGGAAATCATACTGATACCTCTATTTATAAATCAGCACACATGTTCTAAAACATCTTTAAACATTATATCAAAGTAAAAAAAGAAAAAAAGAAAAAATACTCCAAAATAAAAAATGAGAACTAAAAGTCATATAACTCTTAGTTCTCATTTTGCATTTAATTTCTTTATCTTACGTCTCTTGTGTTAACAACTTTAACAAACTTATTCTCGCCAATTTGATAGAATTGTTTACCTTTGATAGTTGTAATCTGGCCATAATTCATCGGAGTGATAATCTTGTTTTTCTTCAAGAGTACACGCCTATGATTCTTTCTCACAGCCTTGCCCTGTCTGTTATAAACAAAACTATTGTGAATCAAGGTCTTTCTGCTAATGGTATTTGCTGCCTTGATAAATTGATTCTCACCAATTTGGTAGAACTTCTTATTGTTAATCATAACAGCTTGGCCATTGTTCCATGCTGAGATAACAGTACCAACCTTCAAGACTAAATTATTGGCTCTAGTAATTCCATCCTTTTGGTAAACATAAGCATTATTGGTTAAAGTGATTTGCTTGATATTTTGAACTGGATTAGAAACGCTTGAATTTGTATTATTATCAATTACTGATGTTACATCATTATTGATAGTTGGTTGATCAACATGATCAGGTTCATTTTCACCTGGAACAGTAGGCTTTTCTTCACTCTTTCCTGCTTCAAGTTCCACAACTAAGGTGCTCAGTGGCATCAATGAAGTATCCTTGCCTAATTCAGTTTGTCCATCACTATCAAGTAACTTCTTCTTACCTGATAAATCAATCTTATCAAAATCAGCTTGAGCATCATTTACATTGAAAGTAACGAGTAACTTTCTACCATTATCGCTGATATATTCAAAAGCAAACACTCCCTTGTCACCTGCATTTACAACTTTAACTGATTTGTCAATTTGACCATAATTATCTTGTCTAAATGCAGCTTCAGATTTACGCAAGTTAACTAATTCTTTAAAGTAATCAACTAAACCAGAATTTTCTTTTACTCTTTTCCAATTAATTTCATTACCATTCTTAGTTTGCAAAGACTCTTGACCTGCATGAACAAATGGGATGCCTTGAGCGAGCATTGCCATTGAAGTTGCCAACTTGTCTCTCTTAATGATATTTTCTTCTGATTCATCCGGCATCAAAGCCTTGATCATATCATATAAAGTTCTATTATCGTGACAAGCTACATAATTGATAGTTTGGCTAGGAATTTGGTAAGGATGATGAACAGTCTTGCCATAATTTTGTCCACCTAAAAATCCATCGATGAAATTACGAGCATTTGTTTCATAATTTGCTTCTTGGCCATTTCCTTCAACTAATCCTTTAGAAAGTCCACCAAATTCGGCACCTTTAATTGCATTGCGGATATCATCAGAGAAGAAGCCAATACCCTTATCAACTTTATCAGCATTATATTGACCAGCACCGATATCATGATTGGTCTGGCGCATGTCCCAACCTTCACCATAAACAAGAATGCTTGGATCAATCTTATTCAATTCAGCTCTAACTTCATTCATGGTATCAACGTCTAAAATTCCCATTAGGTCAAATCTGAAGCCGTCAATATTGTAATTCTTAGCCCAATATTTCACTGAGTCCACGATGTACTTACGTGCCATCTTTCTTTCACTAGCAACGTCATTACCACAGCCAGTACCGTTAGTGCTATGTCCTTCAGCATCATATTGGAAATAATAGCCTGGAACTGTTTTGTTCAAAGCTTGCTCATCAGCATTGTAAACGTGGTTATAGACGACATCCATGACCACACGAATACCAGCTTTATGCAAGCCATCGATCATTTGCTTCATTTCAATGATTCTAGCTGTTGGATTCTTGGCATCACTTGAGTAAGTACCTTCAGGAACATTGTAGTTTTTTGGATCATAACCCCAGTTATAGCCAAGATTGCTGCTAGTTTCATCAAGACTAGCAAAATCGTACATTGGCATTAATTGGACGTGTGTAACACCAAGCGATTTCAAATAATCTAATCCTGTAATCTGACCATCAGCAGTCACGCCAGATTCGATCATCCCTAGATATTTACCCTTATCTTTAATTCCAGAATTCTTATCACTAGTAAAATCACGCACACTCGTTTCATAGATTATCGCATCAGTTGGTTGTGAAAATGCAGGCATACGTGAGAAGTTATTTGGCTTTATCGCATCATAATCTTCGATTACAGTTCTTTCACCATTTACAGTCACTGCCTTAGAATATGGGTCATTACTTTGACTAGTCTTGCCATTACCGAAAGTGAGTGAATAGTCATAAGCCCAGTTCTTATAGTCACCAGGAAGGGAAACGCTCCAAACGCCCTTATCTCCACGAACCATCTTATAGCTCTTACTTGCCTTACTGTTATTATCTAAATTGTCATACAGATTAAGAGTAACTTCTTTAGCGACAGGTGACCATAACTTAATAATTGTTTGTTCTTCGGTATAATTTGCACCTAAATCATCACCTGAATAATAGTACTTATCATCAAATTCTTTTGAGCGTACATAATTACCGATATCAATTTGTTTCATATTTCCTTTAAAAGAAATTTCGTTATTGTTCATAAGATCCATTTCTTCCTTAGTTGTAATTTTGAATTTTAAACTTTTGCCCTCGGCATCGGCATTTACTGCTTCAACATTAGTAATAGTATTACCATTCATTGCCAAATTAGCTTTAGCTTCATCAGCGGTCATTGCTTTACCTGATTCAATTATTACAGTATTAGCATTTTCCATTGAAGCTGATGATAAACTTTCTTGTTTTAGTGATGCACTCTTGGTGTAATAAGCTGTTTTATCGCCTGCAACAAGATAAATATCAGTTACACCATTGCCTGGAAGAGGTGTAAATTCTGACACTAGTGTATCATCATCAACTGGAGATGCAAAAATTTTACTGAATCCAGCTTCTGAAGAAAGATCAAATGAACCAGTTTCACTTTCTTTACCGCTACCGTCCAAGTTATGCTTTATCTTAGTACTATCTTTATCAGTCCAAACGTTGATAGCATTAGCACTAGCATTTCCATGATAATGAATATTAATCTTAGCTTGTTTATATTCTGGTGTTACTTGCTGAGCTTCATCTATGCCTTCTTTATACCAAACTTCACCCTTACCATTAGTTGACACATCAATAGTTCTATCTTGTCCTTGACCATCTTTGTCCCAGCTATCTTTACCTTTGATTAAGGCACCTACTTCTGAATAACTCCCATTGAGATCAACTGTGGTGTAGTAACCATAGTCGTCTTTACCTTCCCATTGATATTGCTGACCTGAACCATTAGGCTTCTTTCCCCAAAGATAAGGATCCCATTTACTGCCGTCACCATCGTAGTGAATAACAACTTTAGTTTCATCCTTTACAGTCCGCGTATCGGATAATTCCTTAGGTTCACTGGTATTTTCATTTTGTTTAACATCTTGAGTTATTTGTGTCTGAACTGTTTGATCTGAATCTGCAGCCTTGACTGTTTGATTAAAGTAATTTGATCCTAGCCATAAACTCAAAACAGCAGATGTACAAACAAAAGTTACTTTAGCGATATTTCTTGAACGATCATTCTTATTCATAAAAAACTCCTCAATTTTGTATCATTTTCTCTACTCATGTAGTTTATCAGAAAGCGTTTTCACAAGCAATGGATATATTTTTTTGTTAGCGGTAACAGAAGAAAAAAGAAAAGAGCAAATTCCGCGAAGATTTGCTCTTTTCAATTATGATTTAGGTGTATAGTTTTTATAATATAATTAATTACTAATTAACAATTGCCTTAGTGGTTTCTTTGTCAAAGAAGTGTGCCTTGTTTACATCA
>NZ_AZFM01000032.1 GCF_001434335.1 Lactobacillus kalixensis DSM 16043
AAAAAGCCAGGAAACATGCGAAAAGAGCATGAATCTTAGCTTTCAAGTTTCAGTTATCAAGTTATTTTTGATAATATTCGCAAAATTCTCAGCATTTCTTCTTATATTAAAATTGGAAATATTCTAGATCCGAACTTATTTGTGGTGACAATCTTACCATCCTTTATTTCTGTTTGGATTGCCGTAGTGCTTTTTAAGAAACAAATCGAAGCATTTTGATCAAAACCGCACAATTGATTTTACTTTTAATAAAAAATTGCGTATTCTATAATTGAAGAAGAGATTTTTCTTGCTAAATTATCTAAATTGTTCGTGTTATTGATAGAAAGAAATGGTTAAAAATATGACAACAGACATTGAAATTGCTGATGCTGCACAAATGCAGCCAATTGCCGACATTGCTGCTAAGCTTGGTTTAAGTTCTGACGATATCGAACAATACGGTCACTACAAGGCTAAGATTAATTTGCCTGTTAAAAAAGTTGCAGGTAAGAAGCACAAATTAATTCTTGTGACTGGAATTAATCCAACTTCTGCGGGTGAAGGTAAGTCAACTGTTTTGGTAGGTTTAGGGGATGCAATGAATCAATTAGGCCACCAAACAACAATTGCCATGCGAGAACCATCAATGGGACCAGTTTTTGGAATTAAAGGTGGGGCAACTGGTGGTGGCTATAGTCAAGTTATCCCAATGGAAGACAGCAACTTGCACTTTACTGGTGATATGCACGCTTTAACTTCAGCTAATAATACTTTGGCTGCTTTAGTTGATAACTATATTATGCGCGATAATGAACTCGGTCTTGATCCACGCCGCATTATTTGGAGACGTGTTGAAGACGTTAATGACCGAGCTTTAAGAAATGTTGTTACTGGTCTCGGCGGCATTATGCAAGGTGTTCCAAGAGAAACCGGCTTTGACATTACTGCCGCTTCAGAACTCATGGCTATTCTTTGCTTAAGTAAGGACTTGCATGATTTAAAGGAACGAATCGGCCGCATTGTAGTTGGCTACACTTATGGCAAAGAGCCAGTAACAGTTGATCAATTAGGATTCACGGGTGCCATTGCACTTTTATTAAAGGATGCAATTAAACCAAACTTAGTTCAAACTTTAGACCATACTCCAGCTATTATTCATGGTGGACCTTTTGCTAATATTGCTCATGGTTGTAATTCAGTGATTGCTACTCGTGCAGCGATGGCAACTTCAGACTATACTGTTACTGAAGCCGGCTTTGGTGCTGACCTTGGTGCAGAGAAGTTCTTGGACATTAAGCGTCCAGTTTTAGGTAAAACACCAGATGCTGTTGTGATCGTTGCAACCGTTCGTGCGTTGAAACTTAATGGTGGAGTAAATGCCAAAGAATTAACTGAAGAAAATATTCCAGCATTGAAGAATGGGCTTGCTAACTTGAAGCGTCACGTTAAGAATATGCAACAATATGGTTTGCCAGTTGTCGTTGCTATTAACCACTTCACTACTGATACTGATGAAGAAATCAAGACAATTGCTGATGCTTGCAGCGAACTTGGCGTTCAAGGTATTGAAGCTGATGCCTGGGCAAAAGGCGGTCAAGGTACCCAAGAACTTGCTAAGGCAGTTGTGAAGCTTGCTGATGAAGAATCTGAATTTAAACCTTTATACAATAAAGAAGATTCAATCGAAGACAAGTTGAACGCAGTTGCAACTAAGATCTATGGCGCAAAGCGCGTTGTTTTATCAACTAAGGCTAAGAAGCAACTGAAGAGATTTGAAGAATTAGGTTGGAATGATTTACCAGTATGTATTGCTAAAACACAATACTCATTTACTGATGATCAAACTAAACTTGGTGCTCCTAATGACTTTGATTTTCATATCCGTGATTTGGTTCCAAAGCTTGGTGCAGGTTTCATTGTTGCGTTATCAGGTACAATGATGACTATGCCAGGGTTGGCTAAACATCCAGCTGCTGAAAATATGGACATTGATGATAATGGTCAAATTAGTGGCTTGTTCTAAAATGTAGGGAGATAGACTAATTAAGAAAAGGAATTCTTAATTAGTTTTTTACTTTTTTAAGTAAAAAAGGGACGCTAAAGCCCAGTTATATTCATGAAATCAGTTGACAATTACTACCTTGCTTGATATATTTTATTAGTGTCAGTTACGAATAAGTGCAAATAATCGGTTATAATTGTTCGTGTTTATACATAGGCTACAATTTAAAATAACTATGACGTTAAGAATTAACGATAAATGATCTGGAGGAAAAATTAAATGATTGATCGTTACACTCGCCCAGAAATGGCTAAAGTTTGGTCTTTAGAAAACCAATACCAAAGTTGGTTAGAAGTCGAAACTGCCGTTGATGAAGCTTGGTCAGACTTAGGTGTTATTCCTAAAGAAGATGTCGAAAAGATCAAGAAGAACGCTAAGTTTGATGTTGATGAAATTGCACGTTTGGAAAGTATAACTCACCACGATGTGATTGCCTTTACTCGTTGCGTTTCAGAAAGCTTAGGCGATGAAAAGAAATGGGTCCACTATGGTTTAACTTCAACTGATGTCGTTGATACTGCACAAGGTGTACGTTTGAAGCAAGCCAACAAGATCCTACTTGAAGATATCGATAATTTTATTGAAATTGTTGCCAATAAAGCGCGTAAATATAAGTATACTGTTGAAATGGGACGTACACACGGTGTTCACGCTGAACCAACTACTTTTGGTCTTAAGCTTGCACGTTGGTACTCAGAAATGAAGCGTAATCGTGAACGCTTCTTACATGCTGCTAAAGGCGTGGAAGCTGGTAAGATCTCTGGTGCCGTTGGTACTTTTGCTGAAGTTGATCCACAAATCGAAGAACTTGTCTGCAAAAAACTCGGCTTAAACGCTCAAGAAATTTCTACTCAAGTGTTGCCACGTGATTTGCATGCAGAATACATCGCAACTTTAGCTTTGATTGCTACTAGTTTGGAAAACTTCGCAACTGAGATTCGTAGCTTGCAAAGAACCGAAATTCACGAAGTTGAAGAACACTTTGCAAAAGGCCAAAAGGGTTCATCAGCTATGCCTCACAAGCGTAACCCAATTGGTTCAGAAAATATTACTGGTTTAGCACGTGTCTGCCGCGGACATATTCAAACTGCTTACGAAAACGTTACTTTGTGGCATGAACGTGATATTTCTCACTCAAGTGCTGAAAGAATTATTTTACCAGATACTACTAGTCTTCTTGATTACATGCTTCACCGTTTCAGCCGTATTGTAGAAAACTTGGATGTTTTCCCAGACAGAATGATTGAAGTTATGAATGAAACTCACGGCTTGATTTATTCAGGTAGAGTTTTATTGAAGCTTGTTGAGAGTGGCATGAGTCGTGAAAGTGCATATGACACCATTCAACCATTGACTGCTAAAGTTTGGGCTGAAAAGGTTGATTTCAGAAAGCTACTTGAAGAAGATCCAACTGTTCAAAAGCAACTTACTAAGGAAGATCTTGATGATGCCTTTGACTACCATTGGCATTTGAGAAATGTTGATTATGTCTTCCATAGAGTTGGTTTAGATTAAAAATATAAATATATACCTATTAGGAGCAAGCATATAAATGCTTGCTTTTTCTATGAAAAAGAAGCACCATGTCTCATAATTTTGTTATAATTAAGATCATAACTAGTCAATCAAAGGAGTAAAAATATGAGCAATAAAAAGCAAAAAATAAATAATTCAGAGATTAAATCCAGAGTAATAGATTTCAGACCGTCACAATAATTTTGATTTTAGAAAAGGAAAAATTATGTCTGAAAAATTAATTGAAACTGTTACTACCCAAGCTGATTTTCAAAGAACTTTAGCTGGAATGGGTGTTAAACCAACCGATGCAATCTTGGTTCATTCAGCAATGAGCAAGTTCTACTTCATCCCTGGTGGACCGGAAGCAATCGTCAACGCTTTAGAAAAAACTGTGAAAGATGGCACCTTGATGATGCCGTCAGAAGTATCAACTAATTCTGATCCAGCAGAGTGGATGTATCCGCCTGTTCGTGAGGATTTGATCCAAAGAATCCGTGACAACATGCCGCCTTATAATCCACAAACTACACCCTCATATATTGGTACTGTTGCAGAATACTTTAGGACTAGACCTGATGTTAAGAGAAGTGGTCATCCACAAATCCCAATTTCAATTTGGGGCAAAAATGCCAAGGAAATTGCGCAAAGACAGCCAATAGATGTTCCTTACGGTGTAGATAGTCCGCTTGATTATTTGTACCAGCATGATGGTAAGACAGTCTTTCTTGGAACTGATTACGAAACATGCACTATTTTTCACTATGCAGAATCAACTATAGGTCGTCCTACTGAAATTTGTTCAGCGCCAACAGGTGTAGATGATGGAAAAACCATTTGGACAAAGTATCAAAATATTGATATGGATTCTTACGATGATTTTAGTGAGCTTGGTGCCGCTTTTGAAAAAGCTTGTCCTGATGAATGGAAACAACAACGGCTTAATAATGGTTTGATTAAGGTTATTAATATTAGACCATTAATTGATTTTGCTAGAAAATGGTTCCAACGAAAGGATCAGGAAGTTAACAATTAGAAAATAACTTTAAAAAATAAAATAGCGATGATTATATCATAATGTGATGATAATCATCGCTATTTTCATTGAAAATTATTATTTTTCCGATAAATATTTGGTGAGAATCCAGTGTAGCGTTTAAACGCTTTAGAAAATGTGAACTCATCAGTGTATCCAACAGAATTCGAAATCTGTTGGATAGTGCTATTCTCATTCTTTATTAGTGCCTTAGCTTCTTCCATTCTCATTTTGACCAAATATTGCTGCGGTGAAAGGCTAAATCCTTCTTTAAACAAGTTATAGATATAAGTTCGTGATAGATTCAATTTCTGACACATGAACTTAATTGTGCATTCATGATCGCCGTAGTTGTCATTTAAAAATGCAACTGCTTTTTCAAGTTGCTGAGTACTCGTGTTATGTTCACGTTTTTTCTCAGCAGGGAATTCAAGATTTAGATGATAAAAAGTTTGATAAATCAAGGATTCAATTAGTAATTTGTCAGTCAAAGAATTATTATGGTGAACTGCGTCAAAGAGTTTTTCAAGACAGTTCAAAAAGTGAGTATCTTCAACATGTCTTAAATAATGCTTACTTGCTAAGATTGATCCAGATAGCATTGTCTGAATTTTGATACCAGATAGACCAATCCAGAAGTATGACCAAGGTTCTTGTTCATCAGCCTTATAAAAACAGGGGACATTTTTGGGCAAAATAAATAAATCACCCGCATGTAAGGTGACCGCGGCATGGTTGGCAGAAGCAAATACGCCTTTCCCTTTCAAAATATAGTGGATCACATATTCTTTTCGCACATTATTGCCAGTAAAGAAATGATTGGGTTCACAATTTGCTTTACCAAAAAATACAACTCTACTCTCTAAATTATTATTACTTAATTCGCGATATTCAACGCTCATTCTTTTCTCCTGGAAAAATAACCATCTTAAACATGGATATCTGTAAACTCGGTTATATCATAATTCCCATTTTAACAGTCTTTTACGCGTATCGACATGTCAATATGTTCATTAACAATAATGACAAAAAACATATTAACCATACTATGGTTTATCCTTGCTATTTATTTAATAATAAACATTGTATGAAAGCGCTTTAAGTAATAGCGAAGAGAGGGGATTCTATGAAAAAGTGGCTTAAAAAAGTAGCAGTTGTTGGTGTTTCAATTGCTGCTACGTTGACTTTGACTGCATGTGGTCAGAAAGATTCATCTGATCAAGCAGGTAAGAAAGTAACAATTGAATACTTTAATCAAAAAAAGGAAATGGCAGGAACTTTGAAAGAAATCATCAAAGATTTCGAGAAGAAGAATCCTAACATTCATGTTAAAGAAGTCGATGTTCCAAACGCTGGGACAGTTTTGAAAACAAGAATCTTGGCTGGAGATATACCAGATGTTATTAATATTTATCCACAAAATATTGACTTCCAAGAATGGGCTAAAGCTGGATATTTCGAAGATATGACGCATGCTAAATACATCAAAAATATCAAGAATAACTACGCTGATTCATTTAAGGTGAATGGTAAGATTTATAACGCTCCACTTAGTGCTAATGTTTATGGCTTCTTCTATAATGCAACTGAATTTGAAAAATTAGGCATCAAACCACCTAAGACTTGGACTGATTTTGACGCAGCTGTTAAGAAGATCAAGAAGAGCGGCAAGGCACCATTTGCAGTTGCTGGAACCGAACCGTGGACTTTAAATGGGTACCACCAATTGTCTCTTGCAACAGTAACTGGCGGTGCTAAACAAGCAAACCAATTGCTTCGTTTCTCCGCTCCGAACAGCATTAGTGTTAATAATCCATATATCAAACAAGATTTTAACCGGCTAAACTTACTTCGTGAAAATGCTCAAACAAACTGGCGTGGGGCTAGCTACAACGATGCAGTTATTTCTTTTGCAAGTGGTAAAAGTTTGATTATGCCAAACGGCTCTTGGGCACTTCCATTAATTAATCAACAAAAACCTAAGTTTAAGGTAAGAACTTTTGCTTTTCCAGCTGCAAAAGCAGGCAAGGAAATGACTGTTGGTTCTGGTGACTTAGCTTTATCAATTTCTTCTAAATCTAAGCACAAGAAGGCTGCAGAAAAATTTGTTGCTTACATGACAACTCCAGCTGCCATGCAAAAGTACTACAACGTTGATGGTAGTCCAGTTGCTGTTAAGGGTGTTAAGCAAAAGGGTGTAGATTCGCAATTAGGTGGTCTTTCAAGTTTAGCATTTACCAAGCATGATATGGTTTGGCTTGCACAAGATTGGACAAGCGAAAATGACTTCTTCAACTTGACAGCAAGTTACTTAATGACTGGAAACAAACAGCAAATGGTTAACGATATGAATACATTCTTTAACCCTATGAAAGCAGCTAATTAAGAGGTTAGAAAAATGAGAAAAGGATTTTTTGAAAAACACTGGGGCTGGTTGTTCTTAATTGTCCCATTACTTTTACAGTTAATATTCTTCTATTTTCCATTATTCCAAGGTGCGTTCTATAGTTTTACCAATTGGACAGGTTTAACTTACAACTACAAGTTCGTTGGCTTTAACAACTATAAATTGTTGATGATGGACCAAAACTTTGCTAAGTCATTAGGATTTACCGCAATTTTGACAATTTGCTTAATTGTTGGAGAAGTTGTAATCGGGATGCTTGTTGCAAGAGCTTTAAATTCTAAGATCAAAGGACAGACCTTTTTTAGAGCATGGTTCTTCTTCCCAGCTGTTTTGTCAGGATTAACGGTTGCCTTGATTTTCAAGCAAGTTTTCAATTATGGGTTGCCAGCAATTGGTAATGCATTACACATTGATTGGCTTCAAACAAGTTTGCTGGGTACTAACGTTGGTGCGATTATTGCGACTATCTTTGTTTTGCTTTGGCAAGGTGTTGCGATGCCAATCATCATTTTCTTAGCAGGGCTTCAAAGTATTCCTGATGAAATTAAGGAAGCTGCTTCAGTTGATGGGGCAAATCGCCACCAAATCTTCTGGCATATTGAATTGCCATACATGCTACCAAGTATCTCAATGGTTTTCATCTTGGCACTTAAAGCAGGACTTACCGCCTTTGACCAAATCTTTGCTTTAACTGCAGGTGGTCCTAACAACTCAACCACTTCACTGGGATTACTTGTTTACAACTACGCATTTAACAACAATTCATTTGGATATGCGAATGCAATCGCAATCGTCTTGTTCATCTTGATGGCAATTGTTTCATTCATCCAAATTAAGGTTTCTAACAAGTACGCTGTTGATTAGGAGGCAGGAAAATGAAAAAGCAAGACAAAAATAAAACATTCTGGGATTATGCCTTATTAGTCGTAGGCGGCATCTTAATTTTAATTCCACTTCTTTACACAGTTTTGAGTTCATTCAAGACCACCAAACAAATTATGGAACACTTCTTTGCTTGGCCTAATCCATGGACGACTGCCAATTTTCAAAGATTGTTCTCTGATGGGGTTGTAGGTTACTTCTGGAATTCTATTGTCATTACGGTCTTATCGATTGTTTTGGTAATGATCTTCGTTCCAATGGCTGCTTACTCAATTGCACGTAATATGTCTAAGAGAACAGCTTACAACTGGATGTACATTCTTTTGATCCTTGGGATTTTCGTACCATTCCAAGTTATTATGATTCCAATCACTGTTATGATGAGTAAAATCGGCTTGGCTAACATCTGGGGATTAATTATTCTTTACTTAACTTATGCTGTACCACAAACACTATTTTTATACGTTAGCTATATTAAGCAAAGTGTGCCGGATAGTTTAGATGAAGCTGCTGAAATTGATGGAGCAAATAAATTAACTGCTTACTTCAAAATTATTTTCCCATTACTTAAACCAATGCATGCAACTACTTTGATTATTAACGCAATGTGGTTCTGGAATGACTTTATGCTTCCATTGTTGATCTTGAACAAAGACTCTAAGATGTGGACATTGCCATTGTTCCAATACAACTACACTGGACAATATTTCAACGATTACGGTCCAAGTTTTGCATCATATGTTGTTGGTATTATCACTATCACCATTGTTTACTTAATCTTCCAGAAGAATATTATCGCTGGTATGAGCAATGGTGCTGTTAAATAGAACTTTAGGTTAAAAAATGAATGCAAAGTTAATTACTGTTGATGAAAAGAAAAAAGTTTTTCATCTTCATAATAAACAAATTTCTTATCTTTTATCCGTTGATGATGGCGGAACATTAAGTCACTTATATTTTGGCAAAAGAGTGCGTGGCTATCATGGTGAGTTGAAGTATCCACGCCTTGATCGAGGTTTTTCAGGAAACTTGCCAAATTCTAAAGATAGAACTTTTTCTCGAGACACAATCCTCAGAGAATATAGTGCAGCAGGTGAAATGGATTACCGCATGCCCGCTACTATTGTGCAGCAAGAAAATGGGTCAAATGGTTTATTCCTAACTTATAAGTCTTACCAAATTGTGGCAGGTAAACCAACTTTAAAGAACTTGCCTCACGCTTGGGTTAAGGATGATGACGAAGCTGCAACTTTGATCATTACTTTAGAAGATAAATTGACTAAATTGGAATTTGATTTACTCTACACGATTTATCGTGACTATCCAATTATTGCTAGATCGACTTTAGCCAAAAACACTGGCAAGGAAGATCTCTACCTTGAAAAAATTGCCTCGCTGGAAATTGATTTTGCGGACAAAGACTTTGAAAGCATTACACTCCCCGGTGCGCATGCCAATGAAAGACATATCCAGCGTGAAAAGATTAATCAAGGCATTCATACTTATGCTAGTCACCGCGGAACTTCCAGCCACCAAATGAATCCGTTTTTAGCTTTAGTTGATCCAGATACTAATGAAAATAGCGGCGATGCCTACGGTTTTTCTCTTGTATATTCGGGTAATCACAAATTTGAATTAGAACGTGATCAAATTAATCAACTACGTTTAAATATTGGAATTAACGATTATAACTTTAAGTGGAAATTGGAAGCGGGAGATAGTTTTCAAACTCCAGAAGTATTGATGACTTATTCAGATCATGGTTTAAATCAGATGAGTCAGGCCTTTCATGCGATTATCCATGATCGAATTATGCGCAGCAAATTTAAGGATCAGGTTCGTCCAATCTTAGTTAATAACTGGGAAGCAACATACTTTGATTTTACTGAAGAAAAACTCAAGCCAATTGTTGATAAGGCTAAGGAACTTGGGATTGAAATGTTTGTCTTGGATGATGGATGGTTCGGTCATCGCAATGATGACAATTCATCTTTAGGTGATTGGTATGTCAATAAGGAAAAATTTCCTGATGGCTTAAGACATTTTGTCGATTATGTTCATGATCAAGGATTGAAGTTTGGACTTTGGTTTGAACCAGAAATGATCTCAATTGATTCTGATTTGTATAGAGCACATCCAGATTATTTGATGAAGGTGCCGAACCGTCAGCCAAGTCCCTCACGCAATCAATACTTACTTGATTTAGGTCGTAAAGAAGTTCGCGACAATATTTTTGATCAAATTGCAAAAGTGCTAAAAGAAAATAAAATTGATTATGTAAAGTGGGATATGAATCGTCACTTATCTGATATTTATCAAAACAATTTACCAGCAGATAAGCAAGGTGAAGTTTACCACCGCTACGTTTTAGGACTTTATGATTTGAGTAATCGCTTAGTTGAAGTTTTTCCAGATATTCTTTTTGAAGGATGTTCAGGTGGTGGCGGTAGATTTGATGCAGGGATGGCTTACTACACACCACAAATTTGGACCAGTGATAACACTGATGCAATCGAAAGATTAACGATTCAATATGGTACAAGTTTAGTTTATCCGCAATCAATGATGACCTCTCACGTCTCAGTTAGTCCGAATGAACAAAACGGACGCATCACTCCATTTAATACCCGTGGAGAGGTGGCCATGTGGGGCGACTTGGGTTATGAACTTGATCTAACTAAGTTAAGCCCCAAGGAGCAAGAAGATGTTAAAAAGCAGGTTGCTGAATATAAGAAGATTAGACAGGTTACTCAGTACGGTCAGTTATATCGCTTGAAGTCACCGCTAACCAGCAATCAAGCTGCTTGGATGGTTGTTTCAAACGATCAAAAGGAGGTTATTGTCACCGTCGTAAAGGTAATGTCTAAAGCACAACCTTACTTTACTAAGACTAAGTTAGTTGGCTTAGATCCTGAAAAGGAATACGAGGACACGGCTACTAAAGAAGTTTATGGCGGCGATGAATTAATGAACTTAGGATTCTATGATCCGGTAGAACACGCTGACTTTACTTCTAAGATGTATCACTTTAAAGCAATCAAATAATTTTTAAGATGCAAGTTGAATAGCTTGCATCTTTTTAATTCTAGACGAAAAAACTGAAAATATTTAAAAGACGATGGAATCAAATGATTCTGCGTCTTTTTAAATCTATATGATTAGTCAATTCGTTGACAAATGATTTTTATTAGTTTTATAATTCGCATATCAAATAGTTAGATATTCAAACTATTTGAAAATTAAAATATAAGAGGTGAAAATTATGGGTCTTGATGTACTTGAAAAATATCAGTCTCCCCTTCAGTTAGTCGATAAAATACTCAAAAACTCAGAAAATAAAGTCACTGTCCAAAAAATGGTCAGTTCAAATGAAGAGTACTTTCAAGGCCATTTCCCTGAAAATCCACTCATGCCAGGAGTGTTACTTGTCCAAACCATGATTGAAGCTTGCCAGCTTTTATCTGAATCTCCAATTCATTTATCCAAAATGAGTAAGGTAAAGTTCAGAAAGATGGTAAAGCCGGGTGACAGCTTACTTGTCAAAGTAGAAAGAAAAGAGTCTCAAAGTTTAAAGTTTAGTGGCAAGGTAATGCTAGAAGACAAAGTGGCATGCAGTGCAGAGTTAGAGTTTCTTGAATAGTCCCTTTTAGCATATAATTTAGTTTGAGAAATATTCGAATATCAAACTAAAAGGGAAAACTATGAAAGAATTATACGCAAAAATTAACGATGCACTTTATAACACTTATTACGGTATTAATAGAATCGAAGAAGAAGAATTGAAAAAGAGTCGCTTCAAGGATTTGACTGTGAAAGAACTTCATGCAATTGATGCTATTACAATGCATGATCATTTAACGGTAACTCAGGTTGCTGACAAGTTGAATCTGTCAAAGGCGACAATTACTTCAACCGTTGATCGATTGGTAAGAAAAGGCTATGCAGAGCGAATTCGCGATGAAAAAGATCGCCGCGTTGTTCACATTGAATTGACTAAGAAGGGCCGCCTTGTTTGCCGAGCTTATCGAGCTTATCACAACATGATGGTGCGCAGTTTCTTACAGAATATGGATGACGAAGAATTGGAAACGATCTATCAAGCCTTTAGCAACTTAGAAAAGTTTGTAAATTCACACTAGATAGGATCAAATCAAGTGAAAGATGTTGAAATTACAGCGGTAAGTAAGGCGTTACCTTCCAAGGTGGTCACTAACAATGACTTAAGCCAAATCATGGATACGTCAGATGAGTGGATTAAGAAGCGGACAGGTATTTCACAAAGGCATTTTGCTGAAAAAGAGAATACTTCAGACTTAGCTAGTCGAACTGCTCAAAAATTGCTGGATCAAGTGTCGTGGAAAAGCGAAGATTTAGACTTAATTGTTGTGGCTACAATGTCTCCAGATAGTCTCACACCTGCAGTAGCTTGCAGAGTTCAAGCCCAAATTGGAGCAAAAAATGCTGTGGCATTTGATCTTTCAGCAGCGTGCTCTGGCTTCTCATACGCTTTAGAAGTTGCTCGCAGTATGATGATCGCAAGTAATTTCAACAAGGCGATGGTAATCGGAGCCGAAGTTATTTCGAAATTATTGGACTTTCGTGATCGTTCAACTGCAGTTTTGTTCGGCGATGGCAGTGGAGGCGTACTCCTCGAAAGAAGCACTGAGTCGCATTTCCTAGCATCAAAGTTGCAGACTTTTGGTGAACTAGGTAACAGGATTGTCGCTGGTGAGATGAAAGTTGCTGATGATTTTCAGAAGAATGCACACAAGTTTTCATCGTTTGAGATGGATGGACGTGAAGTTTATCATTTTGCTACTCATGAAGTTCCAGCAACTATTCTTGAAACAAGCAAGGAAGCTGGGATTGAACTTGCCGATATTGATTATTTTATTCTGCACCAAGCAAATAGCCGCATTGTGAAGCAAGTTGCCAAAAAACTAAAGCAGCCCGAAGCAAAATTTCCAATTAATATCTCCCAATATGGGAATACGGCTGCTGCTAGTGAGGCAATTTTGCTAAGTGAATGCGTTGAAGACGGCTTGATCAAGAAGGGCAACATTGTTGCTTTGTGCGGATTTGGCGGTGGGTTAACTACTGCTGTTGAAATTATTAGATTTTAGAAGAAGGAAAAACAAGATGACTAAAGAAGAAATTTTAAAAGACGTAAAAGAAATTGCTCAAGAAGAATTAGACGTTGATGTCGATACTATTACTTTAGACACTAATATCAAAGAAGACCTTGACGCAGACAGCTTGGACTTGTTTGAAATCTTGAATGAATTAGAAGACAAGTACGATTTAGAACTTGATGCTGATGAAAACACTAAGACTATCGGCGATTTAGTTGATCTTGTTAAGAGCAAAATGGACGAAAACTAATGAATTTCGGAGTTCTTTTTGCGGGGCAAGGCTCACAAAAAACGGGTATTGGTCTGGATTTCATGAGCGATCCGCTGTTTAAAGAAACAATTGAAATGGCAAGTGAGGCTAGCGGTGAGGAGATTGAAGCAATTTTCAAAAATGATGAAAATCAATTAGCTAAAACTGTTTACTTGCAGCCAGCCTTAGTTGCAATGGAAGCCGGAATCTATCGCATGCTTATGCGTGATTTGCCTGATATAAGAATCGGGGGTATGGTTGGTCTTTCACTTGGTGAATACGGTGCAATGTATGCCAGCGGCGCACTTGATTTGGCTGATACGATTAGTTTAGTTAGCGATCGGGCAGCTTACATGCAAGAAGATGCTGATAAGATCGATAATGCGATGGCAGCGTTGATTAAGCCAGATGTAGAAAAGATCGAGAGCATTTTGCAAAAAATGCAAGATGATGGTCAACGTATTTATCTTGCTAACTACAATTCGCCAAAGCAAGTGGTCATTGCTGGTGTCAAAGATGATGTTCTTGCCGCAACTGAAGAGATTAAAGATCAAGCAGCTGCTAAAAGAGCAATTATGTTAAAAGTAAACGGTGCTTTTCACACGCCACTTTTTAACAGCGCTAGAGAAAAGATGCACGAAAGACTAGCGAGTGTTGAATTTTCAGAAAGTAAAATTCCGGTCATTTCTAATACTACAGTCAAGCCATTTACTAATGATTGGGCTGAAATTATGGAAAAGCAGCTCGCTGTGCCAACGCATTTTGGCGATTGCTTGTCATATTTGATCAAGAATATGAAGATTGATGCAACGTTAGAAATTGGGCCAGGCAAGACTTTGACTAGCTTTGCTAACCAAGTTGATTCAAATTTGGAAAATTGGCGTATTGGCAGTTTGCAAGAATATCAAGAATTTATCGAGGCGAAAAATGGACTTAAAGGATAAAGTTGTCTTAATAACCGGTTCAACTCGCGGCTTAGGTAAGGCGATGGCACTAGCTTTTGCTAAGAAAAATGCCAAGTTGATCTTAAATGGTCGTAAAGAAATGCCAGTAGACTTAAAAGAAAAGCTTGATGAATTAAAGGCTGATTATCAGTATCTACCAGCAGACTTAGCTGAAGCAGATTTGAAAGATTACCTTACTCAAGCTTGGGAAGCCTATGGACACATTGATGTGCTCATCAATAATGCTGGAATCAACCGCGATAAAATGTTGATCGGCATGCGCGATGATGATTTTGACCAAGTGATTGATCTCGACTTGCGTGTACCATTTTTCATGACCAAATGGGCAATAAAAAAGATGATGAAGCAAAAGAGCGGATCAATTATTAATATGACAAGTATTGTGGGGCTGCACGGCAATGTTGGTCAAGCTAATTACGCAGCTGCTAAAGCTGGTTTAATTGGTTTTACCAAAGCTGCCGCTAAAGAAGCAGCAATTCGCGGAATTCGTGTGAACGCAATTGCTCCAGGGATGATTGATACTGATATGACGCAAGCATTGTCTGAGAAGGTGCAAAAGAATATTTTAGGGCAGATACCACTTAGCCGCTTTGGTGAAGCAACCGAAGTAGCGGAGGCTGCTATTTTTTTGGCCCAAAATGACTACATTACGGGTCAAACGATCGTTGTTGACGGTGGTATGACGATTTAGGAGGGAAGATATGCCAAGAGTTGTGATTACTGGGATGGGAGCGATTGCTCCTAACGGAAATGGTTTTGAAAATTTTGTTAATAACACATTAGCTGGCAAAGTTGGTATTAAGAAAATTTCTAAATTTGATGCAACCGACATAGGAATTACTGTTGCTGGAGAGATCGATGACTTTGACAAAGAAGCTTATGTTGGCAAAAAAGCTGCTAAAAGAATGGATCTTTATACTCAATACGGTATTCAAGTTGCTAGTGAAGCAATGGAAATGGCGGGAGTTAATGAAGAAAATACCAATCCAGAAGATCTTGGAGTGATTTTTGGCTCAGGGATTGGCGGATTAACTACTATTCAAGATCAAGTCATTAAGATGCATGATAAGGGTCCACGCCGCGTATCACCATTCTTTATTCCAATGGCAATTGCTAACATGGCTGCGGGTAACATTTCAATTCGCTTCAATGCGAAAAACATTTCCACCTCAATTGTTACAGCTTGTGCTTCTGCGACTAATTCAATTGGTGAAGCATATCGTCAAATCAAAGAAGGCCGTGCTCAAGTGATGATTGCAGGTGGTTCTGAAGCTACAGTTAACGAAACAGCAATTTCGGGTTTTGCTGCCTTAACTGCATTATCAGAAAGTACTGATCCAATGAAAGCATCACTTCCTTTTGATAAAAATCGAAACGGCTTCGTTCTAGGTGAAGGCGCAGGCGCCATGATTCTTGAAAGTTTGGAACATGCTCAACAGCGTGGGGCTAAGATTTTGGGTGAAATTGTTGGTTACGGTGCAACTAGTGATGCATACCACATTACTTCACCAGATGTTGATGGCAAAGGTGCGGCTCGCGCAATGAAAGAAGCAATCGATGAAGCTGGGATTGATCCAAGTCAAGTCGGCTACATCAACGCTCACGGTACTGCAACTAAAGCAAATGATAGCGGTGAAAGTAAAGCAATCAATCAAGTGTTTGGTAAAGGCGTTAAAGTTAGCTCAACTAAAGGGATGACTGGTCACCTCTTAGGTGCAGCTGGCGCAATTGAAGCGGTTATCACAGTTGCGGGGTTGATGAAAGATGAATTTCCAGCAAATATTGGCTGCTTTGATCAAGATCCTGAATGTCAAGTTGATTTAATTGATCAAGATCATCAGCACTTTACTACCGATTACGCGATTTCTAATTCATTCGGCTTTGGTGGACACAACGCAGTATTAGCATTTAAGAAATGGAGTCAAGAATAGTGGAATTAACAGATATTCAAAAAATAATGGATCAATTTGAAAATTCCGACATTCGTGAATTGAAAATTGATGATGGCAGTTTTCACCTTTATTTAAGTAAAAACCGATTAAACCAAACTGTAAAAAGTGAAGCTACTGCTTCAAATACGCCAGTTAAAGAAGAAATAACTGAAAAAATTCCAGTAAAGCCAGAAGAAGCTGCACCAGACGAAAACTTGGCTGAAGTTAAAGCGCCAATTGTTGGGATGGTTTATCTTCAAGCAAAACCTGGTCAAGCACCATTTGTTAAACCTGGTGACCATATTAATGCCGGCGACACTGTCTGCATTATCGAAGCAATGAAGATGCTCACTGAAGTTAAGAGCGAAGTTTCAGGTGTGGTCAGCTCAATTGAAGTTGAAAATGAAGACTTAGTTGAAGTGGATCAACCGTTGATTTTGGTGAAAGAAGATTAATGATGACGCAACTAAGCATTTCTGAAATCAAAAAAATCCTCCCACACCGCTACCCAATGCTCTTAATCGATAAAGTCGTGCAGCTTGAACCTGGGAAAAGCGCTGAAGCAATCCACAATGTTTCTGCCAATGAAATCTTCGTTCATGCAAATGAAAGAGATACTTTTCCATTGCCATTAACAGTTGAAGCACTTGCTCAAACTGGGGCAGTAGCGCTACTTAGTGAGGAAAAGTTCGCTGGAAAGACCGCATATTTTGGTGGAATTCAAAAAGCAGAGTTCTTCGGTGAAGCCCAGCCGGGTGATGAATTACATCTGACAACTGAATTGACCAAGATCAAAGGTCCAATCGGTCTTGGCATTGGTGAAGCTAAGGCTGGAGAAAAAGTAATTGCGAAAGTTGAATTAACATTCATGATTGGTTAGGTGATCTCATGTTTAAGAAAGTTTTAGTCGCAAACCGTGGCGAAATCGCAGTACGTATTATTCGTTCATTAAAAGAAATGGGCATCAAAACAGTAGCGATCTATTCAACAGCTGAGCGAGATAGCTTGCACGTGCAGCTAGCTGATGAAGCAGTCTGCGTTGGTGGAGCTACCGCAACTAGTTCATATTTAAATGTTAAAAATATTCTGGCTGCCGCGATTGGGACTGGGGCTGAAGCAATTCACCCCGGCTATGGCTTTTTGTCAGAAAGTGCCGAATTTGCCAAGATGTGCAACGAATGTGGACTTACTTTTATCGGGCCAAAAGCTGAAACCATTGATCAAATGGGTAACAAAGAACATGCTCGTCAAATTATGATTAAGAACCACGTCCCAGTTACGCCAGGTAGTAAAGACTTTATCCATTCTGCAGAAGAAGCTAAAGAAATCGCTGAAAAAATCGGTTATCCAATTTTGCTTAAGGCTGCGGCTGGTGGCGGCGGGAAAGGGATTCGCCAAGTCTTTAAGCCAGAAGAAATGGAAGCGGCACTTTCAGCTGCTCAAAGCGAGGCAAAAACTGATTTTGGTGATGATCGTATGTACCTTGAAAAAGTCATGCAAAACGTTAAGCACATTGAAGTGCAGATTTTCAGAGATCAATTTGGCAACTGTGTTTATTTCCCTGAAAGAGATTGTTCTCTGCAAAGAAATAAGCAAAAGGTGATTGAAGAAAGTCCCTGCGATTTAATTACGGATGAAGAGCGCAAAAAACTTGGTAAAATCGCGGTTCAAGCTGCAAACGTTGTGGGCTACTTAAATACTGGAACCATCGAATTTTTGATGGATCAAGATCATAACTTTTATTTTATGGAAATGAACACCAGGATTCAGGTTGAACACACTGTAACTGAAATGGTTACGGATGTTGATTTAGTTAAAGCCCAGATTCAAGTGGCTGCAGGTGAGAAACTGCCTTTTGCTCAAGAAGATTTGAAACCGCGCGGCTATGCAATCGAATGCCGGATCAATGCAGAAGATGCGGAAAATAACTTCATGCCATCTGTTGGTAATATCGATTATCTATACTTGCCTGTTGGAAATCCTGGAATGAGAATCGACACTGCTTTGTATCAAGGTGAAAAGATTTCTCCGTTCTATGATTCAATGCTCGCTAAACTTGTGGCTTTTGGCAAAACTAGAGATGAAGCAATTTGCAAAATGAGGAGGTTGCTTCAAGAAATGGTGATCCGTGGAATTACGACTAATCAAGAGTTCCACCTTGCTATTTTGGAAGATCCAGTCTTTTTGACCAGTGAATTCACTAATACTTATCTTGAAAAAGAATTCTTGCCTGCATGGAAGAAAGAGGTATCCGATGAAGCTATATCCGCATAAGAATACCCCAAGTCAGATTCAGATTAAGGCCAATAAAAAGGCGGATGATCTGGTTCCAAATGGTTTGATCAAAAAATGTCCAAAGTGTTCTGCAGAAATTTTTTCTGAGCAGATGGATGAGTACTGTACTTGCCCCAATTGTCATTATGGTTTTCGGATTTCTGCTAAAAAGCGGCTGAAGTGGCTAGTTGATGAGTTTGAAGAAATGGATAGCGACATTGCGCCATCTGATCCGCTGAATTTCCCTAATTATCAAGTGAAGATTGATAAGGCAAAAAAACTTAGCGGGTTAAATGAATCAGTCTTGACTGGTATTGCTAAGATTGCTGATCATCAATTCGCTTTAGCAATTATGGACCCAACTTTCATCATGGGTTCTTTAGGTCAGATGACAGGTGAAAAGTTGACTCGCTTATTTGAGAAAGCAACAATTGAGAAATTACCAGTTGTTTTGTTTGCAGCATCAGGTGGTGCTCGGATGCAAGAAGGAATTTTATCCTTAATGCAAATGGCAAAAGTTTCGAATGCAGTGGCAAGACACAGCCAAGCTGGTTTACTTTACATCGTTGTTTTGACAGATCCAACTACTGGAGGAGTGACCGCCAGTTTTGCCAGCCAGGCTGATATTACTTTAGCTGAACCGCATGCGATTATTGGCTTTGCCGGCAGACGCGTGACTGAGCAGACGATTCATGAAGAACTTGAGCCTGATTTTCAAGATAGTGAAAATGTTCTGAAACATGGATTTATTGATCATATTGTGACAAGACAAGATGAAAAGAAGACACTTGCTTATCTATTAGAGTTTGGTGGTGAAAAGGATGAATAGATCTGCCTACAAAGTTGTTCAATTAGCGCGAAGCGAGGACCATATCTCAGGTCACGAAATTCGTAAGAATTTATTTACAAACTTCTTTGAACTCCATGGTGATTATTTGCATGGTGATGATCCTGCAATCGTTGGTGGAATCGCTGAATTTCATGGTGAGCCAGTAATGGTGATCACCACTAGCCGTGGACACTCGATTGAAGAAAGAATGCAGAAGCACTTTGGTCAACCAACTCCAAGTGGTTATCGTAAGGCGCTACGTTTAATCAAATTAGCTGAGAAGTTTCATCGTCCAGTTTTACTCTTCGTCGATACCTCTGGTGCCTATCCTGGTAAAAGCGCTGAGGAAAACGGACAAGGGCAGGCAATTGCTCAAAATTTACTTCAGATTAGTCAAATTAATACGCCAATTATCACTATTATGTACGGTGAGGGCGGTTCTGGCGGTGCATTAGCACTAGCTTGCGGCGATGAAGTTTGGATGATGGAAAATAGTATTTATTCAGTTTTATCACCAGAAGGCTTCGCTTCAATTCTTTGGAAAGATGCAAGTAAAAAAGAAGACGCGGCTGAAGTGATGCAGCTGCGTCCAGAAGATTTATTAGCTAAAGAAGTAATCGAAGGAATCATTGATGAGCCGAATGATCATGCTGTAGTTTTTCAAAATATTGATCAAATGTTGCAAAGAGAAGTGGCAAAATTGCAGAAACTGAACGGTGAAGAATTACTTCAAAGACGTTATGAAAGATTTAGAAAGTTTTAGGTCGAAGTATGAGTGGATTTTTAGATAATAAAAAAATTTTGGTAATGGGGGTCGCAAATAATCGCTCAATTGCCTGGGGATGTGCCCAAGCAATGGCCAAGCAAGGCGCAGAAATTATTTATACCTACCAAAATGAACGTCTTAAGAAATTTATTAGTAAGTTAGTTGATGATGAAGATCACTTGATCGAATGTGATGTAACTAGTGATGAAAGTATCGACAAGGCATTTAGCGAGGTTGAACAGCGTTTTGGCAAGATTGACGGAATCATTCACGCAATTGCTTTTGCTAAAAAAGAAGAACTCAGTGGTTCAATCTTAAACTCAACTAGAGCGGGTTTTGCACAAGCATTAGATGTCTCATCATATTCACTCCTTGCAGTTGCTAAAGCGGGTGCTAAAATTTTGAACGATCCTGCTTCAATCGTTACTTTGACCTACATGGGATCTGAGCGCGCTCTTCCAAGCTACAACACAATGGGAATCGCTAAAGCTGCTCTTGAATCCGCAGTTCGTTATTTAGCAAGGGATCTGGGACTAGAAGGCATTCGTGTTAATGCGATTTCTGCTGGTGCGATGAAGACTTCGGCCGTCTCAGGGATTGCTGGCCACGCTGATTTACTTAAAGTTTCTAAGAGTGAAACTGTTGACGGTATAAATGTAACTCAAGAAGAAGTGGGTAATGTCTGTGCCTTTTTGATGAGTGATCTGGCATCTGGTGTTACTGGAGATGTGATTTTTGTAGATAAAGGTGTTCATTTAAGATAAATGCAAGTTTTCAAATTTAAGCAAGTCGATTCAACTCAAATTTTAGCAAAAAAATATTTAGAAAATAATCAGAAGATTGCGGCATTCATTACTGAATCACAGACAAGTGGCTATGGTAAGCAAGGCCGCAATTTTTATTCACCTAAGACAGGTATCTATTTTTCAGTTGCCTATCCTAAGTTTGTTCCAAATCGTGAAAAAATAAGTCTACTCACGCTAAGAATTGCAACTGAAGTTGTGGAGTGTCTTCAAGTTTTTTTCCCGGATAAAGAGTTCAAACTAAAATGGGTTAATGACATCTATTTAGATGGGAAAAAAGTAGCTGGTGTTTTAACAGAATTGTCTAAAGATGGTCTAGTTGTTGGCGTTGGTATTAATGTTCAGACTCGTTTTTTCCCTGAAGAAATTCGAAAGAAAGCTGGTGGAATTACGAGTGATCATTTCGATAAAGAAAAGTTGACTAATGAGCTTTTAAAATCTGTAGAGATTGGTGTTAAGCAATATTCTGATGATAGTTTTTTGAAGAAATATCGGCAATTGTCGAACGTGATTGGTAAAAATGTTGTACTTGAAATCGGAAAAAGAAAGATTACTGGGTTGGTAGATGGGATTGATAACTTAGGGCGATTGGTGATAATGAGTGATGGGAAAGAAACGGCCTATTCTAGCGGAGAAATTAGTAAAGTTAACGTTGATTGGACAAAATAAAAGACACATCATACGATGTGCCTTGCCGGATAGTATTCAACGATAATGTTGACTTTTAAACATTTTATTGAACCCGAAAATGAGTTAATTAAATGAGCTTATGCATCTTTCTTGTCGCCGGCAAAACAAGATGATTTTACTATAATGCATAAAACCAGGGAATTAAGATTGTTTTGACGGGAAATAAAGCGACTAATAAGTTATGAAAGAGCTTCTAGCTTGAAATCTGAATAAAGATGCTGACATTTTTGGAAAAACATGAGGAACAATGATTTTTGTAATTACTTCATCATATTGTGTAGTAAATGACAAATCAATTCAACGTAAAACAAACTTTGAACTGATTTAAAGATGAAGTTAGTTGATTTTAAGAAGTGAACTGAATCACTGTAGTTTGGGAAAATCAGCATAAATACCCAAACTAAACCTCATATAGTTGTCAGTTCGGTACTTTTTTAAGAATAAGTAATGGGGTTTTATTCTATATAAGTATCTGTTTTCAGGAAAAAGCATTAACTTTTGCTATCCAAGTTAAGAGTATATCAAAGTGTATTAATTTAGCTACGAACTTGCTCTTAAAATGCACTGTTTATGGTAATCTTATACTAAAGGTCTGAAACTTGAAAGCTAAGAATCACGCTCTTTCCGCGTGGCTCTTGGCTTTTTCTTT
>NZ_AZFM01000033.1:0-18610 GCF_001434335.1 Lactobacillus kalixensis DSM 16043
TATATGACAGAAAACGGAGCTAAGATAGGTACCTTATTTTTAGACGCTTACAAAATAAATGCCTTTTAGTTCTTGTACTTATCGTCAAGTTCGCTTGCAGCAGCCTTGTCAACAATTACAGTTACATCAGGGTGCTTTTGCAAAATAGTTGCAGGAACTTCTTCAGTAATGTTTCCTTCGATCATTTCCTTGATAGCATGTGCCTTCTTTTCGCCAAATGCCATCAAAACGATCTTCTTAGATTCCATAATGTTAGCAGTACCCATGCAGATTGCACTCTTTGGTACTTCATCTTCGTTATCAAAGAAGCGTGAGTTAGCCTTAATAGTGTTTTCAGTTAACTTAACTTCGTGAGTACCAATGTCAAATGGGGTACCTGGTTCGTTGAAGGCGATGTGACCGTTGCGGCCGATACCTAATAATTGAATGTCGATAGGATTTTCCTTAATGATTTGGTCGTATTCTTTACAAGTGGCAGGAATATCCTTAGCCATCCCATCTGGAACATAGCTCTTCTTGAATGGCTTCTTATCGAATAAGTGCTTTTGCATGAAGTAGTGGTAGCTTTGAGGATTGTCAGGTGTTAGACCAACATATTCGTCTAAGTTAATGCTAGTTAATTCATTGCAATTAAGATCGCTCTTAACCCAGTTTTGATAAAGTGTTACTGGAGTAGAACCAGTAGCTAAGCCTAATACTTTAGCACCATTCTTAATACCTTTTTCAAAAATTTCAAAAGCCTTAGCGCCGCCTTGAATGTCGTTTTCTGTAACAATAACTTTAAACATAATTACGTCCTCCCTTACTGGTCTAGCCCATTATAAAATGGTCTATGCCATTTTGTCAATCAAAATGTAGTAGAATTTAAATGAGGTGAAAAATGATGCAATTAGTGGGTTTAGGCATGGGCACCTGGAATATTGGTGAAGATCCCAAGAAGAAAAAAAGCGAGATCGCAGCTTTGCGTTATGGCTTAGATAACGGCGTGAAGATTATTGATACTGCCGAGATGTACGGTGAAGGAAAAAGTGAAAAGTTAGTTGGCGAAGCAATCAAGGGTTACGATCGCAGCCAGATGTACATTATTTCTAAATTTTATCCTTATCATGCAACGCCCGAACTGGAGCGTAAGAGTCTGGAAGCAAGCTTAGAAAGACTGGGCACGGATTATATAGATCTCTATTTGCTTCATTGGCGTGGTGCGCACCGCTTATCTGACACAATTCGCGGTTTGCAAGAATTGCAAGAAGAAGGTTTAATCCGTAACTGGGGCGTTTCTAACTTTGACACTGCTGATATGCAGGAATTATTCAGTGTACCGGGAGGTAGGGACTGCTTTGCTAACGAGGATTTGTATAATCTTGATAAGCGCGGAGTGGAATATGATTTACTTCCTTGGCAAGAAGAGAATAAGGTGAATTTCATTGGTTATTCGCCATTTAATTCTGGCTCCGGTGATACGATTCGCGTAACGCAGAATTTGAAAATGGTGGCGCGCAATCATCATGTAACGCCGCACCAGATCATGCTGGCTTGGACAATGAGAAGCGGCAGAATCTTGACTATTCCTAAAGCTGGGAATATTAAACATATGCAGGAAAATATCGAAGCGCAGGATATTAAGTTAACGGAAGACGATTTATGTTTAATCAACAGTGACTTCCCAGTGCCAACTGAGAAGCAGCCATTAGCGGTAATTTAGACAGCAAAAAAAGAGAATCGTCGATTCTCTTTTTTATATTATTCACTTCTTAAAGCAATTGCGGCATCCTTCTTAGCTGCCATTCTTGCTGGTAAGTGTCCTCCCAGAAGGGTTAAGACAGTTGAAATAATAATCAAAATCAAGGCATGTACCGGGTTAAGCTGAGCTACATTAGAAAGGTCAGTTAAGCGGTAAATAATACTGTTGATTGGGAAAGTTAAGAAGTAGCCAATCGCTACACCAAGAAGCCCTGAGAAGACACCCAAGATGAAAGTTTCCGCATCAAAGACGCGAGTGATGTCTTTCTTACGTGCACCTAAAGCTTTCAAGACACCGATTTCTTTAGTTCTTTCAAGAACAGAAGTGTAAGTTAAGATGCCAATCATAATCATGGAAGTAATTAATGAAATTGCGGCAAAGGCAATCAAGATGATTGTTACACCATTTAACAAGCCGCCAGTCATGGTTGTAACGGCGCTGGACATATCAGTGTAGATAATTTTGTCTTTCTTACTTTTACCTTTGTTCCATTTATCTAAGTAGTTTAAGACTTTGTCTTTTGAATCAAAGTCGTTAGGGTAGATCATGATACCAGTAGGGATGCTTGAGCCGCCTAATGTTTGCATTATTTGCTTCTTTTCAGTCTTGTTAAGGCGTTGTCCAGTCAAGACGCTAGTATTAGATTTTCTTTGTGCTTTTACAATTGCAGAATTTTTGTTTTCGTTAATAATTTGTTGAGTTAAGCGGTCACTATAAGCAATTCCAGTTGCAAGTAGTTGCATGGAGTCTTCACTCTTAGGGCGAATTACTGCCGTTATGCGTAATTTTTTACCCGAATTGTACATGCTCTTATTTGCCTTCTGTGGAACGAACATGCCCGTAGGCAATTCTTGATAATAATCGTTATTGCTTACAATTGAGAAGGTCTTACCGACTAACTTGTTAAGGTTAATCTTCTCACCGTTTTTGACATCAATTCCTAAGTTCTTCAATGAATTGATGTTAACCGTATTATTGTTATCTGCTACTAAAACTAAGTCGGTCGCTTTACTTGACCAAGTTCCCGCTAAAATATGGTAATTGTCTTTCAAGAATGAATGCTTATTTTTGTTTAACGCCGTAGGGAAAACGCTAGAGCCAATTCCCATTGAAGACATTGCCTGACTACGCATTTGTGCAACAGATTGACCAGCATTTGGATCACTATTTGAGAATTGCACTCTTGAGATTTTGCCATTGTTATTGCTGAGCAAGTTCAAATTAGTTGCTCGTTGGTAAGAAATGTTATTGGCATAGTTAGGATTGATCTTCTTCACATAGTTAACATAAGCTTCAGTGATTGTGTTGTTATGGCTAGATTGCTCGCTTTGATCCTGCTTAGCCGTGACATAACCGTTATTCTTAGCAATTTTAGTACTAGTATTTTGCGGTCCCGAAGTTAGATCGGTTGCAGTTGCCGTAATAGCGACAGGATATTGCGCCAAAGCTTTGCTCATTGTGGTGTTGATTTGTTGTTGAAAACCATTAGAGATTGATAAAACAACAGCAATTGAAATGATCCCAATACTGGAAGCAAAGGCGGTAAGGATTGTCCGACCTTTTTTAGTCATAATATTGGTAAAACTAAGCTTGATAGCATTCCAGTATGACATCTTAGTCCGCTTTAGTTCGAAACTGTCTGCCTTTTCTTCACCGTTATAAGGATCAGAATCGCTCAAAATTTTACCGTCTTTAAAATTGACGATGCGGCTAGCATATTTTTTAGCTAATTCAGGGTTATGAGTAACCATAATAACCAAACGATCTTTAGATAAATCTTTGATTAGGTCCATAATTTGAACAGAAGTCTTGGTATCTAAAGCTCCAGTTGGTTCGTCACATAAGAGAATATCAGGATCATTTGCAATAGCACGAGCGATTGCCACACGTTGCATTTGTCCACCAGATAATTGGTTAGGATTCTTATGCATATGGTCTTTTAGCCCCACCTTGATCAGCGCTTGTTCAGCCTTTTCGCGGCGTTCTTTAGCAGAGACACCAGACAGATCCATTCCTAGTTCGACGTTATCCATAATGGATAAGTGCGGAATTAAATTATAGTTTTGAAAGACGAAACCGACAGAGTTGTTGCGGTAAGCGTCCCAGTCAGTTTCTTTGAAGTTCTTAGTAGATTTACCGTTGATGATTAAGTCACCAGAATCATAACGATCAAGTCCACCAATGATGTTAAGCATAGTAGTTTTTCCAGAGCCACTAGGACCAAGAATAGCTACGAATTCTTTATCTCTAAAAGAAATGGAGACATCGTCAAGCGCATGGGTGACGGTATCTCCAACGTGATAGGTTTTTCGTAAGTTTTTTAATTGAAGCATAATTTTCCTCACTATAACGTTAGAAATCTACAAAAGAAAGTATAACATTTAGGAAAAAGTCACTTCAAATGATAGCAGTTAAATGCTGTAGATTATCTGTGGCTAAATAGCACAAAAGTAGCTTGTAATATACAAATAATCCAAATTAAACCAATAACGGCAAAATGACGCTTTTTATGCATTACGAAGACGCCAGCAAATTCTCGGATAACGGCATTCGGTAAGAAGTAAAAGCGAGTGTAGCAACCGATTCCGTTGGCATGTAAACCTGCCATCTTGGCATAAAGAGCAGCTCTAAAAATATGGTAGTTATTGCTGAAGAATCTAGCCTTAAACTTATCTGAACCAAAGTTTTTTGTCGCAATATCCTTAGAATATAGCATGTTTTGGTAAGTGTTTTTGGATCGATCTTCCAGAATAATATCTTCAGGTTTGATTCCGCGAGAGATAGCATAATTGGCCATAGCACGTGCTTCAGGGATTTTCTCATCTGGTCCTTGACCACCAGACATGATAAGTTTTGGCATTTTTCGACCTTTATCAACTTGCTTGTAGGCAAACTGAATGGCGCGGTTGATTCTAGAAGCAAGTAGTGGTGTAACGGTATCGCCGTTGAGCAAGCCGGCGCCCAGAACGATCAAATAATCCTGATTGTAGCGGCGCGGAATGAACTGGTAAAGAACCAGGTTAGCTAGGAAGTTATACATGACGACTATGAGATACAGGCCAGTAAGAGGGGCTGCAGCGAATAAGGTGGTTAACCAATCTGGCATGTGTCTGGTAGAACCAAATACAGAAATAAGCCAAACAAAGATTAAGAAGATACCTAAAATAAGTGTTAAGAGATTAGGAAGGGTATGACTTTCATGTTTCCAAACAAAATAGGCATTCCAGAGGCAAAACGCCCAGGAAAAAGTAACGATAAGAAGTATTAGAAAAATAAAAGTCAGTACTATTAGTCCATAAAACATACTGAGGACGCGTAGATTTGCTGCAAAGGTTAATAAAGTAAACCAGATTGCAAATACAAGTAGGAAAATGGTAAATAGAATACCATTAATTAATCTTCTAGGTTCGATTAACCATGAGAACAAGAAGATTAAAAAACTGATAACTAAAAAGGCCGAAACATACGCGAAGATTTTATTAGGCGTATTTGGCACTAAAATATGTAAAGAATGCGGTAGATTCATGATAAGAATATACTCCCTTTAGGATTTTTCATTGATTTCTATTATAATGTAAGCAATATAAAATTTCCTGGGAAATAAGGTGTTAATGATGAAAAAATTACTCCATTATGGAGCGAATATTGTTGAGATAGCAATTTCTTTATACTTATACAGTATTCTTCAACTGTTTTACTTCTATCCTAAGAGAATTCAACTTCCTGAGAAAAGTGTTGTGATTGCCTTAATTACAGTTATTTTCTTAAGTTTTATGTTTTGGATGTATAAGCATCAATTGAAATACGGGAATGATTGGAACTTTAATCAGGAACCGCACTGGTCGGCGCAACGGTTGGTGATTACCGTTATAGGATTCATTTTGATTACGCTACTAGGAACGGCGATGACAATTATTGTTGGTCACGGGTCGATTTCAACTAATCAAGAAGCACTTGATCAAATTTCTAAGCAAAGCGGCAATATGTTTAAGATCATGGTGGCATTTATTGCGCCGTTTGTTGAAGAAGTTATCTTTAGGGGGATGTTCTTCAATACGTTCTTTACTAAAGAAACGAGAATGAATAAGTGGGTCGGGATTGTTGTGAGCGGTTTTGTTTTTGCTTATATGCATGATCCTCATATTACGCGCTTTATTCTTATATATTGGGTGTTAGGTTGCGTTCTTGCATGGGTATATTTGAGAACGAAGGATTTGCGCTACTCAATGTTAACGCACATCTTGTATAATTCGATTGGCTTGTTTTAGTTTCACGTGGAAAAGTGTTCGTTATGGACGCTTTTTTATTTTTTTGAAATTCAGCTTGCAGATCTGCAATAAAAATCAATCTCATGATAATTATCTAGCATAATAATTACAACAAGTTAATAAATTTGGGCAAAGGAAGATAAATATGAAAAAAATGATGCTAATAATAGGTTTGTTAATTGGAGTAGTAGCGATGATTTTTTATTATGAGTCAAGTAGAGCAACTGAAGATGTGAAGACAGAAACTATCCAAACGCCTTCGTTTAATAAAATAGAGATCGATGTTAGCAATGCGGATATCAAATTAAAAAGCGGCAATAAATATAAAGTGATCTATGAAGGTAAAAAGCAGCTAAAACCAAAGATTAAAGTAGATGATGGCACACTTCACATCGACTCCGCTAATATGTCAGTCAATATTAATGGTAATATTTTTGATCTCTTTAATAATCGGCATGCAATGGTACCGCTAGTTACGATTGTGCTACCAGAAAAGGAATTAAAAGATCTAGATGTTGATAATTCCAACGGTAATTTTACTAGCGATGATGTAATAATTAATAGAGCAAATATTGATCTCTCTAATGGAAACGTTAGGATTAAGCATAGCAACGCACAAGGTTTGGATTTGACAACGTCAAATGGCTATGTTTCGATTAATGGCAAAAAGCAGGGGAGCGACTATAGTGAGAACACTTCTGCTAAAAAATTGATTGAAGTTGATAATTCTAACGGTAATATTGAGATAAATTAACAAAAAAATCGCCCTCAATGAATGAGGACGATTTTTTATTATGCTTGAGTTTGCTTTTTAATGAAGTAATTCAAAATAAATGGTGAAATCACTGTAGTGACAATAATTACCAAGATCAAACTTGAATAAATATCCTCAGGGAAAAGATGGTTAGTGATCCCAATCTGAGCAACAATTAATGCTACTTCACCACGTGAGATCATCCCCGCACCAACAATATTTCCTTCATTTTTAGTGAAACCAAAAACCTCACTAGAGTACTTCCCAGCCCAGAATTTGGATAAAATTGCCAAGATAGTCATCACAACAATAAATCCTGAATCTCTAATTACGCTACTGAAAGTCATTGATAAACCGATGTCAGCGAAGAAGACAGGGATGAAGACTGAGTAACCAATTGCAGAGACTGATGAATTGACTTCTTTATATTGGGGAGTTTGTCTAATTGCTAGACCACCGAAGAAGGCACCTACAACAGCTGACAGACCAACGAAGTCGGCAGCCCAAGCCATTGCTAATGCTAAAACCAACGAGCCAATTACTACAGAATAATTAACGTCCATTTTTTCAGCAGCCTTCATGAAGTATGGAGCAACCCACTTGTAGATCATCCAGACGACGATGAAGTAAACAGCTTCAATTAGTAAGTTAATGAAAAAGTTGTCAGTTAAGCCGCTGCGTCCACCTTCGTGACTGAAGCTGGTGAACAAACTAAGAACAATTACGGCTAAAATATCGTCAACAACGGCAGCGCCTAAAATTGCAGTTCCAGCTCGGGTATTTAACTGGTCTGCTTCCTTAAGCACGACAACCGAAATTGACACACTCGTTGCAGCAAAGACAATCCCGATGAAGAGTGCTTCCAAAAATCCCATCCCGAAGGCCATTGAAGCTAATCCAGTAAAGACAACTGGCAGGACAACTCCGACTGCGGCAACTGTAAAACTTAATTTGAAGTATTTTTTTAATAAGTCCAGATCGCTTTCAAGACCGGCTAGGAACATTAAAAGGATAACTCCGAATTCCGAAAAAAGAGAAATTGTGCTACTAGGATGTACCCAATTCAAGATTGCTGGTCCAAGAATAATTCCTGAAAGCAGTTGCCCGATAACTGCTGGTAAGTTGAAGCGTGCAAACAGTTGTCCTAATAGAACTGTTGCAAGTAAAAATAAAATAAGTTCGCCGATAAACTCCATATTTTTCCTTTCTTTAAAAAACGCGGGAGAAAAGAAAAAACTTCCAAGGCGCTTATTGACCCAAATAAGCAAATCTTGAAAGTTTCAATCTAACCCCAACCACTATATGTATATTTAGTTAGATTTAATATTAGTATTTTTTTAAGTTGAATGCAAATCAAGCTGGAGATTAAAAACTAGTTGATCTTATTTTTATGATCATTAAATATAAAATAAACACCCAACAGAATAAATACAATTGGAATGGCAAGCAAATATTCACTGTTATCATGAGAAAACAAAAATGCATAATCAATCAAAAGCATAATGCCGACAATGATAATTGATATTCCTGAAGCTAAATTATTCTTTTTTGAGATGATAATTACGCTAGCAGTAATTATGAGTAACAGTGTGATTATCAGAAGGAATTGATTCATCTTAGCTTCACCTTTTCTAACTTCGTATCTATTCTTCTAGTCCAAACTGCTTCTTACTTGGTTTAGTCTTAGCAAGCAAGGCCAAGCAAATAGTAATTAAGTCAACAACTTCCTGCAAGATCGCACCTAAGAAGGCAGGGATGATCCCAGTTGCAGCAACAATCTCAAGCAAAATAACAATTGCGATTGCTGCCAAAACATCGATATTGGCAACCTTCATTGTATGTTTACCAATTGCTACAGCATCGTTTACTTTACTAATGTCGTTAACCATAATAACAGCATCAGCACTTTCGCTTGCAGCGGTAGCACCTTTAGCTCCCATAGCAATACCAACGTCAGCTGCAGTTAAACTTGGAGCGTCGTTAACACCATCCCCAGTCATAACAACAGGGCGTAAATCATGAGGCACATTCTTAATAGCAGCGATTTTTTCTTTAGGAAGTAAATCAGCTCGCTCTAACTTCGCTATCGTTAATACCGGCTTCTTGAGCAATTTGTTCAGCCACATTCTTGTGGTCCCCAGTTAACATCATAATTTGCTCAGCACCTTGACGACGTAATTTGGCGATAGTTTCTTTAGTTTCTGGTCGAATTTGATCTTTAAATGTGGCGTAACCAGCAAATTTTCCATCAATGGAGATATAAATAGCAGTAGCGCCTACGTTGATCTTGTCATGCTCTGGCGCTACGAAGCTTAATTTACCAACTTTAACAAGCTTTCCATCGACTAATCCCTCAACACCTTGAGCGGTAATTTCTTTTAAATCAGTAACTGCTTGAATAGCTTCTTTTGGTGTGCTTTCTACTAATGAAGTAGCGATAATATGGCTTGATTGTTGTTCCACACTGGCTGCCAAAGATTGGATTTCCTTTTTGTTAAAGCCTTCAGCAGGTACGATTTCATTAACTTCCAACTTATTTTGAGTTAAAGTACCGGTTTTATCAAATGCAAACGTCTTAGCACGTGATAGCTTTTCTAATGTTGGACCAGACTTAACGATGATGTGGTGGCGTGACATTGAACTCATCCCAGATACCAATGCAACTGGTGCAGCAATTAATAATGGGCAAGGTGAAGCGACTACCATAACTTCCGCAAAGCGTGTGAAGTTCCAGCCACCCATTGCCATTGCGACAAAGCCGATAATTAATGAAACGATAGTGAATGGAACGGCATAACGGTCAGCCATTTTAACGAATTTGGCAGGTTGAGCTTCAGCAGATTTAACCAAAGCAACAATTGACTGATATTCAGAGTCCTTGGCAAGTTTAGTAACTTTCATTTCAACCGCAGTATCACCATTGATTGAACCAGACATTAAGTCATCGCCCGGCTTTCTGTTAACAGGGACTGATTCTCCGGTTAATGATGATTGGTCAAAGCTTGATTCGCCCTTAATAAGTGTACCGTCAACAGGAACTTGACCGGCAGGCTTGATTAAAACCGTGTCACCAACTTGTAAATCATCAACGTTAACTTCTGTCACTTTGCCATCAACTAACTTATTAGCCCGACGTGGATTATTGTTAAGAAGAGAACGTAATTCCTTGTCAGCTTGACTAGTTGCATAATCTTCAAGTGATTCACCACCGGTGAACATTACTAAGATCATCCATGCAGCCCAGTAGTCGCCAATTGCCATTGTTGAAGCGATGGCGATGATGGCTAAGATATCGACACCCCAGCGACCTTTGCGAATGTCGCCGATCATTTCAATTGCCATTGTGATGGCTTGATAGATACCGAAGATATCAATTAAGATTTCTGCGATAGGTAAGTTAGCAATAGTAGGTTTACCACACAGAAAATCTAAAATTACGCCTATAATTCCAAGAAGAATTACAACGTAAAGCTTCCATTGATTTTTAAGCATTTTACTTGCCTCCAGATATATCTAAATAGTCAGTTCTTATTGTATATAAAGTAATTCTAACACTGCTTAGTAAAATGTAAATTATAATGATTCTAAATTAGAAAGCGAACTTTTAGGGGTAAATAAAAAAACAGCAGATAAAAAATCTACTGTTCTTGCTTGATTACTTCATATTCTTTGTCATAAGTGTGCACAACATAATTAAAGGCTTTGATCCATTCACGTCTTGTTAATAACCCTTGAAACACACCGCGTTTATCTACCACTGGTAAGAAGGCGTTATTAATCAATAAGTGCAGCTGTGTTTCTAGCGTTGTTTCAACATAATTGATTTTTTCAAAATCTGTTTGCATAACATCGCGTACTTTTAATTCAGATAAGGGGTCAACCGATATTTCATCAGTCTTAAGCATCTTGTCTGTAATCATTGCTAAACTCAACAATCCAACCACGCGCCGGTCCTTATCTAAGACTGGAATCTTGGAATACTTAACTTTGGTCAAAATTAAGAAAGCATGATAGAGCGGATTATCATCTTGAACGAAGGCAATCCGACTAGCTGGAATTAAGAATGAACCTGATTTTTCTTCAATTAAATGCTTAATAGATGGGGAAAACATGCTCGCTAAACCTCTTTTCTTCTCTTAATCGATTATAACATTTAATACTATCAATAATTATAGGAAGAAAAGGAAAAAGACTCGCATATCGCGAGCCTTATATTTTTCATCTACTTTGGAGGAGTAAGAATGAATGAAATAAAAAAAGTGGGAGTATGTAACAAGTTCTACCGCCTTGCTACGATTTATATAATACGGGGAAAATATGAAGTTAAAGTGTACAAAATCTTATGAAATGGTAAAGAAAATTATGCGATTTCTTTAAATGCAAAAGAAAAGCTCACGCTGATGCGTGAGCCGAAAGGGATAGATATGAAATTGGCGAAGATGCCAATTGTTTTTTACATTTTCATTATTTACTTGGAGGAGTATGAATGAAAAACAAAAAAAGTTGAATGTATCGGACGAAAATTTCTTCTAATTCGTCAATACATTTATACCATAACTCTAAATTGTGAACAAAGTGTGACGAAACGCTTTCAATTATGTTTTTATTGAAAAATTTTTGACAATAAGCGATAAAATGTTAGTCTAACAGAAATGACGAATAAGAAAGGGGCCAAGATTTTGAAAAAAATAGGCAGATGGCTGCTGAAAATGCTAGTGATAATTTTGATTCTAGCAGGAGTTGGGACAGCAGGCTATTTTGGCTATCAATGGTATCAAATTAAGCAATTAAATGATGCAAGACCTAAGGTAGTGACTGCTAAAGACGGAACCAACACCAATGCTGCGTGGTATACTACTTCTTTTTATAATGAGCAACTGCGTCGGAAATATTCCTTCATTAATAAGGTATCAAATTATGTTCCACCAAGAACGTGGGCGGGCAAAGACTTTCCGATTCCAGGATTGATTAAGACCAAGAGCTATAACTTCGAGACCAAAAAATATGATACAGCAACGGCGATGACTCCGCAGGGGATTACAGTTGCTAAGCAGTATATTCTATTGACAGCATATGATGGTGATCACAAACATGCTTCGGTTATCTATGTTCTTAATAAGAATACGGGCAAATATTTAAAAACAATTCAGGTTAATGGTCGTCCGCATTTAGGCGGAATTGCGTATGATCCAGTTAGTGGTAACGTTTGGATTACTGGCTCAATTGGTAAATCATCAGCTCTTATGTCTTTTCCACTAAAAGAAGCGATCTCATATAATGAAAAGTTGCATGCGCCAATCAAGTTTAATCACTCAATTGCTATTCCAACTCTTGAAAAAGCCTCAACTGTTACTTACTATGACAATCAATTGTTCGTTGGCTTCTTCAACATGTATGGTCGCGGCAGAGTTGCCAGCTACACGATTTCCCGCAGCGGCAAGAACAAGAACTCTATTACTAATAATGAAATTAAATCTGTTACCGGGACGGTTTCTTGGTCTGACCCAAGTGGAGTAACTTCAATGAACAAGCAAGTTCAAGGAATTGCGATCTATGATAACAAGATTTTCTTGAGTCAGTCTTATGGTAGCGGTAATTCTAAGCTATACATTTTCCCATCAACTGCACTGGATGCTCTTGATGAAAAAAATGCAGAAAAAGTCATCGATATGCCACCGTATTTAGAACAAATTACTGCTTATCGCGGTCAATTACTCTGCGTGTTTGAATCAGGTTCAAAACTATACGCTAAGCCAGATATCGTGATAATAGATCGAATTCTATCTATAAATATAAATGCTCTTTTCGGAAATTAAAAAATTTTTTGGCAAAAAGTTTAATTTTGTTAAAATATATGTTATGTATCCCTTACAGATAAGTATTTGTAGTAAGATAGGGATTTAGTAAGGGATTAATACCGAGGGAGAATTATGGAAAAAACAAAAAAGATTGAATCTCGCGGCAAACGTATTGGTATGTTTGTTTTGAAGACGATTATTTATTTTGCAATTCTAATGGCCCTGGTTTATTTGTATGAATACAGTGGTTTGAACTCAGTCCACTTTATCTACAATGAATTTTAAGGTAGGTGTCATCAGATGATTAAAGATGTTATTAAGACAATAGACGAGATTGCAGTAAGCGAGCCTGAACGCGAAGTTTACGATTATCTTGGTGAAATTAATACTTATGGTGACTTAAAGCGCCGTTCTGATGCTTGGGCACATAAGTTGAGTAGCATGGATATTCCAGATCATGAACCAATTATGATTTGGGGTGGACAGACCTTTGAAATGATTGCTAGCTTCTTAGGTTGTGTAAAGTCCGGTCATGCTTATATTCCAATTGCCAGTTATTCAAACGCTGAAAGATTGACAATGATTCAAGACGTTTCTAAATCTCAGGTTGTACTTGGCATTGATGAATTACCAGATATTGATTTAACTGGTGTTCAAGTTGTAAAACCTGAAGATGTAGAAGACGGCGACTACTCAATCGATGAAAGCAAGTTTGTAGAAGGTGACGATAATTTCTACATTATCTTTACCTCAGGAACAACTGGTAAGCCAAAGGGTGTACAAATTAGCCATGATAACTTACTCAGCTTTGTAAACTGGGAATTATCAGACTTTGATTTACCAGAACATCCAAGTTTCTTAGCACAAGCCCCATACTCATTTGACTTATCAGTTATGAGTTTGTACCCAGCTTTAACTGCTGCTGGTAAGCTTGTTGTTTTACCACATGATGTAACGCAAAACTTTGGTCAATTATTCCAAACTTTGCCTAAGATGCAATTTAATGTGTGGGTATCAACCCCATCATTTGCACAAATGTGCTTCTTGGATAAGACTTTCGACAGTGACCACCATACAGATTTGAGTCACTTCTTGTTCTGCGGTGAAGAATTACCACACACTGAAGCAGCAATGCTCAGAAAGAAGTTCCCAGATTCACATATTTTCAACACTTATGGTCCAACTGAAACTACAGTTGCCGTTACTCAAGTTGAAATTACTGATGAAATACTTGAAAAATACGATCGTTTGCCAATCGGTCGCGTAAAAGAAGACACTAAGATTACAATCGACACCACTAAGGGTGAAAAGCCAGGTGAAGGTGAAATCATCATTAGTGGTCCTAGCGTTTCTAAAGGCTACATGCATAATCCAGAAAAAACTGAAGCAGCCTTTTATAAGGAAGATGGCAATGAATATGAAAGCTATCGAACTGGAGATGCTGGCTTCTTTGACGGTGATATGCTTTTCTACCGCGGTAGAATCGACTTCCAAATCAAATTTAACGGCTACCGAATCGAACTTGAAGAAATCAATTTCTATTTAACTAAGAATGATTTGGTTCGTTATGGTGTTGCTGCACCTAAATATAATAAGGATCATGCAGTTCAACAGATCGTAGCTGAAATTGAACTTAAAGACGGCGTTAAGCGTAAATATTCTGAAGCTGTGTTAACTAAAATGATTCGTGAAGATTTAGCTAAGAACGTTATGCCTTACATGATTCCACAACGATTCATTTATCGCGATGCCTTACCAATTTCTCAAAATGGTAAAGTAGATATCAAGGCGGTTATTAAGGAGGTTAATAACTAGTGCACTTCGACTTTATTAACCTGCAGCCTTATGCCAACCCTCAATACTTCTTTTATTTGATGGTTGCATTAATTCCAATGATCATTGGTTTGTATTTTGGTAAACGGTTAAAGGTCTATGAAGCAATCTTTTCAATTGTTTTCTTATTCTTGATCTTTGACGGTGATCATTGGCAACAAGGGGTTAACTTATTAATCTACTTAGTATATGAATTTATATTAACTTTTACATACCAGCATTACCGAACTAAAAAAGATAGTAAGAACAAGACTTGGATATTTTATTTAATGGTAATTCTGGCAATTATTCCAGTAGCCGCTGTTAAATATCTGACAGCCTTTCCAATTAAAAGTATGCCGTTTGTAATTGGGTTCTTGGGTATTTCTTATATTACTTTTAAGAATGTTCAAGTTATTATGGAACTGCGGGATGGAGCAATTAAGCAAGTTGATCCGTTGACTTATGCAAGATTCTTGCTCTTCTTCCCAACTATTTCATCAGGTCCTATTGATCGTTACAGACGCTTTAAGAAAGACTTTGATAAAGCACCTAGCCGCGATCAATATATCGATGATTTAGGAACAGCTACTAGATATTTGTTCCAAGGTTTTGCATATAAATTTATTATTGGTTGTTTCTTTGGGACTTATCTATTACCCAAAATCAGTGCTGCTGCACTAGCAACAGGTAATGCAAATGGTGGCTTGAAGTTATCATGGTGGGTAGTAGCCTACATGTACGTTTACAGTATGTATTTGTTCTTTGACTTTGCAGGTTATTCATTATTTGCAGTGTCAATTTCATACTACATGGGTATTCATACCCCAATGAACTTTAACAAGCCATTTATTTCTAAGAACATCAAGGACTTCTGGAACCGTTGGCACATGACCTTGTCATTCTGGTTCAGAGACTACATTTACATGCGCTTCACCTTCTTTGCAATGAAGAAGAAGTTATTCAAGAGTCGAATCAGATTGTCACAAGTTTCATACTTCCTGTTGTTCTTAATCATGGGCTTCTGGCATGGTTTAACTTGGTACTACATTGTCTATGGTATCTACCATGCTACAGCAATCTGTATCAACGACGCTTGGCTTCGATTCAAGCGTAAGCATAAGGATAAGTTGCCATCCAATAAGTTTACTGAATGGTTAGCAATCTTTATTACATTTAATGTTGTATGTTTTAGTTTCTTAATTTTCTCAGGCTTCCTTAGCCAATTATGGTTCGGCTGGCAATAAGAGAGAATTAGGATTTGAGAATTGATTTTTTGAGAGGTAACAATTATGGATACAAAAATTGAAGTTTTAGCAATTTTACAAGATTTAACTGGTGAAGATTTATCAGATCAAATGGATGAAAACATCTTTGACAGTGGCTTGATGGACTCAATGGCAAGTGTACAAATGCTCTTGAGCTTACAAGAAAAATTTGACATTGATGTTCCTGTATCAGAATTCAATCGTTCAGAATGGGATACTCCAGCTAAGATTGTTGCAAAGGTGGAAAGCTTAGAAAATGAGTAATAAACGCCGGCTGTGGCAAATCTTTGGCCCAGTTATTTGCGCTTTCTTGTTACTCCTGATTGTCTTCTTGTTGCCATGGGAAAGAACTTTTTCTAAACAATCTGTTTATGAAGCTGCCAACTCTCAGACTACAACAGTCTTTAAAGGCGTTGGGATGAAGCGAGAAGCTTATAAAAACGGCTATATTCCATTCTATGGTTCAAGTGAATTGTCAAGATTTGATCCACTTCACCCAAGTGTGATTGCAGAAAAATATAACCGTAATTACCGTCCATTTTTATTAGGTGGTCCAGGTAGTCAAAGTTTGGCTCAATATATTGGGATGCAAGGTACCGCTAAACAGTTGGAAAACAAAAAAGCGGTAGTAATTATTTCTCCACAATGGTTCACTAAGCAAGGACAAAATCCGCAAGCGTTCGATCTTTACTATTCACCATTGCAAACAACAATGTTCTTGCTTAATGCTAAGAATAATAAGACTGATCGCTATGCGGCACAAAGAATTGCTTCAATGCCAACTGTTAAGTCAGGAATTATCAAGAACTGCTTAAAAAAGGTTGCTAGAGGCGAAAAGTTGACTGGTTGGGATCGTTTCTTAATTAAGAATCGTCAAAGAATGTTAACTAATGAAGATAATTTCTTCAGTACATTCCAAGTACGCAACCGTGTTGATAAGATTGAACAACGCGCTAAGCTGTTGCCAGATAAGTATTCACAAGCTGCTTTGAAGAAGGTAGCTGATGAACAAGCCGAAATGCATACTAATTCAAACAACTTGGGAATTGATAATACTTTCTATCGTACTCGCTTATCTAAGAAGGTATTGAAAAAACTTAAGGGTAGTCAGAAGCATTTTGATTATGTAAAATCGCCTGAATATGCCGACTTTGAATTGATGCTGAATCAATTTGCTAAGCAACATACTAACGTCTTGTTCATCATTCCACCAATTAACGCCAAGTGGATGAAGTACACTGGTCTATCACAAAAGATGTACCAAGAATCAGTTGCTAAGATTGAAAGACAATTGACTAGCCAAGGCTTTGAAAATATCGCTGACTTGTCTAAAGACGGCGGTAAGAAGTACTTTATGGAAGATACTATTCACCTTGGTTGGAATGGTTGGGTAGCGGTTGACAAGTATGTGAAGAAATTCGCTGCTTTACCAAACAAGCGCTACAATTACGATATGAGTAACTACTATTACTCAAAGTCATGGCAAAACAAGACTGGCGTTAAGCCATTAAACTTATCTAATAAAGATAGTTTAAAAGATCAATAGTGCGACAGGATATTGATCAGTTGCATGTTAAAGGCTCAGTTCTTGTAATCAAAAATGGGAAAACGTTGCTTAAATATGCGACTGCCAATAAGACTGACACTAGCTATTTAATTAATTCCGTTCAGAAGTCAATGACTGCAGCAATGGTGATGCAAGAAGTGCAGAAGAAAAAACTAAAGCTGAGTGATAAACTGAAGAAGTTTTATCCTGATGTTGAAGGTAGTTCTTCTGTGACAATTGCTAACTTACTTGATATGACTTCGGGACTCGATATTGCATCAGGTGAATATTTAGGAACGACGAAGTTTGTTTCTGAGCATGATAATATGCAGAGTAATATCAAGAAGACGGTTTTTGATAAAGCGATGCTGGGCAAATGGCATTATACTTCTTTAAACTATGTTTACTTATGTGGCATTTTATCTAAATTAGAGAACAAGGATTATGAAGAGATCTTCAGAAAGACTTATATTGATAAGTTAAACTTGAAACATACAGAATTCTTGTGGGCTGATAAGAAGAAGTTGCAAGAAAGCCATTGGGTGCCTGGTTATGAGAAGAAAGACGGCAAATATGTGAAAGTTTCATATAAAGATGCTGTTAGGGATGCTCATAATGAGTTGGGTGCCGGCTCAATCGTGATGTCTAATGATGATCTAGCTAAGTCAATTAGATATATTTTGAATGGAAGTATCTTAACTGCCAATAGCAGAAAAATTTTATTCAAGGGTGAAGCTCCGTCATATTATAATGGTGGGCTGTATAATTTGAAGGATTATGAGTCAGCTAATGGTGCTGGAGAAGGGTATTACACCTTTATGCGCAGTACTAGGGATGGTAAGGATATGATTATCATCCAGGCTAACCACACTGCTGAGGGTAAGTTTAGTAAAATTAAGAAAAAAGTAAATCACATCATGTCAATGATGATGCAATTTTAATGAAGAAGGTCTGATTCTGAGAAGAGTCAGGCTTTTTTGTATGGAAAAAAGCACATCATAGAAGATGTGCATTAGAGAACTATTTAACTTTAACTTTAATAATTTAGTACGATTTATTTATCTAAAACAGCTAAGTATTCGTCGATTTCTTCGTTGGATAAAATGTCGCTGTATTCTTGATGCATCCTGGACCTGATCTTTTCATTGCTAATGCCTAAATCTTTAAGCATAACGATAGTACTCTTCAATCTCTTAATGCTGTCTTGCTTGCGACCTTTATTTTCTCCTTCTTGTTCTTTTACCGCAGCCACATCATTAAGCTTATCTTCAAACGTCATCATTTGTTTCACCCTCTCCGGATCTTTAGAAAAATCAATCATCGATTCCTGCAACTGGCTTGCATAGTTGTCTTCATCACTGAGAACGCCAAGTTCCAGGTCGAAAAACTGTTGCATCTCAGGCGTAACATCGCCTTTTGTTCC
>NZ_AZFM01000033.1:18700-20133 GCF_001434335.1 Lactobacillus kalixensis DSM 16043
GAGGAATAGTCTGTTGCATCTCGATATCGTATAAGCGGCCTTTATCATCTTTAGCTAAAACATCAGCGATGATTGACTTAGATTTTTCGTATTCCTGCAGTTTATCTTGGGCATGGAACTCAATACTCTTAATATTCAATTCAGGCAGAATTGCTTGAATAAGCTTCAAGCAGTTATCTTTTTGTTCCATAATCCACTTAAAAACAGCATCGTTAGTAATTTTAACGCGCTTTAGTATATCTTTTTCGTGGTTGGATAATTTATGTGACATAACTTCCTTTCTAAAAATAGCCCTCTATTACTAAATACGCAAAAAAGTAAGAATTATTTTTAGAAAGTTAAAAAATATTGAATAACAAGTTACAGTAGCGTTATTCCGCTTGTTTTTTAAGCAGTTGAATGCTAAAATTTCTAATGTACCATCACTAAAGAAAATAATCATTTTCTCCGGTAGCGAAAATGTTATCTTCTATATGTGGTCAGAAGTGATGGTGCACACTGTGTGAGCCTAGTTCTGATGTTAGTGAACTAGGCTTTTTTTGATGCTTAAATTTTCAAAATCTGACGTTTTTTACCATGAAATACTGAAAAGAATAATGCTGCTATGATTAAGTTCGTTTCTGTTGCGATGGTGTAGATAGGAATATGTGAAGAAGACTAGTTATTGATAATATTCGGTGTTTTTTCAATAATATTTGACATTGTTACCAAATATTATTGAAAATGAACCAAATTTTACGAACTTGGTCACTAAGTGATATGCCGAGTAGAATAATATTTGTAAGTTGAAAGAGATACTTATGAATAACTTATTCAATGGAGGAAATGTTATGAATACAGTTGAATTATCACAAAAGTTTCAAACAGTAAGTCTTGAAGACTTAGCTAGCGTTCAAGGTGGCACTCACCATTCAAAAGCATACAACTATGGAAATACAGCTGCTCATGTAGCTAAAGGCGTTAGCAGTGCAGCAAACATAGCTTGGAATGTTGTTAGATATGGAGCAGAATTTTTTGGTTAGAAGGTAAAAAACTATGAATAAAGATAAAATTGAAAATGTAGCATTTTTAATTGCTTCTACATTATTCATGATTACATTGGCTTGGAGACCTACATCAAACTTGGGAAGAAATGTTTATGCAACATTGATTATTATCACATTTGTGATGTACGCATTTGATATTGTGTATACAATAAGACGTAAACTTCAAGCTAGAAAAGCAAACAAGTAATAGTCATTAATTATCTGGAAAAGTCGAAGCTTAACTATAAATTTTGGCTTTTACTAAAAATAAAAATCCTGCTAAACGAAGTGTCATATCAAAATCATTGGTATGATAGGACCAGATTTAGCAGGATTTTTTGTTTTAAAATATTTAACTGAAACTTGAAAGCTAAGATTCATGCTCTTTTCGCATGTTTCCTGGCTTTT
>NZ_AZFM01000034.1 GCF_001434335.1 Lactobacillus kalixensis DSM 16043
AATCAAACTAAAACAAACAGCTTGAAACTAATTTAGACAAGGAAAAACCAGAACCGAGGAGGGTTCTGGTGTATTTTAGTGCTTTCAAGTTTCAGTTAATTTAACCTTAGAGAGAGGAAGATACTGATCTAGTGTTTCATTAGGACGGGCTAGTTTACGGTAAAAACCCACAATTTGCTTATCACCGTTGGCTACAGCCCAAGAATAAACATTATCTTGAATTAATGGAGATATTTGATAAAAATTTCCATAATTCAGGAGTGTTCTATTACTCTTGTACCAAGAAGTATACTTTTGTATTTCTTTAAGTTCATCATCTGACAATTTGTTTAGATCTAATTCATATCCTAAGGAGCCAAAACAGGCAACATCTTGTCTAAATTTTAAATTTGTTTCACGAAAGATTTGTTCATTTGGTACTGCTGAAACGTGATTCACAAATGTTGAGAGAGGATATGCGAGTAACGTTCCAGTCATAATGTCTAATCTTTCGACTGCATCTGAATCATCACTTGGCCAAATTTTAGGACTGTAGTACAAAATTCCTAGATCAAAACGTCCACCACCACTAGCACAACCTTCGATTAATAATGATGGAAATTTTTTGAGCAGACGTTGATATAAGTCGTAGACACCTTGGATATATCGATGAAAAAATTCTCCTTGGGGACGTTTTATTCTTGTTAAATATGGAGAATAGGCCTCAGTGATATTGCGATTCATATCCCATTTAATGTAATCCACTTCAGCTTCTTGAATGATTTTTTCTATTTGAGAAAAAATATTATCTACTACCTCAGGATTACAAAAATCTAATACATATTGATGTCTACCGATACTGTATCTTGGATAGGGATGGTGAACTACCCAGTCAGGATGTTTTTTAAACAAAGGAGTATCGGCAGAGATCATTTCCGGTTCAAACCATAATCCAAATTTCATTTTTGAATTATGGACGTAATCACTGAACTTTTTTAAACCATGAGGAAACTTTTCTTTATTTACGGTCCAATTACCTAGAGAGCTATGACTGTTATTACGTTTTCCAAACCAACCGTCATCTAAAACAAAGCATTCAGTACCGATTGTAGCAGATTTATCAACTAATCTTTTTAAGCTTTTTTCATCGAAATCAAAGTAGGTTGCCTCCCAGTTATTAACTATAATCGGATAAGGTTTCTTATTCCATTTTGGGGAAATAATATGATTTTGAACAAAATTATGTGTTTGTCTTATCAAGCCGTTATAGCCGTTAATTGTGTAAAATAATACACCTTCAGGACTGGTAAAAGACTCGTTTGACCTTAACTGCCAAGAAAACGTTTCGGGATTAATACCGCTAGTCAGTCGGCAAGTATTCCACTGGTCAACTTGAACTTGAGCAATAAAGTTTCCAGAATAAATTAAGTTTGAAGCATAGATTTCACCAGAATTATTTGTAACTTTTTTGTCAACTAAAGCTACAAAGGGATTTTCTTCATGTCCAGATGCTCCACGTAAAGATTCGATCTTGGTAATTCCTTGCGATAAAGAACGTAAATGGATGTGTCTTTCTTTTAGCCAAGCACCAGATAATTGCAAAAAGTCATAGTCTGTCACTGGTAAAGAAAGGACATTACTTTGAATATTTTCAATTCTAATATTCTGTTTCCCTTGATTGATAATCTCAGCTTTTCTCACAATTGCGCTTGAGTTTGAAAAAAGGCTATAAGTTAGAACTAGTTTTAACTTGAGATCAGTTTCTTCCAGTTCAATGATTAAGTTTTCAGCATCTTTACCAAAAGAAGATGGATGATCTCCTCGCTTTTTTCCATAGGTGATTTGTGAAGAAACATATTTAAAATTTGGATACAGATAAGAGTTATTCACACTTAAGCTAAGTGCTCCTTCTCTAAAATCTCCGATTCCGTAAACAGGAAACTCTTGCATCTCAGCAGCTAAACTGAAATTTGGAAAGTTTATATCGAAATCTACAACATCAGCTGAACGAGTAGGTGAGCCAATTAAATAATTGAGATCATCAAAAGATAATTTGCCTAAATCTTTGCCATAATACAAATGACCTAGTTGACCATTCTGCATTACATAAAAAATATAGCTAACATTGGAATTGTGAAGATGAAAAAATTTATTGTTAATTACATCAATCATATTTAACCTCAATTTTATGCTTTGGTAGCAACTGCTATATCACCGTGTTTGATATCACCATATTTTTCTGGCAAGATTGCTTGATAAGCGGTCGTATTAGTAATGATCATCATAACAGTTGGGTCATAACCTTCGGACTCAACTTTATCAAGATCGAAACGTACTAATTCTTGACCAGCTTTGACATGCATACCCTGTTTAATGTTACTTTCGAAGTATTTTCCTTGAAGTTCAACAGTATCAATCCCAATGTGAATTAATACTTCTACACCATTGTCAGAGGTAATTCCAATAGCATGTTTGGTTGGGTAGGCAACTGTGATAGTTCCGTTTACAGGTGCAAAAACTTTACCTTCTATAGGGTTAAAGGCAATACCATCACCAAGTGATAATGATGAGAATACTTCATCTTTAGCTTTACTTAATTCAAAGGCTTCACCAGTTACAGGGCTTAAAATATTTTCATTTTCAAGTTTGATTTCTGCTAATTCTTCATTAGTATCTGCTAATTCAGCATCCATGTTCTTGGTGTAACCAAAAGCCCAGGTAAGTGCAAAACCACTAGCAAATGAAACTAAGTTAACCAAAATGTATAAAGGTAATTGATTGTTTAAGTAAAGTAAGGTTCCTGGAATTCCAGTTAAACCCATACCAGTTGCTTTTAATTGAAGTAATGATGCTAAGAAGCCACCAATACCACCAGCAATCATTGAACAAATGAATGGTTTAACTAATCTAAGTGAAACACCGAATACGGCAGGTTCAGTAATACCTAAGGCAGCTGATAATGATGAAGGGTAAGCAATTTGCTTCATCTTATTTGAATGAGTTTTAATAGCAACAGCTAATACAACACCAGCTTCTGCAATGTTACCGCAGGTACCAATTGGGTTTAAGAAGTCCCAGTGATATTGAGCAAGCATGTTGATTTCAAGCATATTCAAGATATGGTGGATACCGACAATACCTAATAATTGACCAAAACAACCGTAAAGGAAACCACCAATACCAAATGGTAATTCTAGTAAAGCAGAAACAGTAACTAATACTCCTTCTTCAACGCTGTGGAAGATAGGTCCTAATACAAGTAAACCGGCAATTAAACCAAACAATAAGGTTAAGAATGGACGAAGGATCAAATCAAGTGAATCTGGAATCCATTTTCTTAGCCATTTTTCAAACTTGGAAGCTAGAATTCCAGTCATAAATGCAGGCAAGACTGATCCTTGATAACCGGTAATAGGAATAAAGTTAAAAAGCATAATAGGTGAGATCTTACCTTGAGCTACTGCATAAGCATCAGGTAATGCCGGACTAACCAACATTAAGCCTAGAACAATACCGAGGACAGGAGTTCCACCGAAAATCTTAAATGTTGACCAACAAACTAATGCGGGTAAGAATGCGAAAGCAGTATCTGTCAGGATATTAGTAAGTAGTAATAATTCATGTGGGATACTTTTAGTTGTCATTCCGAAAAGTTGAAGAATGGAATCTTGAGTTAATAATCCTCTAAGCCCCATAAATAAACCTGTTGCAACTAATACTGGAATAATTGGCACAAAAACGTCACCAAATACACGAATACTTTGTTTAAATGAGAATTTCTTTTTAGTATTAGATGAAGATTCATCACTACTTCTGTTATTAAGAAGTGGAGCGAATTCATCATAGACCTTGTCAACAAGGCCAGTTCCTAAAATAATTTGATATTGGCCAGCATTAAAGAAAGAACCTTTAACTTTTGATAAGCTTTCAATTTCTTTAACTTTAACCTTACTTTTGTCTTTGACCATAACTCTTAAACGAGTGGCACAGTGCATAGCGGAATCAATATTATCGGATCCACCAACTAATTCAAATATTTTTTCTGCTAGTTCTTTGTTATTCATCTTTTTACCCTCTAAATTTTTAAATCCTTGATTTCAAATTTGAAATTATGGGATGATAAAAATATATTCTTTCTCTCATTTTCATTGCAAAAGTATCTTGCAGATAATACTTTTTCGCCATTATTGATAAAAATTTCAATAGCTGAGCGATCACAGTAAAAATCAATTTGATAAATCTCATTAATTTGAAAAGTCTTAGTGTTGAATTTTGAAGTTGACCAATCTTTTCTACGAAAAGTTAGATTTTTATTTTTATATTCAAGCTGAATGTTGTCATTAAAAAGACTTATTTCAAATTTTGAATTATTGGACGGATTAAAATGAAAAATTTCAAAACATAAATTTGAATCAAATTTGATTTCTTTTGTTTCTATTTTTTTTCTTGTCTGACTTGCATCAAGATATTCTTTGAGAGGCTGCTGGTATAATTTTCCATTTTTTAGAATCAATTCTCTTGGAAGAGTTAAACAATGCATATAACCGAATTGTTTAGTAGGACATGCTTCTTCTTGTGTGTCAGTCATACGGGACATCCAAGCTAACATGATTTTTCGACCAGATTTATCTTGAAATACCTGTGGTGAATAAAAATCAAATCCTTCGTCCAATTTAGTTAACTTGCTGTCAGGGATGAATCGATTGTTTTCTTGTTTTCCGATGTAATAAGCGGAATAACTAGAAATATCTTGATCAAGATTAATTTGTCGTTTTTGCGGACAAACTAGTAATAAACGCTTGTCTTTGAATGTAACCAGGTTAGGACATTCACACATTTGATCTAAGATTTTATTTTCAAAATATTTACCTTGATACTGCCATTTTTTTAAATCATCAGAAGTAAAAATAGCGATTGTTCCATGATGATTATCGGTTTGGGCTCCCACTAGCATCTGCCAATGATCATTTTCTTTGGAAATGAATGGATCTCGAAAATGTTCTGTATAGCCAGATGGGGTTTCTATTGTCTGTGGTTGCTTCACAAAGGTATTTTCTTTTTCCAAAATTGCATGAATTTGGTAGCTTTTTCGATTGCCATTATTTTTGGTGTTGCCAGTATAAAAAACATGAATTTTCCCATCCTTTGGAATAGCGCTTCCTGAATAAACGCCATCTTTGTCTTTAATAGTATCAGGGATTAAAGCTGACCCTTGGCTTTGCCAATGAATTAAATCAAATGAAGTTGTAAGCCCCCACTCTTTATAAGAATGATCTAGTTTGAAACGATTCCATTGATAAAAAACAAAATATTTTCCATGATCATAAATTAATCCATTTGGATCATTGATTAATCCATGGGTCGGTTCAATGTGAAGAATATTCTTATGGATATTTTTCATTGTTTCACCTACAATTCTTTTTTTATTTTTCTTTACAGCATTATTGTAAGCGGTTATACTATGTGAAAAGAATAGCTAAAATTAATATCTTTATGGAAAAATCTCAGATTTTATAGAATGTCAAAACTTTTACTAAATTATACAGATACATATACCGATTTTAATAACAAAGAAATTTCAGACTTTATTCTCTACAATTGTGGCGTAGAATATTGTGATCCAGGCTGGACCTATGGTCCTAAGCGACGGGATTATCATTTTATCCATTTTGTCAAAGAAGGTTGTGGAACACTTGAAATTGGTGAACATAAATTTCATGTTCATAAGAATCAATGCTTTATTGTTCCTAAAGGATATGTCTCAGTTTATACTGCAGATCAACAAAATCCGTGGGAATATTCATGGGTTGGTTTTCTAGGAATTCAATCTGATCGATATGTAGAATATTTATTAAATAATGGCACCTTTGTTTTTGATATAAGTGATGCAACTAGTTATGAAAAAGAAATTCGTAAGATTATCAATTTGCCTCACAATTCATTAGCCTCAGCATTGAAAGTTTCTGGAATTACATATAGTATTTTTGGCTCACTTATGGATGAATTAAATCCTGTTCAAATAAAAACTCATAATTCTGTTGCAACATTAGCTAAGCGATACATTGACTTGAATTATTCTGATGCAATAAAAGTTAGAGATGTGGCTAACTTTTTAGGCGTGAATGTAAATTACTTGAGTGATGCATTTAAGAAAGAAACTGGGAAGTCTCCTAAGCAGTACTTAAATAATTTGAGAATAAAAAAATCTCAAAATTTATTGGCAACTACTGAAAATTCGATTATTGTTGTTGCTAATTCAGTTGGATTTAAAGATTCACTTGCTTTTTCTAAAATGTTTAAAGCTAAAACGAATTATTCTCCGACTGCTTACAGAAAAAATTTCACTGAAAAAATGACTAAAGGTAACACGTTATGAAAACTGAAGTAAAAGAAAAATATCTAGCAAAAGCATTTGAAAAGTATGAAATAATAATTGCTGCATCAACGCTGCACAAACTTGCTTTGATATCAGAACAGGTAAATTTTCCACGTGGAAGCATGGTTTTAGGAGTCAATCAAACCCAATCAGCTGTGGATCTTATCACTCAAGGCTTAGCAAGATCTTATGTAACGGATGAAAAGGGCAATGATATTGTTCGAAATTTCATGTTAGAACAAGATTTTTTACTTGGTGAAAGTTTATTTTCTAATACTAGTATCGAATCGTTTGATGCAATTGAAGATTTATACTGTTTAAAGTTCGACGCAGATACTTTAAAACAAATTATTATGGAAAATGATCAACTGAAGACATTTTATATAAAAGCGCTCGAAGCCACATTGCAATACAAAATGAATCGAGAGTATGGTTTTCAAAATCTTGATGCAAAAGGTCGATATGAAGCTTTTCAAAAATTGTTCGGATCAGCCGAGAAGAGAATTCCACAGAATCAAATTGCTTCATACATAGGAATCAAAAAAGAAAGCTTGAGCAGACTTAGAAGAAAAATTCAAAATCGTTAACATAGGTTAATTACGAAAGTAAGCTCTATTGCTATAGTTAATACCATCAACAAGACGGAGGCTATAACAATGACAGCAACATATAAAAATCAAAAAGCTTGGAAAGAAGTAGAAAGTTTTCTCCCAGAAAAGTATCACTACAATGAAAATTATTGTCCAAGAGAAGAGCACTGGAACTGGAGAGGTAATAATGTTCATTTAGATACTTTTCGAAATCCTCAAGCTAAAGCAAAAATTATTATGTTTCATGGTGTAGGTACTAATGGTCGACAGATCTCTATGATTATTGGCGGACCACTTGCCCAAGATGGCTATGAAACAATTTCTGTGGATATGCCAACTTATGGTGTTACTAAAGTGGAAAAAGGTCAAAATATCAGTTATGATGATTGGGTTCAATGTGGATCTGATTTAATCGATCGCGAGCTTGAAAAAGATGATCGCCCAATTTTCTTATATGGACTTTCTGCAGGGGGGATGGAAACATACCATGTTGCTGCAAAAAATAAGAAAGTAAAAGGTATTATTGGAATGACCTTCTTAGATCAGCGAAGTAAAGATGTCCAGATGACAACTACAAGTAATTGGTTCTGGGGTACTTTTGGAACGCGATTAACAAAAATGGCAACTAACATGGGTCTTTCAAAATTTAAAATGAAAATGAGTATTCCTTCGAAAATGTCGGCTTTAGTGAATGATCCCGCATGCTTGAAGGTGATGTTGAATGATGCTACTTCTGGCGGAAATAAAGTATCAATGAGATTCATGAATAGTTATATGACTTATGCGCCTGAAGTAGAACCTGAAAATTTCAACGTTTGTCCAGTTTTGCTAACGCAACCAGATGCAGATAAATGGACACCACAATGGTTAAGTGACCCATTTTTGGATAAATTAACGCATGTAAAAGTTACGAGAACAACGTTAAGAAACGGTTCGCACTATCCAATTGAAGAAACCGCCTTAACAGATTTGTATGAAGCGATGCGAAGCTTTATTGAAGAAAATATATAACGAAAGCAATAGGCGAATATGATATTGATCCTACAAAAAGTAGGATCTTTTTTAATGTTTAAATAAAAATATAATCACTAAGCTATTAAATAATAGGCTGTTAATCAATTATTAAGTAATAGCATTAAAATAAAATAAATATTGTTATTGATTGTATTAAATAATCATGATAATATTTTAGGAAATATTAAAAAACACAACTATAGTTTGGAGGACGAAGCCATGACAAAATATATCTGGCCTAAGACGAGTAAATATTCCTATGTTTTGAAATCAAGACAGAGTCTTGATGAAATTGATACGAAGAGAAAGGCGTCAGCTATTGCAGCAGTACGTAATAAGTGGGTTGCCACTGCTGTTATTGCCTTGGCTTCAGGTTCAACTGTATTTTTAACAAATGGACAGGTTGTAAAAGCAGATACTAATAATCCAGAAGCCACTTTACAAGTTAAGACTGTTGAAAATGATGCGGTTGACACTTCATCAAATCAAGGTAACGAAGATAATGTTGGAGCACAAACAACTGAAACAAATCAAACATCACAAACAGAAACTGATCAGCAAGCTTCACAAGTTACCCCGCCAGCTAACAATCAGGATCATGTAAAAGGTAATGTTCAATCGGCATGGGATCAAGGTTACCAAGGGCAAGGAACGGTTGTTGCAGTAATTGACTCAGGTGCAGATACAGAACACAAAGATTTTCAGCAAATGCCTGAAAATCCTAAACTATCAAGAGAAGATATTCAAACTAAAATTGATCAACAGGGATATGGCAAATACGTGAACGAAAAGTTTCCGTATGTGTATAATTATGCGAATCGTGATAATGATTACATTAAATCTGATGATCTAAATCCTAATGATAGTGATCACGGTCAACACGTATCAGGGACTATTGCAGCAGATGGAAAACCTGATGGACAAAATCAGTATGTTGTGGGTGTTGCTCCTGAAGCACAATTAATGCAAATGAGAGTTTTTGGTCAATTTCCTGACGAAAAATTTGATGATGTTGCAAGAGCAATTTATGACGCAACTAATTTAGGTGCAGATGTAATTCAAATGTCAATTGGTATTGGTGTTGCTGATCGTCAATTAACCAACATTGAACAAAAAGCAGTTCAATACGCAATTGATCACGGCGTCTTTGTTTCAATTTCTGCCTCTAATAACGGTAACTCTGCTTCAGTTTCTAACACTAACAATATTAGTTCACCAAGTGGGTACCAAAGTGGTTCAAATAAAGGAAATTATGAGCCAATTAATTCTGGTACTGTTGCCAATCCAGGTGCTTCTCAAAATGCATTAACAGTTGCAGCAGAAACTTCTGGGCTAGGTTCTGCTAGTGATATGGCATACTTCTCATCTTGGGGACCAACTTCGGACTTTACTTTGAAGCCAGATATTGCGGCTCCTGGATATCGTGTTGTATCTACGATTAATGATGATCGATATGGTACAAAAAGTGGTACTTCTATGGCAGGTCCATTTGCGGCAGGTGCTGCAGCACTTGTACTTCAAAGATTGAAGCAAACTAATCCAGAATTAACAGGTGCTGAACGAGTTAAAGTAGCCAAAGCATTATTGATGAATAGTGCAAATATTCAAACTCAAAATGGATACACAACACCAGTATCTCCAAGAAGACAAGGTGCTGGCCAAATTGACGTTGGAGCTGCAACTGCTGCACCAGTTTATGTTACTGGAGAAGATGGTATTGGGTCAGTTTCACTTCATCAAGTAGGTGATAAAACAACTTTTACCTTGAATTTCCATAATTTAACTGAGCAAGAACAAAGCTATACCTTTGACGATTTAGGTGGCGGTTTTACTGAAGTTAGAGATGAAACAAACGGGACTTTCCATGACGAACAACTTGCTGGTGCGAGAGTAAATGGTGAAAATACCTTTAAATTAGCTGCTGGTGAAACAAAGCAACTTCAATTTAGTTTAGATTTAACTGGTCTTAATAAGAACCAAATTGTCGAAGGTTGGCTTCGCTTTACTAATGATGATGGTAAATCAAAAGTTGTTGTTCCATACTTGTCATACTATGGTGACTTAACCAGCGAAAATGTTTTTGATAAGAATGCTAATGAAAAAGCAGATATCTATGGTAATGAATTTGTAGATGAAAACAATTATCCATTAGGTGTTGCTGATCAAGATTCTTTGAAGAAACTCTATGGGTCAGACGGTGCAGAAAACTGGCAAGAAATTGCTAAATTGTACGAAAGTGGAAAAGTGGCATTTTCACCAAATAATGATTCTAACAGTGATTTGATCAAACCATTCGCTTTCTTAAAGCAAAACCTGAAGGACTTGCAAGTCCAAATCTTAGATTCTAACGGAAAAGTAGTTAGAGTAGTTGCAGATGTTCAAGGTGTAGATAAATCTTACGACAATAATGGTGTTACTACTGATCTTTCTGCATCAGTCTCAATGAGAGACAACCCGAATGCTTTTGAATGGGATGGTAAGGTTTATGATTCAAAGACTGGCCAGATGGTTACTGCTAAAGATGGGAATTACACATATCGCTTTGTGGCAACACTCTGGAATAGTGGTGACAACCAAAAACAAACTGCTGATTTCCCAGTAATTGTTGATACTAAGGCTCCAAAAATCTCAAACTTTACTTATAATGCTGCAGATCACACTCTTTCTGGTACCTATTCAGATGAAGGTGCAGGATTTACTAGCTATTCATTTGCTAACGTTAAGATTAATGACAAGGTTTTTGCTCATAAGCTTGATGACAGTGAAAGTGGTACAGGATTTGAAGATGCAGATAAGACAAAAGGTCACTTTAATTTTGTTTTATCAGAAGAAGAACAAGCTGCATTATCAGGTGTGAAGAATCAAATTAGTGTAGTCTTGAGTGATGTTGCGAACAATTCTAGCTTTGAAACTGTTGAGGTTGAAGGACCAGGCACGACACCTGTTGTAGTTTGGAATGCAACTAATGGTGCTACTTTTAATAAGAATTCTGCAGATTATGATAAGGCAACTGATACTTATTACTTAAAGGGTTCTGCCAATGAAGATTTCTACTTGAATGGAGCTAAGGTTCAAGTTCAAAATGGTACCTTTGTTGTACCTGTTAAGGCAGACGCTAAAAACCTCGTGTTCTCAAGGGATGCAGAAGGTAATGATGTTGTTAATGCATTAAGTACTTACACTCCTGCTTCATTCTTTGAATGGCAAACAGTGGATACGAGACCAACCAGTTTTGGTCTTTCCCTTAATGCAGTTAGAACTAATAATGTCGAAGATACAATCGTTCAAGCGGCAGTAACACAGGGAAATTCTGGTGTCAAAGTTGAAGCATATGCGCAAGATTACTTCACTAATCGGATTTATGTAGGCGAAGTTAAAGACGGCGTAGCGACTTTCCACGTTAATGGTGTAAGAACTGTTCTAAGAGGATGGACAGTTGTAACTAATTCTGCTGGATATGAAGATCGAAGCAGTCAAGCGGGACCATCAAGTTACAGCCCAATCTACTTGGGAGTGGTTTATGATCCAACAGCGGAAACTCATCAAGTATACACTACTGCAGAACAACTAGGTGTTGATTATCAAGAAAAACCAAGTGAATCATTTGGTCCAGTTCCAGGTGCTTTACCAGGCCACAGCTTATCAGATTTAACAACTAGAACTGATCTAAATCCAGATATTCATTTCGATTACATGAACGATAATGACACTACTAGATTTGGCGAAAACGCTGTTGCACTAGGTTACTACAACCCATTGACTCATAAATTTACTGTTAAGGGTAATGTGGATCAAGGCGTTCAAAGTTTGACTGTCTTAGGTGATAATTCAAATGAAGATGCTCCTGAAAACCAAGTTCAACTTGGTCAAGACGGTCAATTTACATTCTCATTTACAGCTGACCCAACAGGGCAACGTCCACTAGCTTACATCTACACTAAACAAGATGGTCAAAGAGTTCGCGGTACTTTGAACTTAATCTTGGATGTTGTTAAACCAAATCTTACAGTTGATCAAGTGAATGGAAATGAATTAGAAGTTTGGACTAATACTCCAGTCTTCAGATTGTCAGGGAAGGTAAATGATAATCTTGATGGCTACCGTTTGTTTGTAAATGGAAATAACATCTACAGAGAATTCCTGAATTCTGGTTATAACAGACTAGAAGGCTTGAATACTGATACTGATCAAGTAAATCCATATCCAGCACATGAATTTTCTGAGGAATTCCAATTGAATGATGACGGTGAAAATCCAACCACTCATATTTTCACTGTTTACGCAGTTGACCAAGTAGGCAATCGTGTTGAAAAGAAGATTACGGTTCACTATGATCCACAATACATGGTTCCAACTACTCCAGAAAAGCCAAATACTGGTGATAATACTTCTGTAGTAATTCCGGATCAAACTGCAAATACTGATGCGTCAGGAAATCAAACAGAAGCGTTGGTAGTTAAGACATTTACTCTTCAGCACAATGCATTTGTTTATGACGGAGATGGTCAAGTAGTTGTTTTGGATGACAAGAAATTAGTTTTACCTAAAGGACAAACTATTTCAGCACTTCAAAATGGTCAAGTATTCACAATTCAAGGAAACAAATTCTATCAAATTGGACAAAATAGATATGTGAAGACTGCCAACACTGTGTTACAAACACCTAAGCGTTTACAATTATTGCATAATGCTTATGTTTACGATGAACAAGGTAGAGTAGTTACTAGCAACGGTAAAAAAGTTCTCCTTAAGAAAAAACAATGGATCAATGCATTGAATAATGCTGAAAAAGTAACAATTCAAGGCAAAAAGTTCTATAGATTAGCTAATGGTCAATTTGTTAAGGTGGCTAATACTGAAAAGCAAGCTGCTAAGAAATTAAAATTGACTCGTAATGCATTTGTATATGACGAAAATGCTAAAAGAGTTCGCAGTGAAAGAACTTTGCGCAAAGGCACTACGATTGATGCTCAGAACAACGCAGAAAAGTATACACTTCGTGGTAAGTCATATTATCAACTTTCAAACAATAGATATGTTAAAGTAGCTAATACTTTATAAAACAGAAAAACCAACGAAATCTTGCAAATGAGCGAGAAATCGTTGGTTTTTTGTTGTTTAATTAAGATTAAAAAAGCACTAGAAAAATTAATTTTAAGAAAATTTTGATTTATAGTTGACATTTATTTTTAATGCTGTAGTATTATGTTCAACGAAAAAATTATGACAGCTTTGAGAAGGAAAGTACGTTAAATGAGTAGCTTTCAGAGAGTTCCTGGTTGGTGAGAAGGAATAGCGAAAGTTTTGCTGAAAATCACCTTTGAGCAGAAATTACGAATTGAGTAGTTTCAGGGACCGCCCTTTACAGCGGCGACGTATCGCTCATCATTGATGGGCCGCACGTGCATGAGGCTGACTTTGTCAGCGAAAGATAGGTGGTACAGCGCTGAGGCGCCCTATTAGGTCAATATGATCTAGTAGGGCGCCTTTTTTCTTTATCAAGTTGTTAAATTTAAGATTAATATTCGAGGGGTTTAACATGAAGAAAGAATTAAAGACGTTAACGAGATCATTACTAGTAATGGGCACTGTATTCACTTTATCTGCTTGCTCAAATTCTAATTCTAGTTCACAATCAACTAACACAAAAGATTTGAAAAAATCTATGTCCTGGATGACTACTTCTGAGATTCAAACTTTAGATCAATCCAAGATGGTTGATACAACAAGTGGTGAACAAGCCAAAAATGTTTATGAAGGGCTATATAGACAAGCAAATAACGGTAAGGTTGTACCAGGCGTTGCTTATAAATCTAAAACAAGTAAAGATGGGCTCACTTGGACATTTTATTTGAGAAAAAATGCTAAATGGAGTAATGGTGATGATGTTACAGCTAACGACTTTGTTTATTCACTTCGTAGAACTTTAGATCCTAAAACTCAATCTCAACAGCAAAATCATTTTTCTTCAGTTAAAAATGCTAATGCAGTTGTATCTGGAAAGAAACAGCCTTCTTCTTTAGGCGTTGAAGCAAAAGATAAACATACACTAGTTGTTCATTTAGATCATCCAGTACCTTACTTTAAACAATTAAATTGGAATCCAGTTAATCAGAAAGCTGTTGAAAAATATGGCAAAAAATATGGTACCGCATCGAAATATAGCGTATATAACGGTGCATTTGTCAGTGAAGGTTGGAGCGGAACTAATTTAACTTGGAAGCTTAAAAAGAATAAGTATTATTGGGACGCAAAAAATGTGAAATTAGACACAGTTAACTACAGCGTTCAAAAGACACCATCAACCGACTACAACTTATACCAAGGTAATAAACTTGACGGCGCATACCTTGATACTCAAGCTTCTAAGCAATTAAAAAATCAACCTGGATATCGAGTTTTCAAATTAGATAGAACAGAGTATTTAACTTATAACGTTTCTAAAAATAAAGATTTAGCCAATGTGAACTTACGTAGAGCATTTTCAATGGCACTTAATAGAAAACAATTGGCTAATACTGTTGGTGGTGCTAATACAGTAGCTACTGAGTTTACTGGACCACAAGAAAATGTAAATAACCAAAACTTTAATGAATACTCAAGAAAGAATTTGAAGAACCAACAATACACTAGCTTTGATAAAGCAGAAGCTAAGAAATTGTTTAATCAAGCACTTAAAGAATTGGGCAAGAGCAAAGTTACTTTAACTTTAGGCGGCGACGATGACGATGTTTCAAAGAAGGTAATGGAATACGTACAAAGTCAACTAGAAGATACTTTTGGTTCAAAATTGACTTTAAATGTTAGAAGTATGCCAAAGACGACACGTGTAAGTAATATGTTGAATGGCGACTATGACGTTGACTTTACCGGTTTAACCACTGATTATAACGATCCATATGCAATGTTGAGCGTTATGATGAAAGGTCAAAATTACAATTTTGGTAAATGGGATAACGCAGCTTACAACACAGCACTTGAAAAATCAGATAAAGAAATGAATGCAAACAAGAGAATGAAGTATTTACTTGAAGCAGCACAAGTATTGAATGATCAACAACCACTTACTCCTTTGTATCATGATGGGCAAGCATGGATGGTTCGTGAAAGTGTACATAATTTAGGCTTCAATGGTGGTTCATTTGACTTTAAGAATACATATGTAACCAAGTAATGAGGAAAAGATAATGACTAAAACTGTTTTTGAAAATTGTAATTTATTTGTTGGTACTAGTGAGAAACTAGTTTCTGATGCCTGGTTTGTCGTAGATGACGAAACTGGTAAACTTGTGAAAAGCGGGAGCGGTCAATGCACAGAAGATGTAGATAAGCGTGTTGATCTTGAAAGACAATATGTGATGTCAGGTTTGCTAAATGCACACACTCATATCGGTTCTCTCAGTTTAAATGATCCGTCTTTTCCAACTACTGAAACTTCAGTCACTTATAATGCATTGAAGAACTTGCGTGATGGGCTTCGTGGTGGTGTAACTTATATTAGAAGTTGTGGTGTACCATTCGATGTTGATGTTAAATTGAAACAGATGAGAAAGAAATTGCCTTTTGAAGGGCCAGAATTAAAGCCAGCAGGGATGCCGATATCAATTTTGGGTGGGCACGCTGATTATATGGTCGGTGAAAATAAAGATGAAAATGTATCACATCTGGTGAATTCTCCTGATGATGTCCGTCGTGCAGTTCGTGAACAATTTAAAAAAGGTGCTGAAAACGTCAAATTAATGGCAACTGGTGGAATCATGTCACAAGGCGATCAAGTTGATGATACAGAACTTTCTTTAGAAGAAATGAAGATGGCGGTTGAAGAAGCACATTCCAAGCATATGACAGTTTGTGCACACGCAGAAGGTCGTCTTGGCATCCATTACGCAGTTGTTGCCGGCGTTGATTCAGTTGAACATGGTTTTTATGTAAGTGATGAAGATATTGAGTTGATGAAAAAGCAAGGAACATTTTTATCACCAACCTTAATAGCTGGACGATTGATCGTAGATCATGGAAAAGGCAAATTATCAGATTTTTCATATCAAAAGATGTGCGATCATGTTGATGCTTTTTATGCACACGTTGGAAAGGCGATTAAAGCTGGGGTTAAGTTGGCACTTGGAACAGATGCAGGAACTTTTATGAACCCATTAGAAAACAGTTCTAAAGAACTTGTAGAACTTGTTAGAGCTGGTGCCAGCAATTATCAAGCTTTGCGTGCTGCTGGAATGGGATCAGCAGAACTACTTAAAGTTGATAAAGAATATGGTTCTCTTGAACCAGGAAAATATGCAGACTTTTTGGTATTGAAGGAAAATCCGTTAGAGGATGTTAAGGCAGTTCAGCAAGAAGATAAGCAAGTTTATCAACATGGTGTTAGAAAATTTTAATAAGAATAATTATAGAAAGACGAGCGCGGCTGCACTCGTTTTTTTAGTGGTTAATTAAATTAAGAGATTTTAGAAATCATGAATTATAGAATAAGATCTAAAGACATCTAAAATATAAATAAAGATCTAAAGAGATATGAAAAAGAGGTTGAGAATATGACGAGAATTGTGAATCCATTTGATCCAAATTTTGGAAAGATTCCAAAAATATATTTAGGAAGACAACATATTGTTGATGAGGTTGTAGATTCTCTGAATACTCAAACTGGCCGTTATCAAATTTCAATGATTTATGGGATTAGATAAATGATAAATATATGGATAATTATAAATGTGAAAGGATTTATCCAATGCAAATTACACCAACTAAAATACCAACAGAAAAACATTGGCAGTTATATCTTCGAGCTGATCCGTCCAAGCGCTTAATTCAAAAATATCTTCAAAATGGTTTTGCTTTTGAAATCGATGATAATAGGGAGCCAATTGGTGTGATTATTCTGACTCCACAGAGTGAGAACGAATTAGAAATAAAAAATATTGCGGTAGCTGAGGGTCATGAGAATCAAGGAATTGCCACCCAGCTGCTTAAATACGCTCGACATTTTGCGAAGTTTCATGGCTATGAAACTCTAACGATTGGTACAGGGTCAACTAGTTTTAAGCAATTGTATTTGTATCAAAAGCTGGGGTTTAGAATTACTGAAGTTAAGAAAGATTTCTTCGTGAAAAATTACTCCGAACCAATTTATGAAAGTGGACTTCACTTGCAAGATATGATTTTATTAAGGCAAAAAATCTAAGAAAGAAAAAAGCACTCGTATTGAATTGAAATATGAGTGCTTTTTAAATGCGATAATTAATTCGTCTGTGGGTGAACTTTGAGTAAGATTTTCTTAGTTTTAGTCCACCAAACATGTAGCAGGTATGCTGAAGAAAATGACAATATCCACGTAAATAGCCAGCAATCAAATAATGTCAGATAGGGATGAAAAATAGCGTGATACTGCATATTCAACCCGCGCCAGATTAATTGACTCCAAAAGACGTTTGATAAATAAGCGCGATAGGCATATGTTGCCAAAAAATGGAAGATTTTCAAGTTACCAATTTGTTGCTGTCTCACTTGATATAGAGCAAGTGCAGCCACCAAACCAATAACTGCCAAACTATAAAACGTCATCGAGGGCTTGTAATAGGGGGCGTTATAGAAATTAACTGGATATCCGAATTGACTTAATTCATAATTAGTCCAAATAAAGCAAGCGATGAAAAGTAAGGCAATTATCCACCAAAATTTCGTAATCCATTGGTTAACATAGCTTCTGAACTGCCACGCTAAAACACCAAAGATAGCGTAAATAAATACTCGATCTAATAAGTACCAATCAGTTTGGTGAATACCATGGAAAACATAGTTGTCATAAAAAAACAACCAGCCAAGATAGAGAATTGTGGTAAGAAGAGCTACAGTAATACCGCGTTTTGGCGAATTGCTTACATAACGGCTAATTGCCCAAAATATTGGCATCAAGATGATAAATTGCAGCATCATTGTGTTGTACCACAAGTGTGGAGCAGCGTTTCCGTTAATAAATTGCCAGCAAAAACTAGCAAGATTGTGAAATTTATTAATTTGCTGCAGCCAAGGCATGCCTAATAGGTAAATTAACGTCCACCAAATAGTTGGTATAAATAAGTTGGACCAATTATCATGCATGTGCTTTTGGCAAGAAAAGTTACCGTTAAGGTCATTGATGCGAATAGTGGTGTATAGAATGCCAAAGATAAAAGCTGGCGCGGTATATTTTACTAAGTTATAGAGAATGCCAAAGCCAAATTGCGTTTGCGTTGATTGATGCAGATTTACAATCATGCTCATAATCGGCTGTGACATTACCGCTGTACAAGCAAAAACTTTCAAATAGTCACCAATATCGGCGATATGATAACTAGGATATTCGTATTTTTTCACGATCAGGTTCCTTCTTAGAGATGATATGTTTATACCATGTTGAATATATCTATTTTCTTTTGAAAAAACAAGGTTCATATCATTGAATAAGTGTATTAAAATGTCTGTGAAAACGTTTTAGAAATGGAAAGAAGGAAGTTTCATGGATTCGATTTTTAGAAGAAGAGCAGTTAGAAAATATACTGATGAAAAAGTAGACGAAGAAAAAATCCAAAAGTTAATTGATGCCTTTCAAGCTGCACCATGCGGGATGCATCAAACTGATGTGATGGAACTTAGCGTAATTACTGATCCAGAACTATTGCAAAGGATTGAAGACAGCACTAGGAATTCCTGTTATAACGCTTCGCTTGTATTTATGATCAATACCAAGAAGGGAAGTCAATTTGGTGAGAGAGATGCTTCAGTAGCCGCAGAGAATGTGATGGTTGAAGCGGTAGACTTAGGGTTAGCTTCTGTGTACGTTATGGGCGGCGCTATGGCGATGAATCAATTTCCTAATCTTCAAAAAGATCTAGGTATGAGTGAGGGCTTTGAAACCTCTGTACTTGTGCCGATTGGTTATGCAGCTGAAGATGGAAGCTTAGAAGATCGTTCTAAGCGTTATAACGTTGTGAGAAAATGACAAAAGAACGCCGATATAACACGATTGAGTGCGAGTTATCGGCGTTCTTTTTTCTTAGGATGCAAGAAAGGTTTAGATTTGCAAATTAATACAATGATTTGTGAAAATGAAAATAATTTTAATACTCATTTTTGGAAAAATTCTAAAAGTTTTTCTTTCATGAGATTTTATTGCAGTTAACTTAGTAAATGAGTTAAAGAATTTAAATATTTTGTAAATTGAAAAGGTAAATCATATTAGCTGATTTATCTTTTTTTGTACATGAAATCATTTCCTGGGAAATTATAATAATGATTTTTACGATATTTTTTTGAAAATAATATTATTATGTATTGTGTATATATTAACATCGTTATCGTTAAAACACAAATTACTAAATTATATATTATAAAATAAGTTATTTATTTTAGTTATTTAATAGGTAATCATAAATAAATTTTTATAATAATCATTGCCAATTATAAGCATAATGCAGCATGAAGTTATTTTATTCAACTAACAAAATTAAAAGTGAAATTCAAGCTGTTATTTTTGCGGATTTAGAATAATGGTGGTACGCTCAAGGTGTAAATGATTAAAGTATTAGTTATTTACAACATCTATTGTTTGATTTTAGAGAAGGTAAGATCTTCTTAGGAGCGTAAGTAAAATGGATGTTTCAGAAGAAAAGAAGCTAGAAGCGCTAGGAGCTTTTGAAATTAGTAGAAAGATGTTAGCACTAGCTCAAAAGAATGAAAAGAGTAACATTTTTTTAAATGCTGGTCGTGGTAATCCAAATTGGATTCAAACTCAAGCTCGGTTGGCATTTGTGAGATTGATCCAATTCGGTGTGCAAGAATCTAAAGAAACTATCAATAACGGCATTATGGCTGGTTATATTGAAAAAGATGGTATTAGAGAAAGATTATTTGCATTCCTTGATCCTGATAACAACGAGGAAGACAAATTCTTAATCGATGCAGTTAATTATTGCCAGGACAAATTAGGCTTGAATCGCGACGATGTTGTTGCAGAGTGGGTCAACGGGGCAATTGCTAATAACTATCCAGTACCAGACAGATGTTTAGTTAATACAGAAAAAATTATTAACGGCCGATTGTAAAATGAAGTTGGACACTATGTCCTAAATTAAAAAAGGTCATTTGA
>NZ_AZFM01000035.1 GCF_001434335.1 Lactobacillus kalixensis DSM 16043
AAGGAATTAAGGTTAGACTAATGGTTTATAACCTACCGCAAAAATATTGACACTTACTTATTTAAAAAACACCTAGACATCCCCTATATTTATGTTATACTAATTGAGTTGGTTCAAATAAGCGCCCATAGCGCAACTGGATAGAGTGTCTGACTACGAATCAGAAGGTTGAAGGTTCAAATCCTTCTGGGCGCATCCAATTAACGGGAAATGGCTCAGTTTGGTAGAGCACCTGGTTTGGGACCAGGGGGTCGCAGGTTCGAATCCTGTTTTCCCGATATTTTTAAGCAAGTACGAAAAAAGTACTTGCTTTTTTTGTTTTTTCTTTATAGAATATAAAACATAAATTAAAAAGCTATGAAAAAGATGAGTAAATAAATTATCTCTCTCAGTGAACTGGTGCTAGTGAGAAGCCAGCAGACCCTGATTTATCGAAAAACACTTTGAGCAAGCTCGCCGAAATAATGACTATTAGAGTAAGTTGAGACGTCCCCGGTACGTTACCAAGCCGGTAAAGTATGATTGTACTTTATAGAGTTGGTCTAATTATTTAGACAATTTGGGTGGTACCGCGGAAAAAGCCTTTCGTCCCTTTCTACACAGGGAGTGAAGGGCTTTTTCTTTGCTCTAAATAAAAAACGAGGAGAAAAAATTATGACTTTAATTTTGCCAAAGGACTACCGTCCTACTTTAACCGTTAGAGATACCGAAGCTGCAATTGTTTTTATTAGAGAAACATTCCAAGATAAACTTGCTGAAAACATGGACTTGCAAAGAATGTCTGCACCAATGTTTGTTGAAAAAGCTACTGGATTAAACGACAACTTGAATGGTGTTGAACGCCCTGTTGCCTTTGACATGAAGGCTATTCCTGGCGACACTATCGAAGTTGTTCACTCACTTGCTAAGTGGAAGCGTCTTGCCTTGAAGAGATACGGCTTTGGCATGCATCAAGGTTTATACACCAACATGAACGCTATCCGCCGCGATGAAGATTTAGACAACTTCCACTCAATTTACGTTGACCAATGGGACTGGGAAAAGGTAATTGCTAAGGAAGAACGTAACACCGACACTTTGGAAGTTACTGTTAACAAGATTTTCAAGGCAATCAAGGAAACTGAAAAATTAGTCGAAGCTCGCTACCCTGGCTCTACTTACCGCTTACCTGACCATGTTTCTTTCATTACTACTCAAGAATTGGAAGACCGCTGGCCTGAACTTTCTCCAGAAGAACGTGAAGACAAGATTGCTAAGGAAGAAAAGGCAATTTTCATCATGAAGATTGGTGATAAATTGAAGCGCAGCGGTGAACCTCATGACGGTCGTGCCCCTGACTACGATGACTGGCAATTAAACGGTGACCTCGTCTTCTGGTATGAACCACTTGGCAGTAAGATTGAAATTTCTTCAATGGGTATTAGAGTTAGCGAAGACAGTTTGCGTGAACAATTAAAGAAGGCTCACTGTGAAGATCGTGCTGAGTTACCATTCCACAAGATGCTTCTTGAAGGCAAATTACCATACACTATTGGTGGTGGGATTGGTCAATCACGTCTTTGCATGTTACTTCTTGGCAAGGCACACATTGGTGAAGTGCAAGCCAGCATTTGGCCAGAAGACATGGTTGAAAAGTGCGAAGAAGATCATATTAAATTATTGTAAAAAACAAAAGCATGTTGCTACTTTTGAGGCAACATGCTTTTTTGATTGAGTTTGTATACTAATTTCTATAACCATTTATCTTCTAAATGTTTGATTTGCTTTAAATGACTTAAATATTCTTTATCTTTGTTGAGAGTGTAAATATTCTTTCTTCCTTCTTTTTTTGCGGTAAGCAGACCATCATCTACTAGCTGATTAATATTTTTTCTAATCAGAGTTTGTTTACCAAAGTGATTTTCTGGGGAACTTACCACATCATTAACAGTAAAAATTCTCTTTTCTTGAGCTATATTTAAAATAAATAGTTCTATATCTGACAATATTACATTCTTAGAATCATATTCCTTACTTGATACTTTCCAAATTCTAATCTTAGTTGTATTCATCCCATAATCAATACTGATTTCTGGATTATTTAAGTCATTTTTCACCGCTGCATCATATATTCTTGGACCACCACTTGCAGCAGTTTCGGATACACCTATTCTTCTAAACAAACTAGCAATTTCTGGATTACGAATTGAAGAATATTGTCCTCGCAAGAACGACTCCTTACTTACCCGCATTGTACCAGGATTACTAAATTCGAAGTAGCTTGGGCGATCAATAATCTTTATGCCAACATTTCCATCATAATACGAGTGCATCAGAGTATTTACCAGTGCCTCTTTAGCAGCAGAAGTTACATCCGCATAGTAAGAAGTTCTAGTTAAATTATCCCCTTGAGTATATTTATCTGGAACACTAGCAACCAATTTAGGTAAAACAAGATTATAAAATTTAAAAATGTTCAGTGATGGGAAATTCATATCACCTGCAGATACTCGATCTGACCAATTAACTGCCGTATCTGTATCATATTTTTGATAATCCAATTGAAATCTTGGAAAACGATCAGTAATCGAAACATATTTGCCAAAGAAGAGTAATCCACCATCAGTCAATAAATAATCATCAGAATTACTGAGACGATTCTTTCTAAATACTCCAATTGATTCAAGTAATTCTTGATTATCAACACTGTTTGAAACATTGACAATTCCCTTAGCAGAAAGTTGTTTACGATATTCAGCAATTGATTCTGAGTCTAGATCATTGATTGTGTAAGAATTAGGAAGTAGCCTAGCTTTTTTATACTTTTCATAATCTAAAAATTTCATTTTATCTTCCGTAACTTTCGCGTAAATACAAATGTTGATTTAATAGTATTTCTAGCATTTATTATACCGAACTTTCGCAACTTTCGCGAAAGTTCGCGAGAGATAAAAAATAACCTTACTCGCATATTAACTTATGCAAATAAGGCTATTAATTTTACTTAATTTTTCTTATCAATTCGAGCAAGTACCGCCATAATCGCTGGTAACAAGATAAATCCAAAGATCATCATACTAATTGCGTACCAGTTAAGCCCAACGTATTGTCCTTGTGCATTCATGATACCGAATTGTGCTTGCCAGTTGTATTCTACAAGTAAGAACACTACGATAGCAATTGATAATACAGGAATCACAACATCAGTCCAGACATTCTTCTGCGCATCAAGAATATCGCGATCGCCCTTGCCCATGTAGAAGCGAATAACTGCAAGTGGCACCATAATAAAGCCTAAGAAACGAACCATCGCACTCAAAGTGATCAAGTTCACCATATTGTAGCTGAAGGCCATTGGAATCAAAATTGCCAAAACAACTGAGATAAAGAAGGTTCTAATTGGGAAATTATTCTTGGTTCTCTTAGTCAGAGCCTTAGACATTTGGTTTTCACGAGCCATCGCTTCCAAAATTCTTGGTGCGTTGAAACTGGATGCGACATTAATCCCAAACATTGAAACTAATGCTCCAACTAAGATCACATCACGCAAGATTTCATTATCAAAAATCGCAGCAATCGCAACAACTTGCTTAGTAGTCATAAGCGCTCTAGGATCAAGCAACATCGCTACCGCAACAACACCGATATAAACAAGCGCAATAACTAAAATTGCCAACGGAATTGCTCGCGGTAAGTTCTTTTCTGGATTCTTCATATCTTCTGAACCAGATGCAACTGATTCAAAGCCAGTGAAAGCATAAAAGGCCGATACAATTGCCATTACAAAACCAGTAGTAGTCAAAGTTGGAACGATCTTTTGACCATTCTGAGTAATCTGATCGACTTCATTCAAGTTGCTGGAAGCACCAGTCATGATCAAGGCTACTACCCCAGCAATAATAATCAATGCAAGAGCAGCAAGCTTACCAATTGTAGCCATATTCATGACGTACTTCACTACGTTCTGACCGAATAAGTTGATGATCGTAATAATCGCCATCAAGATGATAAAGCCCCAGGTAACGGTGCCGAAGTCTTCAGAATTACCACCGAAGATTGAAATTGTGGAACGCACAACCCCAACCGCCATAACGCCCCAGGCAACACTAGCTGAGAAGTAACGAAGTACTCCCATATAAAAACCAATTCGATCGCCAAAGGCTGCTTTGGAATAGGCATATGCTGCACCAGATTTAGTAACGTACTTAGCTGCTGCCGCAAAAGAAATTGCCAAAATCGCTGCAAAAACTGCCGCAATTAGATAAACAAGTAATGCTTTTGAACCAGCTTGTTGTACTACACTACCTGGCGTTAAGAAGATTCCTGATCCAATAATCGCATTAATTGCAAGTAAAACTATCGACCAGAAACCAAGTTTATCTTTTTCACTATTATTCATATTTACTCCCTACTTAGCGTTATCAATAACCCACTTAAAGAGATTATTCATAAACGCTACACTCTTGTTTCGATGTAACATTTCAGGATGCCATTGAACACCGATGACAGTTCCTTCTTTATTTTCGATTCCTTCTGCAACACCATCTGGAGCAGTTGCAACTTCGATTAAGTCTGGAGCAACTTCTTTAATAATTTGGTGATGGAAAGAATTAACCATAAATTCGGTCTCACCCAAAACTTCAGCAAGTTTGCTGCCACTAACAACCTTCATACTGTGAGTTGGCAAGCTTGGGGTGTGACCTTGCATGTGTTTCAATGTGTGCTCACTTCTATAAGAAAGATCTTGGTATAACTTACCACCATGTGCAACATTGATAATTTGAGCTCCACGGCAGATGCCAAGTACTGGAATTCCCTTTTCTTCAGCTAGCTTAAGCAAAAGCATGTCAAAATGGTCACGCTCTGGCCAAGTTGCACCAATTTTTTGTTCTGGTTCTTCACCATAAAGATGTGGATCAACATCGTGACCACCAGATAAAATCAATCCTTGTACATTTTCAAGTTGAGCCTTGATCACGTCTTCATCTTCAGTAAATGGAATGATGTACGGCACACCACCGTTTTGCACGACTGAATCAACGTAGTCTTCATTTACATAACTGCGGCGGTAACCTTGAAAGATGCCACCATCATCAATAATTACTGATCCTGAAATTCCAATAATTGGTTTAGTCATTACTTTCTCTCCCTTACTTTTAGTATGGAACTATTATATCCATTAATCTAGCAAATGTATACAATTATTTTTCATATTCTTACCACTTTATATTTTAATTTAACCACTTAATAAAAATAAAAATAACTAACCACTTATTATGATTAATATTGTTAATTAAAATTAGGAGGGTATAATTAACAATATATTAAATTAATATTAATCTACGGAGGGAATTATGTCGATCAAGGGGCTTTTAAAAACAAATATCCCGCAGACTATTTTGGTTTTATTCTTATATCTCATCTACGCCATCGCTGGAACATTAGGGACCTACCTTTTTAAGTATTCCTTAAATGCGATTACTGCAAAAAACCTAAATAGTTTTATCTTCTGGGAAATCATCACAATGGTAACAGAACTGGCCACTGCTTTACTCTTGCCACTAGCAACTGTTGCATTTACCCGTCAGATTCAAGATTATTTACACCAAATTAGAAAAGATATCATGCATCACTATTACAACGGTGATGATGAAAAAATTTCAACAATGCAAAACGATTTGACTAACAATTTAAAAATTTTATCAACAGATTTCGCCACACCGTTGATTACCATCTTCAGCGGCTTACTTTCAATCACTTTCTCAATTGGTATCCTATTCAGAATGAGTTGGATTCTAATTCTAACAACTGCAGTTTTGGCAGTGATTACTTTATCATTACCTAAACTTTTAGAGAAAAAGATGTCTCAAGCAAATGCCACTGTTAATCAAAAAAATGAACGCTTGCTTAATACTATTGCGCACTGGCTCGGCGGTTTGCAAGAATTACGCCGCTACAACGCCTTTGCTCGATTAAATAAAAAGTTGAAAGAAGCTAGTGGTGAATATGTCGAATCCAACAAAAAGAATATGCTTTATCGCAGTTGGTCTGAAATCATCAATGGACTAGGAAACTCTGTTGCCCAGTTAGGAATGGTGCTGATCTCCGGAATTTTATTTTTCAACCATACTATTTCTTTTGGTGACTTTGGAGTAGCAGCCAGTTTTGCCTTCATCATTTTCGAGGGGATCTGGAATATCACCGACTCTCTTACTAGGATCAAATCAACGAAGATTTTGCGTGAAGAAACAACTAAATTACGACAAGCAAGGACTCTTGAAATTCCGACTTCTGCGTTTGGTGTTATTGCTACTAATTTGGTTGCAAAATATGACAACGGTGAAACAATCACTTACCCAGACTTCACGATCAAACCTGGACAAAAAGTGCTACTCACTGGTGATTCTGGCACTGGAAAATCCACTTTGTTTAAGCTCCTACTTAATAAATTAACTCCAGCAAATGGTCAAATTATCTATTTCTATTTATATAAAAATGGCAACCCAATCAAATCACCCGTCCAAGTTGGCAACTTGCCACAGGATCCAATCGTCTTCCCCGCTTCAATTAAAGACAACATTACAATGTTTGATTCAAAAATCCAAGAAAATGTTCAAACTGCTGTAAACAAGGTTCAATTGACTAATGATCTAGCAAAAATGCCGGCTGGTCTTGAAACTCAAGTTGATTTGAAAAACGAAAATCTCTCAGGTGGACAAAGACAAAAAGTTGTTCTAGCCCGCAGCCTTATTCATGATCAGCCATTTGTCTTGATGGATGAAGTAACCAGCGCAATCGATCAAACCGCAACTGAAAAAATTTTGGATAATTTACTTAAAACTAAACTTAAAACTAAACAAACAATCTTAATGATTGCTCACAATTTCACTCCTGAAATGAGAGCTAAATTCGATCAAGAAATCAAATTAACAGCAGTAAGAAAGGAAGCAGCTGAATGAATTTTAAAGAATATGTCAAAATAAATCCATTTAGATTTACTGTCTTTGCACTTTCCACATTTCTGATGGCGGTTTTAATTATTATGATGTGTTATTGCACTCAATTAATAATCGATATTGTTTTAGTTAGAAATTGGAACAGCTTTTTAATCATTCTTATCATCGATCTAATCTCCGGAATACTAGTCTATGCTCTTCAGGCCGCTGCTCAATATCTAAACATTATTCAAGAACAAGAGTTGAACGACAAAGCTCGTCATCAACTCGTTCAAAACTACTACAATGACGGCAAGCTTCATAAAGTTAACGAAATGCAAAATCGCTTAACTAATGATCTACAACTTATCAACAATAACTATTACGAAATGTTGTTTAATCTGATCTACGGGATTGGTCTAATTATTTCGACTATCGTCTATCTGATCTTATTAAACTGGCAACTATTGATCGCAATCGTGATCTTAGTAGCTATCTCGCTCTTGTTACCAAAAATTACCGAAAAGCCGCTGCAAAAAGCAACTGAATTCATTTCAGACAGTAATAAGGTATATCTTGAGAGTTTAAATGACTGGTTATCAGGTATAGATCAAATCCGACAATTTCTAGCTGGAGCCAAGTTGTTCTCAGTCACAGAAAAAGCTTCAAAAGATCTCGAAAATGCCACTGTTAAACAAACTACTTATACTCAATTATTAAAAGCAGTTAATGGGATTGTTTCTGCAATTTTCGGACTTTTGCTTTTTATCTTAGTCGGTTACTTAATTGTGAACGGTCAAGTATCTGTCGGTGTTCTAGTAGTTGTCGGTAACTTCAGATTCTATTTAAATCAAGGAATTCAAATAATTACTGCTTCTCGTGGTCAGATGAAAGGAACTAAAAAATTAATCAAGGAAGTTGATCAAGAGCTAGTCCCAGTTGTTTCTAATTCAAAATCTAGCTTAGCTACTCCGACGGCTTTTTCTACTCAAGATTTACAATTACAATTTCCTAATGGCGAGAAGCTTTCTTACCCTGACTTGCAAATCATACGCGGTGAAAAAATCTTGCTAACTGGTGACTCTGGTGCAGGAAAATCCACGCTCTTTAAACTAATTTTAGGGGAACTGACGCCAAGTTCTGGACAAGTTGCTTTTCAAGATAAGAATGGCAACTCAATTACTCCAGATTTGAGTAAAATTGGCTACATCCCGCAAGGTCCAGTCGTCTTCCCCGCTTCAATTAAAGACAACATTACAATGTTCGACAATAAGCTTGATCCTAAGGTAAACGAAGTCATTAAATCTGTGAACTTCAGTGATGACATCGCTAAGTTCACAGACGGTGTAAATGAAGCGTTAAACCTCGATAAACTCAACATTTCAGGTGGACAACGGCAAAAAATCGTTCTGGCCAGAGCTAAAATTCACGATAGCGAGATCATCTTAATTGACGAAGGAACAAGCGCGATTGATCAAATGGCTACAATGAATATCTTGCATAATTTGATCAAGACACCCGCAACTATCGTCTTTATCGCCCATAATTTTAATGATGAAATGCGAAAATTATTCGATCGTGAAATTCACTTAATTAAATCTTAGACATAAAGAATCTAGACTTCAATTTGGAGCCTAGATTCTTTGATTATTACCATATAAAAATAAACCCAGTCAAATCTACTGAGTTTATCGTACTTTTATGCTTTATCATTACGATGCTTAATCACATACACAAGTGCTGCCACGATCAGTACCACAGCACCAACCGCAACCGATACCCGTGTTTCCGGATTAATGAACATGAAGACCACAATTAAAGTCAACATGAACAAGGCAAAGTAATTTGAATATGGATACAATGGTAATTTGAATGGATGATTTTCCATTAATTTAGAATTCTTACGTCTAAATCGCAATTCTGCTAGAAGAATAACGAACCATGCCACCATCCCTGGTAAAACAGATGAACTATACACGATTACGAAGACATTAGCTAAGGATTTGTTGAAGAATTGAATAATTACATTCAACATAAATCCAATGAAAATTCCTGAAGTAATCCCAATAATGGCATGACTTGGTACAATTCTCTTTGAAACGTACTTAAAAGTTTTAGGTGCTTCACCTTCATGAGCCAACTTATAGAGCATTCGACTTGATGAATAAATCCCTGAGTTGGCCCCAGATAGTGCCGCTGTTAACACGACGAAGTTAATCACTGACGCTGCAGCAGTAATCCCAACTTTAGCAAACGTATTAACAAATGGTGAACCGATATTGCCCAATTCGTTCCATGGATAAATTGTTACGATAACGAAAATCGCACCAACGTAGAAAATCAAAATTCGCCATAAAACTGACTTAACACTCTTCACAATTGCTTCTTGTGGATTAGCAACTTCACCAGCAGAGATCCCAATTAATTCAATCCCTTGGTATGACCCAACGATGATTGCCATTGAGAAGATGAATCCTTTAACTCCGCCTGTGAAAAAGCCGCCATGGCTCCAAAGATTTGAAAAGCCAACTGGATGTCCGCCATTACCAAAGCCAAATAAAATTACCATTAAACCCAAGATAATCATTAAGATGATCGTAACGACCTTGATCATTGCAAACCAGAATTCCAGCGTTGCATATGCCTTAGCACTAACTAAATTAGCTAATAGTAAGAATAAAATTATGACTACACCGGCAATCCAATCACTAGTTCCTGGCCACCAGAAGCGTAAATACTCTGTAGTTGCTACAACTTCCGAAATCCCAACAACAATATATTGAAAGACGTTTGCCCATTCAGCAAGATACCCAGCAATCGGATGCACATGCGTTGAAGCATAGTCTGCAAAAGAACCAGTACCAGGATCAACATATAACATTTCTCCTAGCGCCCGCATGACGATATATAAGATTAATCCTACAAACATGTAAGCAAGTAATACTGATGGACCGGTCCACTTGATCGTCGAAGCAGATCCCATAAACAATCCAACCCCGATCGCACCACCAAGTGAGATCATTTCCATTTGTCCTGCGGTCATTGAACGTTTTAATTCAGGCGCTTTCCCGCGCTTACTCATTTAATCCCCCCTACACAGAAAGTAGCTTAAGAAATAGCCTACTTTAACCTAATTATTTAGTATATCAACGATTAGCTATTATTACCAAATATACAATAGTTTAAGCTTCTTCCTTCTTCAATAAGCCATAACCAAAATACAGTACTAAAACAAAAATCAGTGAAATAATCATAGGTAATCTAGTGCTTGGAATAAAGAAAAGTAGCACTAAAACTGCAAGGTAAAAGATAATTGTTAAGTAACTAGTAAATGGAAAACCTGGCATTCTAAATTCACCAAGATCAGTCTTATTTTCTCTACGATATTTCAAATGTGCCCACATAATAATCAACCAGACAAAGACAAAATTAATTGTTGAAACGGTTGATACAATTTCAAAAATGCTGGCAGGCATAATGTAGTTCAAAATTACTACAACAAACAAAATTAATGATGAAAAAAGCAAAGCATTTCTAGGAATAGCCTTCTTAGTCAACTTACCTAAGAATTGTGGCGCATTTTTTCCTCTAGCTAAAGAATACAGTGAACGACTAGTTGAGAAAATACAGCTGTTAGTCGCAGAAATTGCAGCAGTTAAGACAACAAAGTTTATAATTCCAGCTGCTCCGATTACGCCAATGGCATTGAAGACTTGCACGAATGGACTAGAGCTAGATCTTACTTCATCCCATGGATAAATTGACATAATCGCCATCATTGAACCAACGTAGAAAAGCCCAATTCTGATTGGTAAAGTATTGATCGCCTTAGGAATATCCTCTTTTGGATTGGCAGTTTCCCCAGCGGTCAAACCAACGATTTCAACCCCAACGAAGGCAAAAACTACCATCTGAAAAGATAATAGAAAACCCCAGGTCCCGGTAGGGAAAAAGCCGCCGTGACTAACCAAATTAGTTAGTGAAACGGTTCTACCTGACACCTTTGTTCCAAGAAGTAACATTACAATTCCTGTCGCAATTAAAGCGATAATGGCAAGCACCTTAATCATCGAGAACCAACTCTCTAGTTCCCCGAATAAGCCGACATTAACCATGTTTAATAAGGTAAGTAAAACCACAATTACAAGCGGACCAACCCATTGAGGTAAACTTGGGAACCAATAACGTAAATAGATCCCTGTTGCAGTCAAATCAGCCATCGCTAAACTCAGCCAGCAGGCCCAATATGCCCATCCTGCAACAAATTCAACGCGAGCGCCTAAATATTGTTTAACAGCTTGCAAGAATGAGTGCTTATTAGGATCAGCCAGAATCAATTCACCCAATGCTCTCATCATGAAGAAGGTAATAATACCAACAATTAAATAAGATAGAATAATGGCAGGTCCAGCGCTACGAATTGCAGATCCTGATCCTAAGAATAACCCGGTCCCAATGGCACCTCCAATTGCGATCATAGTTACGTGGCGACTCTTCAAGCCGCGATTTAATTTCGGTTTACTACCGTTCTCGTTCATCTCTTCGCCCCCAGAAAAAAAGCGACACTTTGGTAGATGAAACTTTACCAAAGTACCGCTTCATTAACGATTTAAGTTGATTTTAATTATATAAGCTAACACATAATTGTCAAGTTTACTTTTGTAGTCACTTAGTTCGTTAATAAGAAAAACATCCTTATTTTCTATTTAATTTTGGCTAAAATATTAGTCTTCGTTCTGCAGCTTAGAGTGTCTAAAGCCAAAGATTGCGTAGATAATCAAACCAACAACAATCCAAATTGAAACCATGACCTTCGTAGTATTCGGCAACATAATAATGAAGTAAATACTGAGCAAGCCAGCAATAATTGGCAAGACTGGATACCATGGCATCTTGAAGCCATCGTTTGGAATATCATTACGCTTACGCAATGGAATTATTCCGAATGAAATGAAGGCAAAGGCAAGAAGAGTACCAGCATTAATCAGTGAAGCAAGTTGCATCAGTGGTACTAAACCGGCAAAAACTGCAGCAACGATCGTTGAAATGATAATAGCATTATTAGGAATCATCTTCTTGTGATCAACTTTTCCCATTGATTTAGGAAGCAAGCCGTCACGACCTAATGCATAAAGCAGACGAGAACCACCTAGTAGCATGGTAATCATCGCGGTGAAAATTCCGATTAAAGCACCAAGGGTAATCAACTTGTTCCATCCACTCAGACCGATGGTCTTAAGTGCAAAAGCAGCAGGATCATCAACATTAAGCAGCTTGTAGTTAACCATCCCTACCAAAACAAGTGAGAAGCTAACATACAAGATTACAGCGATCAAAACTGTCCCTAAGATTCCCTTAACTACATTCTTACCGGGGTTAATAGTTTCTGCTGAGTTAGAAGCCAATGCATCAAAGCCGATGAAGGCAAAGAAGACGGTCGCAGCAGCGGTAGAAATCCCACCAAGACCTGCAGGTGATGAATGAAATTCCTTTGGATAAAATGGCACGTAATTATCAGCCTTAATGTAGAAGATTCCTACAACGATGAACAAGATAATGATGGCCACTTTCAAGATAACCATGATGTCTTCAATCTTCTTAGATAAGTTAGCCCCTTGATAAAGAATGAATGCAACAACTAAGATAACCAAAACAGCAGAGATATTAATCACGCCGCCTTCCATCGGTCCATTTTGAAGTGCAGCTGGGAGCTTAATTCCAATCGACTCAAGGATATTATCATTAAAGTACGAAGCAAAACCGGTGGCTTCTGCAGCAACTGCTAAGAAATATTCAAGAAGCAGCGCCCAGCCTAAGACCCAACCAACAACTTCGCCGTAGATAACTGAACCAAATGAATAAGCGGACCCAGCAACGGGCATTGCGGAAGAAAATTCAGCGTAAGCCATGCCGACAATCCCTGACACAATCGCAGCAAGTAAGAAGGCGATTGAAACTGCAGGACCTGCGTGCTCTGCAGCTTCGTGACCTGGCAAGATAAAGATACCAGTCCCGATTACTGCTCCGATTCCTAAGGCAACAAGATCTCTAGCGTGGAGTGTCCTTTCTAGACGCGAATCAGCTTGAATATAGTCTGATACTGGAACTTTTTTAAAAATATTTCTCATGTATTCTCCATCCCTCGTTAGATTTTTTATTATTATACATGAAGATTTAATAAATTCATACATTTTTAATAAAAAAGCGTATTTTTTGAAAAATGCGACCTATAACTGCTATAAACATACAAATAGGTAAAAAAATAAGTGTCTGGAAAAACTACATTCCAGACACTTATTTATTCTCAAATTATTTAGCAAAAGCAAAGCAAGTTTTTACAAACCAAAGAACAACAAGTTAGTTCCTTCAATACTCATACTACGATCGTTCTTAAATTGCTTAAGTGAATTAAGAAGGAAAGTTCTCTTACTACTCTTTGGTAAATTATTAGCAGCTTTTACAGATTGATTGAAATAATTTCTACTCTTCTTAGTAGCCAAATTTCCTGAGCCTTTATAGATCTTCTTCAAAGGATTGATAACGCTTTGAACAGATCTATCATTCCAATAGATACATCTAAGGCTGGCTTGAGTAGTTACACAAGAATACTTCTTATCCTTTGATGAAATAATATATAATGGTGCTCCTGCTCCACGGTTAACTATGTCTACTACCTTTTCAACTCTAAATTTAACATTCTTGATTTGACTAGGTTTGACAGTTTTCACATTATTCAAGAACTTGTCTTGGGCAGCTAATGACAAAACTCGTTTGTAGTTTTCTTTACCTACATAGACCTTATTATCATAGCCGGATTTAACCTGCAGTACATAGCCTTGCTTAGTAAGTGGTGTTGACTTTAATTCGGTTCTTATATTAGTGTCAGGAGTTGCAGCTTTTACGTTTTTAGTAGAAGTTGAAACAAAAGTAACAATTGAAACCGCCGTTAACAAACTAAAAATTATTCTCTTTAATTTCATTTTTCTATCCCTCGTAAACATCTCATAATGTAATTATAACCCCACTGTTCACAATTGAATCGAAAAAGTCATATTTGAGATTCACATTAGTACCACGTAATCTTATTTAGTGGCCAATAACGTAACTTCACCTTACCAACAATAGCTGAGCGCTTCACATAGCCAAAGATGCGACTATCCTTAGAAACATTACGGTGATCGCCCATTACAAAGTAAGAATTAGCTGGCACCTTCTTGCCTAAATTCTTCGATTGCAAAGTGAAATTCTCAGTGTACAAATTGCCCATAGAATATAACTTCTTACCCTTATCCAAGTAAGGCTCTTTGGTCTTCTTACCGTTAATGTACAATTGGTCATTCTTGAAGCGAATTGTATCACCGGGAACACCGATAACACGCTTGATGTATAGAGCGCCGGGACTATCTGGGGCATTCAGGACAACGATATCTCCGCGATGTAGCGAGCTGTGGCGAACGGCTATAACTCGATCACCGGTTTCAAAATTAGGCTGCATTGAAGGGCCGGATACGGTGTCGTTACTGAGGACAAAAGCAAATAATGCATAATAGATTGCTACAACAATTGCAAATATACCTATTACTTCTAGGAGGTCTCTTACTTTAGGATCAAGTTTGTTTTTCATTGTTTCTCTCTCAAGTTGAAATTCTCGTTTTAACTATGACTTTCATTATACACTTTCACTTAATAATCACCAGATCCAGTATGACTATATTGAACCTACAACTAACCGTATTAAATACTCACTATTCACCTATCTTTTGAAGTCTAATTATTTTCCCTGAATCTATAGTACAAACCTTAACTAATTTCCTATCGTATTTATACAATGTACCATCGTCTGACAATCCTGCATTGTACTTAACAAATGCGTAATAATCATTATCCAACTTAAACAAATTTAAAACTCCGATCAAATGATGGCTTTCATTCACTACCTCATTAACAATCTTTACAAACGTCGAGTCAGCGACCAGCTTCTTATTTTGGTGTAGCAATTTTTTCTTTACACTTATTCGAGTTGTTTTATTTTCAGAATCAGTTTCATCCCTAAAAACATTGGGATCAACTGAAACAGCTTGTGCACTCTGACTATCGGAGAAAGATGCTCCCTTTTTAGTTTTTCCACTCGAATAAATTTGAATAAATGAATTATGAGTATTATTGTCTGTAGCAACTTCAGCACGAAGGATTTCTTTTGAATAGTCCATATTGTGTTTATATACAACGGCAATGAGTATCAAAATTAATATAACCGGTAAAATTATTAGAATCTTTCGTTTCATCGACATATTCCCTTCGCTTTAAATTTGCTTAAAGTTAGCAATTTTATTAGTATTAGATACATTTTTTGATTAATTAAACGATAAACAAAAAGCGCAAAGCTTCTGTAGCCTTACGCCTTCATCCAACGATTAATAAATGCCAAACAGCAATAAGTTTTTACCACCGTTGTTGATATTACCGTTCTTCTTAAGTTGATTTAATGAAGAGATAACAAATTTCTTCTCACTACCATTTGGCAGCTTCTTAGCTGCAGCCATGGCTTGGTTAAAGTATTGAGTATTCTTCTTAGTGCTTACACGGCCAGTCTTAGATTCAGCCATCTTCTTCAAAGGTTTGTAGATGCCAGCGAAGTTCTTATCATGTAAATGGATATATTCAAGTTCAGGTTGAGTATGCCAGCCATAATATTGCTTATCTTTTGATGCAACAAAATATTCTGGAGCACCAAAACCTTTAGTATGGAATTCAGCTATCTTTTCAATTCTGAACTTAATATTCTTTACCTTTGATGGACTAACAGTTTTAGCCTTGAATGCATCCAAGCTTTGAGAAGCACGATTATAGTTTTCTTTACCTGAGATAACTTGATTTTTTAATCTTCCAACTTTATCAGGAATACGAAGAATATAGCCTTGCTTAGTTAAATCAGGCACATCCTTGATTGTATAATCCTTATTTTTCTTAACATTTCTAACGCCTTTAACACCACTAGTTGACGGAGTTGCAGCTTGAACTGGTGCAGCAGCTGAAAGTAAGATTCCTGCGGCAGCTATTGATGAGAATAAAACTTTTTTTGCATTGATACGTTTCATTTTTCTATCCTTCTTGTATTTATAAAATGATACCGAATTTATTCGATATCATTTTTTCCTCCTATATATTAAGTACAACAAGCAAAAGAAAAACTTAATTTTCTTTCGTCATTCAACTTACAGGAGCTATTGTATTCCTTTTTTTCGTGCTATAACCAAAATTGTCCTAAACTATTAAATTTCCGTCCTATTCTATATCTTTCTTAGAATAGGACGAAAAATCAATAGAATAGGACATATTCTTAAAATTTGATTTTTTTGCATTATAATACATAATGTAAAAACAAAAGAAAGGTTTTGATGCTATGGAATTTTTAGTATTACTTTTTGGACCATTTACTAGTTTCTTTCTGATGGATATCTTAAGCCACATCACAAACATGGTAAACACAAATGATTCTTTTACAAGTTTTAATATCTCCATTGTTTGATACATGGATTTTCTACAAAATAACTAAGCAAAAGATAAAGAAACGCGACTGTTTCTTTATTCTTTTTCTATGCTCTATTATTTTTTCATTATTTAAATTTGAAATAGTACATAGCGATTTCTTCTTGAGTTTTTTAGAATCAGCTTTATTTTTCTACGTAAAGTCAAGCTCCGTCTAGGATTAGACCTGATATTTTTAGATA
>NZ_AZFM01000036.1 GCF_001434335.1 Lactobacillus kalixensis DSM 16043
ATAGTGAATCAATTATCCCGTCGGATAATTAATTCACTATTAAGCTTAGAATGTTTTCTACATTTATTTATCAAGCATAGTAACTTTCTATTTTGTATTAAGAAACCAAAAATTATCTGAAGCTCTTCAAATATCGATCGGATTGTTGATATTCCAATCTATCTTCGCTTTACTACTCTACCTTGGAATGGTACGTATCCAAAAAAACATCTTATCTGAAGAAAAACAAAAAAAGCTAATATCTGAAAATGAGCAGATCAAAGAATATGCCAACTATCTTGATGAAAATGAAGATGATCTCCGTAGATTTAAACATGATTATCAAAACATTCTAAACAGTCTCAAAGTCAGTGCACAAGAAGGCGACGTAAAAGCCGTTGTTGAGCAACTTGATAGATATTCAAATAATCAATTCAACCAAAAAGCCCTTCGTAAATATAAAGGTGTTAACCACGTTCACATTGATGAGCTTAAGAGCATTGCAATTGCTAAACTATCCAAGCTTTACAGTATGAATATTAACTACAGTTTCGGTTGTAGTAGTGAAATTAGTAGCATTCCTAATACCGTTGACTTAATTGATATTACTCGAATTATCGGAATTACCTTTGATAATGCTGCAGAAGAGAGTCAAGAACTAGTTAAAGAAACTAATAATCCTGAAACTGCTCAAATTTCTGCAATGTACTATCAAGAAAACGGTGACTTTGAGTTTGAAATTAGAAATCGTATCCGCCAAAAAGACCTCAATGTTACACAGCTTAAACAAAAAAACTATACAACTAAGGAACACCATATGGGCATGGGGCTTGCGAACGTTAACGAAATCGCCAAAAAATACGAAGATTCAATGATGATTAATTACGAAGTGAAAGACGGTTGGTTCACCTTTTCCCTGGTGATTTTGCCATCTATGGAGGAATAATAAATGAAATACCCAGTTTTTATCTGTGATGATGAGCAAGAACAAATTAATTTAATTACTCAACTCGTAAAGACAGCAGAATTTGTCTTATCTGAAAATACTAAGATTGAGTTTTCAATTACATCTGCCACTACTTCTGAAGAAGTGAAAGATTATCTTAGCACTAATAATTTTTCCGGTGGAATTTACTTTCTTGATGTAGAACTTGGTTCTGATCAAGAAAGCCAAGCCGGTTTTGATTTAGCTGAATTAATTAAACAAAAAGACAATAAAGCTCAAATAATTTTTGTAACTAGCCATGCTGACCTTTCAATTATTACTTACCAAAGAGAATTAGGGCCTGTTGACTATATCGTTAAAACTTCTGACATTGTTGAATTTCAGAAGTACGTCATTAGAGCTATTAAAAAAGCGACTCAGAGTATTAATCAATTCGAATATAAGAAAGAAATGTCTTTTACTTATAGTTTAGGAGCAATGGTCAAAAGAGTAGATCTGGATGATGTGATTTACATTATTACTGCTCCTCCACATAAGTTATTATTAACTATGACTACCGGTGAAGGACGATTCTTGGGTAGTATTAATGAATATGCTAAGAATAACCCAAAATTATTGAAGATCAGTCAATCCTGTTTAGTTAATCCAAAGAATATTAGCTCAATCGATTTTAGAACTCGTAAAGTTACTTTTATCAATGGAGATACTACTTATTTCTCTCAATCTAATACTAAAAAAATGCGTGAGTTACAAGCAGAACTACTATCTCCAAAAAATGCATAAGCACAAAAAAACGCCCAAACTGGGCGTCTTTTTAATATCTAAATCCTATTATTCGTCAGCTTTTTCAGTCTTGTCAGACTTCTTTTCATCCTTAGGAACTTCAACTTCACCATCAGCTACTTCAGCTGGCTTTACCAAGTCCATGATTGACTTGTCATTCATATACAAGTGCTTGTCATCAGCAGTAACCTTGATTTCCTTAGTGTCAGGTTCACTCATCACAAGCTTAGCAATTGGAGTTTCAAGGTTTTGTTCAACTACTCTTCTAAGTGGACGAGCACCGAACTTCTTGTCGTAGCCTTTTTCAGCGATAACCTTCTTAGCTTCGTCGCTAACTTCAACCTTGATACCCTTCTTGGCAAGAACACCTTCCATCTTCTTAATGTAGATGTTTACAATCTTACCCATATCTTCCTTAGTCAATGAGTTGAATGGAACAATTGCATCCAAACGGTTCAAGAATTCTGGTCTGAAGTAGTTTTCAAGAGCTGAGATTAACTTGTCTTGATCTACTTTACCGTCTTCAAGTAACTTGTCGGAGAATCCAGCGTTTGAAGTCATGATTAAGATAGTATCCTTGAAGGAAACTGTTCTACCTTGGGCATCTGTCAAACGACCATCATCCATAATTTGGAGAAGAGCGTTGAAGACTTGTGGGTTAGCCTTTTCAATTTCATCGAACAAGATCAATGAGTATGGTTGGTGACGAACCTTTTCAGTTAATTGACCACCTTCACCGTAGCCTACATAACCAGGTGCTGAACCAATCAACTTGTTAACTGCCATTTCATCTTGATATTCAGACATGTCCAAACGAATGAAGTGGTCCTTGTTACCAAAGAGATTGATAGCCAATTGCTTAGCAAGTTCAGTCTTACCAACACCAGTAGGTCCAGTAAGAAGGAATGAACCAGTAGGACGGTCGCTGTCTTTGAAGACTTGCTTACGTGCAATAGCGTCAGTAATTACGTCAATTGCGCGATCTTGGTCAATAACTTCAGCCTTCAACTTCTTAGCCAAATCTAAGTTCTTCTTAGCTTCATCAGCGTGTAATTCACTCATTGGGATATTAGTCTTTTGTTCAATAATTTGGTAAATATCCTTTTCAGTAACCACAGGTTCTGAAGCCTTATCAACATCTTTCAATTGATCAGTTAACTTTTCAATTTCCTTCTTGATTTCACCAGCTTTTACATAGTCTTCAGCTTGTACAGCTTCATTCTTTTGAGCGTTAAGGCTCTTAATTCTATCCTTCAAGCTAGTTTCATCTTTTGGTTCTAATTGTAAGCTCTTCTTAGCACCAGCTTCATCCATCAAGTCGATTGCCTTATCTGGTAAGTAGCGACCTTGGATGTATCTTTCTGATAATTCAACAGCAAGCTTCAATGCATCATCATCGTATTTTACGTGGTGGAAGCTTTCGTACTTCTTCTTCAAGCCTTCCAAAATCTTCACAGCAACATCAGTAGTTGGTTCTGGAACTTGAACTGGTTGGAATCTACGAGCAAGAGCTGGGTCTTTTTCTACTCTTTGATATTCACTAGTAGTTGTAGCACCGATTAACTTAAGTTCACCGCTTGCAAGAGCTGGCTTCAAAATGTTAGCAGCATCGCCGTTATTATTTTCTGAATCAGTTGATCCTGCACCAACAATGTTGTGTAATTCATCGATGAAGAGAACGATGTTAGGGTCTTTCTTAGCCTTGTCGATAACTTTCTTCAATCTTTCTTCGAAGCTACCACGAAGACTTGAGCCAGCAACCATATCGTTAATGTTAATAGCGATAATGTGCATGTCTCTCATCTTAGCAGGTACATTACCTTCTGCAATTCTTTGTGCTAAACCTTCTACAATAGAGGTTTTACCAACACCTGCAGGTCCAATTAAGACTGGGTTGTTCTTCTTACGTCTTGATAAAATTTCAATTACATCATCAATTTGTTGATCACGGCCGATTACTGGATCGTATTTGTTGTTCTTAGCTTGTTCAACTAAGTCAACACCGATTGGTTTTTCTTTCTTTTGTTCTGGATTTTGTTGAATAGTTTGAGGAGCGCTACTCATATTGCCAGAATAATGTACTGGAATAGAGCCGTTAGAACTTCTGTTAATATCATTAAAAAATGAACTGTTCAATTCGTTAAATAAGTTGTCAAAATCATTGTCAAAGTATGCCATATGCAACACTCCCTAATAGTAGAATTGAGTTTTAGCACTCTCATCAGTTGAGTGCTAACTCTTTACATTTATTAGTATAGCAGGTTATCCACAGAATGCAAGATATTTTTAAAAGTTTTCCACAATTTACCTTTATTTTTGTGAATTCATTCAAAAAACTATTAAAAATGCTTATATATCAATACTTAATGCAGTTCACAAAATATAAAGATTTTCTTAAGATAGCTAGCTTTTTAAATAATATTTGTTCTTTTTTGCAAGAAGTTTTCCACAGATAATCTATTAACCACGTCTAGTATAGTTCATTTATTTTCTTATTCAATAAAAAACACTTAGATTTCCAAAGAAAAAAACAATATAAAGTTTTTTTCCTTTATATTGCTTCATTTCTAATCATTTACTATCTTTTATTTTTTGTTTTTTTATTATCTTTGACAATCGGACGATTTTGAACTTTCGCTTTGTTGAGGAGATATTGCTTCATTACCCGCACTACTTCTTTATTTTGCGGTAAATCTGAGTGCCCAGCCTTATTTCCTGTAACTGTAATTTCCATAAAGCTCTTAACTTGCTTTTGAAAAATATACTTAGCCGCGCTTACACTACTTTCAGGTACAATTCCATCAGACTCATAGCTCTCTCCACCGCTTAATGAATATACCTTCAGACTCTTAGGCAATTTTTTGCGATTCTTGATAAAGTCTTCTAACATCTGTGTGCGGTGATTCATACTTCCTTCATTAAAGTTATAAGGCGAAGCTAAAGTCATCAACTTCTTAATCTTAATTTCTGAAGAATAATCACTATAGTAGTGTTCAAGCCAATATGTCAGAATTAGCCCACCGTTAGAGTGACCAAAAGCCTTGAAATTATTGAACTTGTAAGTTTCCGAAATCTGATAAAACGCATCATCAAACCATCTTGCTTGCTTCTTAATATTACTGTAGCCATCATGATTATTCTCAAAGCCAATCACAATAATCGGTTCGTTGTCCCCGCGGCTAATACTCCCTGAAAAATTCAGCTTATTATCAGTATCAACCTTTACCTTCAAGACACTGTGCGGGTGCGGATTGTTTTTGTTAAGTTGCGCTATCAATGAATCAAATCGGTTAATTGTCGCACTCGATCCTGGCACCATGATAATGGGTGACAAGAGTGATTTACGCCGCTCTGCTTGATCTCTATTCGCATTTTTCATCCATGAATAAGCTGGAATTGAGAGAGTAAGAATAATAAGGAAAATAATCAACAGCCACTTCACATTTGCCTTATTATAATTAATCTTGCTGTCTTGCGTCATATTCTCTCACCTTTTCTTCAATTCGAATTCCCATTAGAACAAAGGGCACATAGATCAAGATATCTAATATAAAGAGTAAAACAGTAAAGATAAAGCTTCCCCAATCACCATTGGTACCAAAAAACGAGATTAAGATACCAGGACTACCGCTCAAAACAGGATATGCGCTCGGCATAATCAAATTCAATGAAATAGCTGCAGCCGCAATTAATTCATTAATTGCTGGAATACAGATAACCGGGAGTAAATATAGAGGATTCAAAATGACAGGTACGCCAATCGCAATCCCGTTCTTAACGCCAAAAGCCGCTGGTAGTAAATTCAGTTTAGCAATCGCTTCAACTTCTTTATTATTAGTGTAAAGAAGCAAAACTACAATCAAAGCCAAGATAATCGAGGCATTCCCCATTACACCGTATGCCTTAATCATTGAACCACCCAAGAACTTATAGGGTACATTAGCCGCACTTCCATGACGAAATGCATAGTTAGAATTTACTAAAGCAGCTCCAGTATTGTTAATATTCGACAACGCTTGAAGTGGATATCCCAGACCAAGCCACCAGAGAAAAGTAGATACAATAGTTAACCAAACAACAACCAAAATGTTATTACTGCTGCGCAATTCGGAAATTATTTGTCTAGCATAACTTGAATCAATTAGTTTAAGTTTGAAAAAATATATAATAAGTGCAAATATTGCACCAATAATAATCGCAACAGCTGTTGGCAATAGAGAATTCCATACTCGCCGTTGAATTTCATTAACATGTTCATGCTTTTCATAGATATAATCTTTTCCTACCCAACGAAAAACCTGACCGATTGAATATCCAATTAAAATCGCAAATAATGTCCCATTAATATTGATCAGCCGTGACATGAAAACAACTTGGTTAGAATTAGTATTCTCAACTGTTAGCGATGCACACAAGGCAATTACCAGTACTGCAGTAATGCCTGCCATTGTGGAATCTTTGTTGTAAATGCGTGCCGTATATTTAGCCGCAAAATATGCCACAAAAATGCCAAACATTCCAAAAGTAACCTGCATCATCCCCAGGCTAAGATCGTTGCCCAAATACCAGATAGTATCAGACATAACTGCGTCAAAATTAAACAAGTTATAAATCAAACTATCCGGCGAAAACACACAATCATGCAATAAGCGAAAGTATGCTCCGAGCGTTGCAACCGGCATTAACATAATTAACGTTCTCTGCACTACTCTAAAAAAAGACCGTTGTCTAAGCCAGAACAAGATTGCAACCATTGTATCCATCATTCGATTCGACACTGCTGTCATCCACGTCACCCCTTTTTAAACTAAGATTCATTATACCCTATGTCGAATAGAGTCCATGTTATAATTTAGTTAACGTAATCAAAAAAGGTGAAAAAGATGGCAAAGAAAAAGATTGAATTAAACGATGAAGTCGAAAAATTAGTTGAAAAATACATGACCTTAACCAATAAGGATCTAAACGAAGTAGTCAACAAGGCGCTTAAGTTCTACATTGTTAATCAAATGACTTCTAATGAAGTAAAAGATGCATTACAAAAAGCCGATGTAGAAACTAGTAAATACATTGACCACATTTTTAAAGACAACATCAATAATGATGCTTATGGTAACTTCTAAATCAAAATAAGACGAGTAGTCAAAGCTATGTTGCTTAACTGCTCGCCTTTTTTCTATTTAAAGTGTTTATATCTGAAGTACTTGTAGCCGATTTTTTTACCAATAACCTGCTTAGAAATCTGTGTCTTGTTGGTTAGCCAAATGTAGATAGCCAGGCCGATTAGACCGTAGATTACTAAATAAATAAAATTGAAACTGCGGCTAGTAACATCATTGAATCGTTCACCAAACGCAAAGTAGTAAGCTGCCACAATTATTAAGAAGTAAAAGTTAGCTGTCAATAATGGCATTAACCGCTTCAAGTCAACCGCATAAGTCTTGTCCAGGGCATGATAGCTGAGAATAACTACGACAATCATTGCCAAGTCAGTTGAAACAATCGCACCGGTTGTCTGCATAAGTTGCACACATGGGAATTGCAGAACTAACTTCAATATTAATCCTAAAATCATATAAATCACTGCCAAGCGATTCATATTTAAGGCTAGTAATAAGGTAAGTGAATTCATGACTAAGGCCAAAAAGAGACTTTGTAAAATGTTCTGCATTAAATAAAACGTCCCAAGATTATCATGAGAGAACAAGACAGTATAAATTGATGAACTAGCAAACGCTGCTAACGTCACAATCGGCAAGAGAACAAACAAAAGTAAGCGATAATTTTCAATCAATAAATCGCTAATTTTGTTAGTTTCACCTTGCGCTCTCAAGCCTGATAATAACGGTAAACTTGTTTCTGAAACAGCTGTAGCTAGAGAAATGATGACTGTCGTAATCTTGCTCGGATTAGCTGAAAAAATAGTGTAGAGATAACTAACGTAGCGTGAAGTGTAGTTAGTTGTTTGCAAGAGGATTTGTTTGAAGAAAACCTGGTCAACAAACTGGGTTAAGGTAATAAAAGCGCCAAGAAGCACAAATGGAATTGAGCTGACCCACAATCCCCAAAGAATTTGACCTACATTTTCAAGACTGCGGGCTTCACTTGCAGACAATTTCTCTCGAAGTGCTGGTAGTTGCTTTTTGGAATATAAAAACAAACAAATATAGGAAGTTAATGCACCAACACATGCTCCAAATACACTAAGATAAACAGCGTAAACGTAGTTCTGATGCAAGACTTCGATCACAACAAAAGTTGCTGCCAAGATGAAGAGCACACGGGAGAATTGTTCCCACAGCTGAGAAATTCCGTATGGCTTCATATCGTTGTTACCTTGGAACCATCCACGCACCATACTCATTGATGGCAGAATTACAACAGCTGGAACTAGCACCCTGATTGAAAAAGTCGCTTGAGCTACTGAATCTACTGGGCTGCTTTTAGCAATTAACGGTGCACTAATATAGAGTGCAAAGCCACATATTACCCCCATAATCAGCATAATTAATAAGCCTAACTTGGTTAGATAGACACTATCTTTATAGCGATTTTTCGAATTAAGTGCTGCGACTTCACGAGCAATTACTGAAGGCAGTCCTGCCGTTCCAACAGATAAAAATAGCGCATAAGGGGTATAAGATGAATTAAAGATTGCTTGTGCATTCAATTGATTATGATAGCTACCTAACATAATCAACCAAGGAATTAAGTAAACTACCCCTAATACTCTTGAGAAAATACTGCCGAATGACAGCCAAAATGAGCCAGATAAGATTTTCTTATTCACAACAATCCCTCATTAATAAACAATTCTTAACCTTCTTATTATATGCAAAATAGGACAAAAAAACAGGTAAGAACAGCGAACTTTACGCTTTCTTACCTTGTTTTATTATTTAGATTTTACAATGTCGGTTACAAGGATCACACTATTCAAATGTTCAAACAAAATAGTTAATCCGGATTCGACATCAGCTACGTGCTGGACAAAGCCGTTGTCCTCACGCTTCAATCCATCTAAGCTCTGGTCAACATAACTTTGTTGACGATCAGTTAGACTATTATATTTATCTCGAGCAAACGGGGTGAATGATAACTCAGTCATGGCATTCACCCGCCCTTTTATAGGTTTCGCCTTCGGTCGGCGGTTTATCTTTATCTTTTTCTTCCATAATATAGCCTTTCATTTACTTAACAAGCATTATACAGAAGTTAGCTAATTTTTGTTCAAAAAAGGCTCGGAATTTTGATGAATTTAGTTTTTCTTAAAAGTTTTACCGTTAGTTAATTCACGGTAGAAGTTGGCCTTAGTCTGACGGTAGTATGGAGTGATCCAAATGAACCCAATTCCGAGAGTGATGATTCCGAGTAACCACCAGCCGATGAAGCTAAGATCAAGGACAAACAACTCTGCCTTGTGACCTTTCATCAATTCACGGCTCTTAGTAATTGCTTCGGTAGCGGTTGGCTTATTGCCAGCATCGTAAGTATCCTTAAGAATGTAAGGTGTCATTGCGTAAGCATAAGCCTTAACTATACCAGGAATAACTAGCAAACAGGCCCATAATGTTAAGAAAATTCCGTAAAGAAGTGATGTCAAGAAGCTAGTTTCAAAGCGACCGTTGGTAAAAGCTGAGAACATTGCTTTGAAGACATTTTCCTTTGAGCCATCATCTCTGAACTTAAGGATAGTATAGGTAACACCCCAAAGAATCATTGTTGATAGGATTCCCCAAACATATGATATTAAACTAGAAATTTGGATAGTCATTGGTTTTTCAACAACCACAGTGTTGTTGTAAATTGAGCCGAATGATTCAACAGATCGGTAAATAACATCTTTCCCAGTAATTGAATAAGAAATAATGTCATTAACGATATAAATAAAAATAGCTGATACTAAGAATAAAGCGATTGCCCAGCCCCAATTACCGCGAAGTTGGCTCTTAGCATTATCTTTTAACTCTTTTCTTGTCATAATTTTCTCCTCCATGTTTTCTATATTTTATCACTATTGAAGAGAAAAAACTGTAAAAATAGACACGATAATTTTCTATATCAATTCATGCCCTATTTTCAAATTTGATATCATATCCATCAAAAAAGAAGAGCATTTTGCTCTTCTTCACATATTTATGTCCAAACCAAATTAACTGCAACGAAATGTTTAATTAGAAGTTGATTCACTCTCTCGGGTAATTTATTCTCATTGAAGTATGATCTAAGGTGTAAAGCTACGTTAGAAGCAATGCTTAAAACTGATTTATTCTTGGCTGCTTTTTCGCTAATTTCTTTGAATTGTTATTAAACATTTTTATAACTCATATTTATTTAAAATAGAATTTATAAATTTACGTTTTCACTGTTTTAGAAAAATAAGAGTATTTTTATCACAAAAAATACTCTTATTTAATATAGATTAAATATTAATATTAATAATAGGGCTATCAAGAGGAATACTATTTATGATATTATTCCAATATTTAATTTTTCTTCCTAATTTATAACCCTTTTTGTAGCAACCTGAATGAGTGCCACCTGTTATGCATTTAAGATCATTCAAATTCAACTTAACCATTTTTCGCAAAAATCCTCCTCTTGCTCATAATAAGCCGCTTTTCAACTTACATTATTAATATATCGCTTATAATCTTTGGTAACCAAATTCGACAAATTCGGTTGAAAATTGATAATATTTGGTATTTTCATACATAACAATCAAGTTTTATCTCAAAATATATGTTTAACTAATTATTTATCCAACACTTTATCTTTCAAATATTCAAAATATGTTGACTTACCCGTTATTATGCTTACTTCTCCTGTCATGCCATATTTTAAATTCTTATTCTTGGCCTTAGCTTCACATAGTACTTCATATGCTCTAGTTCCACGTACGTTTATTGGATAAGAAGCAACAGTAGTCACTTTCCCAGTTAATCTATCTGTTGTTCCGTTGCTATTAGCCAAACTCATATGAATAGTCTGACCTTTCTTAATAGCACTAATCTTGTTACCTGGTAGGTATACCATGATCCTTATTTTTTTAGGATTTAATTTAGTCATTAAGTGAACTAAGTTTTCATCCTTTTCATCAAGATGAACTGTCCACTTTTGCTTATTTCTTGTAATTGTTTGCCCTTCTTGATACTTGCTGCTATTAACGTTTACTACTCTAGCTGGTTCAATTGAACCTTCTGCCGTGACTGTATTCTGTCTAACTGCAAAGAATGAACTAATGATTAGAAGAACCACCAAGATAGCTGCAGGAACAATAATCATTGTTGAGAAGTTTTTGAATTTATAGGAGTAGAATTCACTACTTTCATAATCTTTCGTTTTATCCATAAGCAGTTCCTCCTTAATTCTCAACCAAATTGTAATAGAAGCCGTGCTTCTTCATTAGCTCTTCATGATTACCATGTTCAACTATTTGACCATGATCAATTACAACAATATTGTCAGTTCTCTGAGCAATTGCCAAGCGGTGGGCAATAAAGATAATTGTCTTATCAGTTAATTTCATCAGATTATCAACTACCTTCTTCTCAGTAATTGTATCCAGACCACTGGTCACCTCATCTAGAATCAACACTTTAGCAGGTGATAATAAAGCACGTGCAATTGTTAATCTTTGTTTCTGTCCACCAGATAAGATTTTGGCATTTTCATCTAATTTAGTTTCAAACTGTAAAGGCAAATTATTAATCTCATCATAGATTTCTGCAATCTTACATGCTCTTACTATATCTTCCTCAGTAACATCTCGACTTCCTAACAAGAGATTTTCCGTTATTGTCCCTGAGAAGATATATGGAGTTTGCGGAACATAATTGATATAAGAGCGTAAAGTATGTTTATCAATATTAGTGGTATCAAAGCCGTTAACCGTTACCTTCCCCTTACTTGGAGAGAAGAATTCCACTAACAGCTTAACCATCGTTGATTTACCTGAGCCACTCATCCCCACAATGGTTAATTTATCATTTTGCTTAATCTGTAAGTTGATATCTTTTAAGACATCTTCTCCATAACCATAGTGATAATCTACATCATGGTATTCAATATCTCCGTCTAATTGCTTAGTATCTTTAACCTGAGCATTTTCTTGAAATTCACTCTTAACCATGTATACTTCGTTCAACCGATTCTGAGCTACATTAGCTGATTGCAAGGTTGGCTGTAAGTTAATAATACTCTGAAGCGGATCAACGAAATAAGCTAATAAGGCATTGAAAGTCATTAGTTGACCGATACTCATCTGCCCATTCATAACTATTCTGGCACCTACCCAGAGAATAATTACATTCAAGGACAACCTGATAAAGGTCTTTAGAGCTGACTGAAGAGATTCTGTCTTACTGTATCTAAATGCCTTCTTCAAGTAATCAACGAATTGACTATCAATACGGCGATAGCGGACATCTTCACTATTCAAAGCCTTAATTGTTTCAATTCCTTGAATATCTTCAATGATCGATGAACTTAAGACAGCGTTACTCTCCATCTGATCATTATTCATCTTCTCAAACTTCTTGGTAAAACCGAGAATAACAATGGCGTAGATTGGAAGCGATAATAAAGTAATGACAAACAGAGTCATATTTTGAACTGCCAAAACAATCCCCATCACAATTACAATTGAAAGGTCTAGAAAGAGTGAAATAACTGTACTAGCTAATGCATCAATTATTCTACTGGCATCAGAAAATCTTGAAGTAATTTCACCAGTTCTTCTAGTAACGAAGAATTCCATTGGTAATTCGAAGATATGTCTAATATATTGTAAGTTCAAATCGATACTTAATCTCTGACCTAAGACATTTAACAAGAAGTTCTGTCCATAAGAGAAGATTGAATTAAAGACATACGCTACTAGTAACCCAATTGCCAGAATTGATAGCGTCTGATAAGTCCCATTAGGAATATAAGTATCAATTAATCCTTGTAAGAAGTAAGAACTACAGATACTAATAATTGTCATTAAGAGAGCCGCTAAAATAATATTAGTAACCAGCTTCTTTTGTTTGAACATGTATGGAAATAATGACCAAAGATTACGTTTCTTTTCTTTGATCGGCTCAAAGTCATCATTTGGAACCATAAATAAAACAATGCCGGTCCACTCTCCAGCAAACTTATCCTTAGACATCTTTACAACGCCTACGCTTGGATCAGGATCGGCAATAAGTAGATAATTCTTGGCATTCTTTAAGACAACATAATAGTGAAGTAGTTCGCCCTGTTTTAAGACATGAACTATAAATGGATACTGGATATCAGTTTCATCAAATAGAGACATGTCTGCTTTAAAAGCTTCTGTTTTCAAATTAAACTTTTCGGCTGTTTTAACTAAACCTAAAGCAGTTGTACCTTCAAGATTGGTTCTTGCTTCATGGCGTAGGTGTGCTAAAGAAACTCTAGAATGATACTTCTTAAGAATCATCGCTAAACAAGCAACACCACAGTCTGATTCATCAACTTGAGGGATGTAGATAGATTTATATTTAAATTGATTAATCATATTTAATCCTCATCTACTTTTAGCGATCTCACAGTATAATTGTATTTTTGCATTAATTGCTTCATTTTCTTAACATTTGAACGAGAATATACTTTCCTGTCACCATTAACAAAGGATACCATGCGATTTTTTAAATCAATTGACTCAATATTTTCTGGGTTAACCAAACACGATTGACTAATCTTAACTAATAATGGATTTTCCTCATCGTATTGATTAATTGTTCCTATTAGTTGTCCTAAGCCATTCGTCTTAACTAAATCAAGTTTATGCAAAACATCGGTAGTCTCAATGAAAATAACGTTGTTCATATCTTCGTTAAAGATCTGTCTTCCAATTTTAAAGGTGAACGTTGTTTTCTTAATATAGTTCATATTCTTTAATTGATGGAGAGCTACTTCAATAGTTTCAACTACTCTTCTTTTGAACACATCAACGTCAGAAGATTTGATAATATAATCAATTGACCCTAATCGCCTCTCAAATGCAATAAATGCTAGATCTGCATGGCTAGTAACGAAAACAATCTGTGATCTTTTGTCTTGTTTTTTAATAGCTTCGGCTAAATCAAAACCATTATCCTTATCAGCCTTCTTACCCAGCTCAACATCGAGGAAATAAATCCCTCCATCATTTTTGTTTTGCTTCAAATATTCTAGAGCATCTCCATAATTAGTCGCAGAATTTACATCAAATTCCACTTTTTCCACATCAGATAAAATATATTCAGCTGTCCATAAGGTTTTAGATATTAATTCAATCTGTTCTGGATCATCGTCACAAATAAATACTGGATATTTCATCCCAAGCTTCTTTCTATTCATCAGGTAATATGGTCAAATTAAACGTAAATTTTCCGTCATTTACTCCATAATTCACAATCATAGTATCTTTATACTTATCAGCTATTTCTTTCAAATTTGCTAGTCCAAGACCCATATGATCTTTTTTAGTCGTATAATTCTTTTTACTAATTTCGGCTGTATCAATTTCTTTTGGTCTTACTTTATTATTTATTTCAAACTCAAAGTCACCATTTTCTTGATAATAAATCGCCTCTACTCGTGCTGAATTATCCCCCAGCTCTTCGTTCAACGACTTACTTTCTTCAGCTGCATTATCAAAGGCAATTCCGATAATTCGAGTTAAGTCAAGAATATCAACACTTTTAGGTATTTCTCTAATTTCAACGTCACATCCAAAGGCATAGTTGATATTCCAACTATACAATTTGGATAATTTAGCAATAGCGATACTTTTTAACTCTTCTACTTTAATATGATTAACACCTTTGTACTTACGTAAAGCCTTAGGGTCAATCTGATTTTTACTGTATTTATCCAGTAATTTTACAACCTTATCACTATTACCTTCTTCAGCCGTTAATTTTAGACTATTAAGAATATTTTGATAATCATGTTTGAACCGACGTAAGTCATCTTCGTTTTTTTCTAAATAACCAGAGTATTCTTTTAATTGAGCGTTTTCTTTCTTTATTTGTTCTTGTTTTAAAGCTAATTCATTATTTTTGGCTTCTACTTCTTTTTGTCTAGCTATAGCTAGATCTTTCTCTATTTTTTGTTTTTCTTGTTCTTGCCGGGTTAATAGTCCTTTCTGAATTTGATTAATTACCAAATATAAAATTATTGCAAAAATTGTTTGCAATAATAACAAACTTACAGAAACTCTTAACACTTCTGATAAATAGTTATCTGTAAGAGTAAAGTAATAAACAATTTCACCAGAAATAAGTATATATGCAATTAAGAACAGAAATAAAATACCATTTTCTCCGATAATATTTTGTTTAATCCATGATCCTATACCTATCTTTTTAAAAAGTAAAATTAATAAGACTTCAATAGATATAGTGACCAGAAAGTCTATTCCGTTATTTTGTATGGATGGTACTAAAAAAATCGATATTGTAGTTGAAATACCTAATATTAGATCTAACAAAGAAAATATAAAGATACCACCTATTAGCAATTTTATATTTTTAAATTTTCTAATTAATTCAAAATAAAATAAAATAAAATAAGTATGCAATTATTTCAATAAAATTAGCATAATAATCTGATAAATTAAATACCAATTCTATTATTATTAATCCCATTAATATAAAGGACACAAAGAAATAATCTTTTATTTTTTTGCTTATTTTCGTTACTTCATAAAATATTATTAAATCAAATATTGGTGAGAATATTATTTGTAATAATCCAAAATACATATGTCTTCTTCTTTAGAAATATTTCTTAAAAAATTTATGGAAATATTCTTTTACAATATTTTTATCTTTCTTATTATCAAACGAAATAAAATTAATTATATTAAAGTCAATTAACCCACCATTAATCTTACGTAATTCTTTCTCGTTTAATTTCTTCATTTCAAATCTCCTCGCATTAAAACTCTATGATTTACATTACTAATATTACTACGCTAGTTACAATAACACATAAAGTCGTAAAATTCGGTATGTTTTTAGGAATATTTGGTAATATAACTGGATATTCCTAAAAATATACCATTTATGACTAATTCGTGTTTAGCTCTTCAAAAATATTAGAATAATGGATGTTGATCAAGATATGGTCAATTAAATTTTATTTGGAGGTTTTATTATGAACAATTTTAAAAAGTTGAATTCAACTGAACTTGAAAAAATCGTAGGTGGTAACAAGGGCTGGAATCACTTCGTGTGGGAAGTACAACAATTTGGTAAAGGTTTCTGGCACGGTCTAAGTCACTAACATTGCTAATCAAAATCTAAAAATCCAAATTGATTAAGCTTGGAATGCAGCATAATTAATTTGGATTTTTTATTATCTTTTTAAATACTGAAACTTGAAAGCACTAAATAAGCTGGAAGCTTTATAGGTTCTGGCTTTTTC
>NZ_AZFM01000037.1 GCF_001434335.1 Lactobacillus kalixensis DSM 16043
GAAAAAGCCAGGAAACATGCGAAAAGAGCATGAATCTTAGCTTTCAAGTTTCAGATATTTATAAGTTCGCATTTTTCTTACCTAACTGAGTTAATATATTCATTTTATCATGCAGAAAAACAAAAAGATCCAATCTCGAAAAATATCGAAATTGGATCTTAAATTTAAACAAAAAAAGCACCGACTCCTCGCAGTGCCATTTCCATATTGATGGGTGGTCAGGGGATCGAACCCTGGACCCACGGATTAAGAGTCCGTTGCTCTGCCAGCTGAGCTAACCACCCATATTTTTAAGTTCAGCTCTCATCCGCTGACAGTTAATAATAATATCAACTAATAGAATCTTTTGCAATAGTTTTTTTAGAAAAAATGCAAAAAATATGCTCAATTAGTAAAATGAATCAAAAAAATACTGATAGACCGTTAATGATCTGCCAGTATTTTTGCTTTGTTACAATTTATCGACAATTCTATAAGCTTTACCTTTGCCTTGATCAACTTCTTGATCCGCAAAGTAAATTGCGTATTTGCCGTTTTCGGTATCATTGACAATCACGATTTTTTTAGCAGTAGGTTTGCCCGCTTTAATTATTTGAGCGCTGCGACGAGCTTCTTTAAAATCGTGTGATGAGGAAATTGCGTCCCCAGGGTTAAAAAACACGTTTTCGTTATTCATTTTAACAACCTCCCTACTAGGTTCTTTTCTATATTTTACCAAAGTTGACCTGGTCTGGAGTAACAAAAAAGCACTACCGAAGTAGTGCTTACGTTATGGGTGGTCAGGGGATCGAACCCTGGACCCACGGATTAAGAGTCCGTTGCTCTGCCAGCTGAGCTAACCACCCATGTCATAACTGACAGGAACTATTATGCAATTTATTTTAAAGAATTGCAAGGCTTTTTTTAAATTTTTTTGTATATTTTGGCTAAAATGATAAAAAACAGTATAATAGTAAGAGCAAAGGAGGCATTCTCGATGCCAAAGAAAATTCTCGTCGTCGATGATGAGAAGCCAATTTCTGACATTATTAAATTTAATTTAACTAAAGAAGGCTTCGACGTCGACACTGCCTATGATGGTGAAGAGGCTATAAAAAAAGTAGATGAATATGATCCAGATTTAATGATCTTGGATTTGATGTTACCAAAAAAAGATGGACTGGAGGTTGCACGTGAAGTGCGCCAGACTCATGATATGCCGATTATAATGGTGACTGCTAAAGACACTGAAATTGATAAAGTTCTAGGACTTGAGATGGGTGCAGATGACTATGTAACTAAGCCATTTTCTAACCGTGAATTAGTTGCGCGTGTTAAGGCTAACTTACGTCGTCGTGATATCGTGAAGAAGGCAGAATCTCTAGATCAAGAAGAAGCCGATAAGAATATTAAGATCGGCAACTTAGTTATCATGCCGGATGCTTATATTGTTGAAAAAGATGGTAAGAAGATTGAGCTCACTCACCGTGAATTTGAACTTCTTTATTATCTTGCCCAACATATGGGTCAAGTTATGACTAGAGAGCATTTGCTGCAGACTGTTTGGGGTTATGACTATTTTGGGGATGTACGTACTGTTGACGTAACGGTTCACCGTCTACGTGAAAAGATTGAGGATAACCCAATTCAGCCTCAAATTTTGATTACCCGTCGTGGCGTTGGTTATTATGTTAAACAACCAACCGAAGAATAATTAAGAAAGCCATAAACTGCATCCAGTGTGTGGCTTTCTTTTTATATGTTGTTTTTGAATATGGATAAATTAAGAATAAAGCTAAAGAGAACATTTAACTCAATTAATACCAAGCTAGCGGTAGTATTCATGTTAATGCTGCTAGCTACAATTGAAGTGATCGGGGCATATTTTACTAGGCAATTAGAGCAAAGTAGTATTGAAAGCTTCCAAACTTCGATTCAGATTCCGTCATTTGTGACTAACCAATTGTCAGTTCAATTATCAAGAAATAATAGTAGGTCTAATGATCGAATGAGCCAGATAATTTCTGACTACAACAATGATGCTATTAGTGAAATTATTGTTGTTGATAATAAGGATATTATCCGTGCTGTTTCTAATATGAATGATAAAAGTAGAGTTGGTCAAAGAGTAAATAACAATATTGTTAAGCAAGTAACTTCAACTGGGCGTCAAATTACTCGTGTGGTTAATGATAATGGCACCAGTTCTATGATCCAAATCTCTCCGTTGACTAGTACAACCGGCACTTCCAACAATGTAGGTGCAATTTATGTTCGCGCTAGTATGCAGAGTGTTTTCAATGATCTAAGGACAACCTCAATTACTTTCTTGGTTGCTTCCCTAGTTGCTGCAATGCTTGGAGCGATTTTGGCGCTAATTATTTCACGCGCTATTACCCGGCCAATTGAAGAAATGCAAGAGCAGGCTTTACACATTGCGGATGGAGACTATTCTAATCAAGTGAAGATTTATTCAAACGATGAACTAGGGCAATTAGGAAAGGCTTTTAATACTCTGTCAGTTAGAATTGAACGCTCACAAGAAGAGTCAGATAGTGAAAGACGTCGTCTTGACAGCGTTTTGTCTCACATGACAGATGGAGTTCTTGCAACTGATCGTCACGGCAATATTAGTGTTGTTAACCAAATGGCTTTGAATTTCTTGAACGTGACAGAAGATGAGATTATTAACAAGCCAATTAATGAAGCGCTGGGTTTAGATGAAACAGCACAAGATTTAATTTCTAATCAAAAAGAAATCGTAGTGACTGCCAACAGCGGTACTAGAAACGAAGTGATCTTACATGCTAGCTTCTCGTTAATTAAACGAGTAACAGGTTTCGTGTCTGGTAGTGTTTGTGTACTTCACGATGTTACTGAACAAATGAAAAATGAAAATTCACAAAGACAGTTTGTTTCTAACGTCTCTCACGAATTAAGAACACCACTTACAAGTATGCATTCATATATTGAAGCGTTAAGTGAAGGTGCATGGAAGGATCCCGAAATTGCGCCACAATTTTTGAAAGTTACGCAAGAAGAAACTGAACGAATGATCAGAATGATTAATGATTTGCTTAGCTTATCCAGAATGGACCGTGGCGTTTCTAGAATGGATATGGAATGGGTAAACTTGAATGACTTTGTTTCTCACATTCTTAATCGCTTTGATATGATAGTGAAAACTGATAACAATGAAAAGAAATACACTATCAAGCGTGAACTTGGAACGCAGGCTCTGTGGGTTGAAATCGACACTGATAAGATGATGCAAGTAATTGATAACATTATGAACAATGCTATTAAGTACTCACCAGATGGTGGGGTAATTACAGTACGCTTAGTTCAAAACCTTAACCACGTCATCTTGAGTATTTCTGACCAAGGATTGGGGATTCCAAGAAAAGACTTGGGCAAGATTTTTGATCGTTTCTATCGTGTTGATAAGGCTAGATCTCGTGCCCAAGGTGGTACTGGGTTGGGACTTGCAATTGCTAAGGAAATTGTGGAAGCTCACCACGGCAGAATTTGGGCAGACAGTAGTGAAGGACAAGGCTCTACATTCTACATTTCATTGCCATATGAACCAATGAGTGAGGAGGATGACTGGGATGAAGTTTAAATCTAAATTAGGCGATGTCTTCCTAATGATCGGGACGTTTCTTGCGATAGCGATCTCGATTGCTTTGTGGATTTTCATCATGACCAATGATCAACGCTTTGATCGAATTAACCAGTCTTCTCGTAGCAGTTATACCCGCCAACAGACTAAGTCGCGCAACGATAAGTCACTGTATGATCTATATTTACCAACTAGTTCCTACGGTTTTAGAAATGGGCAGCTATATCAGTTGTATGATTCTAAAAAGAACTTACCATTTGAATTTTCAAAAGAGCTTAAGAAATTGACGGTTAAGCGTATTGTTACTCTGCCAGCTAGTGAAAATCGTTATAAGAAAATGCTAAATAATGAAAACTATATTCAATTAGCATATCCGGACGAAATCACCTTTAACTTGTTCACTAGTGTGACGGAGAAGAAGGATAATCGTGAATTTACGCGAGTATTTATCACAGATTCTAATAAGACTTTGTATTTAGGTAATGATAAAACTGACCGGATCTATCGCTTGAGCATTAAGGGAGCTAACTTTAATCGTTTGCGTCAATATGCCCAAAATGCTCATTCTAAGACACCAGTGCACTTTGTCCGTTTAGAGGCGGGATATACGCCGTTTTATAGCAATAAAAATAAGTGGAAAGTTTACAGTTATTTGATTAACCACCAATCTGATTCATACTTTGTTTCAAGATTATTAGGGACATCAGGTGTATCTTCGCGGACTAATAAGAAAGGTCGCACAACATATTCACTTAACTATTACACTCACTTGCAAGTTCCAAGAAGTGGCAATCAGAACGATCATACGTACTTGTACACTCATTATGAAAAAGAAACAATTCCATCAACAACTAGTCGCTTGTTAGACAGTATTTTTTATGTACATCGTGTTGGATTGATGGAACAAGATTTACGCTTTTTTGATGCAAATAAAAATAGCGTTTCGTACATAAACTATATTGAAGGATCACCAGTCTTTTTAAATGATGGTGATTCACAAATTTATACTACTTTTTCTAATGAATCAATTATGATGAACTTCAATAGTACTAACTTCCAGATTCCAATTCCGTTTGATGGTAGAACAGTAACATTAGAATCAACTGATCAATTATTGCATCGTCTCGTTAATCATGGTCTGGAGCAGTCTCAGATTAGTCGAATTGTAGTCGGCTTTAGAGTAGAAAATGATAATTCTCACGACAGTTTGGTCAACTTGATTCCAACGTATTATGTGAAAGCCTATGGCGGCTGGAAGAGTGCAGATAGCTGGCTTAAGCAAGATATGAGTATCTATACAAATGCTCAAGCGAAGGGAGGAAACAACTAAAAATGGATCATAAACGAATTGAATGGTTATTTTTGATTGTTTTCCTATTAATTGATATTTATTTAGGAATTGAAGTTTTACGTTCACCAGTTGGTATCTCTGACGGAAGTACTACTAATTCAACTAGTACCGATATTCGCATGGAGATGAGAGCTGATGGAATTGAATTACCTGATAATATTTCACAGGCGCAGTCTTCAGGTTATTATTTAGCTGCTAAAAAGCGCGACTACTTGTCTAGCAAAGTTACTTCTTTGACTCAAGTTGATGCAACTTATTATAAGAGTGAAAATGTCATTCGTGCGGTGCCACGCGATTTAGTTGTCGCAAAAGGTAGTAAAAAAGAAGTTCTAAAGGCTTTAAATGACTTTAAGAATGATCCTCACAATGTTCCTTACGGTAAGCAATTCACCTATGAAAGTAACATGTCTAGCGATGGCAGCTATACTTTCGTCCAAACTTCAGAATATGGCGATATCTATGACAATTCTGCACAATTAACGATTAATGTTAAAAACGGCTTGATTGATAGTTATTACATGACTTATCTTGGTCCGGTTAACCCAGTACGTGAACTGCAGTCAACTATTTCTTCATGGCATGCGGTAAGGGCAATGTACACTAATCGTGAATTAGCTAATAATACTAAGATTATTGAAATTAAACTTGGGTATTCCGAGTTGACTAATGTGCGTGGATCGACAATTTTGCAGCCAACGTGGTTAGTTTGGGTTGAAAATAAGAACACAAGAAATATTACACTTAAGCGGGTTAATGCTTTCACAGGTCAAATTTTGCAGTCTAATACGTCATATAACGTTGATAATATTGAAAAGTGAGGATGACAATAGTGCAAGTTTGTGTTTTAGCTAGTGGTTCAACTGGCAATACTAGTCTAATTACAACCGGTCAGCATAAGATCTTGATGGACGCAGGTTTATCTGGAAAAAAGACGAAGAGCTTGTTAGATGAAGTTGGTGTCGATATCAATGACATAGATCTGGCATTTTTGAGCCATGACCATAGCGATCACAGTGCAGGACTTGGCGTTTTAATGCGGCGTTATCCGCAAATTGATGCTTTCGCTAATACCGGTACGTGGAACTATTTACTTGATAGTAAAAAAATTGGCAAAGTTCCAGTCCAGCAAATGAATACGATTGAACCAGGTCAAAGTAAAGTGATGGGCGATTTAACGGTTACTGCCTTTGCGACAAGTCATGATGCTGCAGAACCACAATATTATGTTTTTGAAAGTGACGGTAAGCGCGTCGCTTTTTTAACAGATACAGGTTATGTTTCAGAAAACGTCAAAGGCGTCATCAAGGATTCAGATGCTTATATGATGGAATTCAATTACGATACAATGATGTTAAGAGAAGGCCCCTATTCGTGGTCACTTAAGCAGAGAATTTTGTCTGATGTAGGACATTTGTCTAATGAAGAAGCAGGAGAAGCCTTGCTAGATGTAGTGTCGCCAAGAACGAAGCACATATTTTTGGCACACCGAAGCCAGCATAATAATACCGCTTATTTAGCTCACGATACGGCAAAAGAAATGCTGGTAGATGGAGATGCTAATTTGGATAATGATGTGAAGATTATCGATACAGCTCCTGATGAACCAACAGGGTTAATAAAAATTTAGAAGTTTCAACGAAAAATATTCACATAATATTCAAATCTAGACATTATAGTTAATAATCATAAATAATAATTTAAGGGGTAGGGATTATGGAAAACAATAACAAAAATCAAAAATCAAATAACAACGGCTTACTCGGTAAAGCTGCAATTATCGGTGTAGTTGCCGGCTTAATTGGTGGTGGGGTTTCATATTACGGAATCGACCAATTAAATCAAGCACAAACCACTACTAATCAAGCACAAACTAGCATCAGTTCTTCCAGTGCTAAGGTTTCAAGAAATAGTGCTAAGAATAGCGGAACAATGACCGGTGCGTATGATCGTGTTAAAGGTGCAGTTGTTTCTGTCATTAACTTAAAGCGTCAATCTTCTTCATCTTCAAGTGACATTGAAAGTCTATTTGGCGGCTCAAGTTCTTCAAAGGGCAGCAATAGCAATAAGCTTGAAACCTACAGTGAAGGTTCTGGTGTTGTTTACATGAAGTCAAATGGTCGTGGCTACATCGTTACTAACAACCACGTAGTTTCAGGTAGTGACGCAATTCAGGTTAAATTAGCTAATGGTAAAACAGTTAATGCAAAAATTGTTGGTACTGATAGTACAACCGACTTGGCCGTTCTTTCAATTGACTCTAAGTATGTAACTCAAGTTGCGGAATTTGGCGATTCTAAGAGCCTACAAGCGGGGCAAACAGTAATTGCGGTTGGTTCACCTTTAGGTAGTGAATATGCTTCAACAGTTACTCAAGGGATCATTTCAGCACCAAGTAGAACAATTACCACTTCATCAAACCAACAAACAGTAATTCAAACTGATGCTGCAATCAATCCTGGTAACTCTGGTGGTGCTTTGGTTAACTCAGCTGGTCAAGTTATCGGGATTAACTCAATGAAGTTGTCACAATCAAGTGATGGTACTTCGGTTGAAGGGATGGGCTTTGCAATTCCATCTAACGAAGTTGTAACAATCACTAACCAATTGGTTAAGAATGGTAAGATTACTCGTCCACAATTGGGTGTAAAGGTCATGGCTTTGGAAAATGTCCCACAAGCTTACAGAAGTCGTTTGGGCATTAAGTCTAACCTGAAGGAAGGAATCTATGTTGCCTCAGTAACCAAGAACGGTTCAGCAGCTAAGGCTGGTTTAAAGGCTAACGATGTCATTACTAAGGTTGACGGTAAAAAAGTAACCGATGTTGCATCGTTACACAGTATTCTCTACAGCCACAAAGTCGGTGATAGCGTAAATGTAACTGTTAACAGAAATGGCAATACTAGAGATATCAAGGTTACACTTCAAGGTAATTAACAAGTAAAATATTCTAAATAAGATGATGAAAAAGGCTATGTGACGCGGTAATAAACGCATACATAGCTTTTTTGTTAACTATAAGGCTGTGTAACAGATAAAAGTTCGGGAAATATAGTTGTCAAGTTTTTGAAGAAATCACAGCTTGTTAATAACTGTGGATAAAACTGTGGATTGTGGATAACTAGGGTGTTTTAACCTGTGAGTAACTGTGCATAAGCTGTGAATTGTGTGTAAATAAAAGTGAAATAAATTTAGTTAAAACGTTCGTTCATAGCTTAAGATTAAGCTTTCAAGGTAAAAAGTTTGTGAAAATAAGTTATCCAAAGGAGGAATGTGGGTAAAGTTTTTCAAGAAAATTCAAAGTTTTTTTCAACCACAAATTGTGCTAAAAGTGTAAATAAAAACCACAAAATGTAGATTTTGATTTTACACAGGTGTGGAAAAGTTGAGTGGAAACAATGGGAATTTGGGGATAAAATAGGATATTATGAATATTAAGATTGTATGTGTAGGAAAGTTAAAAGAAAAGTACTTTAAAGACGCGATTGCGGAGTATGAAAAAAGACTTGGCCGCTTTTGTAAATTTAAGATTATACAAGTGCCGGATGAAAAGGCGCCTGAGAAGTTGAGTGCAGCGCAAGACGAACAAGTAAAGGAGATAGAAGGGCAAAGAATCTTGAGTAAAATCAAGGATAAAGAATACGTCTACGTTACTGCAATTAAGGGTAAGCAGCGCAGCAGCGAGGAATTTGCTAAGGAAATCAAGGATCTTGGCACTTATGGGCATTCCGATATTACTTTTGTCATCGGTGGAAGTCTTGGAACAAGCGATGCTGTGAATAAGCGCGGAAATGATTTGATTAGCTTCGGTAAATTGACTATGCCGCACCAGTTGATGCGGGTGGTATTGATTGAGCAGATTTATCGTGCCTTCATGATTAATAGTGGTAGTCCATATCATAAGTAAAAAGCGTTATCCACAATTTGTGAGTGGGTAACGCTTGTTTTATTTTTTATTTTTCAACCATTTAGTTAATAAATCAATATATTCGTCAGTCTTTTGCACAAATGGCATATGACCACAATTCTCAAATAATTCCCAGCGGCTATTTTCAATATGATCTTTCATCGTCTTAGCTACGTACGGAGTACATAGATCATCAGTCCCACTAGTAATCAAAGTTGGGACTGTGATTTTGGCTAATTCGTCGGTGTACTCATAATCATGCAAATTACCTTCAGGAGTGTATTCATTAGGCCCCCAGGCAGTTTCATAAGCGATGCTGCCGCTTTTTTTCTTCCTCATAACGGGTTCTGGTCAAGTCTTAGTCATGTCGATTGCATGCTGATTCATGAAATGGTCATTGGCCTTTAAATACGCTGGATCAGAGAAATTATTCGTAATTTCGGCGCGGTGAATTGCGGCTTGTTCTTCAACAGGCAAGTACTTGATCATCCGGTGCAATTCTTTAGACCAGAGACTGGCTGAGGAAAGAGTCGATGATAAAATCACGCTATGAACGCCTTGAGGGTGATAATCGCACATGTAAATAATTGCGAGCATGCCGCCCCATGACTGCCCTAATAAGTGAATGTCATGCAAATGCAATTTTTCTCTTAAATTCTCAAGTTCTTTAACCCAAGTTTCTTTAGTATAAAGCTCAGGTTTATCATCAGGAATGCTAGAATTACCACAGCCTAATTGATCATACATAATGATTTGTCGATCACTTTTTTCAGCTAATTCATCTAATACTTCAAAATAATTGTGACTAGATCCTGGCCCGCCGTGTAAAAGTACTAGCGGTGCCTTATCATTACGTCGTCCCACTGTACGATAGAAAGTTTCATATCCCATGAAAGGAATAGTGTGTTCAAAAATTTCCATAGTTACCTCGTTTATAAGAAAAATAGACAAAGATTAAACAAAAGTAATAGCAATCCAAAAATTAACCAGTCTTTTTTTGAGATTGGAATTTGCACAATAACTGATCGCTTAGCACCTTCAACATAGCCGTGTGATTCCATTCCTTGAGCCAAATTCTCTGCGGAAGAGATCGCTGCTAGAATCGCTTTGAAATACAACATTGGTGACCAAAAGTTTAAATAGACATCTCGCATCATTGCGGCAGTTCGGATTTGCTTAACCGACATTTTCATATGAGGAATAATATTTAGCGCTGCTAAAACTCCATAAGAAAATTTGCTAGGTAAATGCAAATTTTGTTCAAGTGAGCGAGCTAGTTCTTCCGAAGTGGTCGTATGAGCAACGCAGGCAATTGAAAGAACGTAGACGTAAATTCTGCTAGAGAGTACCCAAGCTGAATAATGATCTGGCGTGCTACTGAACCAATAAAGGGTCGCAAAGACTACGAAAGCACCAATTAGAGGAACAAAAATTAATAAAATAAGGTCTTTCAAACTAATCTTTTTAATTAATAAATAAAATAGGCAAAAGATAATGACGATAAGATTGGTCACCAAACTTGCCTTACATGCGATCTCAATTGAAATAATGAGAACGAGTAAAAATTTAACACTGGGATTCATGACTGACCTCACTAACATAATTTAACTGCTGATGGGCGAAATTAAGGCGATAAGAGCATAAATCGGCTAGTTCGTGTGTCTGATGGCTGATGATCAAAAAACTCTGATGGAGCTTATTTTGGCTTTCCTGGAGCAACTTGATTACTTGTCTAGCAGAATCATGATCAAGACCGGCTAAGGGCTCATCGATTAACAATACATCATGTTGGCAAATTAACATGAGCAAGATTTGAAGTTTCTTTTTTTGACCACCTGAAAGAGAATAAACAACTTGATCTAAGTGCTTGTCTAGCTTGAGTTTAGCCAAATATTCATTGATTATTTGGTCAGTGAAATAACGATTGCGGTTTTTCTTGCTCAAGTCCAGTTCTTCTTGCACAGTCACTTTTAAAAATTGGTCGTCTGCACTTTGAAAAATTTGTGCCACGTGTTTCAAATAATTCCTAGATTTTAATTTGGCAATTTCTTTTGTGTGAAATAGCATATTGCCACGATAAGAAATCATTTTGGTCAGAGCTTTAAAAAATGAGCTTTTGCCAATTCCATTAGCTCCAGTGATTAAAGTAGCCTTTCCCTCATAGATCTTAAGTTGATCTTGCTTTAGTAAAAGACGATTTTGTCTTAGTTCAGTCTGGTTTAAAACAAAGACGGCTGAATCATTTTCGTTAGGCAATAAAAAAACAGGCTCAGGTGCTTCATCACGCTTAAATAATTTTTCTTGTTCAGTCAGCGATAACCTAACGATTGTCCGATTTTCCATTTGAAAAACAGCATCGCATTTATTTTCATAGTCACTGAAGAAGTGGTCAGAAATTAAAATACTTTTTCCTTGCAGGCGTAATTCATACAACTTTTCAATCAAAAACTTACGCGCTTCTGGGTCACAGCTGGCAAATGGCTCATCTAACAAAAGTAAATCAACGTCCATTGCTACTAAAACAGCGAGTGCTACCCGTTGTTTTTCACCGCCAGACATAGTGATAATTTTTTGATCTAATAAATGGCTAATTTGAGTAAAAGCGACTGCTTTTTTTAAGCGCTGTTTGTAATTACTTGGTGTAACTCGCAAATTTTCTAATGCAAAAATAATTTCTTCGCGTGGAGTTGCCATCGTGAATTGCTCGCCAGCATTTTGAAACATGATTGCACTTTTCATGCCATTTAAATTCACCTGTCCACTAACGTGTCCACCATATTTTGGATAAAGGCCAGCAATAGTTTTTAGTAAAGTAGATTTACCACAGCCAGTTGGACCAATTAATAAGTTAAAGCCAGTATTGATAATGAGATTAATATTGTGAAAAATTTGCTCATTTTTTCCATAAGAAAAAGAAAGCTGCTTTAGTTCTAAATTCATTTTTACTCTCTAAATAAACCGTTTCCATTTAGTTTGATTGTACAAAAGTCGTCCGAACTTGTCTATTTTTACTGATAAATTGAAATACAGTGTCCTAAGCCAGAGAAAAATAGATTTTTGATATATAATAGATATATACGTTTTTTATTATAGCTACAACAAGAAGGTGTAAATATGGCAGCAGTCGCTTTAGATCAGTACTTAACCAGTGTATGGCGGTCACACAGAGACAATAAAAATGAAATAAAACTTCCGTGTGGCAGTCCTAATTTTGACTTGTTTACGATCTACCTTGAAAACCATAATATTGGTCTTCATCGATATGTTAATGAGGCAGCAACGATTGTATATGTGGTAAAGGGTACTGTTACGCTAAAGAGTGGGGAAAAGAGTCTTGAAATGAAGGCAGGCAATTTTTTGCTTTTAACCCAATCTTGGCAATATGAAATTCAAAAGCAAAGCGATGATGCTGTTCTTGTAAAACTAAAGTTTAGTCCGGGTTTTGAATATCGTAAATTCTTTAAAGATTTATCTTGCGCAAGTAAGCAGGAAATAAGTATCATTGATCAAATTCTTACTATTTTAAATAAAGAACATGTTCTATGGCTTAAGACTAATCAAATTACACATTCTTCTCAAGTTATGCAGCGCATTGTAGATGACTACTTGGCTAATGAATTATTTATGCGAGTTTTAATTGGAGCGGAACTTACGGTGGCTCTTGTTTTGGCAATTAGAACTGATTCCGTTGTTAGTTTATCAAGCTTAGACAGAACCAAATTCGAGGGTAGTGCCTTGGATCGTTATATTGACAACCATTTTACCAATATTACATTGACAGATACAGCTAAGTATTTTGGTTTTAATCCAAATTATTTCTCTAACATGGTTAAGCAAAAAACTGGTAAAAGCTTTGTAGATCATGTTGATGAACGTAGAATGCAAGAAGCACGGACCTTACTTGCGCAACCTGATATTTCTTTAAAAGAAATTATTAGTCGTGTAGGTTATTCAAGTAAGTCATTCTTCTACAAAAAGTTCAATCAATATTACCATATGACTCCAGCTGCAATGCGGGAGGAGTTATTCAGACAAGCGAATATCAACTTAAAATAAAAAATCTGGGAAAATCTCCCAGATTTTTTATTACATTTTTTCAAGACGTGCGATGCGATCCTCTGTTAGTGGGTGAGTGTCGAATAGGTGTGTTATTCCGCGATTATGAAACGGATTTTCAATATATAGACCAGCACTACTTTGATCGGCACGCTTCATTGGTTCACTGTTTTCAATTTTTCTCAAAGCTGAGATTAGTCCCTGTGGATTACGAGTTAATTCAACTGAAGATGCATCAGCTAAATATTCGCGGTTACGTGAAAGAGCCATCTGCGCTAGGGATGCAGATAATGGTCCAAGAATCAGAACGAAGACAATCGCAATAATTTTGAAAATCATTTCAAGTGGATTGGATTCGCGATCGTCGTCATCGTTACGGCGGCTACCACCGAAAAACCAAATGTAGCGTGAAGCGATTCCTGAAATAAATGAAATCACGCCGACTAAGACAACTGCAATAGTTGAAAGTAAGATATCGTAGTTGCGCACGTGTGATAATTCATGTCCCAGAACGCCTTCAAGTTCTTCACGATCCATTAACTCTAGAATGCCTTGAGTAACTGCAACAGCACTATGATTAGGATCACGGCCTGTCGCAAATGCATTGGGACTAGGATCAGGAATGATGAAAACGCGCGGCATTGGCACGCGAGCCACCATTGCCATATCTTCAACAATATGCCAGAGCTGCGGATTATCTGCTTCATGGATTTCATGAGCATTATTTAGACTCATGATCATATTGGCGGGATTTTGCCACATAATGAAGAGATAAATTACGCTACCAATTAAAGCAATTAGAATTCCAGGAATCGGATTGTTTCCCATTAAGTAGCCAATACCTGCTCCAACCAAAGTTAAAATCACCACAAAGAGGACCATAATCAAAGCCGTTTTGCGTTTGTTACGGGCAATTTGTTGGTATAACATCGTTATTCCTCAACTTTTAAAACTTAACTTTTGGTACTTCTTTTTCTTCAGCTGGGGTTTCTAAGTAATCAACCTTAGTGAAGTGGTGGATTTTAGCCACAATGTTTGATGGAAAAGTTAACAATCGTTGGTCATATTGAGCAGCACTTGAATTGTATAGCTGGCGTGAATATGCGATCTTGTTTTCAGTATTTGTCAATTCTTCCTGCAAACTTAAGAAGTTTTGATTAGCTTTTAAATCAGGGTAATTTTCTGATAACGCAAAGATAGTTTTAAGAGAATCGGTAATTTCATTAGATACCTTTAACGCTTCTTCACGGTTATCAGCAGGAATTTGGGTTAATTCATTCCGTAATTTAACAACTTTTTCAAAAGTTTCGCTTTCATGCTTTGCATAACCCTTTACAGTTTCAACTAAGTTAGGGATTAAGTCGTTACGGCGCTTTAGTTGAACGTCGATTTGGCTCCAAGCTTCTTCAGTGTAAATTTTTGCTTTTTGTAAGCCGTTATATGCAGTAATGTAGATTGCAACGACTAAAACGAGCAAAATTAAAATGATCCAAAAAATTGGTGACATCTTGCAATACCTCCGTACTATAAAATATGTTTATTCAATTTTACCTAAAAAACCCCTTTAAACCAATAAAAAAAGATGCCTAAAGCGACATCTTAAATATTTTTTATCGAATAATTTAATTAAAATCTGAAACTTGAAAGCACTAAATAAGCTGGAAGCTTTATAGGTTCTGGCTTTTTCC
>NZ_AZFM01000038.1 GCF_001434335.1 Lactobacillus kalixensis DSM 16043
CAAATGACCTTTTTTAATTTAGGACATAGTGTCCAACTTCATTTTACAATCGGCCTAAATAAAAAAGTTAGCAGATATAGGGTAATTTTCAATTAGAAAGTTAGGTGCGTTTTCTGTGCTTTGTTTTACAATAAGACTAAGTAGATTTTTAAATTAGGAGGTTCTTATTATATGCCATGTACAACAATTTTAGCTGGTAAAAAAGCTACAGCTGACGGATCAACCTTAGTTGCAAGAAACGAAGACTACGGCCACGCTTTCAATCCTAAGCGCTTCATCGTAGTTACTCCTGACAAGCAACCAAAAGATTATCAATCTGTTACTTCCAAATGCAAGGTTGAATTGCCAGATAATCCAATGAGATATACCGCAGTGCCAGAACTTGAAGAGAATATGCCTAAGACTGGTTGGTGGGGTGAAGCTGGAATCAACTCCGCTAATGTGGCCATGTCTGCTACGGAGACAAGCACTACGAACTCTCGCGTCTTAGGAATTGACCCAATGAATAAGCAGGGAATCGGCGAAGAAGATTTTGTTACCATCGTTTTACCATACATTCATTCCGCTCGCGAAGGTGTTCAAATGCTGGGGAAGTATTTGGAAAAATACGGTACTTATGAGTCAAACGGTGTAGCATTTTCAGATAAGGATGAAGTCTGGTATATGGAAACAATTGGTGGTCACCATTGGGCTGCTAAGAAGGTGCCAGACGACTGCTATGTTGCTGCACCTAACTGGTTCAGTATCACTGACTTTGACTTTAACAGTGACGATACAATGGCTTCAGATGATCTTGAAGAAATGATTGAAAAGTATCATCTCGATCTTGACCAAAGTGGCAATCCTTATAACTTACGTCACATTTTTGGCAGTCACGATGATTCAGATTACGAATACAACATTCCACGTGAATGGTATATCCAGAAGCTTTTCAATCCAAGTGATGTCCGTGAACCAGACGATCCTAACTTGCCATTTGCTAAGAAGCCAGAGCATCTTTTGACTATTGAAGACTTCAAGTATGCCTTGTCTTCTCGCTATCAAAATACCAAGTATGATCCATATGGCTTGAAGGGAACTGATGCAGATCGTCACGCTTTTCGTCCAATTGGATTCCAGCGTAATCAAGAATTGTCTATCCTTCAGATTAGAAATGATGTTCCAAAAGAAATTGCCGGTGTTCAATGGCTCGCCTTTGGTCCTAATGCATTCAACGGCATTGCACCATACTATGTGAACGTTACTGATACGCCAGCTACTTATCGTGATACGAAGAATCACTTCAATATTCAGGATATGTACTGGTTGACGCATGCGATTGCGACTGTCGTTGATGAGCACCCATTCCGCTACAGTGCATCGATTGAGGAAATGCAGCAGAATACTTTGGCAGCTGGTCGTCATATCTTGCTTGAAACTGATAATGAAGTAAATGCTGCTGATTCAGACTTGCAAGAGAAGTTGCAAAAAGCTAATGAAAAGACTGCGAAATCTACTTACGACTTAGCGATGAAATGCTTCGGTGATTGTATCGAGAATGGTGCATTGAAGATTAGATTGAATTATTAATTGTTGAAGGTCATCTGTAAAAGGATGATCTTTTGTTGGTTTTGGATTTAAAAATGAACAACCCATTTAACCCTACATTTGGTGATGTAAATAATTTTTATAAGAACATTTCTAAATTCGACATCTTTACCACTTATCAAAAAGTCTTCAAATGTAGTTCTGATGTTGCTACTAAATTTTATATATGATCGAAAAAACTAAATCGCTGTACTGCTTGTCTACGTAAGTGAAATAAGCTTTTTTTATTTTCGCAAGCAAATAAAGTGACAAATCCCTGAAACCGGTATAAATTAAGAGAAGCGTTACTTGTAAAAAGTTAGAGGATATAATTATGGAAAAGAAAAAGAATATCATCATCGGTTTCGGTAAAGGCGGTAAGACGCTAGCCAAGTTTCTCGCACAAAAAGGCGAAGAAGTTGTCGTCATTGAAAAATCAAATCAAATGTACGGCGGAACTTGCATCAACATCGCATGCCTTCCTTCTAAACGATTAATCATTGAAGCAGCTAACGGAGTTGAATTTACTGATGCTGTTAATGGTAAAAATGAAATGACTGCTTTCTTGCGCGATAAGAATTATCACATGCTGGCAGATGAGCCAACTGTTACTGTCTTAGACGGTGAAGCAAAATTCATCGGCAATCATCAAGTTGAAGTTGCTACAACAGATGGGCAGACCGTTAAATACGAAGGTGAGCGGATTTTCATCAATACCGGTGCTGTGCCAGTCATCTTACCAATTCCTGGATTAAAGGACAGTCCATATCTACTTGATTCAACTGCTGCGATGGATCAAAAGAGTCTACCTAAGCGACTTGTGATCATCGGTGCTGGTTATATCGGGCTTGAATTTGCGGCAATGTTTGCCAGGTATGGTAGTCAAGTAACTGTATTAGATCATAATAGCGATTTTATTCCTCGTGAAGATGATGATATTAGTTCGGCAGTTAAGAAGGACCTTGAAGAATTAGGCGTTAAATTCGAACTTGGCGTAGATATTAAGCAAGTGATTAATAAGGAAGATCACGTCGAAGTTGAATATGAAAAAAACGGTGAACAGCTTGTCGCCCAAGGGGATAGAGTACTTGCCGCAACTGGTAGAAGAGCCAATACTGAGAATCTAGGCTTAGAAAATACCAACATTAAAACAGATAGTCGCGGTAATATTGTTGTAGATAATTACCTAAAGACAAGTGTTGAAAATGTTTGGGCAATTGGTGACGTTAAAGGCGGCTTGCAATTTACTTATATTTCTCTTGATGACTACCGCATTATTAAGAGTCAATTATTTGGCGATGGCTCATATAATTTAGCCAGTCGCAAGACAGTTCCATACAGCGTATTCATTGAACCACCTTTGTCAGAAGTGGGGTTAACAGAGAAGCAGGCTAAGAAAGATGGTGTTGATTACAAGCTCTTCAAGTTGCCAGTTGCCGCAATTCCGAAGGCCAGAGTTGCTAAGAATACGCATGGACTTTTCAAGGCACTAGTTGATCCTGAAACAGAGCAAATTCTTGGTGCAACTTTGTATGGTCTTGAATCACATGAATTGATCAACCTAATTGCTTTAGCGATGAAGGCAAAACTGCCATACACAATGTTGCGGGATCAAATTTATACGCACCCAACAATGAGCGAAGCGTTTAATGATTTATTTAAGTAAATAAAAATGCATCCACGATGGATGCATTTTTTAGTTCTTTCGGTGATTTAAGTAATAAAGCATTGGGAAGCCTACAGCGACAATCCCTAAGAAGAGAATTACACCTGACGGGTCGTTAATGATTTCACTCACGATTACGAAAATTCCGCCGCCGATTGCAACAATTGGAGTTAATGGATAGAGTGGTGTGTTAAATGGACGCTCCTTGTTTTCTCTTCTTAATTTAAAGATTCCTACGAAAGCTAAGATGTAGAAGCAGTAGACTGTGAAGACGCACAAGTCTGATAACCGATCTGGGTCAAAGAAGATTAACATAAGTGCTGCTAAAACAACGATGAAGATGGTTGATATAATTGGTGATTTTCCTTTAGGAGTTAAGTAAGTTAATGCTTTTGAAAATGGTAAGTCGTTACGTTCAGCCATTGCGTAGACAATTCTAGGGAATGAAATGACTTTTCCGTTAAGTGTCCCCAGCATTGAAATAATGATTCCTAAGGTCAGAAGTTTACCACCGATTGCGCCGAAAGCCTTGGTAGCCAAGTAAGCAGTCGCATTTTCACCCAAACGTTGGATTGTGTTAGCAGGGATGAAACGTAAGATTCCGACTGTGATTAGGGTATAAACGATTAAAACTGCGGTAATACCAAAGATAATTGCTTTAGGTAAAATCTTCTGAGGATTCTTCATTTCACCACCTAAGTTGGCAATAAGTACCCAACCATCGTAGGCAAATAATGTGGCAAGGACAGCCACTCCGAAGCCGCCACTTGCATTGTGCACATCAGTGATTGTTTGACCTAGTGCATCGTTGTTACCCCAGAAAAGACCGAAGATGATGATAGCAGCAATCGGAATCATTTTCCCAATCGTAGTAATAACTGAGAAGGCAGCTCCGATAGTATTGTCAAAGAAGTTAATGATTGCGACAAATAAGACGGCGATCAAGGCCATTGGCACGCGCCACTCACTGCCTAAGCCAAAGAAGTTGGCGATTAAAATCCCGGTAAAACCTGCAACGGCGGCAATGATTGAAGGACCGTAAACTGTGACCTGCATCCAGCCTGCTAGAAATCCAAGTACGCGGCCGTAGAGCTTTTCAATATAAACATAAAGCCCGCCGGTGAAGGGCATCTGAGCACCGATCTCTGCAATGGTCAAGCCGGCAGCTAAGGTGATAACCCCGCCGAAGACCCAAGCAGCGATGGCTAGAGTTGAATTGCGCGTACTTTCTAGAACTGAGGCTTGTCTGAAGAAGATTCCAGAACCGATGATAGTTCCGATAACGATTGATAAGGCTTGCCAAAAGCCGAGTGAACGGTGAAGCTGCTCTTTTTGTTCCATGATAAAAAGTCCCCCTGAAAAAAGAAAAAGCCTGGTTGCATCCTAATCACTACATATAAAGTGATTAAGTGCATCCAGGCTAGACTGAAATATTTTGCTCACACTAAATCACTCATTTTCCGCTGGAGGAAGATGAGCTAGATGAAGTATTCAAGCTAGTGTGTTGTAAATATTCCATGATTGATTTCTCCTATAATGATTTACATTAGAATATCATGATATTATTAAAATAGCAATAAAATAGAACGACTTTTGGAGGAAAACTTTTTTCAAAATTCGCTTGCAATCTCAATATCAATCCTCTATAATAACTAATGTTGTATGAACACATGCTGACTTAGCTCAGTTGGCAGAGCACGTCACTAGTAATGATGAGGTCGGAGGTTCGAATCCTCTAGTCAGCATTCAATAATACGTTAAGGATCTAGTCGAAAGGCTAGATCTTTTTTTGTAGAAAAATAAAACTACCGACGATACAAAAGCCAGTGGATTAATTTGTGTTACTTCAATAGTTTTATTAAGTTCACGCAGAACTCTTGCTAGATCATTTAGCGCTTTTGTAGAAGCAATTAAGGTAACAATGGTTAGAATCATAGTCATGATATCTTTCATAGTCGAGCTTCCTCCTTTCTAGTAAGGATAAGCATGAGCTTTGTTAAAGACAACATATCTGGTTATTAATTACAATGTAGCATTAGTAAAAATTTTGGTTTATAGAATAATATATAAGCAACAGATAGAATATAAAATTATAAATTTGAAGTCGTATTTTGCATGTATATTCTCCAGGAGTGATAGAATGAAAGCGTAAATAAGTTAAGATTTGCTTCTTTAAAAGGTCGTTTCCAGAAAAAGTCGGTGACTATTAAAAAAGGCTTTTGATTTAAATCATAAAAGAAGTATGACTTATGCAAACTCTTGATAAGTTTAATTCAGTTTCTAATGCTGAATTATCTAAGATAAGCGGTGGATATAATGCCGATTACAATTTGAGTTCTGAATGGGGAAGAACTGCCCGTAAATTTACAGATGGTATTGTAAGATGGCAGGATTGTAATTAAGTAATGAAAAAGGGGTGGACGTGTTTCCTTCCCTTTTTTGATTTTTACACAAAGAGAATGTTTTATGAAAATTATAAAATCTACTTTTAAAATGAACAAAATTGAATAGAAAGATTGTGTCACATTGAAAAAAATTTTAAAAACGTTAGGTCAATATATTCTATTTATTTTTATAATTTGTCTAGCTTTTATTCTAGATAATGTAAATGGACTTCTTGGTTGGGATCCACTATTTTTGAAAATGTTTCATAAAAACAATATATATGGAAACCAGCTAGGATTAATTTTAATTCTTGTCTCAATCATCTTAGTTCTTGTTTATTGGCTTGCTTATCATTTGGAACTCAAATATAAAAATAATTGGGAGTTTAAGCAACGAATAAAATTGAATTGGCGAAGCTTAGCTATTGCGATAGGAGGTTTTGTGATAATTGCAATTTCTCAATTTATCATTATGCATTTGCTTAGTAAACCTTCAGCTAATCAAACGGGAATTGCGAATATTATAAAAAACACTGGACAAATTTTTGATATTAATTTAATTATTATTGCACCAATTGCGGAAGAACTAATTTTTAGGGGAATGTTTTTCAATACATTCTTTACTAAACCAACTACTTTTAATTTTTGGACTGGAAGCATAATTAATGGATTCTTATTTGGTTATATTCATGCAGGTTTAAGTGTTCAGATTAGCAGTTACTGGATTATGGGAATTATTTTTAGTATGGTTTATCTATATACAAAGGATATTCGTTATTCGATGTTAACACACATATTAAATAATGCCTTAGCCGTAATTTTAATGGTCATATAACTTTTAAAAAGACTAATGTTAGTCTGACTAACTAGTTTATCAATATCAACCAGTTGAGAGTAAAGATCGATAGGCAAATGGCTTTTTTTATCGGATAATTAACAATCAAATATCAGTAAGCTATACACATCCATTAAAATTACTAGTGTTGTCTTGAAACTGTAGGTATTCATCTTTGGTAGATATGATAAAGCCATCATAATTATTTTTAGAATCTTCATGTTATAATAACTGCAGAATCGTAGTCATGATATTCAAGTATAGCCTATCTGAATATCATGCAATTGCTGGAGCGGCCATATGGTCGCTTTTTGCATGTGAAATTTTATGAGTGAACAAATATGAGGAGAATCTAGTCGAAAGGCTAGATCTTTTTTTTGCATAAAAAAATCTAAAAATAAGTCCAACTGCTTGTCCAAGTAAGCATAAACATGATTTAATGAAACCAAAGTACTGAATGATAGAAAAGAGGATAATATGAATTTAGACTACAAAAAGTTAGCTGAAGCTAAAAAAGATGATATTTTAAGAGATTTAGGCGAATTAATCGCAATTGATTCTTCAGAAGACTTAAACAATACCTCAGAAGAATATCCTGTCGGTCCTGGTCCAGTTAAGGCAATGAAGAAGTTCTTGTCATTTGCTGAAAGAGACGGCTTCCACACCAAGAACGTTGATAACTACGCTGGTCGTGTCGATTTCGGTGAAGGGGACAAGCGCCTTGGTATTATCGGTCACATGGACGTTGTTCCTGCAGGGGATGGCTGGAAGACTGATCCATTCAAGATGCTTATTGAAGATGGCAAGATTATCGGCCGTGGTTCAGCCGACGACAAGGGCCCAGCACTTGCCGCATATTACGGTATGCTTTTACTTAAAGAAGCAGGCTTCAAGCCTAAGAAGAAGATCGACTTTATCGTTGGTACTAATGAAGAAACTAACTGGGTAGGTATCGACTACTACTTAAAGCACGAACCAACTCCAGATCAAGTAATTTCACCAGACGCTGAATTCCCAATCATCAACGGTGAACAAGGTATCTACACTTTGACTTTAACTTTCAAGGATGATGATCAAAAGGGCAGCGTTCAATTAGTTGACTTCACTGCTGGTATTGCTGAGAATGTTACCCCACAAAAGGCTTACGCTACTATTAAGGCTGATAATCTCACAGATATCGAAGCAGCCTTCAAGAAGTTCCTTGCAGACAACGATCTTGAAGGTGAATTTGAAATTGATGGCGATGAAGCTAAGCTTGAATTGACTGGTCAAGGTGCCCACGCAAGTGCTCCTCAAGTTGGCCGCAACGCCGCAACTTTCCTTGGTTTGTTCTTAGATCAATTCGACTTTGCCGGCCGCGACAAGAACTTCATCCACTTCTTGGCAGACGTTGAACACGAAGACTTTAAGGGTGAAAAGTTGGGTGTCTTCCACCACGACGAATTAATGGGCGATTTATCCAGTGCACCAAGTATGTTTGAATATAATGGTGAAAAGGCAGTCTTAAAGGACAATATTCGTTACCCACAAGGTACTGATCCAGATAAGATGGTTAAGCAAGTTAATGAAAAATTCGGTGACATCTTAACCGCTTCATTTGCTTCTTTCGAGGAACCTCACTATGTTCCAGGTGATGATCCACTTGTTAAGACTTTGCTTGATGTTTACGAACGTCAAACTGGTAAGAAGGGGCACGAAGTTATCATCGGTGGTGGTACTTACGCTCGCTTGTTTGAACACGGTGTAGCTTATGGTGCTCAACCTGAAGATGCTCCAATGGTAATGCACCAAGCTAACGAATACATGAAGGTTGACGACTTGATTAATTCAATCGCAATCTACGCTGAAGCATTTTATGAATTAACTAAATAATTTTTGAAAAAAACGATTTCTGTACTTATCAACAGAAGTCGTATTTTTTTGCTCTAAAAAGTTGTCAGATAAAATAACGATGAAAAAAATCAAAAAAATTTCAGTGCATGATTTTGAGTGATATTAACATAATCAGACATTTATTTTCTGAAATTTTGGTATTTTAAAAATAACAATTGTTATGCGATAGGCTATAAGTATTTAATCGCACTTGAACGCACTTAAGCTAATTGATATCATAACGAAGAATAGGTATAGAGAAGCTAAGGAAAAAAATGAACAAAAGAATTAACCAGCGTCATTTTTCCGTTCGGAAATCGATAATAGCAGTTTTAGCAAGTGTTGCCGGTAGTACATTATTAGTTGGTACTCAAAAGATAAAGGCTGCTACTAATAATTCTAACGGGAAAATCATTACCTTTAATAAGAGTAAGAAAAGTAAAAAAGAAAAGATTAGTAAAAACAATATTGTAACTGAAGAGAGAACAATTACTCGCCGAATTATAGATGACCAAAATAGCGAGGAAAGAATTGATAGTACGACTGACCATGTTACGACTACAGTTCAATCCGTTACTTTTACGCGCAATAAAACTATCCATAAAGATGGCAGTGTTGAATATGATGATTGGATGCCAAAAGACGGCAAGGATAGCTGGGAAGAATATCTTCCTAAGTTAATTCCCAAGGATAAATTGAAAAGTGAAACAGCTCCAATGATCCCCGTTAAAGATATTCAAGAAAATGGTGAATGGGTGATGCGCGGAGAAGGAATTACCAAGCCAATTTCTGCTAAGACAGTTACTCCAGATACTCCAAATCAGGCAATTAACATTTATTATGCAGGCAGTTATGCTTTTGATATGCCTTACGTTTATATCAGAAGAATTCACGATCAAGTTCCTGGCAATGAAAAAGTAGTTGAACAGAAAATTTACTTATGGCAAACGATGAAACGTAACTGGGGCGAGCACTTAGCCCACTTCAGCTTCATCGGTGGTAAGGTTAAAGCCTATACTCCGCAAGGTAAAGATGGATACATACCTAGCCTTTCTAGAGTAGGCGAAGAAGTTTTTGATAGTATAAATGATGTTAAAGCACGCGACTTCAGTTATATTCCAAATATTGGTCGAGCATGCTTAGAAAATGTCTATATTTCATACAACAAATTTTAAAAGTTAAGGACTAAAATCAATTTTTTAGTTCTTTTTTTGTGCTTTCAATTAGCATAAAATAAAATCCAAGTAGTTAACGAGGGAGGTTTTTTATGGAAAATGCTTGGCAAAGATTCAAAGAAAATGTTCCGCTACGGCGATTTTTTGTTTTGCTTCTAATTATTATTTGCTTGTATGAGATGCGAGCACTGATGAATACAATCTTATTGACGTTTATTTTTACTTATTTAGTGGTGCACTTGATTAGGTTGGTGCAAAGGCACATTCCGAAAGTTCCATCTTGGTTAATAGTAACGGTTACGTATATTTTGATATTACTATTGTTGTATTTTGTGATTACGATTTATATGCCGCTACTTGCTAAACAAATTTCTAAAATGGTTAGCTCAGTGCGAACTTTTTATGAAAGCAACCAAGTTTCTGGGTTAATGAAATCGTTAAATCAATATATTAGTGATAAGGAAGTAATGACTCAAGTTAAAAAAGGTATGAGCGTTATGGTTTCGACTTTAACTAGTGTTGGTACTTTGACCATTTCGGTTTTCATGTCGCTAATCTTAAGCTTCTTCTACACTATTGAATTGAAGCAGATGAACGAATTTTCAAAATTATTCGTCAAAAGTGGAATTTTAAAATGGGTATTTGAAGATATCGCTTATTTTGGTAAAAAGTTCACTAATACTTTTGGTGTAGTACTTGAAGCGCAGTTCTTCATTGCGTTGTGTAACACATTTTTAACCATGGTTTGCTTGGCTTTCATGAGAATGCCACAGATTATTGCCTTAGGATTAATGGTCTTTATCTTAAGTTTGATTCCAGTTGCAGGGGTAATTATTTCTTTGGTACCATTAAGTATTGTTGGCTACTCAGTAGGTGGCATTAGATATGTAGTTTATATTTTGATCATGATTTTGGTGATTCACGCCTTAGAATCCTATGTCTTGAATCCGAAGTTTATGTCTAGTAAAACTGAGTTGCCAATCTTTTACACATTCCTTGTACTGCTTGTCGCAGAGCACTTCTTAGGCACTTGGGGCTTGATTGTTGGTGTGCCAATCTTCACATTCCTACTTGATATTTTGGACATCAAATCTTCTGATAAGAAAAGAAAACTAGAAAAATGAAAGTACTGCTTACAGGTGATAGTATTATTGCCAGATATGAAGGAAAAAGTGAGCCGTATCTAAATTATGAATTAGAGAAGAAATTGCCTGGCATCACTTTAACTAATACGGCTGTTTCTGGAATTAATTCAGGGGCATATTTTGCAAGGCTCAGTGAACTTGTATTAAAGCAAAGTCAGCACGATGTATTAATAATCTTGCTTGGGACGAATGACTTAGCTATGCATAAGCAGGTGCCGCTTCATCAATTCAAGAATAATATGGAACTGATTGCATCTGCGATCGTGTGCCAATATTGGCCTAAGTATGTAATTTTAGTTTCACCGTCAGCTGTTGATGAGAAGAAGCAACATGTTCGCAGTAATGATTTGGTTAAGGAATATGGTCAAGTAGTGAATGAAGTTGCTGACGAATACCATTTTCACTTTGTTGATTTAGGACAAAAAATGCTTGATCAAGGTAATCTTGAGCAGCTGTGTCAGGGGCAAAAAAATGATGGCTTGCACTTTGGACAAGCTGGATATGATTTGCTCTCAGATTTACTGGTTCAAGAACTACAGAAAATTAAATAAATGTAATTAAAAATGCTCTCAGAATTTTTGTTTCCGAGAGCATATTTTTTATTCAATTAATTTAGCGTATTGCTGCCCAAGCTAGTCCACCTACTAAGAAAAGTGCTAATAAAGGCAATAGAAGATAGGTGAAAAAGAAAGCAGTAATTACGATTACAAATAAGAAGGCAATAATTTTGATAATGCCGATTCCTAATTTGAAAAATAGCCATAATAGAAATAAGGCTAATAAGAAAGATAACATTTTCTTTACCTCCGATTGAGATATATTTTATACCAAAATTAGTAAAGCAGATATTTTTCTTAATCGAATTTAGAGATTATTAAACATTAATCGGCGAAGTATTGGAGAATGTCATCTTCAGATAATTTGTCGCGTTCCTTGCCTTTAACATCTAAGATAATTTGCCCACTGTTTAAAATAATAGTGCGATTGCCGTATTTTAAAGCATCGGCTAGTTGGTGAGTAATCATGATGCAGGTCAATTTTTGCTTCTTAACAACATCATCAGTTAATTCAAGCAAGCTGCGGCTGGTGTTAGGGTCTAGCGCTGCGGTGTGTTCATCAAGTAAAAGTAATTTAGGACGCTTAATTGTTGCCATTAAGAAGCTGAGTGTTTGCCGCTGACCACCGGATAAGTTGCCAACAAAAGTATTGAGACGTTCATTTAATCCGTTAGGAAGTTGAGAAGTTTCACGTGAAAATTCTGGCATGTGTTTATCTAATTTACGTAGACGAAGACCGCGACGCTGGCCGCGCTTAGTTGCTAGTAATAAGTTCTCCGCAACAGTCATTCTAGGGGCGGTCCCCATCTTGGGATCCTGAAAGACTTGAGCGATGTACTTAGCTCTTTTTACTTCAGATTCATTAGTTAAATTTTCATCATCAAGTAAGACTTCGCCGCTAGTGGGTTTGAGTGAGCCATTAATAATGTTTAACAAAGTAGATTTCCCGGCTCCGTTAGTACCAAGCAAAGTGACAAAGTCGCCGTCATCAAGAGTTAGATTGATATCTTTTAAAATGCGTTTTTCTTCGTTAGTACCCACATTGACAGTGGTATTAATATTTTTTAATTCAAGTTTACTCATGGACGGTCGACTCCTTTTTTAAGTAATTGGCGGATATTGAATTTTTTCTGGAAAAGCGGAAGCATCAAGCAGACTGCCAGGATAATAGCGGAGATCAGCTTAAAGTCGTTGGTGCTGAAGCCGAGTTGCAAAACTAATAGTAAAGCTAAGCGGTAGAGGATACTACCAACAACAACAGCGACTAGACGAGCAGTTAATGATAAATTACCGTAGACAACTTCGCCGATAATGATTGCGGCTAAACCGATAACCATCGTACCAATCCCCATGTTAACGTCGGCGTAACCACCGTTTTGTGCAAGCAAGCCGCCGGCTAAACCAATCAATCCGTTAGAAAGCATCAAACCTAAGATTTTCATATTGTCGGTGTTAATCCCCAGTGAGCGGGCCATTTTTTCATTATCACCAGTAGCGATAAAAGCTTGACCCAGGTCAGTGTTTAAGAAAAGTGCCAGTAAGATAATCGTCAAGATTGCGAAGATTAAGCCGATTACAATAGTTGGAAAATTATTAGGAAGTTTTTCTAGAAATTTGATATTGAGTAAAGTTGCTTGATTAAGTAAACCAACGTTAGCTTTTCCTAAGATTCGTAAGTTAATGGAGTAGACACCGGTCATGGTTAAAATCCCGGCTAATAAAATTGGAATTCTACCTTTTGTATAAAGTAATCCGGTAACTAATCCAGTAAGCATACCACCTAAAAAGGCGAGGAACGTCGCAAGAAGTGGGTTAACTCCGCGTACTAGTGCGGCTACACAGATCGCAGCACCGAAGGGGAAAGTACCTTCGACGGTCATATCTGGGAAGTTGAGAATTCTAAATGATAGATAAAGCCCTAGTGCAAGAATCCCCCATAAGAGGCCTTGTCCAATAGTAGATGTAACTAAACTCATTTGATGATGTCTCCTTTCTTTTGGCTTGCTTTAATAACGCTGTCTGGAATAGTGATTCCTAATTTTTTAGCAGCTTTTAAATTAACAACTGTTTCATATTCAGTAACTCTTTGAACAGGCATTGTTGCCGGATTCTTTCCTTTCAAAACTTGTCCAGCCATTCGTCCAGTTAAGACACCCATGTCAAATTGGCTAACTGCTCTAGTTGCTAACCCGCCTGGCTTAACCATGGTGTCAGCAGCAGGGAAGACCGGAATTTTTGCGGCGTTGGTTGCTTTAAGTAAAGTAGCGATACCTGAAGCAACAGTGTTGTCAGTTGGAACATAGACTGCTTCAACTTTGCCAGCCATTGTTTGAGCAACTTGTTCAATATCATTAGTTGAAGTGACTGTGTAAGATTTAACGTTAATGCCTTGGGCTTCGGCCAATTTTCTAAATTCACGATATTCTGAAGCAGAAGAATCATCACTTGAAGTGTAGATAACACCGATGTTTTTCAGCTTCGGCATAATCGTTTGAATTAATTTTAATTGTGCACCAACTGGCTGCATATCTTGTACTCCAGTGGTTTTGCCGCCAGGACGCTTGAGGCTTTTGACTAAATGGGTGCCAAGCGGATCACTAACTGCCCCCATAATAACTGGCGTATCACCAGCTTCATTGGCAAGGGATTGCACAGCAGGTGTAGCAATTCCGATGGTAAGAGCAGCGTCTTGTTGAATGAAGCGATCACTCATTGATTTTAAGTTACTTTGATCACCTTGAGCATTTTGAAAATCAATTGTGATATTTTTACCATTGCGGTAGCCTTCTTTTTCTAGCCCCTTAATGATTCCGCGATGGATTTGATCAAGAGCAGGGTGACTCATAGTTTGTAAAATCCCAACTACTTGTTTTTTTTGATTTGTAGATTGCCTAGTTTCTGTAGTAAAGGCAACGATCAAAAAAGCAAAGATTGCTATGATTGTCGCAATTAGTTTTTTCATTCTTCTTCCTCCTAACAAAAAAGACACTCCCTCTGCAGGAAGTGCCCAAAACAAAACCCGCACAAAGCTTTATGTGCGGGTAAAATTATTGCATGAAGATTTACCAGCACAGATGCGATAAAACGTCTGGATCGCATCTGTACAAAAAGCAGAAACAATCCTAGTGCTGGAATTGCCAAAGATTAGTTGTTTGAACTAAAACTGCCATGATAAATCTTCCTTTCGTTTAAAAATACTTGTTGCCACAATTTTAATTTTTTATTAAGTAATTGTCAATCATTATTTTTCAATCGTAAGTGTCAATATTTTTGCGGTAGGTTATAAACCATTAGTCTAACCTTAATTCCTT
>NZ_AZFM01000039.1 GCF_001434335.1 Lactobacillus kalixensis DSM 16043
ATTTGACTCTTTTTCATTTACTTTTTAACTTACCGCAAAAAATTATACACTTAGTTTTCAATCTTATAATAACAACCTGAATATAGAAAAAACTGATATAATTATTTTTTTAGAAAATAAGAAAGGATCACGTAAAATGCGCTATAAACAAATTATTTTTGATGTTGATGATACTATCATTGATTTTGCAGCGACCGAAGACTTTGCCTTACATAGTCTTTTTGAAAAAAATCATTGGCCCCTTAATGCCGAAATACAAAAGCAATATCATTCTTATAATCAAGGCTTATGGCGCAAATTGGAGCAGGGCGAGTTAACTTACGAAGAGCTAAGCGAGAAGACGTTTCATGATTTTATCAAGCAACAGTTCGACCTTGAAATAGACGGCAAAAAAGCAATGGACGAGTACCGTTCATACTTTGGCGAGTCACATAAATTGTTGCCAGGTGTAAAAGATACTCTGAAATTTGCCAAGAAGCAGGGGTACAAGTTAACAGTGCTGAGTAACGGTGAAAAATTTATGCAAAATCACCGCCTGGAACTTGCTGGAGTGAAAAAATATTTTGACTTAATTGTCACCTCAGAAGAAGCGCATTATCAAAAACCTGATCAACATGCATTTGATTATTTCTTTAGCAGGACTGAGATTGGTCCTAGTGAGACGATCTTTTTTGGGGATGGTCTGCAATCAGATATTATGGGTGCGCAGCAATACGGCTTTGACAGTATTTGGTACAATCACCGCCACCGCAAGAATGCGTTGAATCTTCGTCCACTTTTTGAAGTTGAGAATTATCCTGAATTCGTCAAGTTAATGCAGAACGATTTTCAGAAGAAGTATTAATTGAATAATCCAAGTAGGTATCTTATCGTTAAAAGTAAGATACTTTTTTTAGGTGAAAATTATGAAGAATATTACGACAGGAATCGTTGCCCACGTTGATGCGGGGAAGACGACGCTCTCTGAAGCACTATTATATGAAGCAGGGAATCTGCGCTCGTTAGGGCGAGTGGATAACGGGGATGCTTTTTTAGATACAGATGAACTTGAGAAGAAGCGCGGCATTACCATTTTTTCTCATGAAGCAAAATTAACGATTGAGAATGCCGAGATTAACTTACTTGATACTCCCGGCCACGTTGATTTTTCTTTTCAAACTGAAGAAGTTCTGAGTGTGCTAGATTATGCGATCTTAGTCATCTCGGCCTCAGACGGGGTGACTAGTTACACTAGAGTTTTGTGGAATTTACTGAAGCATCGTAATTTACCCGTTTTTATTTTTGTAAATAAAATGGACATGCCAGGTGCAGACAAAGCGCAACTTTTGAATGATTTACAAGAAAATTTGGATCAGAATTGTTTATCTTTTGAAAACGAAGATGAAGATTTTTTTGAAAATGTTGCCGCTTCTGATGATGAACTGCTTGAGAAATATTTGGATAGCGGTGAAGTTGAAGAAAGTGACATCCAGAATCTGATTGCTGAAAGAAAGATTTATCCAGTTTATTTTGGCTCGGCTTTAAAAATGGACGGTATTTCTGAATTCTTGGCTGGTTTTACCAAATGGATTAAGGAAAAGAACTTTGCAACAGATTTTAAGGCAAGATGTTTTAAGATTTCTCATGATAAAAAAGGTGAGCGGTTAACTTGGCTTCGCGTTCTAGGTGGACAAGTCCAAGCTAAAGACGAATTGGCAGGAGAGAAGATTAATCAGCTACGCGATTATAATGGTGAAAAATTCCAGACGGTTAAGGCAATGCCAAGCGGTGCAATTGTTGCAGCAACTGGATTAAATAAAACTTATCCTGGCCAAGGCTTTGGCATTGATGACGCTGTAAATGCGGTTCTTGAACCCGTTTTAACTTATAAAGTTGATACTGAAGAAGATATTCACGCTTGTTTACGTGCAATGAAAACCTTAGAAGATGAGAATCCGCAGCTTCATGTAACTTGGTCAGAGCATTTACAAGAAATTCACGTTCAAGTGATGGGTGAAATTCAGTTAGAAATTTTACAACAGTTACTGAAAGATCGCTTTAATCTGGAGGTTAGTTTCACACAAGGAAATATTTTGTATAAAGAAACAATCACTGCGCAAATTGAAGGAGTAGGGCACTTTGAACCGCTGCGCCATTATGCAGAAGTGCATTTGTTGCTTGAACCAAGTGAAAAGAATAGTGGAATTATTTTTGAAAATAAGTGTGATCTAGAAGTACTTGATAAAAATTGGCAGCATCAAATTATGACTGCACTAACTTCTAAAGAACATCTAGGTGCTTTAATTGGCTCACCGATCACAAATATGAAGATCACCCTAATTGGAGGTAAAGGGAGTATTGTTCACTCAGTTGGCGGTGATTTTAGAGAAGCTACTTATCGAGCAGTTAGACAAGGATTAATGGAACTAAAAGTTCGAAATAAATTGCAACTACTTGAACCCTGGTATGATTTTCGCTTTGAAGTTGGCGTCGATCAGGTAGGTAGAGCACTCAACGATATCCAGCAAATGAGTGGAACTTTTAAAACTCCGGAAGATAAAGGAAATCGTGTTGTCATTGAAGGATCAGCACCAGTCAGCCAAATGCAAGATTATGCAATTAATGTTCGCAATTATACTCATGGAGATGGCAATTTAGAGTGTGTGGTCAAAGGTTATCTACCATGCCACAATGCGGAAGAAGTTATTAATGATCGGGCTTATGATCCTGTTTCTGATTTTGAGAATACGCCAAATTCTGTCTTTTGTTCACATGGTGCGGGTCACACAGTTACATGGGATAAAGTTCCAGAAACTGCACAATATCCTTATCTTTACCCGCTAAGCTGAAATATATTGCGGAAAATGAAATATTTTAATAGCTGCGAAAGAAATTTTATAATTTCAAGAAATAATGATCGAAAAACGCTTACATAGTAAGATAAGGGTATTGGAAAGGTGATACAAATGACGAAAATACCCTTTAAAGCTGTCGCAGTTGATATGGACGGCACATTTTTAAATGATCGAAAAACTTTTGATCATAAGCTATTTAGTAAAGTCTTAAAAGAATTACAAGCTAATAAAATACCCTTTATTTCAGCTACTGGTAACCAATTGCTCCGTTCGCATGATTATTTTGACGGCATTGATGGAATTGATTATGTTTCTGAAAATGGTGCGGTGCTTGAAGTAAATGGTAAGGTAATTAAAAAAACTGCACTTGATTATGATATTGCACAAAAACTTTTGAACTTTATCCAAACTGAATACCCTGAAGCAATTATCATGGTTAGTGCTGAACATCATTGCTATGTCTTAAAGAGCATGGATCAAGCAACTAAAGATGATGTTCGCTTATACTACCGCGGAGTAGAGGAAGTTGAGCATTTTAATGAAATTGATCCTAGTGATGCAATTTTGAAGATTTGTTTAACTGCAGATGATGAATTAGCTACAATCATTCAAGATCGTTTCAACGCTAAGTACGGAGATTATGTTCGCGGAACTAGCAGCGGTAATATGACGATTGACCTAGTTCACAAAGGCATTAACAAGGCTAAGGGAATCGCTGATATTCTTGATTATTTTGGCATTAAGCAAGAAGAATTGATTGCCTTTGGTGATGGTGAAAATGACATTGGCATGTTAGAAAATTGCGGCTTTAGTTATGCAATGGCCAACGCTAATGAAAAGGCTAAAACAGTCGCAAAATATGAAGCACCATCTAATAATGACAATGGTGTGTTACAAGTTTTGGCAAAGTATTTAGATATTCAATAAAATATTTTTAGAGCAAAAAAGAGGTCTGGAAAAATCCAAACCTCTTTTTAGTAGCTTTAATTATTGATTAAAACTTGTTCTTGTCCAAAGCAACTGGAGAATCTGGCTTTTCGCCATTGATTAACTTCAAGTTGTTGTCGAATGCCTTAACGACCATGTTGCGTACAGCGTGAGTGGTGTAGAAGGCGGTGTGTGGAGTTACCAAAACATTTGGACGATCAATTAAGTCTGCCAAACGCTTGTCTGGGAATTCTTTACCTTCCCAATCCTTGTTAAATACGCCAACTTCACCTTCGTAAGTATCCATTACGAAGCCGAAGATCTTGCCTGAGTCTAATCCACGAATTACAGCATCAGTGTCAACAAGTGGACCACGTGAACAGTTAACAATAACTACGCCATCTTTCATCTTAGCGATTGATTCATCGTTGATCATGTGAACGTTAGCTGGAACGTCTGGGACGTGAAGTGAAATAACGTCAGCTTGCTTGTACAAGTCGTCAAGTGAATCTACGTAGTAACCCTTCTTTTCAAGTTCAGGGTTCTTGAAGATATCGTAAGCAATAACCTTTGCACCGAAACCTTCCATGATTTGCATAAATACTTGACCGATATGACCAGTACCAACAACACCGACAACTTGGTCACGAACTTCACGACCGATAGTAGGAGCCCAACGTAAGTCGCGCTTAGCCATCTTTTCATCCATGCGCTTATCTTGACGCAATACACGTGCAGCTTGAATAGCAGCGTGTTCAGCAATAGCGTCTGGTGAGTAAACAGGGACATTAGTAATTTCAAAGCCTAATTCCTTAGCCTTGTCCATGTCAATGTTATCAACACCAACGTTACGTAATGACATCTTAGTTACGCCAGCGTCTGCTAAAGCTTGGAGGGTATCAGCAGTGTAATCTAATTGTTGGTAAACAACAACACCATCGGCACCCTTAGCTAACTTAGCAGTTTCAGGAGTCAAAAGTTTATCTGTGAATTCAACATCGATATCCTTGTGAGCATCTTCCCATTCGTGCAAGAATGGTTCTTCATCCTTACGAATAGCGTAAGCAAAAATCTTTGTCATAAAATTCTACCTCCGTAAAAATCATATAATTATGACCGATTTCTATTATACTCTTGCTATTATTAAACAAAACACAAAAAATGTTTTTATTTTTAACAAATATCAAAAACAAACGTGAAAATGTTTCATGTGAAACTGAAATAAAAATATAATCGATTCAGTCGAATCAACAATAAGTTAATGAAAAATTCTAAACAATTTATTAAGATAAATCTTAAATAGTGACATAGTGTCACTAAATTGATATTATATGCTCATAACAGATAATGTTAAGCCTAAAAACAGAGAGGTGATCCTATAGATATAATATAGATGTTCCTAAATTCTTAATTGCTATATCTCAAACAAGCAAGTAACTTAAGACTTGCAACAATGTTGAAATAAATTCTCGTTATTCTCATTCAACACAACTCCCTTCAAAAGTTCAGTTTAGAAAAAGTCTAAGCTGAGCTTTTTTCGATATAATAAAAGAAAGATTGGATTAGGGGAGAGGAAAATGAAATTAATCTCATGGAATATTGATTCATTAAATGCAGCATTGACCAGTCAGTCTGCTCGAGCATTAGAAACTAGAAATGTTTTACAAAAAATTCATGACGAAAAGCCAGATATTTTTGCAATTCAAGAAACAAAATTAAGAGAGAGCGGACCTACCAAAAAACATCAAGAAATTCTAGCTGAAATGTTTCCAGAATATAATTATGTTTGGCGTTCATCAGAGGAGCCTGCTAGAAAAGGATACGCGGGAACAATGTATTTATATCTAAAGACACTAAAGCCTGAAGTTTCCTATCCTAAAATTGGTGCACCTGAGCCGATGGACTTGGAAGGCAGAATTATCACTCTGGAATTTCCTGAATTTTTCGTTACTGAAGTGTACACACCAAATTCAGGTAATGGCTTGAAACGTTTAGCTGAACGTCAAGTTTGGGATCAAAAATATATCGATTATCTTAAAGAACTTGATGCGAAAAAGCCGGTTATTGCTAGTGGTGACTATAATTGTGCGCATAAGCCTATTGACTTGAAACACCCAGACACTAATCATCATTCAGCCGGATTTACTGATGAAGAGCGTGAAGATTTTACTGAATTATTGAATGCAGGATTTACCGATTCATTTAGAAAAGTAAATGGTGATGTTGAAGGTGTTTATTCTTGGTGGGCACAACGAGTAAGAACAGCCAAGGCCAACAACTCAGGCTGGAGAATTGATTATTGGTTAACCAGTGATCGAATCGCTGATAAAATTAAGCGGTCTGAAATGATTGATACAGGTAAACGAGCAGATCATTGCCCGATTTTGCTTGAAATTAGCCTATAATTTAAAATTTATAGCATTCCTTTAAGGAGTGCTTTTTTTAATTGGTCTAAAAGAGTAAAATGTTTTTCGAAAAAAGTTTTATATTTTGTAGGGGGAAATTTCGTGAGCGAAGAAAACGAGGACTGGGCCTTAGAACAGGACTTGAAATATAACCGCTTGACTGCTTTTAAATTGTTTGCAATGACAAGTTCAATGGTTATTTCAGTCGATGAATTGGCTCCATTTGGTAGAACTGGTGCAACTGCACTATTTTATTTGTTGATTGCTGGTATTGCTTGGTTTATTCCAATTACTCAGATGGCGGGAGAAATGGCATCAGTTGATGGCTGGTCCAAAGGTGGGATCTTCACTTGGGTTAAAGGAACTTTAGGTGAAAAAACTGGTTGGACCGCAATGTTTTTACAATGGATTCATATTACTGTGGGAATGGATACGATGATGTATGTTATTATCGGGGCTTTGTCGATTACATTTGATACGCCTTGGTTTAATACCACACCAATTGTCCGATTCTTATTGATGATGGTTATTTTGTGGAGTGCAACCGCAATTCAGGTGATCGGGGTTAAGAAGATTGGTCGAATTGCAGAGTGGCTATTCATTTTGGGAATTGCTTTTCCTGTTGTTCTGATTATTATTGCGTTCTTCGTTTACCTAGCTCAAGGGCATCCGCTACATATGCAGATTAATTGGAATACGATCATTCCACATAAGATAGACAGTGCTACATTAGTTGCCTTTGTTCCATTTATGTTAGCCTTTTGCGGGGGAGAAGCATCTGCACCACACGTTAAGAATTTGGAACATCCACATTCTTATGCAAAAGTTATGCTTGCTTTAGCTTTGACTGCGATTACTTTTGACCTACTTGGTTCAATGGCAATCGGAATGAGTGTACCTAAGAGTCAAATTCAAAATAGTACAGGCTTTGTTTATACTTTTGGAATTTTGCTTGATTCAATTGGCTTACCAGGTGATATTTTGAAGAAAATTATCGGGGTAATGCTTGCTTGTGGAATTATTGGTGAACTTGGTAATTGGATTGCTGGACCTAATCAAGGGATGTTTGAAGCAGCTAAAGAAGGTTACTTACCGAAATTCTTCGCTAAAGCAAGTAAGCATGATGTGCCAATTCGTTTAATGGTTACGCAATCATTAATTGTTACTTGCTCTGCAGTTTTAATTACCTTTACCAGTGGTAGCAATGCAGATTTTGCTTTCAATGTTTCTTTAGCAGCAACCACAGCACAATACTTGATGGTTTACATTATTATGCTTATTGCATTTATCACCTTGAAGAGAAAGCATGAAGATTTGCACCGGGCTTACTACATGACTAAGAATACTAATTTAAGTATTGCTATTTCATGCTTAGCTTTAGTAATTACTGTTATTGCCTTTTTCGTAACTTTTACTCCAGCGGTTGGTACGCCAAGTAATTTGCGGGGAGCGTATGTATGGAGTTTGATTGGAATGTGTGTGATTGTTGCGATCATTCCACTTGTTTTATTCCATTTCAAGGATAGATGGCAAGCCGAAGAAAATTAACGACAGGAAGACTCATGATTTGGGTCTTCTTTTTTGGTTAGGTAAAATTATTTGCGAGGTGTTTATATGAATGAACCATTGAAAGATGCAATTTTGAATGGCTTGTATGATCCGAGCTATCCCGGGCATAACTTATTTGGCCCAAAATTATTGAAGAATGATTCTAATGACAAAATTTGGTTAACTTTACGAAGAGAACTATTAACTTGTAAGAGTTTTGTATGGGCAGTAGCTTTTGTGACTGAAGATATGTTGGTCCCACTTAAGCTGGTTCTGGCTGATTTAGCGACTAAAAAGGTGAGCGGTACTTTAATAACTGGTAGTTATCTTGGATTTAACTCTCCAAAAGTTTTTGAAGAGTTGTTGAAAATTCCAAACTTAACGGTATTGATTAATGAAGAAAATTTTCATGCCAAAGGATATTTTTTTGAACATGAAGATTATCAAACTTTAATTATTGGTAGTGCTAATCTGACAAGAAATGCTTTGCTTAGTAATTACGAATGGTCGCTAAAGGTAAGCTCAAGAGAAAACGCTGCTTTAACTCGGGAAATAGGCAAGCAAATTACTGATTTAAGTGCACAAAGCTTTGGCTTAACTAAAGACTGGATTGAGCAATATCGTCAAACTTGGAGTAGACCTGTTGGGAAATACCATAAAAATATTTCCCAGGAAATAATTCCCAATCAAATGCAAAAAGCTGCATTGAAGAATTTGCATGAATTAGTAGTTAGTGGTCAAAATAGAGGACTGGTAGTTTCAGCAACTGGTACTGGAAAAACTTATTTAGGTGCGTTTGCAGTTAAAGATTTTAAGCCGAAGAGATTTTTATATTTAGTTCATCGTCAGCAAATTGCTGAAAAAGTCCGTGATAGCTTTTATCAAGTAATTGGTGGAGATAAAAAAGAGTTTTCACTGTTATCGGGAAATAGTCATCGAACTGATGGGAAATATCTTTTTGCGACAGTTCAGACGATGAGCCAAGATAGTGTTTTAACATCCTTTAAACCTGATGAATTTGACTACATTTTGATTGATGAGGCCCATCGTTCAGCATCGCCAAGTTATCGAAAAGTTATGCAATATTTTAAGCCGAAGTTTTATTTGGGAATGACAGCCACACCTGAACGAATGGATAAACAAGATGTGTATCAGATTTTTGATTATAACTTAGCTTATGAGATTCGTTTGCGAGATGCTTTAGAAGAAAAAATGCTGACACCGTTTCATTATGTTGGTGTTCAAGATTATGAATTAGACGGTGAATTGATTACTGAAACCAGCAAGTTGCGTCAGTTAACAGCAGAAAAGCGAGTAAGGTATGTACTTGAGCAGATTGGTTATTATGGCTATTGCGGTAATCGTGCGTGTGGACTAGTTTTTTGCAGCAGACAAGATGAAGCAAGAATAATTGCTGAAAAATTTACAAAGTCTGGACATCCAGCGGCTGCTTTAACAAATAAAGATTCCCAGAATAAACGTCAAAAGGTAGTTGCAGCCTTAGAAAATGGCGACTTAGAGTATATTATGACGGTTGATCTGTTTAACGAAGGCGTAGATATTCCAAAGTTGAACCAGATTATTATGTTGCGTAACACCCAATCCAGTATTGTATTTATTCAGCAATTAGGTAGGGGCTTGCGTAAGTATCCGCACAAGGATTTTGTCACTGTAATTGACTTTATTGGGAATTACAAGAACAACTATTTAATTCCAATTGCACTAAATGGTGATCGTAGCCGCGATAAAGATATAGCTATAACAGAAGCAAAATTACCTTCGTTTGTAGGTTTATCAACAATCAATTTTAGTCGAATTGCGACTGAGCAAATACTTACATCGTTAGATAAAATCAAATTAGATAGCTTGCGTGAATTAAAAGCAGCTTATACGGATTTAAAACAAAAGATTGGGCGGATCCCACTTCTGCAAGATTTCCAACATTACGGTTCAATTTCACCGATCGTTTTTGAGAAAAATAAGCAGCTTAGTAACTATGGTGTGTTTTTACAAAAAATGGGTGAGAATGTCGAAATGACGAAGTATGAATCCCAGCTATTAACTTTTGTCACTAAAGAATTGATGAATGGTAAAAGGCCACATGAATTAATTTTACTTAAATTATTATTGGAACGTGATAAGGTAAGTGAAGCGCAATACTTGGAAGCGCTAGATCAAGAAAATGCATATCATGATGAAGCGGTGCTTAAGTCAATCGATGATGTTTTGACTTTATCATTCTTTGATGTGAAGGCGGGGAAGACAACGAAGAAAGCGCAGTATGGTAATTTGTCACTGATTTCACATTGTGATTCTGGCTATCAGCTTTCTTCTGAATTTAGCGCTGCTTTAAAAGATTCAGATTTTGCTAAATTAATGGTTGATGTAATTACTACTGGATTAGATTTAACTCGTGATTATAACGCTACTGAACAATTCACCTTGTATAAACAATATGATCGTGAAGACGTGTGTCGTTTGCTAAATTGGCCTAAGGATGTGTCAGCGCCGATGTATGGTTATCGCGTTAGTGATCATGAAACGCCGATTTTTATCACTTATAAAAAAGACTCTGAGAAAAAGCGCAACGCTGTTTATGATAATAGTTTACAAAATGGCCGTAGTTTAAGGTGGTATACTCGCAGTCCCCGACACCTTGATTCAGCCGAAGTACAGAAACTATTGAAAATAGAGAAAATGAGATTACATATTTTTGTCAAACGAAGTGACGCGGCAGGCAAAGAGTTTTTCTATCTTGGTCAAGCGCAGATTCAAAAAGATACCGTAAAAGAAGAACAAATTGGCACAAAGAAAAAGGCGGCAGTAGGAATGGATCTACTCCTAAAGACGCCTTTGTCAGAGTCAATGTATGAATTATTGTTTGATGAATAAAAAAGAAGAGCGACTGCTCTTCTTTTTTGATAGCTACATAATTAGTTTGCACTAAAAGTGTTGGGCTTGATGTAGTTTAAGATTTGATAACCAATTGATTTAACGGTGCTTTCGTTGTCATTAGTTTGATTTAAGAATAAAATCAATCCGTTTTTATTGTCGGTAGTCATTTGGAACCAATTACCAAAGTGAGTACCAGCTAAGTTACCATAAGCCATTTTCAAGCTATCGTTATTCTTTAAATAAACTCCGCCAGAATAATCCGTTTTCTTAGATTTTAAGTGTGTTAAATAATTAAAGTCAGATGCACTTAAAATTGAGCCATCAGTTAAACCTACTTGCATCTTGTAGTAATCCATTGGTGTAGAGAATAGGTTACCTGCGCCGGGTAGTTGTGAAGCCAATGATCTTTTGACATAAGCAGCATTACGATAGCTACCATTATTCCAGTTGTAAGAAATTGCATCGGTCATTGAGCTTGGAATATTTTGGTAAAGGTAGGTATGTTGTAAACCAAGCTTGTTAACGATTCTTTCTTGGAAGTTTTCTTCATAAGACTTACCAGTAACAGCTCTAATAATTCCAGCTAAAAGAATGTAATTTGAATTGTTATAGTAATAAGTTCCTACGCTTGATTGTGCAGTGGAATTGATGTTGTTAACAATCCAATTAATAGCATTGGCCTCAGAGTAATTGTAGCCACGGTTAACTTCGGAACCAGTTGCCCGAATTCCAGAAGTGTGAGTTAGCAAATTACCGACCGCAATCTTATTTGCATTACGTAAAGTTGGGAACCAACGGGATATTTTAGTATATTGAGTGAATTGCTGATTGGTACCAGAAGTTTCGTTGATTAATTGAATAATCATTGCTGCAGTTAGTACTTTTTGCAAAGATGCAGTTGGGTAAACAACTTTTGGATTACCGTTACCGATTTTTTTACCATACCAGCCGTATCCTAAGCTGATTTGTTGAGGTTCACCATCTTTAATTATTACTGCGCTACCACGCACATTATTTTGGTCCATAACATTACGAACGAAGGTACGCATTGCTGTTTTTTCTGATTGGGTAGCTGCTTGTACTGGCTGGCTAGTAGAAATTGAAACTGCGGGACTAGCAAGACCTATAGCGATAGCAGCTACAGCTAAAATTTTTTTCTTCAAAATAAGTATTCTCCTCAGAACAAGTCTTACTTTGTATTATAAAACTTATATTTCAAAAAAATATTTAAAAAAAGTAAAAAATGTGAACTTATTTGTAACTATTTAGAAATAGTCTGAAATAAATTGATTAATTCCTGACGCAGAGCTGAATCGTGTGCATAAAGATAGCAGCCATAGATCCCACGTTTAAATAAAACATTGAGTGAATTCATCACCATTTTTTGTTCAAGCTTCTTAATCTGAGCTGCATCAAACAAATCATCTCTTTTTTTAAACATTTCGATATCAGTGATTTTATCCAAATTTATCTGAATTTGTTTAGTTTTTTTATTTAAGCTAAATGGAGGGCCAATAATGATCCCAACATAATTGAGATCAAAACCTTGACAGGTATAAATAGAGCCGACTTCATCAATGGTAGAAGGAATTTCAGCCCATGGAGTTGAAGTGTAATTATATTGGTCCCAAGGCATTTTGAATCTTCCTTCTATTATGTAGTGCTTGCCTCCATCCAAAGTTGAAGGGTAACCAGAGGTTGAAAGAATGCGTGATAAGCTAACTTCATTATTTCTTTTGACAATCTCTTGTCGCATTTCTTCTGCATCGTTAAAAACGCGAAAGTCATAATTATGCTGCGCATCTTTTGGAAGAGGAGATAGCTTGCCATCTGTAAAATCATTAAACCAGGCGATTAAATCATCAGGTGCAGTCATTCGAAACTGATGAAGGAGGTGGTAGTCTTCGTGTGGATATTGATGAGTGATTTTTTCAAGTCGTTGATCTGTCCACAGACTTTTCATTCTTAATACTTGATATTGATCAAAAACAAGAATAACAACTTTGCTACGCTTGATGATTTCTTGTAATTGATTTTGATAATAAAAATTGTTGTAGTGATCTGGTTTTGATAAAAGCAGATGAGCTTCATCGATAACGACAACATCTGCAGAAGTATGCTTTTTATCCATTTGATTAATGAAGGAAGTTGGGCGCATGTAGTCTTTTTTATATAGGTCATTAATTGGACCGGCTATTTGTTTATAGACTTTTAGAATCTCAGGGTGATTTACTAAGAAGTAGTTTTCTCTATCTTTAAAAGGTGCTTCTTTTTGCCGAGTCATAATTTGAATTTGTGTAAACAATGCTGACAAAACGACGCTTTTACCAGTACCGGCATCTCCATAAATAGTAAAAACAGCAGGATAATCTGCTTGTAAATGTGTCTCAGTAAACGTTAGAATTCTATTAATCAGATTTTGTTGTTCAGTAGTTAGTTGCTTGAATGGATCAAGTTTTGCGATTGCTTTATTTATCATTTATAACCTCTTACTACTATATATAAAAGAAAGTTGAATAATATGTCAGTTAAAACAATAATTCATGATCAAAATTTTTTAAAGTTAAAGGCGATATCAGCCAAGCCCCAAGATAAACAAGATGCAATTGACTTGCGAGATACACTATTAAGTCAACGAGATAAAGCGGCAGGCCTTGCGGCGAATATGATTGGAAGTCGTAAACGAATCATTGCTTTTTACTTAGGACCACTTCCGATTATAATGATTAATCCAAGACTTGTTTCTAAAAAAGATCAATACTTAGCAGAAGAGGGATGTTTATCACTCGATGGAACAAGAGCAGCGGTGCGCTATAAAACAATTACTGTTGAATATGAAAACATGGACTTTGAAAAATCAAGCCAAGTCTTTAAAGATTTCACTGCAGAAGTCATTCAACATGAGCTTGATCATTGTGATGGAATATTAATTTAAAAAAATCAAAAAAATTTTGGGGAAATTTTGCTCGAAAATGAACGTTTTACGAACTTTTTGAGCTGAAGAGAAAGAGTTTTGGTTAAAATTGCACTTGGATATGAACGATTTTATTATAAATCCTTTTAAATTAGAGTAATATCCGGATGAAAATAAAGATTTGACGAAAAGAGAAAGAGTGTGTAATATATTTAACTGTCGTCGGGTGATACAA